>CAWJIR010000008.1:0-193130 GCA_963843015.1 uncultured Chloroflexia bacterium | reverse complement strand
CCCCAGCGAGACGTTCGGGTCGTTCGTCCAGGCCGCCCCGACGTTGATCAAGAGGCTGACGGTCGGCGCGGTCTTGTCGACATCGAATTCGCCGCTCAGGCGGGCCGGAGCCGTGTTGCCGGCGAGGTCGGTGCAACTGTCGGAGAAGACCGTCCGATTCAGGCCCTCCCCGGTCGTGGTCTTCGACTGCCAGTCGAACGGCTCGTTGAAGGCCGCATCGCAGGCCGCATTCAGGCCCGACAGCGCGTCAGTGACCGAGAACTGGTTGGTGACATCGGCGTTGTACCAACCGTTGCCATTGGGGAGCGTGGTCGGGCCCTCGTCAGCGATGACCGGCGCGACGCGGTCGAGGCCGATCGTGTCGGTGGCCTGCGCGAAGTTACCCGCCGCGTCACAGACCGCGACGTAGGCCGGCTTGGATGCGGCATCCGGACCGGTCAACAGGAATGCATTGGGGCCATTCGGATCACCGGCCGTGCCTTGCGGGCACGCGTCGGCAGGGTCGGACTCACCGAAGCCGTAGCTGGCCAGGCCGCTCAGGGCATCCGAGGCGGTCACCCCCAGCGAGACGTTCGGGTCGTTCGTCCAGGCCGCCCCGACGTTGATCAAGAGGCTGACGGTCGGCGCGGTCTTGTCGACATCGAATTCGCCGCTCAGGCGGGCCGGAGCCGTGTTGCCGGCGAGGTCGGTGCAACTGTCGGAGAAGACCGTCCGATTCAGGCCCTCCCCGGTCGTGGTCTTCGACTGCCAGTCGAACGGCTCGTTGAAGGCCGCATCGCAGGCCGCATTCAGGCCCGACAGCGCGTCAGTGACCGAGAACTGGTTGGTGACATCGGCGTTGTACCAACCGTTGCCATTGGGGAGCGTGGTCGGGCCCTCGTCAGCGATGACCGGCGCGACGCGGTCGAGGCCGATCGTGTCGGTGGCCTGCGCGAAGTTACCCGCCGCGTCACAGACCGCGACGTAGGCCGGCTTGGATGCGGCATCCGGACCGGTCAACAGGAATGCATTGGGGCCATTCGGATCACCGGCCGTGCCTTGCGGGCACGCGTCGGCAGGGTCGGACTCACCGAAGCCGTAGCTGGCCAGACCGCTCAGGGCATCCGAGGCGGTCACCCCCAGCGAGACGTTCGGGTCGTTCGTCCAGGCCGCCCCGACGTTGATCAAGAGGCTGACGGTCGGCGCGACACGATCGAGGCCGATCGTGTCGCTGGCGTCGGTGCAGTTGTTCGCTGCGTCGCAAACGCGCACCCATGCGGTCTTTGCAGCGTCATCGGCACCAGTCAGGTTAAAGGCGAGGTCCGATCTGCTGAAGCTCGACTCTGAGGGTGAGACCGCTACATCCGGTGCGCTATCCAAGCCCACCTGAGTCTCGGCAAGCCGATACCGAGAAATACCAGCGTTGTCGGTACCAGTCAGATCAACGGTAACGGCGAGTGCATTGGTCCATGCGTCCCCGTCGTTGATCGTGATGGACGCAACAGGACTGGTCGAATCCACGAACCAGGTGAATGAACTCGCGCTTCCGGTGTTGCCGACGTTATCGACGGCACGAACGTCAAACGTGTGAGAACCCCCACTGAGCGGGCCATAGCTGACTCCGCTCACGCAGGTCGAGTACCCACCGCCATCCAGCTGACATTCGGCACGGTTGACGCCGGAAGCCACGCCGCCGGAGAGCGGATCGGTGGTGGAAAACGTAAACGTCGCGCTGGTGCTATTGGTTGGGTTCGAAGGATTCCCGGTGATGGTCGTCGTCGGATTCGTCTGGTCCAGCGTGATGGTGTCCGTCGCATTCGAGTTATTGCCGGCGGCGTCCCGGTATCGGGCGCATACAGTCTTCACGCCATCCCCTGCAACCAGGACATGTCCAACTGTTGTGTTCAGCGATGTGGTGGCGGCAACCGCGGTGTAACCAGACGTCGGGCAGGTGCTCGCGTTGTCCACGACATAGCCAGTGACTCCCACGGCATCGGTCGCCAGCAAGTGCAGACTCACGCTCGTGGAATTGGTAAACGCCGCTCCACCATCGATTTCCACCGAGCCCGCAGGCGCCGCACCGTCTGCCGCGCCGATGCTGAAGCACGCGGAGCCTGCGATGGATTGCACATTTCCCGCTTTGTCGGTGGCGACGCTGTCCAAACAGTAAGACCCAGCAATCTGCCCAGGAACGTTGTTCTTATTCCAGGTGCCTCCACTCTCGTTGACCACGTCCGTCCAGACCGTCGCCGCGGACGGAGACGTCCTTCGAAGTGAGAGGGCAACGCCCCCGCTAGCTATCCCCGAGCCAGCGTCCGACGCCGTTCCGGACACGTCGAAATTGACTCCGGGCGTCTGATTCCCGATCGCATTGACCGAAGATGTTGGCGCCGTGTTGTCGATCCCGAATTGATCGTCCTTACTCGCTGTCTGTGGTGAATTGGCTCCGCTGTAGTTGAACGTGGCCTTGACGTCGAACATGCCGTCGGACGGCATAGGGAACTGACCAGCTCCCGGACTCAACCGGAACTGAAACGTTTGCGGTCCCCAAGCGACGTTATTCACGTCGTCGGTGAGGCTGGTGAGCGTACGAGAGGCTACGACTGCCCCCGTCGCGGTGTTGTTGGTCGAGTCCGTACGACGAATCTCGATGACCAGGCTCGTAGGAGTTGTGCACGATGGATTCCCGTTGGACGTGCACCCGTAGGTCCCGTTCACCGAGAGATCGATTCCGGTGCCTGCATCCCGGTACCAAACGAACGATCCGATGTTAGTCACCGAGACGGAGGCGGGGTCGAACTGGGTGGACGCGGTGAGGCCAGATGTCAGCCCCGTACCGACGACGTCGTAGATGCCCGGGACGTCGGAGAGCAGGACGAACTGGTACGTGAAGCCGCCGAGCTCATCGGCCGCTACCTGGCCGCGGTCAACCTCAACGCCGTAGGGATCTGTGGTGACGAGTTCGACCGTCTCGAGCGGGGCATAGTCCACCCCTGTCACGGTCACGGTGTCGCCGTAGCTGTAGACCCACAGGTCGGTCGTGATCTCGGTCGCGGCGACCGGGGCCATCTGCAGCGCGAACAATGCGATGGCAAGAACAAGCGAGCCGAAACGGCTTCGCACGGATGAGGAAGCGGGCACAGTTCCCCTCTCTGGTTGGCGGCCGGCAGAGATAAGAAGCCGGCGATGAGTTCCCTTTCCGGAAGTCGACTGGACATCGGTCGACCGCCGAAAGTACTGCGAGTCTAGGTGCCGCGGCAGCCAGATGGAATAGCAAATTTCGAAAGTGGTGCACCGCGGGCACCGCCCTAATCGGACCCGGACTCCCCCGGACAGACCAAGAGCTGGTACTGACGGGTCAGGCGCTGGCGGGAAGGAAGATCAGCGTCGGGGCGTCGGGCTCGCCGAGGCGGACGTAGCGGGCGGGGCCGTCGCTCACCGGGTTGGCCTCCACGGGACGGCCAACCTTCGTCGTGCCGTCCAGGACCACGGCCACCGGCCCCTCCCCGAAGCGGGCCAGGCAGGCGGCGATGTATCCCTCGCCCGACGGCTCGGCCAGGACGAGCACGCTTCGGCCGAGGGTCGTCCGTCGACAGGTGGCCTTGAGGAGCGGGTCCTCCCCCGTCTCCCACCACTCGGCGCTCTCACCGATGACCGGCGCCAGGTCCGTCGCGGCCCGCTCGGCATCAACCGTGGCCAGGATCACGCCGCGTGGCGGCTCGGACCAGTCGTCGGTGGGCCGGGGCCACAGACCGCGGGCGCTCGTCTTTCGGCGGCTCGATGTTCATCATGCAGCGACGCCACGCATCCCGTACCACACGATCCGCGGGCGCTCTGCATAGTCGGTCGACAGCCACTGCGGAAAGGACTGCGCCCCGCCCTCGCGGAAGACCCGGTTCAGGGTCGTCTGGTCCGGACTCGCGAGGTGGACGTGGCTCATCTCGGGCATCGGTTTCGCAGTCTAGCGGTAGGATCGGCGCATGGAGAAGAGCGGATTCATCCCGGTCAACGGCGGTCGGCTGTACTACGAGGAGGCCGGCGAGGGGCCGGCCCTGGTCCTGCTCCACGCCGGCGTCGCCGTCCTCCGGCAGTGGGATCCGCACGTCCCGGCGTTCGCCGAGCACTACCGCGTCATCCGGTACGACACCCGCGGCTGGGGCCGGAGCGAGAGCGAGCACGTCGAGTTCTCGAACCATGGCGATCTCGAGCAGGCGCTCGACCACCTGGGCGTGGAGACGACCCATCTCCTCGGCACCTCGCGCTCGGGGTCGATCGCCCTGAACTTCACCGTGACGCACCCGGAACGCGTGACCAGCCTGATCGCGGTGGCCGGTGGCGGCGTCGGCGAGCCGGACCTCCCGGCCGAGGCGGTCGCGCCGGGCGAGGCCCTCGACAAGGCGACGCGAGGAGGCGCTGGAGGCGAAGGACTGGAAGCGACTGGCCGATATGGAGACCGCGTTCTGGGGGGACGGCCCTGGCCAGCCCGAAGGCCGGTTGGACCCGGCCATCCGGGCCATGATGCACGACTGGATCCTGACCACCTACGCGGCCGAGAAGGAGGAGGGCATCCCCCAGCGCCTCGACCCGCCGGCCGACGAGCGGCTGGACCAGGTGACCATGCCGCTCCTGGTCGTCATCGGTGAGCTGGACGAGGCCTACACCAACGCCACCTGCCGCATCCTGGCCGACACGGTGCCCGGCGCCCGGTTCGAGGTGTTCGAGGGCGCGGCCCACATGCTGAACCTCGAGCAGCCCGAGCGCTTCACCAAGCTGGTGCTGGACTTTCTCGCTTCGACCTGACCCTCAGTCGTGGGCGGTGGGCGGTCGCAGCTCGGTGAAGCCGGCGCGGCGCTCGTAGGCATCGGCCACCCTGAGGACGGTCGTCTCGCCGAAGGCGCGGACCGATGACCTGGAAGCCCACCGGCAGCCCCTCCGACAGCCCGCACGGGACCGATATCCCCGGCAGGCCGGCGATGTTCACCGGCAGGGTGCAGGCGTCGTTGAGGTACATGAGGAGCGGGTCCTCGGTCTTGGCGCCGATCTTGAAGGCGACCGATGGGCGAGGTCGGCGCGAGGAGGGCATCGACCGATGCGAGGACCTCGTCGAACTCGGCCTTGATCAGGGTCCGGACCTGCTGGGCCTTGAGGTAGTACGCGTCGTAGTAACCGGCCGATAAGGCGTACGTGCCCAGGATGATCCGCCGCTTGACCTCCGGCCCGAACCCCGCGCCGCGGGTCAGGCGGTAATTCTCGAGCAGGTCATCCACGCCGGCCGAGGCGCCGTAGCGGATCCCGTCGTAGCGGGCCAGGTTCGCGCTGGCCTCGGCCGGGGTGATGATGTAGTAGGTCGCCAGGCCCTTGTCGGTGGACGGCAGCGAGACCTCGACGATGTCCGCCCCGGCCGCGGCCAGGACGTCGACCGCGGCCCGGACCGCGGTTTCGACCCCGGGCTCCATGCCCGGCACGAAGAACTCGCGCGGAACGCCCAGCCGGAGTCCCTGCACCTCCCCGTCGAGCGCGGCCACGTAGTCGGGGACCGGCTCGTCCACGCTGGTCGCGTCGCGCGGATCGTGCCCGGCCAGCGCGCCCAGGACGAGCGCCGCGTCGCGCACCGAGCGGACGAGTGGGCCGCCGCAGTCGAGGGACGAGGCGAAGGCCACCATCCCGTATCGGCTCACCCGCCCGTAGGTGGGCTTCATGCCCACCACCCCGCTCAGGGCGGCCGGCTGGCGGATCGATGCCCCCGGTGTCGGTGCCGGTCGCGAAGAACGCCTGGCCGGCGGCCACCGCCACGCGCGGACCCGCCACTCGAACCGCCCGGCACGAGGGTCTCGTCCCACGGGTTGTGGACCGGTCCGTAGGCGCTGTTCTCGTTCGAGGAGCCCATCGCGAACTCGTCGAGGTTCGTCTTGCCCAGCAGGACCGCGCCGGCGGCGGCCATCCGGTCCTCGGCATCGCTGGCGTACGGCGACCGATAGCCGGCCAGGATCTGCGACCCGGCGGTGGTCGGCAGCCCGCCGTTCGGCTGCCCCGTCCGCGTCGAGGGCGCGGGTGACGAAGATGTCCTTCAGGGCGTACGGGATGCCGAGCAGCGGCGCCCGGACGCCGTCGGCCCGCGCGCCGTCGGCGATGTCCGCGGCGGCCAGCGCCTGCTCGGCGCCGACGGCGAGGAAGGTGTTCAGCCGCCCGGCATCGCGCTCGATCCGGGCCAGGCAGGCCTCGACCAGGTCGCGGCTCGACAGCTCCCTGGCGTCCAGCAGCGGGACGACCTCGCTGATGGTGCGGTCGGCGAGCGGCAGCTCCGGCGCCGGCGGAGCCGGTGCCCATCGGTCTAGCGGCCTTCCTTCAGGATGAGCGGAACGCGGAGATGGTCGCCTTCGCGCAGCGGCGCGTTGGCGAGCGCCGCCTCGCGGGAGATGCCGTCGGACGGGATGTCGTCGCGCATGACGTTCTCGAGTGGCCAGCACGCTGGCGGTGGGCCCGACGTGGCTGGTGTCCACGTCGCTGGAGGACGGCGATGGCCTCGAGGATGCGCGACAGCTGGCCCTCCATCAGGTCGAGCTCCTCATCGGTCAGGTGGAGGCGAGCCAGCGCGGCGACGTGCTCGACGTCCTCGCGACTGATCATGAGCCGATGCTAGCAGGCGAGAATGGACCGATGGAGGAGGCGCCCCGGGTCGAGTCGCTGCCCGTGCCGGGCGGGCGGATCGAGCGGCTCCTGCTGCCCGGCGGGCCTGGCCGTCCGCTCCTCGTCGTCGGCGGCGTGGAGACCGGCCTGCGGCTCCTCGCCGGGACCGAGGCGCTCCTCGCGAAGCGCTGGGAGAGCCGACGCGCGGCCCGATCGGTGCTCGTCGTGGGCCGCACCGATCCCGGACGACCCGGCCGATGCCGAACGCCTGCTCCATCCCCGCGTCAGCGCGGCCGCCATCACGGTCGCCATGACCGCGTCCGGGCGCCCCGCATGGCCCGTTCGCGATCGAGGCCGAGTCAGGCGGCGGGCGGATCTCGCTCTGGCTCACCGTGGACCATCCGAGCCTCGTGTCGCGCCTCGTGCTGGCCGCGTCGGCCGCCGAGACGCCGGCGGATTCCGCCATGGCGCCGCGGATGGCGGAGTGGATCGGGCTGGGCGAGCGCGGCGAGTGGGGTGAGTTCTTCGCTCGGATGGCGCTCCAGATGCGGCCCGGCGGCGAGGCATCCGATGCGCCGCCGGCGGGATCCTTCGCCGCGGCGGCCAGCCTCCAGCCGGTGCCCGCCACCCCGGAGCGGTTCCTGGCCGAGCTGCGCGGGACGCTGGACCCCAGCTCGTTCGTGACCGCCCGCCTCGGCGAGATTCGGGTCCCGACCCTGGTGCTGGCGGGCGGCCAGGACCAGGTCGTCCCGCTGCCGTCGTCGGAGCTGGTGGCCGAGCACATTCCCGGGGCGCGGCTGGAAGTGGATCCGGAGTGCGGCCACACCGTTCGCAGCTCGTTCCGCGGCTACGACGACGATCGTCGAGGCGTTCCTGGCCGAGGGCGACTAGACCCGCGTCGGCTCCACTTCGACCTCGACGGGGACGCACCTCGCTCGCCGCCCGTCCCTGGTCAGGCTCAGGAGCGCCAGTCCCACGCCGGCGATCGCCGCCGATACGAGGAACGTCACCGGGTACCCGCCCGCGCTCGCGACCAGCCCCAGCGTGATGGGCGCCACCCCGAAGCCGAGATCGATGAACGCGCTCGTCGTGCCGATGAGCGTCCCGCGTTCGAGGGCCGGCACTCCGGCCTGGGCCATGGTCAGGATGGCCGGCGGGAAGAACGCCACGCCCAGGGCCATGATCGTGGTCCCGAGATAGAGGCCCACGGGGCTGTTCACGACGCCCATCACCCCCAACCCGCGTGATGATCGCGACCAGGGCTCCCCCGCCGAGACGTCGGCCGCCGAATCGGTCCGGCGCCCACGGCATCAGGGCGCGGATGACGATCACGATGCCGGCGTAGAGGAGGAAGAGCGGGGCCACGCCCCCGAGCCCAAGCTCCGTTCCGTAGGGCTTGGCGAAGACGAAGAACCCGGCCATGCCCCACGTCCCGGCCAGGACGATGAACCCGGGCAGGACCCCACGGGGATGAATGATCCGGTATCGACCCGCCTGACCCGTGCCGATGCCCTCGGGCGGTCGAGTTTCCGGCACCCGGAGGCCGATGAGCGTGGCCACCACCGCGAGGATGGCGGCTGTTGCCCACGCCAGGGCGAATCGGTCCTCGCCGAGCACGAGCTCACCGATGAACGGCCCGATCGCGATGCCCGCGTACAGCGAGAGGGAGATCAGGCTCAGCGCCTCCCCGCGGCGGTCCTCCGGCGAAAGGTCGGCGGCGATCGTGAAGGCGGCCACGAAGAAGGCAGCCTCGGACACGCCGAGGATGAGCCGCATGACGATGAGCAGCTCCACGGTGGACGCCACGATGTGCCCGACCATCCCCACCGCCAGGAGCACCGCCCCTCCGAGCAGCAGGGGCCGCCGGCCGCGCTTGTCCGCGAACGTGCCCGACCACGGCCGGAGCAGGAGCGCGGTGACGCTGAACGCCCCGAACACCAGGCCCGAGCGCCGCGTCGTCGCCACCGAGCGGCCCGGCCACGAAGACGGGGTAGATGGGCAGGGTCATCCCATCGGCGACGAAGTAGACCAGGCTGGCGACGGCAACCGCCAGGAACGGGCCTGTCATCAGCCGGGGGCGGTTGGCGGGGGCGCGTGGCGGGTGTCACGGGTCGGCGCAGTCTAGACTCCGGACCGATGTCCGAGCCCTGTGCCTGCCCGCCGGAGCATCCGGAGGCCCGTCCGCCGATCCGAGCGCCGCTCAGCGATGAAGCGGGGCAGATCGGTCAGCACTTCGACGAGCGCTTCCAGGACTGGGAGCCGGTGGGACCGGAAGCGACCGACCTCATGCTCTCGTGGCTCCGCGACGAGGGGCTGGCCGGCTCCACGATCATGGACGTGGGCTGCGGCACCGGGGAGCTCCTCCTCCGCGCGCTCGAGGCGGGAGCCACGCGGGGCACGGGTGCCGACCTGTCGTCAGAGGCGATCGCCATGGCGTCGGAGCTCATCGAGGAGGCGGGCATGCGCCGACCGGACCGACCTGTGGGTCGGCGACGCGGCGGTCGAGCCGCTCGATCCGCACGACGTGGTCGTGCTCGACAAGGTCATCTGCTGCTACCCCGACGCCGATGCGCTCATTGCCCGCTCCACGGGCGCCGCGCGCGCGGCTCTACGCGTTCGCCATACCCGAGTCGCGGGGCTTCTGGGGCCTCGTGGCCCGAGACCCGGTGGCTCGTCTTCGGCATCCTGGGATGGATCCAGGGCGACTGCTTCCCGCGCTTCATCCACGACCGGGCCGATGTCGAAGCCCAGGTCCTGGCCGCCGGATTCCGGCCGCTCCACACCGGCCGCCGGTTCGTCTGGTTCGTCGGGGTCTACGCCCGGATCTAGGGCCGTCTAGCTCAGGTTCCTCTCGGAACCAGCGAGCGACCGCAGTCACCGACGGTCACGATCACGAGGCCGAAGGCGGCCAGGACGCCCTCCGCCTCGGGGTTCGTGCGCCGCCCGGGCCACGCTCGCCGTCCGCGTGCACAAGGCCGGCCGATGCGGCCAACGCGGCCGTCAAGTAGAGGGCGAGCGAGGAGGCGCGCACGGAAGCTCCGGGCCAGGTCGGGCCGAATACCGGGGCGGCTGCCCCTTGGGCGTGGTGTTCATGGCCGCGGAGTGCAATCGAGCACCGCACCGGCATCGATCCCGATAGCAGTCCGTCCGAACCCGATGGCTACAGATCCGTATCAGCTCTTCCAGCAACGCGCGGAGACCCGTCTTCGTCCAGGATCGGGCACGCCGAGTGACTCGGCCTTGGCCAGCTTCGAGCCGGCCTTTTCGCCGGCGACCAGGTAATCGGTCTTGGCGCTGACCGATCCGGCCGGGTGGCCACCGGCGGCCCGGATGGCCGCCTCCGCCTCCTCGCGGCTGAAGGTGGGCAGCGTGCCGGTCACGACCAGGGTCTTGCCGGCAAGCGGGCCCTCGCTGGCGGCCGCGGCGGCTCCCGGTTCGGGCGCCTCGGCCGTGACGCCGGCCTCGACCAGGTGGCGAAGCACCTCCCCGGTGTGCTCGTCGCGGAAGAATCGGGCGATGCTCTCCGCCACCACCGCCCCGACCCCGAACACCGGCTGTCAGCTCCTCGGCCGAGGCCGCGGCCAGGCGCTCGGCGACCCGCGCCGTCCAGGCCGCGTCCGACTCCCCGTCGGCCGGCGGCATGTCCTGCGCCAGCCAGCGGGCGAGGTCGATGGCCGTCTGCGCCCCGACGTGGCGGATGCCCAGCCCGTCCAGGATCCGGTACAGCGGCCGCTGCCGCGAGCGCTCGATGGACCCGTGGAGGTTCTCCGCGCTCTTGCGGGCGAATCGGTCCAACCCCTCGATCGTCTCGACGGTGAGCCGGTAGACGTCGGCCGGCTCGCTTACCAGCCCCTTATCGACGAGTTGGACCATGACCTTGTAGCCGAGCGCCCTCGACGTCCATCCCGCCGCGGCCGGTGAAGTGGAGCAGGCCGCCCAGCCGTTGCGCGGGGCAGAACGGGTTCGGGCAGCGGGCGACGACCTCGCCCTCCTCGCGCACGGCCTCCGTCCCGCACACCGGGCAGGTGGTGGGCATGTCCCACTCCTGCTCCTTCCCGGTGCGGGCCTCGACCACCGGCCCCAGCACCTCCGGGATGACGTCCCCCGCCCGCTGGAGCCGCACGAGGTCCCCGACCCGCAGGTCCTTGCGCCGGATCTCGTCGATGTTGTGGAGCGTCGCGTTGCGGACCGTCGTGCCGCCCACGAACACCGGCTCGACGTGCGCGACCGGGGTCAGCGCCCCGGTCCGCCCGACGTAGACCTCGATCGCCTCCAGCCGGGTCGTCACCTGCTCGGCCGGGAACTTGTACGCGACCGCCCAGCGCGGCGAGCGGGAGACGAACCCCAGCCGCTCCTGCTCGGCCACGTCGTCCACCTTGACGACCACGCCATCGGTCTCGTACTCGAGGTCGTGGCGCTTGTCCTGCCACTCCTCGACGAACGCCAGCACCTCGTCCACGCCTCGAGCCTCGCGGACGTGGGGGTTCACCGGCGAAGCCGAGCTCGCGCAGGAGCGCGAGCGAGGCCGACTGGCTGGTGAGTCCCGGCACCCCAACGAGGGAATAGGTCCAGACCGATAGGCGGCGGCTGGCCGTCACCCGCGGGTCCTTCTGCCGGCACCGATCCGGCGGCGGTGTTCCGCGCGTTGGCGTAGCGCGGCTTGCCCTCCGCTTCGAGCTGCTCGTTCAGCTCCCGGAATGCCGTCCGCGGCATGAACACCTCGCCCCGCACCTCGAGCGCGTCCCCCGGCGGGTCGGACCGCAGGGTGAGCGGGATGGCCCGGACCGTCCGCAGGTTCGGCGGTCACGTCCTCGCCGGTGTAGCCGTCGCCCCGGGTCGCGCCGCGCGCGAACGATGCGACCCTCGTAGCGGAGGCTGACCGCCAGACCGTCGATCTTCAGCTCGCAGACGTAGCCCACGCCGGGGTCCGCATCGGTCAGGCCCAGCCCCTTGCGCACCCGGCTGTCGAACTCGCGCAGCTCATCGGCGCCGAAGGCGTTGGCCAGCGACAGCATCGGCACCGCGTGGCGGACCTCGGCAAATCCCGCCGACGGGGTGGCGCCCACCCGCTGGGTCGGCGAGTCCGGGGTCCGGAGCTCCGGGTTGGCCTCCTCCAGCTCATCGAGCTCGCGGAGGAGGCGGTCGTACTCGGCGTCCTCGATGATCGGGGCGTCGAGGACGTGGTACCGATAGTTCGCGTCCTCGAGGGCCTCGCGCAGCTCCGCCGCTCGTTTGGCGGCCGACTCAGTCATCCGCCGATTCCGCTTCACCTCCCGCGGCGAACCAGGCCCGGATGTCGTGGGTGTGCTCGCGGAAGTGGTCGACCCCGTCGTACTTGATGATCTCCTCGAGCGTGTCGCCGTCCGCGTCGCGCTCGTCGAGCCACTCGGGATCCACGGTCAGGATGCGCTTCCGGAACGCCTCGAAGGCCAGCTCCTCGCGGGATTGGACGGTGGCCATGTCCGTCTCGCCCGCGACCCGCGCGACGACGGCGTTTCGCTCGTCCACGCTGGGGACATCGGCCTCGAACTCGTCCAGGCGGCCCTGCTCGGCGAGGTGAATGGCCTCCGCCGCGTGGCCGGCCCAGTACCCCATGTGCGCCACCAGCTCGCGCGCCGACCACACGCCCACCAGTCCGGGGCTCATCAGGAGGGCGGGATCGATGTCGGCCAGGGCCTGTTGGAACTCTCCCCGCGCCTCGACCAGCTCGTCCGCCAGGGCCTGGATATTCGCGTCGACGTCCGCCACGGGCCGATGGTAGCGCCTGCGGCTGCGACATCCAGAGCAGGGTCACCGCCTCACATCGCTTCGTGATAACGCAAGGCGTGAAGTGATCCTTATCACGAAGGGATGTGACACGGAGAAGTCCTACCCAACGCCTCCCAGGCGACGGCGACGCTCCTCGCGACGGGCTTCTTCGTAGATCGTGCGCGGCCGTATCGGTCGGGGGAGACGCCGGTGGACAGCCCTTGTCGGGATCCCGCTGTACTCCGAGAGAAAGTCAGCGATCAGGCCGTTGATAGACCGGCTTTCGCGCATGGCCTTCACTTGTGCGTGGAGGAGCACATAGTCGTCGACTCGGACGGTCAGGTTGATCAGCCGGGGCTCGCGTTCGGTCGAACCAGCGCCGGTCGATGCTGTTTGGGTCGGCTCCTCCTCCGTCGGCTCCGCCATTGCGCCAAACCTAACTCGGCGGATGAGACGGCCCGTTACCCCGCGCTTAGCGGTGCGCTCGAGGCCGGCGTAGGAGCCGATGAGGCGGCGGACGCCCTGGCCGGCGAAGGCGACGGTGACCTCCTCGTCGCCGCTGACCCATTGGGAGGTGACCACGATCCCGTCGCCGAATCGGCGATGGCGGACCTTGTCGCCGGCGCGCCACGCGAGCTCAGCGGGAGTTGGCGCGTCGCCGGGCTGCGGGCGCCGTGAAGGTCCCGCTGCCGAGGTCCACGTCGGGGAGCGGCGCCCCGCTCGGGCACCACGAGGTCGGGCAGTCGCTCCGGGCGCAACGGCTCCAGGCCGGGGCGGATGCGCCCCCAGTAGCTGGGTGACTGGCTGCCCTCGTCGTCCATCGCCGCCGCCGCGCCACGACGGCGTGCGTGACCCGGACTCCTCGCGGACCCAGCCCAGCCCGGTCGGCCCGCGCCGTCCGCTGCCCACCTCGAGAAGGTCCTCGGGCAGGTCGGCGAGGAAGCGGGAGGGCTCGACCTCGACGCCGCCGCTCCCCCACGCCGACCGATGCCGGGCGTGGACGAGGTAGAGGCGGTCCTTGGCCCGGGTCATGCCCACGTACGTGAGCCGCCGCTCCTCCTCGAGCTCCCGTTCGTCGTCGAGGGCCCGGGCGTAGGGCAGCAGCCCCTCCTCCAGCCCGACCATGAACACGACCGGGAACTCGAGGCCCTTCGCCGCGTGGAGCGTGATCAGGGTCACCCGCTCGGGCCGCTCCTCCAGCGTGTCCTGGTCCGAGACGAGTGCCACCTCCTCGAGGAAGCGGGCAAGCCCCTCGGGCGGCTCCAGCTCGTCGAATTCGGCGGCATGGTTCCGCAGCTCGACGAGGTTCGCCCACCGCTCGGATCCCTCTTCGCTCCCGTCCTCGAGGAGTGCCCGCAGACCGCTCCGCTCGAGGCACGCCTCGAGGACCGATGACGTCGGCTCGCTGGCGGCGACTGCCGCCAGGCCACGGACGAGCTCCGCGAAGCCAGCGAGGGCGGTCTTGGCCCGCGTGGCGAGGTTGGCATTCGACTCCGCGGCCTCGACGGCCGCCCACAGCGTGGAGCCGCTCCCATCGGCCCACGCCCGCAGCTCGCTCACCGTCTTGTCGCCGATTCCCCGGGTCGGGACGTTGATCACGCGCTCCAGCGCGACGCGGTCACCGGGGTTCCGGGCCAGCCGGGCGTAGGCCAGCGCGTCCTTCACCTCGCGCCGCTCGTAGAACCGGACCCCGCCCACCAGCTGGTACGGGATCCCGAACCGCATGAAGGCCTCTTCCAGGACCCGGCTCTGGGCGTTGACCCGGTACGCGACCGCGATGTCGCCGAAACGGAGGGGTCCCGACGCGCCGTCAGCGCCATCGGCTTCCGCATCGGCTGCCCGCCACCGACGCCAGCGCTGGCCGGCCCGTCCTCCGCCCGCGTGGTCAGCAGCGCTCGCCCAGCCCCGTCGCCGATCCGCGGACGAGGCCAGGCGCTCGACCTGGCGCGCGACGAACTCCGCCTCCTCGTACTCGTTGTAGGCGTCGAACACGCTGACCGCGGCCCCCGCCCCGCGATCGGTCCATAGCCGCTTGTCCTTCCGCCCCTCGACCCGCGACACGACCGCGTGCGCCGCGTCGAGGATGGTCTGGGTGGATCGGTAGTTCTGCTCGAGCTTGACGACCTTGGCCTTGGGCCAGTCCCGCTCGAAGTCGAGGATGTTCCGCAGATCGGCGCCGCGCCAGGAGTAGATGCTCTGGTCGTCGTCCCCCACCACGGCCAGGTTGTGGTGGACCGCGGCCAGCAGGGCGCAGAGACGGTACTGGGCGCGGTTCGTGTCCTGGTACTCGTCGACGAGGATGTACTGCCAGCGGCGCTGGTAGCGGCCCAGCACGTCGGGATGCTGCTCGAACAGGAACACGACCCGCAGCAGGAGGTCGTCGAAGTCGACGGCGTCGCTCTCGGCCAGGTCACGCTGGTAGGTCTCGTACACCCGGGCGGCCTGCTCCTCCCAGAAGTTGTCCGCCTGGCGTTTGGCGGTGGCCGGATCGGCCAGCTCGTCCTTCCGCTGACCGATGAACGAGAGCAGCGCCGGGGGCGCGAACCGCTTGTCGTCCAGGTCGAGCCGGCGGAGGGCCTCCTTGATGACGGCCAGCTGGTCCGCGCGGTCGTAGATCGTGAAGCTGGACGTCAGGCCGATCCGATCCCCGTCCCGGCGCAGGATCCGGGCGCAGATCGAATGGAAGGTGCCGATCGTCGCCTCGCGGGTGGCCTCCGGACCGATGAGCCCCGCAATCCGGTCCCGCATCTCCCCGGCCGCCTTGTTCGTGAAGGTGACGGCCACGATCCGGTACGGCGGCACGCCACTGGCCACGAGGTGGGCAACCCGGTGGGCGAGGACCCGGGTCTTGCCGCTGCCCGCTCCGGCAAGGATGAGGAGGGGTCCGTCGACGTGCTCGACCGCTTCCCGCTGCGGCGGGTTGAGCGGCGCGACGATCGCCCGGATGGTGGGCAGGGCGCGCTCCGGGGTGGGTTCGGGGGGCGTCGCGGCAGGCGTGGACGCGGTCGCGGCAGGCTTGCGGGGCATCGACCCGATTCTAGCGGCGCCCGGCGCCGGGACCGTTAGCCGGTCAGTTCTCCAGCTCGATGCAGGCGGTGTACGTCCCGTAGTCGTCCGGCGAGGCGTGCAGGTTGAGCGCCAGGCCACCGGCGAACAGCTCGTCCAGGGGGACGTCGATCGTCGTCTCCGAGGAGCCGTCGACCACGTTCTGGAGCGGGAACCGCGGCTGCGGCACGAGGTCGACGCAGGTGCCCGGATGGATGTGGGCCGGCATGTCCGGGTGCCCTGCCGGATCGACGGTGACCACGACCTCCGTCTGCCCATCGCCCAGATCGGTCAGGACCGCGGATCCGGTCACGCCGGAGTCGTTGAGCGTCTGGAGCTCCACCGTCCGCGAGGCCGCGGCAGGCCCGCTGCATGCGGCCGCCAGGAGGATGACCGTGGTCAGCCCCGGCAAGGCGGCGTGCGCGGCGGAGACTCACCCCTGCAGCGTAGCCGACCGCCCGGTGCCCAGATGGGCGTGGGCGCCCAGGCCGGGCCGCCCGAGCGACAGCCTCGCCCGCGGCCAGTCGCCGACGCATGGCCGTCACGAAGGCCATGGCCAGGTCGGGATCGAGCTGTGACCCGGCGGCCTGGGCCATGCGGGCGAGCGCCTCGGTCGGCGCCAATGCCTTGCGGTATGGGCGGGTCGTGGTCATGGCCGAGTACGCGTCGGCCACGGCCAGGATGCGCGCGAGGCGCGGAATGGCCTCGCCCTTCAGCCCGTCGAGGTAGCCGCTGCCGTCCCACCGCTCGTGGTGATGGCGAACGCCGGCCCGGACGTCGGCCAGCTGCGGCACGGCACCGACGATCGCATCGCCCAGGGCCACGTGCTGCTTCACGATGTCGAACTCCTCGCCGGTGAGCGGCGCCGGCTTGCGCAGGATCCCGTCCGGGATGCCGATCTTGCCGATGTCGTGGAGCAGGCCGGCCAGGCGCAGCAGCCGCCGCTCCTCGTCGTCCAGGTGCAGCTCATCGGCCAGGAAGAGGGCGTAGCCGGTGACGTCCTCGGAGTGGGACCGGGTGTAGTGGTCCTTGGTGTCGACCGTCAGGAGGAGGCCCTCGAACACGCCGAAGACGGTGTTCTGGGCGGCGAGTGAACCGAACGTCGACTGGTCCGCGATCTTCGTCACCTGGCCACCGGACGTCTTCGCCTCACGGAGCGCGGCATCGGCCACGGCGAGGAGGTCCAGTGCGTTCCGGCCGTCCTCCGGGACGCGGGCGACCCCAACCGACACGCTGAGTGGCAGGCGCTCGGAGTCGCCGAAGTGGAGATCCACCTCCGCCAGGGCCGCCCCGAGCGCGGCCAGGGTGCCCATGAGCTGCTCCTCATTGGCAAAGCAGGCCAGGAGGAACTCGTCGGGCCCGAACCGCCCGTACAGCTGGCCCGGTTGCGCGACCGCGGCCAGGACGGCAGCCGTGCGACGCAGCGCCTCATCGCCGGCGCGGTGGCCATGGCCGGCGTTGAGGAGGCGGAAGTTGTCGATGTCGAGCAGGGCGACCGCACCACGCGGCTCCGCACGGTCGAGGTGACGGTTGAGCTCCTCGAGCAGGAAGCCGTGATTGGCGAGGCCCGTCAGCCCGTCGCGCACGGCGCGCTCGCGGAGCAGCCGGTTCTGGCGGGCCAGGAGGCGCGACGCGCCGGCGAACGAGAGCCACAGGATGGCGAACAGGACCCCGGCCGCGACGAGGGCGAGGATGAGCACGTCGCCGCGGGTCTGGATCACGAGCAGCTCGATCGGTCGGGCGTCCTGGTAGACCTCGTACACGCCGATGGCCGGCCCGTCGACCGCACCTCGAATGGGGACGTACAGCTCGAGGAATGGAACTGGCAGCGAGGCGGCGCCGCGAATCTCGCCCATTTCGTCGTCGGCCTCGGTGCCGTACTCCGCGACCGAGTCGCCGGCGAAGGCTTCGGCCAGGTGATGGCCGATCGAGAACCGCTCCCCGCGCAGGGCGGGGTCCGAGGAGTAGACCGCGCGCCCGTCGGTCGACCAGACGATGATCCGGCTCATCTCCCCGCCCTGGACCAGGCGAGCGAGCTGATCATTGAGCTCCGGGTCGAGCGTTCCGCCCATGTCCAGGGCGTCCGCGCTCACGACCGGGTCGATGTTGGTGCGGACGATGGCCTCCGAGTGCTCGAAGCGCCGCCTCGACGGCCAGCAGCCGGAGCCGCTCGGCGAACAGGTTCGCGCTCACCACCGCGCTGGCGACCACGATCGCGACGCCGCCCAGCGTGACCCAGATCCGAAGCCCAGGTCGCCAGATCGATGCCGCGCCGCGGAGCTGGCGCGCATAGGGCAGCTCGATCGCGTCGGGCAGGGCGGGATTGCCGGCGGGCACGGCCGCGCGTGGTTCCTCCCGGATGGCCATTGAACCGACCCTAACCAGCCCTATCCATGACCTCCATAGGCCCTTGGTACCGCGTGGAGCGCGCTCGGCCGAGCGTGACGAGACAGCGACAATCGGAGGTGTCGCTGTGATGGCCCGCGTTCGCGACAGTAGGTGTCGGGCGATCCATCCTCGAGCCCATGACAAGAACGCCTCCCCACACCCGGCTCCGGATCGGCCAACCATGCGCGTGGTCGAGGACCGGATCATCGTGTCCCACCTCGAACTGACCGATGCCGGCCTGGCCGGCTTCGTCGGCGGCGTGCCCGAGCCCGAGCGGGTCGGGCTGGCCGCCAATGCGCTGCGGGTGGGCCTCCAGGCCCTCTCCACGGCCGGCACCAGCGCGAACCTGGATCTCGTGCGCGCCGAGTTCGCCCGGATGGTCGAGCAGATGGCCGCCACCCAGACCCGCGCGGCAGAAGCGCTGGATGCGTCACCTGCGCGCCGACCTTCGCCGACGGTGACGGCAAGCTGCCTCGCACGCTGGAGGACTTCCTCGGCGACTCCGGCAAGCTCCAGCGCCTGACCGGCGCGCTGTTCGATCCGAACCGCCGGGACAGCGCCATCGGCCAGCTCAACGACATGCTGGGCAAGTACTTCGACGGCGACGGCTCGCGCCTGGCCCAGCTGCTGGACCCGACCCGCGAGGCGAGTCCGCTGTACCAGTTCCGCAACGAGGTGACCGGCGAGTTCCGCTCCCTCGGCGAGCGGATCGCGGCGCTCGAAGCCGCCAGCCGGGCCCGGGCCGATGAGCGGTCGCGGGGCACGGCGAAGGGCGTCGAGTTCGAGGACCTGGTCGAGGCCGGGCTGGCCGAGCTGGCCCGCGGCGTGGGCGACTTCCTCGAGCGGACCGGGACGGAGGCCGGCGACGCCCTGCGCTCGAAGAAGGGCGACTTCGTCCTCACCGTCGACCCCAGCCGGACCGGCGGCCGCGAGCTGCGAGTCGTCATCGAGGCCAAGGACCGCTCGCTCAGCCGCCGGGTCCTGGCGGAGGAGCTGACCGCGGCCCGGTCCAACCGGGGAGCGGCGATCGCGCTTGCGGTCTTCACTCCCGAACATGCGCCGGCCGGCGTATCCCCATTCGCCCTGGTCGGCTCGGACGTGTACGCGGTCTACGATCCGGAGGCGGATGGGGGCGTCGGCCTCGAAGCCGCCTTCCGGGTCGCCCGCGTCATGGCCCTCCTCACCCTGCGCGAGACGGGCGGCCAGGTGGACGTGGCGGCCATCGGCGAAGCACTGCAGGACGTGCAGTTCGCCGTCGACAACGTGCGGAAGATGAAGGCTCGGCTCACGACCATCGGGTCGGCCGCGCAGGAGGTCTCCGCGCCTCCTCGACGAGCTCCGCGAGCGCGTCCTGGCATCGGTCCGCGACATCGACGACCTCGTCCGCGCCGTGGAGCCCGCCGTCGGGGAGCCGTTGCCGCTCAGCGCCTAGAGACGAGAGCCCCGGCCTCGCGGCCGGGGCTCTGGACATCGGACTCCGTTGAGGCCAAAGCCTCCCTCGGTCAGCGCGACCGCTGAAGGTCGGGGTCCGGCTGGGTGCCCGGGAAGTTCACCTTCTCATCGAGGACCTCATCATCCTCGATGTCTTCCTCGGTCTTGTCGCCGATGCCGGCTCCCGCGCCAGCGCCAACGGCGCCACCAACCACGGCTCCGGGAGGACCTGCCACGAGACCGCCCAGGGCAGCCCCGGCGAGCGTGCCCGCGCCTGCGCCCGCGGCGGCACCGCCCTCTTCGTCACCCTCGGTGGATTCGCCCGCGACCGCCCCCGCGGCTGCACCGACGGCGCCACCAACAGCGGCTCCGACTGGCCCGCCAACAGCGGCACCGATTCCGGCCCCGGCGATAGCGCCGCCGGCCGCGCCAACGGCCTCCGCGCCGCTCTCGTCATCGGTCGGCTTCTTCGTGGTCAGCTGTCGTCAGTGGGATCCAGGGGATGCTCCCCTGTCCCGGGGTCGTCTGTGCGACTCATGTTGCCACCTCTCAATGGCCCATCTAAGGTCGTGGGCTCGGGTCACTCTCGTTGGGCGGGCAATCTCGCGCGGCATCACGGCCGCCGGCAGCCGACATGCCATTCGCCGTATCACACCCGCACCGGGCGCCAGATCGGCGGGTGGCATGAGAAGAGCCCCGGCCTCGCGGCCGGGGCTCTTCCCGTTGGATCAGGAGACGGACTAGTAGTCCATGCCACCGGGGCCCATGCCGGGCATCGGTGCCTTCTCCTTCTCGGGGATGTCGGTGATGACCGTCTCGGTCTCCAGCAGGAGGCCGGCGACGGACGCCGCATTCTGGAGCGCGGAGCGGGTGACCTTGGCCGGATCGATGATCCCGGCCACGAACAGGTCCGTGTACTCGCCCTTCTCGGCGTCGTACCCGCTGCCCGGCTTCATCTTGCGGACCGCCTCGACGACCACCGAGCCCTCGAGGCCCGCGTTGGTCGCGATCTGGCGGAGCGGCTCCTCCAGCGCGCGGCGGAGGATGGCGACACCCACCGCCTCGTCACCGAGGACCTCGAGCTTGTCGAGCGCCGGCGCGGCGTGGATGAGGACCGAGCCGCCACCGGCGACCATGCCCTCCTCGACCCCGGCTCGGGCCGCCGACAGGGCGTCCTCGATCCGGTGCTTCTTCTCCTTGAGCTCGACCTCGGTCGCGGCGCCCACCTTGAGCACAGCCACGCCACCGGAGAGCTTGGCCAGGCGCTCCTGGAGCTTCTCGCGGTCGAAGTCGGAGGTCGTGTCCTCGATCTGGAGCTTGATCTGGCTCATCCGGGCCTTGATCGCCGCGGCATCGCCCTTTCCGTCCACGATCGTGGTCGTGTCCTTGGTGGCGGTCACCCGACGCGCCTGGCCGAGATCCTCGAGCTGGACGCTGTCGAGCTTGCGCCCGACTTCCTCGGAGATGACCCGCGCCCCGGTCAGGGTCGCGATGTCCTCGAGCATCGCCTTGCGGCGGTCGCCGAAGCCCGGCGCCTTGACGGCGAGTGCGTTGATCGTCCCCTTGAGCTTGTTGACGATCAGGGTGGCGAGGGCCTCGCCGTCGACGTCCTCGGCGATGATCAGCAGCGGGCGGCCGAGCTGGACGACCTTCTCGAGGGCCGGCAGCATGTCGGCCACGGCGCTGATCTTCTTGTCGGTGACCAGGATGTACGGCGAGTCGAGGTTGGCCTCGAGCTTGCCGCCGTCGCCGCTGGTCGCCATGTACAGGCTGATGTAGCCGCGGTCGAGCTGCATGCCGTCGACGTACTCGACCTCGGTCTTCAGGCCCTGCGACTCCTCGACGGTCACGACGCCGTCCTTGCCGACCTTGCCCATCACTTCGCTGATGAGCTGGCCGATCTCGGTGTCACGGGCGCTGATGGCCGCGATGTGGGCGGTGTCCTCGGGAGTGGCCACCGGCTTCGACAGCCGCTTGATCTCCTCGACGATGGCGTTGACGCCCTTCTCGATGCCGTGCTTGATGCCCATCGGGCTGGCACCGGCGGTGACGTTCTTCATCCCCTCGGTGATGATGGCCTGGGCCAGCACGATCGAGGTCGTGGTGCCGTCACCGGCAATGTCGTTGGTCTTGGTCGCGACCTCTTCGAGCAGCTGGGCACCCATGTTCTCGTACGGGTCCTCGAGCTCGATGTCGCGGGCAATCGTGACGCCGTCGTTGGTGATGGTCGGCGCACCGAACTTCTTGTCGAGGACGGCGTAGCGGCCCTTCGGGCCGAGCGTCACCTTGACCGCGTCGGACATCTTGTCGATGCCGCGCTTCAGGGAGCGCCGGGCTTCCTCGCTGAACTGGAGTTGCTTGGCCATGGTGGTAGGTGATTCCTCCGAAACTGAACGCTGAACTGGTCGCTGGGCGAACTATTCGATGACGGCGAGGATGTCCTTCTGGGACAGGATCAGGAGCTCCTCCTCGTCGAGCTTGAACTCGGTGCCCGCGTACTTCTGGAACAGGATCTTCTGGCCCACGCTGAGCTCCATGGGCTCGCGGGTCCCGTCGTCGAGCGTGCGGCCCGGACCGACGGCCAGAACCGTCCCCTCCTGGGGGCGCTCCTTGGCGGTGTCAGGCAGGACGATGCCGCTCTTGGTCATCTCCTCGCGCTCGGATGGGCTTGACGACCAGCCGGTCCCCGAGGGGCTTGAGCTGGGTCGCGGTGGCTTTGACCGTTGTGGCCATGGATGCGGTGTCCCTCCAGATGTGTCACAGACCGATGCCGGGGCGGCACCGACCGGGTTGGCATTTGATGCACTGGCGCTGGGATTGCCGGATGGACCGATACGATCCGTTTCCCCGTTGGGGGTTCTGGCACTCAACCAGCGAGAGTGCTAAATGCAAGGTATCAGGTGCGCTCGCCGCGTGTCAAGGCGAGGTGGACCGCGATGGGCCTGAGATGACCTCTTGTTAACGTCGATCCCCGTCCGAACGCTGGGTCTGCAAGCGGATTCTTGCCCGCGTCACGTCGGCCCGTGATAGGCGAGGCGAACCCCTCGAGGGCAATCAGGTCGCGCTATCACGAGACGATGTGAGGCGGAGATACGCGGTGCCCGCGGCGGCGGCGACGCTCTCGGGATCCTCGGCGCGAAGGCGGGCAATCACGGCGGCGGTGCGCAGGACGGTCGTGGGCTCGTTGCGCTGGTCCTTGGCGATACCCAGGTACGGGGAGTCGGTCTCGACCAGGAGGTGCGTGGCCGGGACGGCGGCCGCCGCCGCGCGCGGACCGAGGTTCTTCGGGAAGCTGACCGGCAGCGCGAACGAGATCAGGTAGCCGGCGTCGACGAGCGCTGGCCGCCATCTCCGCGTCCCCCGAGAAGGCGTGGAGGATGCCGGGCACCGACGAAGCCTCGGCCGTCTGGGCAGCGTGATTGATCTGCGCGGCGTGACGGATCAGTGCGGCAGTGACCTCGTCGTGGGCCTCGCGGTCGTGGACGACGACCGGCTTGCGGACCCGCGCGGCGAGATCCAGCTGCCGGGCAAGGGCGTCCCGCTGGACGTCCGGCGGGGACAGGTTGCGGTGGAAATCGAGCCCAATCTCTCCCACCGCCATCGCGCGAGGTTCCGCGGCGAGAGCCTCGATCGCGGTCCAGTCGGCCTCCGTCGCCGCGGCCACGTAGTGGGGATGGATGCCCACGGCCGCGTCCAGGAGTTCGGGGTGTCTGTCAGCCAGCGCGATGGCCGCCTCGGACGACTCGCGGTCCCAGCCGGGGACGAGGATGCGCGTAAGACCGGCCGCCCGCGCCCGGTCCAGGACCGCGTCGAGGTCGTGGGCGAAGACCTCGTGCTGGAGATGGGCGTGGGCGTCGACGATCCCCGGCAGACGCTCCGGGACAACGAGACGGCTCAGGTTGCGGTCGCCTCGTCGGAGGCGGAGTCGCCAGCGGGTTCGTCCTCGATGCGGGGGAACAGCGGCGACGGCGGACCGGTTCGTCGCTCTCCCGCCTCTGCGCCCCAGGCCAGGAGCACATCCAGGCCCGGGCCGCCGGCGCCACGGCCGTCGTACGGGGGCGGCGTCCCGAGCTGGCGGAGCAGATTGGCGGACGCTGTCGGGCAGAACGGCGCGAGCAGGTGGCCCAGGATCCGGCACGCCTCCCCCATCGTGGCCAGCACCACGGCCACGCGCTCGCTCTCCCCGGCCTTGTTGAGGGCCCAGGGAGCCTGCGACTCGGCGTAGCCGTTCGCGGCGCGCGTCAACGTGGACAGCGCGAGGAGCGCCTCGTCGAAATGGAGCCGCTCCACGGCGGTCCGGTACGCGGCCACCGCCGCGAGCGGCCACGCGCTGGAGCTCCGCATCGGCATCGGTCACTGAAGGCCCGTCTCCGATTCCGGCCAGATCCGGCAGGGTCCCGTCCAGGTATCGGTCCGCCATCGAGACCGTGCGGTTCACGAGATTGCCCAGGTCGTTGGCCAGGTCCGCGTTGTAGCGGCGGATCATGCCGTCGGCGGTGACGTCGCCGTCGCGGTCGAACGGGATCTCGCGCAGGACGAGGTAGCGGACGCCGTCCACCCCGAACGTGGCGAGCGCCTGGTCGGGATCGAGGATGTTGCCCCGGGTCTTCGACATCTTCTCGCCCCGCATCAGCATGAAGCCGTGGGCGAAGACCTGGCGCGGCAGCGGAAGACCGGCGCTCATCAGCATGGCCGGCCAGTACAGGCAATGGAAGCGGGTGATGTTCTTGCCGATGACGTGGACGTCGGCCGGCCACCATTTCTCGAAGGCCGCCGCGTCGCCCGGGAACCCGGCGCCGGTCACGTAGTTGGTCAGGGCGTCGAACCAGACGTAGATCCGGTGCTCCTCGTCGCCGGGGAACGGGATCCCCCACCCCGTGCCGGAGCGACTGACCGAGAAGTCCTGCAGCCCATCGGCCAGCCAGCCGAGGACCTCGTTGCGGAAGTGCTCCGGCTCGCAGAACGACGGGTTGGTCCGGTACAGCTCTTCGAGCGCGCCCTGGTACTTGCTCAGGGCGAAGAACCAGTTCTCCTCCTCCAGCCATTGGAGCTCGAGGGTCGGGTGGTCCGGGCACTTGCCGTCGACGATCTGCGACTCGGTCTTGAACTCGTTGTCGCCGGTGCAGTACCACCCGGCGTAGGTGCCCTTGTAGATGTCGCCGCTGGCCTGGGCGCGGCGGACCATCTCGACCGAGGCCTCGCGATGGTCGGGATCGGTGGTGCGGATGAACCGGTCGTAGCTGATGTCGAACCGATCGAACCCCGCCTGCCAGTTCGCGGCCCACTCGTCCACGAGGGTCCGGGGTTCGGTCCCTCGCTCGGTCCCCAGCCGCTCGACGTTGGCCGAATGCTCGTCCATGCCGGTCAGGAAACGCACGTCCTTGCCGGTCAAGCCGGTGGTAGCGGACGAGGGCATCGGCGCCGATGGCCTCGAACAGCGAGTGGAGGGCAGGCCCGGGGCTCGGGTAGAAGATGGCGGTGGTCAGGTAGAAGGTATCGGTCACGGCTCGGGCTCCGGTTCCACGGCCACCGCCGGGCCGTGCGGGCGGGCCTTGGGCCAGTACAGCTCCTTGCGGATCTGCTCCGGCGGGAAGCCGCGCTCGATGGCGATCTCATCGACAGCGGCGATCATGTCCGGGTTGCCACAGAGGTAGATCGTGGTGTCGTCCGCGGTCAGGCCGCGGCGGTCCAGCTCGTCCGCGACGACGGTCTCGACCCGGCCGGTCAGCCCGGTCCAGTCCGGGTTGGCCTGCGGGCGCGGAGATGGTGCCGGCGTACTGGAGCGGCAGGCGCTGATCGGTCTCGATCTCGGTCAGCCATTCGCGCCAGGCGAGATCGTATTCATGGCTCACCCCGTGGAGGAGGTGGATCTCCCGCGACTCGCCGGTGGCGAGGAGGGTCTCGATCATGCTCATGAACGGGGCGAGGCCGGTGCCGGAGGCCACGAACAGGCACTTGTTGCCGTCGTCCTGGAGCACGAACTTGCCCTTGGCCCCCTTCATGAACAGCGGGTCACCGACCTTGAGCTCCCACAGGAGCGGGGTGAACTCGCCTTCGCCGACGTGGCGGATGAAGAACTCGTACTCGCTCAGGTCGGTCGACGGCGAGGAGATGGACATCGGCCGGAGGATCGTCTTCCCGTCCGGATCATCCAGCCCGAGGGTGTTGTACTGACCCGGGATGAACGGGAACGGCTCCCCGTCCAGGGCAACCGCACAGATGACGAGCCCGCCGGACACGACTTCCCATCGACTGAGCCGCGCGTTATAGGGGTACCGCTCGCTCACGGCCACTCCGGATCATCGCGGCGCGAGTTGGCCGCCTGGGGGCGGACCGATGGCCGCGGGAGGCCAGTATATCGGCGCCGGGAGCCCGATCAGGCTGGGCCCTTGGCGAGCTCGGCCTCGATGAGCTCGCGTTCGGCGGCCTGGCATTCCCGGAAGCCGTGACGCTTCAGCTTCGTGTCCTCGGGGTCGTGCGGCCAGGGACCTCCGTACACCAGGGGCACACCCTTGGGTCCGCGAGCCACGGCCTCGACCTTCGAGGAGAACTCCGGCATCTCGCCCTCGTCCTCGATCGTGAATGCCCCGCCGACTTCGGGAACGGCTGCCTTTTCGGCCGGTCGGCAGAGCAGCTCGCCAGCCCGATCGACGACGAGGATGACCTTCACCCGCCGATTCTATGCGGAGCGAAACGCTCGCTGATCGGCGCTATCCCCGAGGCGCGGGAGACCCGAGCTATGGGACCGAGGCTATCCACCATTCGAGCGCGCCGCGCGCCAGCCCGAACTTGCTATGTCCGGCGCCCAGGCCCATCGCCGCAATGATCTGCGTTGCGGAGCAGCCACCCGTTTCCTGGATGTGTGGGGAGGGTTGTTCGGGAGGCCCGAGACGACACCAGTCCCGTTGTAGGCGTATCGGTTCGTCTGCAGCGACGGAAACGCATCCACCACCGTCCCTGGACAGAGGTCATCGCCGTCGAGCACGCCGTCGTGATCCGCGTCCGTCGGTTCCGGTTCCGATTCGTCGACATACGTCCGGAAGGTTCGATCGTCGCCGTTCGCGTACGGATACCACGTTGGATCGACGCCATACCGATCCCAGGCCATCCCGTTCGCGTACACATCCGTGGGCGTCCCCGCCCATAGGTAGGTCGGATCGAATTGGTCGTTCACGGTGACGTCGGGTGGCAGCACGATCGCGTAGGTCTGGCCGGCAGTCACCGACGCGGGTGCCGCGAAGGTGAAGCCGATCCACGCGAACGCGGGATGGACGGGAACAGCCGCCGAGGGGACGACCACGCTGGTGGCCAGGAGCGCGCCTCCCGGATCAGTAGCGTGAACCTCGAGTGACACGCCATCCGTCGTCATGAAGTCCGGAGGAAATTCCGCCCGGGCCAGGTTCAGCTCAATCCGGCTGAGGGATCCCGACATCCCCGCGGTGAATGTCTGAGCCGCGCCCTTCACTCCCGCCGAAGCGTCCCCCTGGGGTTGATAGAAGGCGAAGGACCCGTTGGTCACCTCCTGGAACTGATCGAGCGCTTCCGCGGCGAGCACAGCGGCCGGCACTGCTAGCGACATGGCGGAAACAACGACGAGGATTGGCAGACGGCGTCTCATGACCCAGACGATGGGCAACCGGCCATGGCCCGACAATCCACTTCTCGCTACGAGCGGCCAGTACCTTCGGCGGGCGGCTGCCACAATCGAAGCCCGATGGAGTCATCCGCGAAGAGGCAGGTCGATTCGATGACGCTCTACCGGCACGCGCCCTACGAGTACTCCGCTACGGGCGGTGGGTTGGTGTTTACGGCTGGCGCCTGCCCGCTTGACGAGGACGGACAGATCGTTGCGCCGGGCGACCTCGAGACCCAGGCGGCCCGTACCGTCGAGAACCTGATCAGCGTGCTGACCGAGGCAGGGACGGGTCCCGAGGACCTGCTGAAGACAACGATCTACGTGATCGGGACAGGGATCGAGGGTCTGGATGTTGCGCTCGTCCGGCCAAGCCGCGGTAGAGATCGCCATCGACGGTAGGTGCCCGAGAACGCCGACGCGTGATCGTTAGCGCTTGCGGCGCGGTCGGCTCGTCGAGACCAAACCTCCTCGACAATCGCAGGCGCGGAGGCTGAGCGCTGAGCGCGGCCCCAGGCGATGAGCGGCCACGGCATCAGGACCGCCAGGATCAGGAGGGCGTAGCCAGCCCGTCGGCCCCAGATCTTGAACTGCGAGCCATGGGCCATCGCGCCGCAAGCATACGGAGGCCGCTGTAACGCTGGCCCCTGCTTAAGGCATCAGGCAATATCCTGTCGCCCGTGCCGCGCGACCCGAACATCCCGGACGCATTCGACGTCTACACGCTCGTCCTTCTCCGCCGCCCGGCCGACGCGCCGGAGATGTCCGAGGCCGAGCTCGACGCGCTTCAGGCGCAGCACCTCGCTTACCGCGCCAATTTGCGGCGCGAAGGGGTCCTCGTCGTAAATGGCCCGCTCGGCGAGCAGTCCGACGTCGCGATGCGCGGCCTTTCGATCTTTGCCTGCGACATCGATGAGGCGAGGCGCCTGTCGGACGGGGATCCCTCGGTGCAGGCCGGGCGCCTCGCCTACGACGTGATGGAGTGGTGGGTCGCGGCGGATTCCCTGGCGTTCCCGGACGCGAACCGGCCGGTGGGTGAGCAGCGGGTGATGCCCGACGACTGAGCGATTCGCCGACGGGCCGCCGGGTCCCTGTGGACGACCGGGACGGCGGAATCGCTGGGAGTCCGGCGTCGCAAAGCTATGGGGCCGACGGGATAGTCGATTTGACCCACCTTGGTCTACGGCGGGAGAGTGTCTACATCGACCGGTAGGGCGTGAAGAGAACCGGGACCTCGCTGCCAGCCAACTTCGCCCTTAGCTCAGCGCTCGGCTCACCGAGGAGCTCGCCGTGAACCACGGAGACCGTCGCCAGGATTGCCTCCGATAGGTCGCCAATGTTCGCCGTGTGCTCGATGAGCGCCGCTGAGTCCTTGAACCGCTCGATGACCATGACCTCGGATTGATCGTCGTTGAAGTACATGTCGAATTGCAGCGTGCCCGGGTCCTTGGTCCGGACGATCTCCATGGCTTGCGCCGACAGGCGCTTGTACTCCTCGAGCTTGCCCTCGTGGGGTTTGAATCGAGCGATACCCAGAAGTTCACTCACGGCTCCGACCTCCACCTCAGCTGCCTACTTGCAGGTGACGCATAGCCGGATTATCGAGGTAACGCCAAGGGCGTCGAGCCTGGCATTCGGCTGAGGCGCCGCGACTAGTCCGTGTGGGGCGGCTCCCGATTTACCGAGAGGTCTCACATCGCGACGACGGCCTCCAGAGGCTCATCCGACGCGCCGTTGACCGGAGCGGCGGTCTCGTCCGCGGCGGCCTGGGCCTCCTTGGCGTATTCCTTCTTGCCGCGGCCCGAGAGCATCTCGAGCGAGTTGACGACGACCTCGGTCTTCCAATGGCGCTTGCCGGCGTCGTCGTCCCACTGGCGGGTCTGGAGCCGGCCCTCGAGGTCGACGAGCTGGCCCTTCCCGAGGAACTGGCCGCAGATCTCGGCCAGGCGGTCCCAGGCGACGATGGCGTGGTACTCGGTCCGCTCCCCGGCGTTCTGGCCGCGGTACTCGTTCGTTGCCACGGAAAAGGTCGTGACGTGCTTCCCGCTCGGGAGCGTGCGCAGCTCCGGATCGCGGGTCAGCCGTCCAACCAGCAGCACCTTGTTCATCGGTCTATCTCCTCCGCCCGTTATCGGGCTGTCCGTGAGCCGAGGCGAGGCGGCTGGACGGAGGATGGAAGCGCACGGTTACCCGCCGGTTACGGGACGATTCAGGTGGAGCGACTCCCCTGCACCAGGGCATACGCCTCTCGGCGACCGATGCCCGCGGCACGGAGGATCTCGACCACCGATCGGTCCGACAGGCCGGCCGCGCGGCACGCGGCGACCAGAGCGTCCGCGTCCACGGCGCCGGACGGCGCCGCCGGAGCCGTCCAGCCCGGAGACGACCACGGTGAACTCGCCGCGCGGCGACGGGAGGGCAGCCGCGACCTCCGACGGCGTGCCGGCCACGACCTCCTCGTGGCAGCTTCGTCAGCTCGCGCCCGGCGACCACCCGCAGGTCCGGATGCGCGGCCGCCAGGTCGTCCAGCTCCCCGAGCAGGCGGCTGACTCGATGCGGCGCCTCGAACAGAACGAGCGGCAGCCCCAGGTCCACCGGCGGCGTCGGCGAGCCGACCGAGCTCGGCCCGCCGCGCGGAAACCGGGCGTGCGGGAAGGAAGCCGCCGAAGATGAATCCGCCGCCGGGCGCACCCGCGACGCCAGCCACGGCAAGGGCAGCGGTCACGGCCGATGGACCGGGCACGACGACGACCTCGTGCCCCGCGGCGCGCGCGGCCGCCACCAGGTCGGCCCCGGGATCGGAGACGGCCGGCATGCCGGCGTCGGTCGTGAGCGCCAGCGTGTCCCCCGCCGCGAGGCGCGCCAGCAGTCCCGGCAGCCGCTCGGCGGCGTTGTGCTCGGTGAACGACTGGGTCGGCCGCCGCGCCCCGATGAAGCGGAGCAGCTTCGCCGCGACCCGGGTGTCCTCCGCGACGACGAGGTCGGCCTCGCGCAACGCGTCGGCCGCCCGGGGCGACAGGTCGCCGAGGTTGCCGATCGGGCGTGCCCACCACCACCAGCCGACCGGCCATCGCGACTGCGCTCAGCCGGGAGCCGGTGGCGTCGGGACGACGCGAGCCGGGGCGGCGGCGCGGATAGAGGTGGTCGATCCCCGGCGTGCGGAGGCTCACCTTGGCCACCGGCGCCGTCTGGCGCTTGAACTCGTTGCGGGCCACGCGCTCGACCACCCATCGGACGAGCGCTTCGTCCAGGCCGGCCCGGACGCATCGGTCCACCGTCCATCGCCGGTCGACCACCGCGAACAGGATCCGGTCCAGGTCGTCGTATGCCGGCGCCCAGCTCGTCTTCATCGGTCTGGCCCGGCCACAGGTCGGCCGATGGCGCCTTGGCCACGATCTCCGGCTGGCACGCCCAGCTCGGCGGCCACCGCTCGCAGCTGGCTCTTGTACAGGTCACCGATGGGCTGGATGGCCGCCGCCATGTCGCCGTGGAGCGTCCCGTAGCCCGAGCAGGGCCTCGGTCTTGTTCGAGGTCCCGCAGACGAGGGCGTCGAAGGCGGCGGATCGGTCGTACAGCACGATCATCCGCAGGCGGGCCATGACGTTCCCGCGCCGGACGCGGGTGGCGGTCTCCTCGCCGTCGCCGATGAGGGCCAGGAGCGGGTCGGCCATGGGCGTGATGTCGACCCGCTGCGCGTCGCAGCCGAGGGCCTCGATCACGCGGAGCGGCATCGGTCTCCGAGGACGGGTCCGACGTCCGGTACGGCATCCGAACGGCGAGGACGTTCTCGGCTCCCACGGCGCGAGCCGCGAGGTACGCCACCGTGGCGCTGTCCACCCCGCCCGAGAGGCCCACCACCAGCCGCTCGAAGCCGGTCTGCTCCAGCTGGGCTGCGGATGAAGCCGATGATCACCGCCACGACCTGCGGCGGATCCAGCTGCGGGCAGGGGCGCCGGTTCGAGCCGCCGGTGGCCGGGCTCATCGGTCCCCCGCCGCTTCCTCCGTCAGCTCCGGCTCGAGGCCGGCCCGCTCGGCGATGATCCGGTCCAGCTCGCGCCGGGTCAGCTCGAGCCGCTCGTCGGCCAGGATGGGGAGCTGGTAGCGCTGCATCCGCAGGTCATCGGTGTCGAGGCGTGCCGACCACCAGCGCCTCTTCGTACAGCGGCGCCTCCGCCACGACCGCGCCGTTGGCCCCGATCAGGCGCGACCCGCCCCAGAACGTCAGCCCCTCCTCGTTGCCGACCCGGTTGCAGAAGGCGACCGCCACGGTTCCGAGCAGGGCGTAGGTCTCCTGCATCCGGTGCCAGCCGGCGATGGCCGCCAGGCCGGCGCTGCTGCCCGGGGCGCGGGCCGGTCCGGCGGCGACGTTCACGAGCAGCGATGCCCCGTCCTGGGCCTGCAGCATGCGGCACGGAGGGGTGCCAGAAGTCCTCGCACACGCTCAGGCCGATGCGCCCCAGCGGCTCCCCCACCGCCGTCGTCCGGATCCGATCGCCCGGCGCGCGTGAATCGACCCTCGTCGAACATGCCGTAGGTGGGCAGGTAGACCTTCCGGTGGTGGCCGAGGAGCTCGCCGTCGCGGAGGAGGGCGGCGCTGTTGGTGTACCGATGGTCATCGGTCTCCTCGACGAACCCGAGCGCGACCAGCGACCCCGGGGCGTGGCGCGAGAGATCCGCCAGCCGGGGGTCGGTGACCGCCATGGCGACCTCCGGCACGAGGTCGGCTGAGGAGGTAGCCGGTGAGCGCCAGCTCGGGGAAGACGACGAGGTGCGCGCCTTCGGTGGCCGCCTCGCGGAGTCGCGATCGCGGCCAGGTCGAGGTTCGCCGCCACGTCCCCGAGGCGGGGCGCGACCTGGGCCAGCGCGACGCGGACCTCCACGTCGCGAAGCCTAGCTGAGGACCGGGTCCGTCGCGACCGGCGGCGGGGTCGGCGGCGCGGCCTCGTCGGCGGACTCGGCCGACGCCAGGCCCGAGCTGCCGGCGGCGGCCGCCGCGATCCGGCGCTGGCGGTTGGTGGGCTCGAGCAGCTCCTCGGCGAAGTGGCACGCCACCTCGTGGCCGCCGCCGCACCGACCGCAGCTCCGGTCGCTCGGTCGCGCAGCGCTCCGGGTTGCCGAGCTGGGTCCGGAGCCAGCAGCGGGTGTGGAACCGACAGCCCGATGGCGGGTTCACCGGTGACGGGACGTCGCCGCGGAGGATGATCCGGCGCCGCGACGCCCGCTCCGACGGCTTGGCCACCGGGACCGCGGACAGCAGGGCGATGGTGTAGGGGTGGACCGGGATGCCGATAGATGTCCTTCGCACCGGCGACCTCGACCAGGGCGCCGAGGTACATCACCGCCACCCGGTCGCTGATGTGCTCGACGACGCCCATGTTGTGGGCGATGAACAGGTAGGTCAGGCCCAGCCGCCGCTGGAGGTCGCGGAGCAGGTTCAGGACCTGGGCCTGGATGCTGACGTCGAGGGCGCTGACCGGCTCGTCGCAGACGAGCAGCTCCGGCTCGAGGACGAGCGCGCGGGCGATCCCGATCCGCTGCCGCTGGCCGCCGGAGAACTCGTGGGGGTACCGCCGGGCGTGGTACGGCTGGAGGCCGACCAGTTCCATCATGCGGGCCACCTGGTCGGCCCGCTCCTGCGGCGTGCCGAGGCCGTGGATGCGCAGCCCCTCGCCGATGGCCGTCGCGATCGGCGAGCGCGGGTCGAGCGAGGCGTACGGGTCCTGGAACACGATCTGCATCCGGCGCCGGTAGCGCTTGAGCTCGTCGCCCTTGAGGTGGGTGATGTCGTTCCCGTCGAAGACGATTCGGCCGCCGGTCGGCTCGATGAGGCGGAGGAGCGTGCGCCCGACGGTCGTCTTGCCGCAGCCGGACTCCCCGACCAGGCCGAGCGTCTCGCCGCGCCGGATCTCGAAGCTGACGTCGTCGACGGCCTTCACGTCGCCGACCTTGCGCTGGAGGATGCCGCCGCGCATCGGGAAGAACTCCGGCAGGTTCTCGACCTGGACGAGGGCGCCGTTCGAGCGGGCGCGGCGGTCGTCACTGGACCGCGGCTCCGTCGATCGGGTCGGCCGTCCAGGTCGTGGTAGATCCAGCACCGCACGTCGTGGCCGGCGCCGCCCGCCGCCCACCGGGCGGAGCTCGGGGTGATCGGTCTCGGCAGTGCGGGACGTTCTGGGCGACCCGTGCCAGGCAGCGCGGCGCGAAGCGGCAGGCGGGCGGCAGGTCGATGAGGTTCGGGCACCGAACCGGGAATCGTCGTCAGCTCGTCCTGGACGCACGCCGAGGGTCGGCACCGAGCCGATCAGGCCGCGGGTATACGGGTGCTTCGGATCGGCGAACAGGGTGGCGGTGTCGGCCTGCTCGACGATCTCGCCGGCGTACATCACCGCCACCCGGTCGCACATCTCGGCGACGACCCCCAGGTCGTGGGTGATGAGGATGATGGCGGTCCCGGTGTCGGCCTGGAGGGCGCGCATGAGGTCGAGGATCTGGGCCTGGATCGTGACGTCGAGGGCGGTGGTCGGCTCGTCGGCGATCAGCAGCTCCGGCTCGCAGGCGAGCGCCATGGCGATCATCACCCGCTGGGCCATGCCGCCCGACAGGGCGTGCGGGAAGGCCTCGAGCCGGCGCTCGGGATCGGGGATGCCGACCATGCGCAGCAGCTCGGCGGCCCGCGCCCGGGCACTCCGCTTCGACATCCCCCGGTGGATCTCGAGCACCTCGGAGATCTGGCGGCCGACGTCGTAGACCGGGTTCAGGCTGCTCTGGGGCTGCTGGAAGATCATGCTGATCCGCGCCCCGCGCAGCGCGCGCAGCTGTTCGGAGCCGAGCGTCCGGAGGTCCACGTCGTCGAACAGGATCTCCCCCGCCTCCACCCGACCGGGCGGCGCGACCAGGCCCAGGATGGACAGGCGCGCTGACGCGTCTTGCCACAGCCGGACTCGCCGACCAGGCCGAGGATCTCGCCGCGGTCGACGTGGAAGTCGACGCCGGTCACCGCGCGGACGACCCCGTCGCGGGTGTGGAACGAGGTCTGGAGGCCGCGGACGTCGAGCAGCCGCTCCCCGGCGCGGCCGACCCGGCGCGGGACCTCGGCGATCTCGGCGACGTTGGTGATCTCGGCCGCGCTCACCGGTTCAGGCGCGGGTCGAGCGCGTCGCGGAGGCCGTCGCCGAACAGGTTGAAGCCCAGGACGCTGATGGTCAGGGCGATGCCGGGCGCGAGGATCAGCCACGGGGCGTTGAACAGCTGGTTGCGATCGAGCGCGATCATCGAGCCCCACTCGGCCAGCGGCGGCTGCGCGCCGAGGCCGAGGAACGAGAGGGCGGCCACCTCGAGGATCGCGCCGGCAATGCCGAGCGTGCCGGCCACGATGAGCGGCGTCATGGAGTTCGGGAAGATCCGGCGGAACAGGATCCCGCGCCGGGACTCGCCCAGCGCGCGCGAGGCGACCACGAAGTCGCGCTCGCGGACCGAGAGGACCGAGGCGCGCATGACCCGGGCATAGATCGGGATGGCGACCAGGCCGATCGCGATCTGGGCGTTGATCAACCCCGCCCCGAGCACGGTCACGATGGCGATGGCCAGGACGAGGGCCGGGAACACGAGGAGCACGTCCATGATCCGCATCAGCACGTTGTCCACCCCGCCGCCCAGGAAGGCCGCGATGGCGCCGATGACCGATCCGATCACGATCGCGAACCCGACGGTCAGCACGCCGACGTAGAGCGAGACGCGGGCGCCGTACATCACCCGGCTGAAGACGTCGCGCCCGTTCCGGTCGAGGCCGAGGATGTGCTGCGGCCGGTCCTCGGGGCAGCCGAAGAGGTGGATGCACGGCGCGAACTCGCCCTCCACCGCGGACAGCCCTTCCTCGATGCCCAACCGCCCGGTTGGGGTCGTACGGGGCGATCACCGGGGCCAGGACGGCGGTCGCGACCAGGACGGTCAGCAGGATGAGCCCGACCTGGGCCGAACGCTGGCGGAGGATGCCCCTCGCCGTATCTCGCCACAGGTTGCCGGGGCGGGCGGCGAGCGCCGCCGCGTCGATGACGCCCATGTCGGCCACGGGCTGCTCGTCCAGTCCCTCCAGGCCAACGGGGACCTGTGCGGGCGCTTTCATTCGAGGCGGATCCGCGGGTCGAGGAACGCGTAGGACACGTCGACGACCAGGTTGACGATCAGGTAGATGACCGCGGTGACCAGCGTGACGGCCTGGATGACCGGATAGTCGCGGCCAAGGATCGACTGGGTGATCGTCAGACCGATGCCGGTCAGCCCGAAAATCGTCTCGGTCAGGACCGCCCCGCTGAGCAGCGCGCCGAGCGTCAGACCGATGACCGTCACGACCGGCAGGATCGCATTCCGCAGTCCGTGACGGAGGACGACCCGGCGCTCGGTGACCCCCTTGGCCCGCGCCGTTCGGATGTAGTCCAGGCCCAGGACCTCGAGCAGGCTGGACCTCGTCATCCGGGAGATCAGGGCCAGCGGGATGGTGGCGAGGGCAATGGCCGGCAGGATGAGATGGACGACGGCGTCACCGAAGGCCGCCCATTGGCCGGTGATGAGCGTGCTGATGACGTACATGTTGCCGATGAAGTCGATCACCACCCGGAGCGGGCCCGTCGAGATCCTGCAGCCCCCAGGCCTCGGCCAGCGGGATGATGATCACGCCGGCTGACAGGCGCCCGCCCGGCGGCAGGGCGAACGGCGTGTCCTTGAGGACGACGGCGAAGATGAAGATCAGGATCAGCCCCAGCACGAAGACCGGGATCGAGACGCCGAAGTTCGCGAACATCATGGTCCCGACGTCCGTCCGGGAGTTGCGGCGGGCGGCCGAGGCCACACCCAGGACGACTCCCAGGATGGTGGCGATCGTGAGGGCGAAGATCGTCAGCTCGATGGTGACCGGCATCCGCTCGATGAGGATGTCGGAGATCGGGCGCCCGTAGGCGATCGAGGTCCCGAGGTCTCCGGACAGGAGGTCGCTGACGAAGATGCCGAACTGGACCGGGATCGGCTCGTTCAGGCCGTAGCGCTCGTCGAACGCCTCGCAGGCCTCCTCGGTCGCGCGCTGGCCGAGGGCCTGGAAGCACGGGTCGCCGGGCAGGATGCGGGCAATGGCGAACACCACGAAGACGATCCCGATCAGGACCGGGACGGTCAGCAGCAGCCGGCGAAGAATGAACTGCAGCATTTGCGCGCGAGTGTAGTGTCCCGCTGCGTTGGGGGGTAGAGCGACGGGCGCCACCCGAAGGTGGCGCCCGTCCTGTTCTCCGGGGCGGGCTTTGGCCCGCAATCGGTCTTGGCTTGGCTACTCGGCTGGAGGCGGGTTCAGGAAGGACCCGAACAGGCCGGCCCAGTACTCGAAGGAACCCGTCCGCCCGATATGGAGCGGGTGGGACGCATCCCACATCACGGCGTACGAGAGGACCACATCGTTGGCGTCGAACGTGGCGCCATCGTGGAAGGTCACTCCCTCACGCAGGGTGCAGGTGAACTCGGTCGCGTCCTCGTTCCCCGCGCAGTCCGTGGCCAGAGCCGGGACCGGAGCCGTGCCGCCCACTTCGTAGGCGTACAGGGCCTCGGTCACCTGCTCGCAGAGGCGGAGGGTCTCACCATCCGTCTCGTCGGCGCAGTAGAGGGCGATCGGCTCGGCGTTCTGCATCCAGACCATCTGGTCGTCAGCCGGCGTCACGTGGGCGAACGACTCGTTCCCCAGCGGGGAGGAGTGGGCGTTCTCGACGTTCGCCAACCAGGCGGTCGCCGAGGCCCCGTGGGCCATCGGAACCATCGGGACGAACGCCTTGATCGCGGTGTTCGCCTCCGCATACGCGGTCGCCCGGACCTCGGTGTCGAGGGTCGTGGCTCCCGTGGTCAGCGGCTCGGTGTACGACGGATCAGGGTCGCCGAACTGATGGTTTGCATCGTTGTTGAAGTGGTAGTCCAGGAAGTTGGTCGGATCGGGGTAGTCGGCGCCCCAGCCGAGGAGGTAGAGCCCGCTCGAGCGCGCCGGCGGTGGCGTTGTCGAGGAACGTCCCCGACTCCTGCACCTCGATCGTGACGTTGATGCCGAGGTTCTCGGCGAGCTGGGCCTGGAGGTCCTGGGCCACGACGTTCGGGTCGGGCAGGTAGCCACGCACCACGTCGCGATAGTTCAGGACGGTCGTGAAGCCGTTCGGCAGACCGGCTTCGGCCAGGAGGGCGCGGGCGCCTTCCAGGTCGAACTCGTACCACTCGTCGCCTTCGCACCCGAGCGGGATCGCGCAGGGCGTGAAGTGCGAGGCAACTTCCGAGCCCTCGGGGTAGAAGTTGTCGACGATCCGCTGCCGGTCGATGCCCATGGCGAGCGCCTGGCGGACGCGGATGTCATCGAATGGCTCGAAGTTCTCGTTGAAGCCAACGTAGAACGTGTTCAGCGCATCGCGCGGGATGAGCTGGAGGTTGGTGTCACCCTCGATGGTGGCGAAGTCGTTGGGCGCGGGGTTGTCGATGCCGTCAACCGTGCCGGCCTGCAGCGCGAGGAGCCGCGCCGCGGACTCCGTGCTCCAGTTGAACACGAGGTTGTCTGCACCGACATTCTCGCCCCACCAGTCGGGGTTCTTCTCGAGAACGATCTGGATACCACGCTGCCACTGGACGATCCGGTAGGGACCGGTCCCGATCGGGTCGGCGAGGATCCGGTGGTTCTCCATGTTGTTTTCGAGATCGAACGTGTCGTGAATCGCGAACGCGGTGAACGCGATCTTCGACAGGAATGCCGGGTCGGGGTAGCACAGGGTGAAGACAACGGTGTGCTCGTCCGTTGCGGCGATCTCGGAGAACTCGCCGCCGTACTCACAGTCGGCGGGGCCATCCTCGGGCCAGGCGGTCGGTGAGAACGGGCCGAGCTCTGGGCCGGCTCCTCGCTCCCCGATGCCGCCGGCGACTCCGATGGCGATGGCTGACAGGCAGCCAGCACCAGGCCGACGACTACGAACAGGGGGAAAACTTTACGCATGCAGGTGACCCTCCGCTTCCTCGATGGTTCGTCAGGGTTGGGCGAATTGGCCGGCCGGGCGGCCGACGACGTCGCACCAGCATATCAGCGCCGCCAAATGCGCGGCTTCCGGTGGCTGCTCTCCTCACTCCCTCCTTACGATGCGACGGCTGGGGCACTGTCGCGCGTGTCGAGCTCGGCATCGAGATGGGCGACCCCGACGTCGCTGCGGAGCGAGTCCTCGGCGAAGTGGCAGGCGGCGTGGTGATCGGGCTGGACGACGCGGAGCGGTGGCTCTTCGGTACGACAGACCTCGGGTCGGCCCATCCGCTCGTACAGCCAGCATCGAGTGTGGAACCGGCAGCCCGGCGGCGGGTTGACCGGCGACGGCACGTCGCCGGTCAGGATCACGCGCTTGCGCTTGCGCTCGGTCTTCGGATCCGGAATCGGGACCGCCGACAGGAGCGCGCGGGTGTACGGATGGCCCGGTCCGGCATACAGCAGGTCCGGGGGCCCGACCTCGACCAGCTTGCCGAGGTACATGACCCCGACCCGGTCGCTGATGTGGCGCACGACCGACAGGTCGTGGGCGATGAACAGGTAGGTCAGCCCGAACTTCTCGCGCAGCTCGACGAGGAGGTTGAGGACCTGCGCCTGGATCGAGACGTCGAGGGCGCTGATCGGCTCGTCGCAGACGATGAACTCCGGCTCGACGGCCAGCGCGCGCGCCACGCCGATGCGCTGCCGCTGCCCACCGGAGAACTCGTGCGGATAGCGGTTCCTGTAGTTCGGGTTCAGGCCCACCAGCTGGAGCAGCTCGGCGACTCGGTCCTGCCGCGCGTTCTTGCTGCCGAGGTTGTGGGTCTCGAGCGGCTCGCCGATGATCGACGCCACCGTCATCCGCGGGTTCAGGGACGAGTACGGGTCCTGGAAGATGATCTGCATCCGTCGGCGGGCGAGCCGCAGCTCCTCCCGAGACAGGCTCATCAGGTCGCGACCATCGAACAGCACCGTCCCGCTGGTGGGGTTGCGGAGCCGGATCAGGGCCCGCCCGGTCGTGCTCTTGCCACACCCTGACTCGCCGACGAGGCCGAGCGTCTCGCCGCGGCGAATGACGAACGAGATGTCGTCGACCGCCCGCACGTCGCCAGTCCGGCGCTGGAGCAGGCCGGAGAAGATCGGGAAGTAGACGCGCAGGTCGATCGGCCTCGACGAGCGGTGCCGCGCCGTTGCCCGAGCCGTCGACCGTCGCGGTCACCAGATCGGTCGCGGCCACGGGATCGGTTGCGGTCACGGGATCCATCCGTCGGGCTCGGTGCCGAAGCAGCGCGCCTGGTGGCCCTCGCCGGAACGCGACGTGAGCTCCGGCTCCGACGTCCGGCATTTGTCCTGGGCGAACCGGCAGCGCGGCGAGAACCGACACTCCGGGCCCGGGTCAACCAGGTCCGGTGGCATGCCCTCGATGGTCCGCAGTCGCGAGGCCCGCACATCGGTGATCCGGGGCAGCGAGTCGAGGAGCCCCCAGGCGTACGGGTGGCGTGAGTTCTCGAATACGTCGTCGACGATCCCGGTCTCGACGATCCGGCCGGCGTACATCACGTTGACGCGGTGGCACATCCCGGCCGCGATCCCCAGGTCGTGGGTGATGAGGATGACGGCGGTCCCGAACTCCTCGGACAGGGAGCGGATGAGGTCGAGGATCTGGGCCTGGATGGTCACGTCCAGGGCGGTGGTCGGCTCGTCGGCCAGCAGCAGCATGGGGTCGCAGGCGAGTGCGATGGCGATCATGACCCGCTGCCGCATGCCACCTGAGAACTGGTGGGGATAGTCCCCCATCCGGTCCCGCGCGCGCGGGATCCCGACCTTCGACAGCAGCTCCACGGCCCGGTCGCCGGCCGCGCTGCGCGACAGGCCCAGGTGGGTGCGGGCTGACTCCGAGATCTGGAAGCCCACCGGCAGGGTTGGGTTCAGGCTCGTCATCGGATCCTGGAAGATGAACCCGATCTTCCGGCCGCGGAGGCGCCGCATCTCGTTCCTGCGACAGCTTCAGGACGTCGATGCCGTCGAAGATGATCTGGCCATCGGTGATCTTGCCCGGCGGGTCGGGCACCAGCCGGACGAGCGAGAGGGCGGTCATGCTCTTGCCGCAGCCGGACTCCCCCACCAGGCCCAGCGTCTCGCCGTAGTCGACGTCGAAGTTCACCTCGTCGACGGCGTGGACCACCCCGTCGCGGGTGAAGAACTGGGTCGAGAGGTTCCGGACCTCGAGGAGCTTCCGCGCGTGGGGACGGTTGTCCGCGAGACGCTCGGCAAGCCTCCGGCCCTCCTCGGTCGCGATATCGACCGAGTCGTCGAGCTCGGTTACCGCCGCGCCGTCGGACGGTGCCTGAGGGTCGCTTACCGTCAACCTACTGCTTCCCCTTCAGCTTGGGGTCGAGCGCATCGCGAAGGCCGTCTCCCAGGAAGGTGAAGCTGATGAGGGCCACGGCGATCGCAATGGCCGGGAACACGACGAGGAAGGGGAACGATCGAATGTAGGCCTGCCCGTCGGCCACCAGGCTCCCCCAGCTGGCGCGCGGGGCCTGGACGCCGATACCGATGAAGGCCAGGGTCGCCTCGGCCAGGATGGCGGCCGGGATACCGAGGGTGACGGCGACGATGATGGGGCCGGTCGCGTTCGGCAGGAGGTGGCGGGTCACGATCTTGCGATCGCCCACCCCGATGGCCTTCGCCGCTTCGACGAACTCGGTCTCCTTCAGGCTCAGGAGCTGGCCGCGCACGAGACGCGCCATCGTCACCCAGCTGGTCAGGCCGATGGCCACGAACACGAGGAGGAGGCCATCCATCGCTCTCCCGAAGAAGGTCTCCTTGAACGCCACCCCGAGCAGGATGATGAACAGGAGGTCAGGGTAGGCGTACACGACGTCGGTGATCCGCATCAGGATGCTGTCCGTCCGTCCGCCGAACCACGCCGCGGCGGCCCCGACCGGGATGCCGATCACCAGGACCACGAACTGCACGACCAGCGCCACCATGATGCTGATCCGGGCGCCGTCCATGAGTCGGCTCAGCAGGTCACGCCCGAGTTCATCGGTGCCGAGGACGTGGACACGATCGAAGCCCTCGATCCGTTGCATGGGCTCCAACGGCCGGTTGTCGTTGGCGAGCACCATCTCCAGGTCCTGGTAGAAGTACGCGTACGGCGTGATCAGCGGTCCGAAGACGGCGATGAATGCCAGGAAGATCACGAGGATGCCGCCGACGATCGCCAGCCGGTTGCGGAGCAGGCGCCGGAAGGCGTCGCCCCACAGCCCCGTGCTGCGGCGCTGCTCGAGAGGGATCCCGGCTTCGATGGCGCCGGTCTGCTCGGTCACCGTGCTGGCCTCAGCTATACCGAATCCGCGGATCGATGTAGGCGTACAGGACGTCGACGACCAGGTTCATGAACACGATGGCCACCGCGTAGAACATGGTCATGGCCATGATCATGCCGTAGTCGCGGCGGCTGATGCTGGTCACGTACTCACGCCCGATGCCCGGCACGCTGAAGATGAACTCGATGATGAATGAGCCGGTGATCAGGAAGGCCAGGATCGGGCCGAGAATGGTCACGACCGGGATCAGCGCGTTTCGGATCATGTGGACGATCACGATCGTCCGTCGGCCGAGCCCCTTGCTGTGGGCGGTCCGGACATAGTCCCGGCGGGTGACCTCCAGCATCGAGGCTCGGGTGTAGCGGGCGATCTGGGCGATCGGGAACAGTGACAGGGCGATGATCGGCAGGATCCAGGCCGTTGGGTCCTCGCGCCAGTTCAGGGCATTGGTCGGGAGCCAGCCCAGGATCACGCCGAAGATCACGATCAGGAGGATCGACGACACGAACGTCGGGGTCGAGATGCCGATGACCGAGATGAACGTCGCGCTGTAGTCCGGTCCCTTGTTGTGGCCGAGGGCGGCGATGATCCCGAGCGGCAGACCGACGGCCACCGACAGCAGGAAGGCCATGATCCCCAGCTGCATGGTGACGAGGATGCCGTCGCCGATGATCTCGTTCACCGACCGGTCGACGTACTTGTACGACGGGCCGAGATCGCCGGCCAGGATCCCACCACAGCAGGCGACGTTGCCGTCTTCGAAGTGGAGCGGGCCGACCCAGTTCAGGTACTGGACGACGACCGGCTCGTCGAGGCCGTACTTGTCGTTCAGGAGGGTCTGGGTGGAGGCCGGGATCTCCTTCTCGCGGGCCCACGGTCCACCGGGGACGGTGTGCATGAGGGCGAACGTGATGACCGACACGAAGAACAGGACCGGGATGATCCAGAGGATCCGCCGAATGATGTACGTCAGCACGTTGTTCGCCTCTCCGTGTCTGTCACTACCGCCGTGTCGACGGCCACGACCTCCGAAGGGTAATCCCTCGGCCGCCGTGGCCGTCGGGCGGGCCGGTGGCCCGGCCCGCCCGACGTTCTTGCTCAGGTCAGTCCAAGCACTCCTGCGATCAGTGCGGGGCGATGGATGCCCAGGAGTAGAACAGCTCGCCGGTGCTGCTGTCCTGCGACGTGGCGACCAGATCCTGGACCCACGGCTTGACGAGCGTGAACCGAGAGCCGAACCGGATCATGAGCATTGGCGAGTCCGCCATGATCATATCCTGTGCCTGGTTGTACAGCGGAATCTGGTCTTCCAGATCCGGTGTTACAGCCGCCTGGGCCATGAGGGCGTCAGCTTCCTCGTTGCAGTACCCGGTGTTGTTGTTGCCGCTTCCGCAGCCAGCCAGGTCATAGAGGAAGTTGTGGGGGTGCGGGAAGTCCGCGCCCCATCCGAGGCGGAAGATGTCGAACGGATCGTTCGCCAAGCGGTCGAGGTACGCGCCCCACTCGAGGCCAACAGCCTCGACCTCGACGCCGAAGGCGTCGCGCCACTGCTGCTGCATGAACTCGACCTTGTTCTCGTGGTTGGCGTCCGTGTTGTACCCGATCTGCAGGTGCAGGTCGGCTGCCGATGCGATGCCGAGCTCTGCCAGGGCCGCATCGAAGTCCGCCTGGGCCTGCTCAACGTCGTACGGGTGTAGACCGTCTTCCTGGTACCCCGGCATGCCAGGCGGAACGATGCTGTTCGCGACCGTTCCAATGCCACCGAAGGCAACCTGGATCATCGTCTCCTTGTCGATCGCACTCCTGGAACGCGCGCCGCAGAGTTCACCGAGCGCGGCGAACGGTCCATTCGGATCGACCAGGTCGAAGCCGAAGTAGTAGTTGGCCAGGATGTCACCGCGCAGAACCTGCGCGCTCAGATCCGGATCGTCCTCGATCCGGGCGACTTCCTGCGAGGGAACGAGACCGATGTCGAGCTCGTCGGCCTCGTAGGCCGCCAGGGACGCGGTCGGGTCGGCGATCATCGACATCTCGATCCGCTCGAGATTGACCGGCTCGCCGCCCCAGCTCTCGTTCGGCTCAAGGACGATGGACGCGTTGTGCTCCCACGAGACGAGGTTCATCGGACCAGAGGAGATGTAGCCCTCGGCCTCGCGTGAAGACCATGTCCTCGCGGAGCGGAACCGTCACCCACAGGGTGGCGACGTACGGGAAGAACGCGGCCGGCTCGGCAAGGTGGACGACGAAGGTCGAATCGTCGGGCGCCTCGACACCGAAGGTCATCGAGCATGGCGTCGACATCGTCGACCTCGGGGTCCGCACCGAGCAGCTCGGCGCCGCCCTCGACATACGAGAGGACGTACGAGTACCCGGCGGCGTTGCGCGGGTCAATGAGCCGCTTCCAGCTGTAGACGAAGTCACCCGCGACGATGGGCTGGCCATCGCTGTAGGCAATGCCTTCCTTCAAGGTGAAGGTCACGGTCTGTCCGTCTGCGCTGATCTCCCAGTCCGCAAGACCCGGAACGATGTTCAGGTCGGCGTCGAAGTACGCCAGCGGGTGGGTAATCGACCGCAGCACCTGGATCGACGCGCTGTCGGTCGCCTGGGTCGGATCAAGCGTCGGCGGCTCACCGCCAATGTCGACCCGCAGAACCTGGGGCGGCAGGTCCGCGCTCGCGGCTGCCGTCCCGCTTTCGCTCGGCGACTCGGACGCGGACGGCTGACACGCCGCCAGGAGAAGCATGAGCGCCACCAGGACGCCCATCGTCTTCTTAAACCACATACAACTTCCCTTTCACCTTGGTGTGGAGGTATGGAATATCGCCGCGGAAAATCGGCGATGTAATCGCCATCACGCTCGAGACGCTCGAGCCGTGGCGAATTTCAGCGATCGTCGCTCGGCTGGCCCTCCTCTTCCTCACCGTGCGTAGCAAAAGCCGGGGCGCACCGGCATGACGCCGTTGGGCGGCGCCCGCGGCAAGCCCGCCAATCATGGCCCGTGGCGCCGGTCGTCGTCAAGGAACTGATAAGCACGCATGACGACAAACGGACACTACGGTCCACATCTCAACTACGGCAGCGAAGGGAGTGAGGTTCACCGATCCCGTGAGCGCGCTCTCGGCTAGGGGATCACCGCCCAGGCGGTCGCGTGGTCGATGCGATCGGTGCTGATCCCGCCTCCGTTGATCGAAAACGGGCGCTGCTCGCCCGGCGCCAGCGGCTCCCCGTCGAAGCCGACACAACCGAGCCGATAAACGTCCCATCTACCGCGAAGAAGGCGACGCCGACCATCGGCGGATGATTCCGGGTCACCTGCTGCTCCTCGATCAGCGTGCCCGCGACCGTCACGTCGCCGCCTTCCCCGACCTGCCAGGCGAGGTCCTCGACGGCCAGCGGAATCCCGGGCGCGTCGTCCATGCCGCGGGTCGGGCAGTACTTGATATGGGCCACGAGGTCCGCGGGCGTGCCCGTGCCCTGGATCGGCTGTCCGCCCATCAGGTACGCGGCCGTCTCGCCGGCCGGCACGATCGAGGGGCTGGGGAAGAATCGCCCGGCGCGGGTGTACACCACGTTCCCGCCCTCGGCCCATTCGAGCCGCACCACCGGGGTGTACAGCTGCTGGGGCTCGTAGTCATACAGGGTGTTGATAAAGGTGACCGGGTCTTCGCCGATGTTGCGCAGCTCGAAATACATCGACACCTGGCCATGGGCCAGGTGGACGTGCTGGACCATCTCGCCGCGGAACGGCTTCACCGGCCCGGGCCGCGGATCGACGGTGTAGGTCAGCGTCTGGGCAGCGGGGTCGGGCGTCCCACCGGACGGCCCCGCACTCGTCGTCGGGCCTGGGGCTCGGGTGTCCCGCCGCTCGACGGACTGCAGCCGGCGACGACGAGCAGGAGTGCGGCGAGGGCCACGCCCGCCCGCAGGCGACCGGGGCCGATCACTCGGCGGGGCCGCTCACCGGCTGGGCGGCGGAGACCGGCTCGGCACCGGGATCCACGGCCGCGAGGGTGCGCGTTGGCGGCGGCGAGGGCGGTGGCGGCGTGACGAAGCGCAACCATCCGTGTCCCTGATACGGGTCAATGGGGTCGTTGTCCGCGACTTCCAGGTACCGCTGCAGGAGTGGCAACGCGGTGGATGCCGGGGCCACCCGGAACGGCGAGAACCCTCCGGCCGGCGCCAGCAGGGCGATGGCCAGCACGACGGCCGCGCCCACCGGGGCGAGACGGAAGACGGGCAGCAGCCGCACGCGCCAGGTCGGCGGCTCAGGCTGCAGCGCGCGGCGACGGATCTCGAGCCAGGCCCCCGGCGAGGGGGCGTGGCCATCGACCCGGGCCCTGATGGCCCGCTGGAGGGCGACCACCAGCTCGCGGTCGAGCCCCACTTCTTCCCGGCACGCCGGCGCAGACGGCGAGGTGGTCGAGATGCGGGGCCGAACGGGCGTCGAGATCGCCGAATCGGAAGAAGTCGATGACCTCGCGAGCGATGCGGTCGCAGCTCATCGGTCAGGCCCGTCGTTCGTCGGCCAGGCTGGTGCGCCGTCGATCGGGGCGCGTCGGGCCACGGGGAGCAGGACGCGCAGCGCGCGCAGGGCGTAGTGGATCCGCGACTTCATGGTGCCGACGTGGCAGCCGGCGATCTCGGCCGCCTCGGCCAGGCTGTAGCCGTGGAGGTAGTACAGGATGATGGCGGTCTGCTGCTTCGGCGGGAGGGCGTCGATCCCCTGCTGGAGGACGGCCACGATCTCCCGCGACTCGACGACCTCGTCCGGTTGGGCGGACAGGTCGGGCGCGAGGTTGCCGATGAGGTCGGTCAGCGGCTCGAGTGGGGCGCGACGGCGCGAGAGTCGGCTGTAGCACAGGTTGGTGCAGACCCGCTGCAGCCATGGCAGCGGCGACACATCGGTCCGCAGCCGCTCGCGGACCCGGTAGGCCTTGACGAAGACGTCCTGCAGGATCTCCTCGGCCAGGAACGGGTCGCGGGTGATCGCCAGCGCGGTCAGATAGACCGGGCGCTGGTATGTCTGGAAGAACTCCTCGAACGCCTGCAGGTCGCCCGACTGCATCCGCTCGACGAGGCCTGTCGTTGGCTCCGCCACGCTACCTCGTGCGTACTCTCCGTGCCGATCGGTGCAGATACTACCCACTCGCCTCGGTCGTGGTTCGATCGGTCTCTGGAAACGGCCATCGCAGGTCCGGCTGGCGGGCAGCCGTCGCTTCGTCCAGCCTCCCCACCGGCGTGGTGCGTGGGGCGGCACGGACCGCATCAGGATCGACCGCCGCGCGCTCGGCAATGGCCCGCATGACGCCGATGAACCGGTCCAAGGTCTCGCGAGTCTCGGTCTCGGTGGGCTCGATCATGAGCGCCTCCTCGACGATGAGCGGGAAGTAGATCGTCGGGGGGTGGACGCCCTCGTCGAGGATGGCCTTGGCGATGTCGAGCGCGCTGACCCCGTGATCTCGCTTCTGCCGCCGGGCGCTGAACACGACCTCGTGCTTGCAGACCCGGTCGAACGGCAGCTCGTAGGCATCGGCCAGGCCGACGCGGAGGTAGTTCGCGGCCAGGACCGCGTCGTCGGTCACCTGGCGCAGGCCCTCGCCGCCGTTGGCCCGGATGTAGGCGTACGCCCGGACGTGCATCCCGAAGTTGCCACCGAAGGTGCGGACCTGGCCGATGGCCGTCGGGCGTGAGCCCGGCGCCTCCAGCTCGAAGCGAGCATCCGGCGTCGACCGTCCGGCCCAGGCGTTGGCGCAGCACGGTGGCCCGGATCGCCCGCGACGAGGAGTGGCAGCGGCTCCGGCAGGAACGGAGCCATCCGCTCGCTGACGCCGATCGGTCCGGCTCCCGGTCCCCCGCCGCCGTGCGGGGTGCTGAAGGTCTTGTGCAGGTTGAAATGCATGATGTCGAAGCCCGCCTCGCCGGCGCGGAAGCGGCCAAGGATGGCGTTCAGGTTCGCGCCATCCATGTAGGCGATGGCGCCGGCCTCGCGGACGGCGGCCAGGACCTCGTCGATCTGGTCCTCGAAGATGCCGAGGGTGCTCGGATTGGTGAGCATCAGGGCCGCGGTGTCCGGGCCGAGTGCGGCGCGGAGGGCCTCGAGGTCGATGCCGCCGCGCGCGTTCGAGGGCACCGTCCGGGTGGTGTAGCCCACCATGCTGGCGGTGGCGGGGTTCGTGCCATGGGCACTGTCCGGCACGATCACGATCGTTCGCTGGTCGCCGTCGCCGCGTGAGCGGTGGAAGGCGCGGGTCATCAGCATCCCGGTCAGCTCGCCGTGGGCGCCGGCCGCGGGCTGCAGGCTCACGGCGCGCGAAGCCCCCGATCTCGCGGAGCAGCTCAGCGAGGAGCCACTGGAGCTCGAGGCTGCCCTGACTCATCGACGCCGGGTCGAGCGGGTGCGACCCGGCCAGGCCGGGAAGGCGTGCGGCCCATTCGTTGAGCTTGGGGTTGTACTTCATCGTGCACGACCCGAGCGGGTAGAAGTCGATGTCGATGGCATGGTTCAGCCGGCTCAGCCGGTTGAAGTGGCGGACGAGGTCGAGCTCGCTGACCTCCGGCAGGCGGGGCGGCTGCGAGCGTCGAGCCGCCTCGGGAACCGGTGGCTGGGTGGCCGCGGCCGCGCGAGCCGCCTCGGACGGCGGAGGGAAGCGGACGGCGCGGCGACCGGTCCGCGACCGCTCGAACAGGGTGGGCTCGACGACCCGGAGCCGCTCCCCGCTCGTCGGGGAGTGAAACGCCGCGCCGCGGCCCGATGCGTCAGTTGCGGGGCGCGACTCCACGGCGCTCATCCGGAGGCACCCAGGGCCGTGGCGAGCCGGGAGATGTCGTCGTCGGTGGTGAGCTCGGTCGCCGCGAGGAGCAGGGCATCGGGCAGCTCCGGGTACTCCGCCTCGAGGACGAGGCCCGCGACGATCCCCTGCTCGACGAGCGCCGCGTGGCGCCGCGCCGCGCCGGGGACCCGGAGGGCGACCTCGTTGAGGTAGGGCGCGGTGAACCGACGCTCCGCGATCCCGGCCGCCTCGAGCGTGGCGACGAGGTGACGCGCCTGGGCGGCGGACCGCTCGGCCACCTCGTGCAGCCCTTCGGGGCCAACCGCGGCGAGGTAAGCCGTGGCGGCCAGGGCGCACAGCGCCTGGTTGGTGCAGATGTTGCTGGCGGCCTTCTCGCGACGGATGTGCTGCTCGCGCGCCTGCAGGGTCAGGACATAGCCCCGCCGGCCCTCCGCATCGCGGGTCGCCCCCACCAGGCGACCGGGCAGCTGGCGGACGGCGTCCATGCGAGCGGCCATGAGGCCGAGGTATGGGCCGCCGAAGGAGAGCGGGATCCCGAGCTGCTGGCCCTCCGCGGTCACGATGTCGGCGCCGTACCGCCCCGGCGCCTCCAGGATGGCGAGGCTCACCGGGTCGGCGAATGTCACGAACAGCCCGCCGGCGGCGTGCGCCGCCGTCGACGAGCTCCGGCCATCGGCTCGAGCAACCCGAAGACGTTCGGCTGCTGGATCGACGAGGCAGGCGACGTCGTCGCCGGCCAGACGGCCGGCGGCCTCGACATCGGTCAGGCCCGAGCCCCCCTCGCCCAGGTCGGCCGGCACCTCGATGACCTCGACCCCCGGCCCCGAGCAGTACGTGGCGAGGACCCGCCTGCACCTGGGGGTGTACCGCCCGCGAGACGGCGATCGCGATGGCGGCCGGTGAGCCGGCAGGCCATCAGCGCGGCTTCCGCGGTCGCGGTCGCCCCGTCGTAATGGCTGGCGCTCGCGACCTCCATCCCGGTCAGCTCGCAGATGAGCGTCTGGAACTCGTAGATCGCCTGGAGCGTGCCCTGGCTCACCTCCGGCTGGTACGGGGTGTAGGCGGTCGCGAACTCCGCTCGACCGACCACCTCCTCGACCACCGCCGGGATGAGTCGGCGGTAGGCGCCGGCGCCGAGGAAGGACACCTCCGGCAGCCGGTTGCGGCCGGCGAGGCGGGTCAGCTCGGCGCGGACCTCCTGCTCGGCGAGCGGTGGGGGCACCGCGAAGCGGGTGGCCCGGACGGCCGCCGGAATGTCCTCGAACAGCTCGTCGATCGAGGTCGACGCCGACCGCGGCCAGCATCGCCGCGCGATCGGCGTCGGTGTGCGGGGAGTAGCTCATTCGAGGCCGATCAACGCTCCGTACGCCGCCGCGTCAAGCAGGGCGTCGAGCTCGGCGGCATTCGGCGAGCGTGATCCGGCAGATCCAGCCGGCCCCGTGCGGCTCGCGGTTCATGAGCTCGGGTTGGGCACGGAGCGATTCGTTGACCTCGACCACGGTCCCGCCGGCCGGCGCGAACAGGTCGCTCACGGCCTTCACCGACTCGACGACGCCGAAGCTCGCGAACTGGGTCAGGCTCGCCCCCACCACCGGCAGCTCGACGTACACGATGTCGCCCAGCTCGGAGACGGCGAACTCGGTCAGGCCGATGATGCCTTCGTCGCCCTCGGGGCGGATCCACTCGTGCTCGCGCGAGTAGCGGCGGTCGTCAGGCAGCATCAGGTCGTCGGTGCCTCGGCAGGGCGGGGGCGGCGGTAGAACGGCAACTTTACCTGCTCGGCTCGGCACCGTCGGTCGCGGATCATCACCGTCAGCGGGCGCTCGCCGTCCGCCACCTCGGCGTGGACGAGGGCCATCGCGATCCGCTCCCCGAGCGTCGGCGACACGCTGCCACTGGTGACCGTCCCGACCGGCTCGTCACCCTCCGCGCTCACGACCGGGTAGCCATGACGCGCGATCCCCTCGTCACGCATGACCGAGGCCGACGAGTCGACGACGCGGCCCGACCCGCTCGACCTCGGCCAGCGCCGCCCGACCCACGAAGTCGCCCTTGTCGAGCTTGACGACGCGGCCCAGGTTGGCCTCGTACGGGTTCACGTCGCGGCCCGAGCTCGTTGCCGTACAGCGGCATCCCGGCCTCCAGGCGCAGCGTGTCGCGGCTGGCGAGCCCGCACGGCAGGAGGCCGAGCGGAGCCCCGGCCGCCGCCACCGCGTCCCACATCTGCACGGCGTCACCGGCGGCGCAGAACAGCTCGAAGCCGTCCTCCCCGGTGTACCCGGTCCGCGCCACCAGGCAGGCGACGCCGGCCACCGTCCCGGAAACGGACCGGTAGTTCCGCAGCGTCGCCAGGTCGACATCGGTCAGGCCGGCGAGGAGCTCGGCGGCCCGCGGCCCCTGCGGCGCCACCAGGGCCGTGGCGTCGGACTCGTCGTCGATGGAGACCTCGTCGTTCCCGGCCGCGGCGACCTCCGAGCAGGTGGTCCAGCACCGCCTCGCGGTTCGCGGCGTTGCAGACCACGAGGTACGCGATCGTCGAGCCGATAGACGATGACGTCGTCGATGACTCCGCCGTCGGCGGCGCAGACCATCGAGTACTGCGCCTGCCCGGGCTCGAGCACGCGCGGGGTCGCTGACGAGGACGCGTCGGGCGAACGCGAGCGCGCCCGTCCCGCGGAGACCGATCTCGCCCATGTGAGACAGGTCGAACAGCCCGACCGCGGTCCGGACCGCCCGGTGCTCCTCGAGCTCGGAGGAGTAGCGGACCGGCATCTCGTACCCGGCGAAGGTGATCAGCCGGGCGCCGAGCGCCCGGTGGGTCGCGTCGAGCGGGCTCCGCCGCGGGGCCGCGGCGAGGGTCATCGGGCCCGTTCGGCGGTCGGCCGCGGCGGCCGGCGCTGAGCGGTCGAGGAGCCGCTCCGCCTGCTCGACGACGCTCCGCTCGGTCGGGTAGGTCATGAGCCGCAACGCCTCGGGCGATCGGCACCCACCGGACCTCGTCGAACTCGTGGTCATGATCGGCGGTGTCGCCGCCGATCGGGCGCATCAGGTAGAAGTGCACGGTCTTGAAGTAGCGCGTCGACCCGCGGACGAAGACGTAGCTGATGGGACCGATCGGCGACCTCGATCTCGACGGCGAGGCCGGTCTCCTCGGCCGTCTCGCGGAGGGCCGTCTCCTCCAAGGTCTCGCCGCTGGCTCGGCGTGCCCTTGGGCAGGGCCCACAACGGCGGCCTGCGGCGATGGGCCAGGACGATCTCCAGTCCGCCGGGGGTCTGGCGGTAGACGACGCCGCCGGCCGAGGTGGCGCGCGAGTTGCGCTTGACGGCCACGCGCGGTCGAGCTAGCCGCGGTCGGCGCGGGGAAGGCCGAGCGGGAGCGAGGACCGGCGAGCCCGGTGGGATGCCAGCCGGCCGAGGTCCGGGAACCGGAACCGGCTGGTCTGGCACCGAAGCGCATGGACCGTGGCCGTCGTCCGCCGGTCGCGCAGCGGGTGGTGGTAGACCGTCGTCGAGTGCGTCAGGCCGTACCGGTCGCGCCGCGCCGCCGTCCGATCCAGAGAACCGGAACTCGGTGGACGTCGGGCGGGCGCGCATGTCAGCGCATTGTAGTCGGCACGTCGTCCACCGCAACCCGATTCGCCCGGGCGGCCAGCACCTCGGCATACAGGTCGGCGACCTCCGCCACGCGCCGGCGCGGCATCGAAGCGCGATCGCTCCCTCGGCGGCCTGGGCCGCCATCCGCTCGCGCCGGCGACGGTCGCCCAGCAGCTGGCCGATCCCAGCGGCCAGGCGCTCGGCCCGCGTCGCGGCCGGCTCAGCCGGCGACGATCGACGGCATCAACGCCCGGTCGGAGCGTCTCGGTCACCCCCGGTCCGTCGACCGCCGCCACCGGCACTCCGGCGGCCAGGGCCTCGGCCAGGACCAGGCCCTGGGTCTCGGTCTGCGAGGCGAACACGAACAGGTCGCAGGCCTTCACCAGGGACAGGGCCTCGTCCCGCGGCAGGCGACCGGTGACGTGGACCCGATCCGCCAGACCGGCGGCTGCCGCCCGCCGAGCCACGTCCTCCTCGGCCGGGCCGCCGCCCACGAGCAGGAGGCGGAGCCGCGGCCGTCGTCGAGCGGCGATGACGAAGGCGTCGACCAGGACGTCCACCGACTTCTCCGGCGCGACCCGGCCGAGGCTGACCAGGACGGTGTCCACGCCCGGGCGCCAGCCGGCCAGCCGCCGAGGATGGCCCTCGGGCAGGGCGGCGATGGCCGCCACGTCGATCGCCGGTGGGGATGGCTCGAACGATCGGGCACCCGGCGTTGCGCCGAGGGCGCCCGCGGATCTCCGCGGCCAGTGACTCGGACGGCGCCACGATCGCGGCGCAGCCCGCCCACCAGGCGGCCAGCCACGCCTCCGCCGCGCGGCCCGAGACCGGAGCCAGGGGCCCGAGGTAGTGCCCGTACTCCGCGAAGCGGGTGTGGTGGGTGAACACCAGCGGCGCGCCCGAGCGCCGGGCCACCGCTCGCGCCATGAGGCCGGAGGTGAACGGCGAGTTGGCATGCACCACGTCCGGCTGCGAAGGCCGCTGCGCCCGGCGGAGCGCCCGCGACAGGGTCGGGATGGGCGTCCGGTAGCCCGGGCGGCGCGGACGGAAGGTGGACGGACGGAAGCCAGGCGATCTCCGGGTCGGGGCCCGGGCGCCGGCCGATCCCGGGCTCTTCGCCGCGCGCCGGGCGCGGGACCACGAGCAGGACCTCATGACCAAGCGCGCCGAGGCCGCGGGCCAGGGTCTCGGTCGAGACCGTGACGCCCGGACAGGTACGGGAGATACGACTCGCCGAAGATCGCGACCCGCAGAGGGTCGAGATGACCCGGACACGGCCGGCATTGTGACCCGGACCTCCTATGGCCTGTTGCGAGCGTCCGGTCTACACTCCGCGTTCGAATCTCACGAGGTAACCCGTCCATGCCCGCCCAAGCGCCCGCGCCGCGGCTGACCGATGACCAGCTCCGCGACGTCCTCCGGCTGACGAAAGGATCGGACAGCGTCGAGCTGAAGCTGACCGTCCCGGCCTCCGGCCAGCGGTCCGCCATCCGCTCGCTCGGCGTCGATGCCGCTCGACGCCCAGATCCGCCAGGTGTACTTCTTCGACACGCCCGACCTGGCCCTCTACGAGGTCGGGGCTGAACCTTCGCGCCCGCCGGATCCAGGGCAAGGGCGAGGACTCGGTCGTCAAGCTCCGCCCGGTCGAGCCGGACCAGCTCGAGGCGGAGTGGCGCGCTGTCGCCGAGCATGAAGGTCGAGGTCGACGCGATGCCCGGCGGGTACGTGTGCTCCGCATCGCTGAAGGGCAAGCCGAGGACCGGAGACACGCGGAAGGTCGCCCTCGGCGAGGAGCCGATTCGCCGGCTGTTCTCGAAGGAGCAGCGGGCCTTCTTCAAGGCGCCACGCGCCGGCCGGGATCGACATGGACAACCTCGCGGTGCTGGGCCCGATCTTCGTCCTGAAGGTGAACTTCACGCCGGAGGGGTTCGACCGCCAGGTCACCGGCGAGATGTGGCTCTACCCGGACGGGCGGCGCCTGCTGGAGTTGTCGACGAAATGCGTGCCGGCCGAGACGATGCAGGTGGCCACCGAGACACGCCTGTTCTTCGCCGATCACGGCATCGACCTGAGTGGCACGCAGGAAACGAAGACGAAGAGCGCCCTCCAGTTCTTCGCCAAGGAGCTGCGGCCGGCGGAAGTGCCGCCGCGACCGATGGCGCCGACCCTTGAGACGGCGAACGGCGATGGCTCGTCCGCTCCTGCCGAGCCGGCGGCAGCGACCTCCGAGTCGGCGACCGACGCCGTTGCTGATCCCGCGGCGGCTCTGGCGGCCGCAGCCGAAGCAGTCGCGGCGCCAGCCGGCACGCGGCCCGACGGACGACGCCGATCCGGACTGAGGGGGTTGGTGGGCGATACTGGACTCGAACCAGTGACCTCACGGATGTGAACCGTGCACTCTAACCAGCTGAGCTAATCGCCCGACGCGGACGGCCAGTATAGCCACGGCGTCCCGTGGCGCCGTGGAGCTCAGTGGACCGGTTCCGGCGGCGGAGACCCCTCCCCTTCCGTCCCCCCTGGCCCTTCCGACAGCGGCGCGCGTTCGGGGTCGCGGACGCCCCGCACGAACAGCATCGAGAGCCCTGACGGTCAGAGCGCGTACACCACGCGGGAGATGGCGCCCAGGATGAGCATGGCGATCAACGGCGACCAGTCGATGCCAGAGGTCGGCGGGAGGAGGCGGCGAATCGGGGCGAGGATTGGCTCGGTGACCTGGTAGACGAACGCCACCAGCGCCCCGCCGCCCTGTGGATTGGTCCAGCTGATGATCACGCGAGCCAGGATCAGCACCCACAGCAGCGTGCTCAGCAGCTTGAAAAAGGTGATGACCACCGGCACGCGGGCAGCATAGCGCGCTCGATACCGGGACCCGGGAATCAGTGCGCTTCGGGTCGCTCTCCGAACAGCGCCGTCCCGACGCGGACGAGGGTGGCGCCCTCCTGGACCGCGGCCTCGAGATCGGCGCTCATGCCCATCGACAGCTCCGGCAGCGCACGGCCGGTCGCCTCCTGGAGCTGGTCGCGGAGCCGGCCGCACGGTTCCGAACGCGCCGCGGGAGACGGCCGGGTCGTCGGTCATCGGACCGATGGCCATGAGCCCGACCACGTCCGCCGATGCCAGGCCGACCAGGCCCTGCTCGGAGCGCATCGCCGCTCGGGCCCATCCGACCAGCGACGAGACCGCCAACCCATGCTGGCTCTCCGCCTCGGCGACGTTGACCTGGAGCAGCACCTGCGGCCGTCGACCGGTCTCCGCGGCCGCCCGGTCCAGGCGAGCCAGGAGCTCGACCGAATCCACGCCTTCCAGCCAGCCGAAGGCGGCCACCGCCCGCCGGACCTTGTTCGACTGGAGGTGGCCGATGAGATGCCACTCCGCCTCCGGCGCGGCCGCGACCTTGCCCTCTCCCTCCTGGACCCGGTTCTCACCGAAGCGGCTCAGTCCGGCGGCGAGTGCTGCCCGGACGACATCGGGCCCGAAACCCTTCGTGACGGCCACGACCCGAACCTCCGCCGGATCACGGTCCGCAGCCGCCGCGGCCTCCTCGATCCGTCGCCGGACCGCGACCCAGCGGGCGCCGATCGCCGCCGCCAGGAGCGGGTCGTCGGTGACCGGGTCGTCGATCACGAGCCGGACGCCAACGAGCCCCGGCCGCGGCCGGGGCTCATCGGTCCCTCGGGGACTGCGCCGTCAGTCCTGCTCGCGATTCGGCTGGCGCAGGAAGCTCGGGATGTCGAGGTCGGTGTCGCCGTAGGCCGGTCGCTCGAGCGACGTCGGCCGGGCGGTGACCGGCTCGCGCTCGACGCTCGCGAGTCACCTCCGCGGCTTCGGGCTCGCTCTCGACCGGCTCGGGCGCCGGCGTCACGGTGAACGCCGTGCGCTCGATCCGCTCGCGCTCGATCTCGGCCAGCAGCTCGCGGCTCTTCTCGTCGAGCGACGACTCGATCCCGCCGGCGGCCTCCGCCGCTGCCGGACGGACGGCCGGCTTCGGGCGGCTGCGGGCCGCGTCGAACCCGGTGGCGATGACGGTGACCTTCACCTCGTCGCGCATCCGGTCGTCGATGACCGTGCCGAAGATGATGTTGGCCTCCGGATCGGCGGCCTCCTTGATCACCTCGGCGGCCTCGTTGACCTCGAACAGGCCGAGGTCGCTGCCACCGGTCACGTTGAACAGGATGCCGCGGGCGCCCTGGATGTTGATCTCCAGCAGCGGGCTCATGACCGCGGCCCGGGCCGCCTCCACGGCGCGGTTCTCACCGCTGCCGATCCCGATCCCCATCATGCTGCTCCCTGCCTCGCGCATGATCGTCTTCACGTCGGCGAAGTCGAGGTTGATGAGGCCCGGCACGGTGATCAGGTCGCTGATGCCCTGCACGCCCTGGCGCAGGACGTCATCCACCACCCGGAATGCGTCGAGGATGGAGGTCTTCTTGTCGACCACCTCGCGCAGCCGGTCGTTGGGGATGGTGATCAGGGTGTCGACCTTGTCCTTCAGGGTCTCGGTGTACTGCTCGGCCACGAGCTTGCGGCGGGCGCCCTCGAAGCCGAAGGGCTTCGTCACCACCGCGACCGTCAGGGCGCCGAGGTCCTTGGCAATCTCCGCCACCACGGGTGCGGCGCCGGAGCCGGTGCCGCCCCCCATGCCGGCGGTGATGAAGATCATGTCGGCGTCCTTGAGCGCCTCGTAGATCTTCTCGGAGTCCTCCTCCGCGGCGCGCTGTCCGGTCCCCGGGTCAGCGCCGGCGCCGAGGCCACGGGTGATCTTGTCGCCGATGCGAATCTTGTGCGGCGCGTCGCTCTGGAGCAGCGCCTGGGCGTCGGTGTTCACGGCGATGAACTCGACGCCCATCATCTCGGCACGGATCATCCGGTTGACGGCGTTGCTGCCGCCACCCCCGATACCGATGACCTTGATCAGGGCGAAGTTCTCTGCGTCGGACCGGAGCGGCATGGGACATCTCCTGGGTGCGTGGCGATCTGGCCGGGCACGGGAAGGGTCCGAACCCAGAGTGAATGGGCCTGCCCGCTAGTCTAGCGATCGGCCCTCCGGACCGAAAACCGATCTGTCCACAACCTCGGCCGGAGTTGTCCACAACCTCCTGACCGATGGTGGACGCAGGTGCCCGCGCTCCACATTTCGGCCAGCGGCGGTCAGCCGGGGAAGAGGTTGCGGAACCAGGTCCGGGCCCGGCTCATGCCGTCGCTGACCGGCGAGCGGGTGACGTAGCCGATCGGCTCCGCCCCGACGTGGCGGGCGCCCCACAGCAGGAGCCCGAGCGAGGTCGAGAAGGCGGGGTTCGCCAGCTGGTCCATGAGCCCACCGACGCCCTGCGGGGTCGCGACCCGGACCGGCAGCTCGAGGACGTCGCGCGCCAGCTCGGCCACGCCCGCGAGTCGGGCGCCACCGCCGGTCAGCACCAGGCCGGCGGGGAGCGGGCTGCCGTGGCCCGAGCGCGCCACCTCCTCGCGGATGAGCTCGTACAGCTCGCGCATTCGGGCCTCGATGATCTCGCTCAGCTTGCGGCGCTGGATCGTCTGGCCGCCGCCCTCGCCCATGACCGCGACGTTGATCAGCTCCTCGGGCTGGACCTCGGCCACGTTCGAGGTCCCGTGGCGGATCTTCACGTCCTCGGCCAGGTTCAGGCTCGTCCGCAGCCCGATCGCGACGTCGTTCGTGACGTGGATGCCGCCGACCGGGATCACCGCCGAGTGGTGGACGGCCCCGTCGACGAAGACCGCCATGTCGGTCGTCCCGCCGCCGATATCGGCCACGATCACGCCGAGCTCCTTCTCGGTATCGGTCAGGGTCGCCTCGGCCGCCGCCAGCGAGGCGATCACCAGCTCGTCGATCTGGACGCCGGCCGAGCTGACGCACTTGGTCAGGTTCTGGAGCGAGGTGCTCGCCCCGGCCACGATGTGGGTCTCGACCTCGAGCCGGACCGCGCTCATGCCGAGCGGGTCCTTGATCCCCTCCTGGCCGTCCACGATGTAGCCGCGCGGGATGACGTGGAGGATCTCGCGGTTCGACGGGCACCTGGACCGCGCGCGCGGCCTCGGTGGCGCGGGCGATGTCCTCCTTGCTGACCTCCCGGCGGTGGCCGCTGACCGCCACCACGCCCCGGCTGTTCTGGGACGAGATGTGGCCGCCGCCGACCGCGACGAACGCCGATCCGATCTTGTAGCCCGACAGCCGCTCGGCCTTCTCGATGCTGGTCGCGATCGACTGCACCGTCTGCTCGATGTTGGCGACCATCCCCTTCTTGATGCCGATCGAGGGGGCGATCCCGTAGCCGACCACGTTCACGTCACCGGCGGGCGTGACCTCGCCGATGAGGGTTGTGACCTTCGTGCTGCCGGGGTCGATGCCCACCAGGACGGTTTCTCTATCCAAGCTCAGCCTCCGTGGAGCGCGGCCGACCTTACAGGAAGTGGCGCCGGATCAGGGCCACGTTCTGGAAGATGCGCAGGCCGAACGCGATGAGGGCGACGAGGTACAGATCGATCCCGAGCCGGTCACCGACGAAGGTGAGAACCACCGCGACGGCGGTGTTCGCCACGAACCCGCTGAGGAAGATCCGGTTGTCGTACTGGCCGTCCAGCTCGGCCCGAACGGCGCCGAGGATCGAGTCCAGTCCGGCCAGGATCGCGACCGCGCTGTAGCGCGCCAGCTCGGGGCTCACGCTCACGTTCAGCAGGAGGCCGAGCAGGATGCCGAGCCCCAGGCCGACGAGGGGAAGCCACATCCGGAGGTTCGAAGACACCGCGCTTGGTGGGAGTCCGGGCGGCGCCGCCGATCGGCGAGCGGTCTCAGCCCCGGGCACGGAAATATACCCTCCCCGGATTGCGGGCATCGATCCAGGCCACGCTCGCCTCCGGATGCGCCGCGAACAGGGTCCGGACCCCGCTCGCCTGCGAGGCGACGCGGGCGGCGACGACGTCGGGCGTCTCGGACGGGTCCAGCCCGTAGAAGCCGAAGGCCGCCTGCCAGCCGGCCTGCGGTGCCGAAACGATGAAGCCGTAGGTGCCATCCAGGGAGATGTTCAGGATCACCGCCTGCGACCCGAGCTCGCTCGGGCTCGAGCTCGGCCAGGACGAGCGCCGCAGTCGACCTCGTGCGGGGCGATCTGGTCCCCGACCGAGAGGTCGTGGGACGCGGGCCGCACGTCGTCGATCACCGGCAGCAGGGCGATCGAGCCCTCGGCCGGAGCGTCGCGCGCCTGGATGCCCACGACGGTTCCGTCCTCGGCCACCAGGAGGCGCGCCGCATCGGTCAGCCAGACGGCGACGGCGTCGCCCTCGACCAGCGACACCTGGGCCTGTCCGAACAGCCCGATGTCCACCGTGGCGCTCTCCACGCCAGGCAGCAGGCCGAGGGCATCCACCGTTTCCCCGGCGTCGACGAGCGAGTGCGCTCCGACCGAGGATCGGCTTGGTGACCGCATCAAGCTCGGCGCGGGAGGTCCAGTCGGCACCGGCGTACGTGACGGCGCGGACCCGGAGCCACGGGCCGGCAACCAGCCAGGCGGTGCCGGCCAACAGGGCCAGGCACATCAGCGTCGCCGTGACCCTCGTCCAGTTGATCCGCCGCCGGCGGCGTCGGGCGGGCACTGGCGACGGTGGCGTGGCTCCCCGGGCTGGTCGTCCGCGGCCGCGGACCCGGGTCGTGGTCGGGCGGCGCTGGGGATCGGTCGACGCGGCCCCGCGCCGGGGTCGCCCGGCGGTGCGGGTCCGTTCGAAGAGGCGGTCGTCGCTCACGCGGGGTCCTCCTCCTCGGCCAGGTCGATGAGGCGGCTCACGAGGTCCGCGAACGAGATGCCGGCCAGCTCGGCCTGTTTGGGGAACATCGAGGTCGCCGTGAAGCCGGGAATCGTGTTCATCTCGGAGATGTAGACGCCGTCCGGGACGGCCAGGAAGTCCACCCGGGCCATGCCGCGCGCGTCGACGGCGCGATAGGCGGCGAGGGCCAGCTCACGGAGCCGGGCGGCAAGCTCCGGGTCCACCTCGGCGCGCGGGAAGGACATCGGCCAGGCCGGGGACGTACTTGGCCTCGTAGTCGTACAGCTCGTGGTGGCTGATGACCTCGCCGGGCCCGAAGACGACCGGATCCCCGTTGCCCAGGACGCCGCATTCGAACTCGCGCGCGTGGGGCAGGTAGACCTCGACGATGACCTTCGTGTCCCATCGGAACGCCTCCTCGATCGCCCCCGGCAGCTCGCCCGGGTCGTGGGCCAGGGTCATGCCGACGCTGCTGCCCGAGGCGAGCCGGCTTCACGACCGACCGCGAGCCGATGCGCGTGACCAGGTCGTCCACGACGCGCTCCGGCGCCTCCCGCCACCGCCGCCTGGCGACCGCGGCGTACTCCACGACCGGCAGCCCGTGGCCGCGCATGAGGTCCTTGAAGACGACCTTGTCCATGGCCACCGCGCTGGCGAGCACGCCGGCGCCGGTGTACGGGATGCCGGCCAGCTCGAGAAACCCCTGGAGCGTCCCGTCCTCGCCGAACGGGCCGTGGACGGCGAGGAAGGCCACGTCGATCGCCTCGGCCAGGGCGCGGACGGCCGTCCGCGCCTGGACCGCGGTCGGCCCGGTGGTCGCCGGCAGCGCGGCCTGGCCGGTGTCGAGACGGGCGCTGTGCTCGGGAATGGTCTCGGCGCCCAGCTGCCCGGCGAGACTGTCCGTCGGCCCGAGCACGCGGCGCCGGACCCGCCGGGAGGTGCCAGCCGCCGGCGGCGTCGATGTAGATGAGGTACGGCTCGAACCGGTCGCGGTCGATCTCGCGCAGGATCGCCTCGGCCGAGGCGATGCTGACCTCGTGCTCCGCCGACCGACCGCCGGCGAAGATGCCGACCCGCCGGCGGGTCATCGGTCAGCCTCCCAGGCCCCGACGAACTCGATCTCGAACTCGAGCAGGACACCGCTCGCCTGGTGCACGGCGGCTCGGACCTCGTCCGCCAGGCGTCGGACGTCGCTCGCCCGGCCGCCACGCTCGGTGACGATGAAGTTCGCATGGCGCGTGCTGACCGATGCCGTGCCCGCCTGCCGTCCCTTCAGGCCGGCCGCCTCGATGAGGCGTCCGGCGTGGTCGTCGGGCGGGTTGCGAAACACGCTGCCCGCGTTCTGCTCGGCGAGAGGCTGGGTCGCCGCGCGCTGGGCCTGGAAGGCACTGACCCGGGCCGCCACCGCGTCCGGCTCATCGGGGGCGAGGCTCATGGTCGCGGACACCACCACCAGCGGCTCGTGCTTGAAACGCGACTCGCGGTATCCGAATCGACAGGCGTCGTTCGCGATACTCGGTCAGCCTCACCGCTGGCGGGATCCCACGCTTCGACCACGGTGACGCAGTCGCGGATCTCGCCACCGTGGGCGCCGGCATTGGCCCATACCGCGCCGCCGAGAGTGCCGGGCACCGCGATCCCCCACTCGAGCCCGGACAGGCCCGCTGCCGAGGCCCGCTTCACGAGCAGCGCCATCGGCGTGCCAGCGTCGGCGGACAGGCTGGGCCCCGCCAGCTCGACGGCGCGGGCCCGGTTGCGGATGACGAGCCCGCGGACGCCGGCATCGGCCACGACGAGGTTGCTCCCGTTGCCGATGACGAGCCACGGCACGCCCGCGGCGCGCGCCGCGTCCAGCACGGCGAGCAGCTCCGTCGCGGCTTCGCGGCTCGGCCAGCCGGTCGGCCGGGCCGCCGACCCGCAGCGTCGTCAGCGGGGCGAGTGGCGCGTCGCGACGGATCCCCAGGTCCCGATCCTCGGCCAGGCGGTCGAACGCCGCGAGGGCGGTGTCCAGGTGCGTGTCGGTGGTGTTCGGTGGCGCGGTCACGTGGCCGCCTCGGCCAGCTCGAGGAGGGCGGTGGCCACGTCACGGGCCGCATCGGGGCGGCCCAGGCGCCTGGCGGCCGCGGCCATGGCCGCCCGGGGACCGTCGGCGCGGAGGGCGGCGAGCTCGGTCCGCAGCCGCTCCCCGGTGAGCTCCTCGTCGGGCACGGCGACGGCGGCGCCGTGTTCCGCCAGCCACGCGGCGTTGGCGGCCTGGTGGCCGTGCGCGTAGGGATACGGCACCAGGATGGCGGCCACGCCGACGGCGGCCACCTCGGCACAGGTGGACGAGCCGGCGCGGCCCAGCACGACGTCGGCCGCCACCAGCGCGGCCGCCATCTGGTCGGTCAGGAATGGCTCGGGTCGGTATCGGTCCCGGACAGCAGCCGGCAGCCGCGCGCGAGCCGCCTCGGCCGCGGCCATGCCCTGCTCGCCGGCCAGGTGGAGGACGATCCAGTCCGCGACGAGGGCCGGCAGGGCCTCCTCGAGGGCCGACGTGATGCGGGCCACGGCCTGGGAGCCGCCGAAGACGAGGAGCAGCCGGTCATCGGCGCCGACCCGCATCGCGCTCCGCGCGGACTCGCGCTCGACGCCGGCGAACGAGCGGATCGGCGTGCCCGTCACGAATGCCCGCTCACCGAACGCCTCGGCGGTGGGCGGAAAGGCGACGGCCACGCGGGTCGCCCAGCGGCCGATGGCGCGCGTCGCCCGCCCCGGGACCACGTTGCCCTCCCACACGATGCTCGGCACCCGGCGGGCGGCCGCGGCCGCGACGAGCGGGACGGCCAGGTACCCGCCGGTCGAGAAGATCGCGGCCGGGGCAAGCCGGCCGAGGAGTCGCCATGCCTGCGGCGTGGCGGCGGTCAGGCGAAGCGGGTCCAGGATGGTGTGGGCGCTGCGCCCGGCCGAGCGCAGGGATCGGACGTTCAGCTGGTGGTACGGCATGTCGCCGGCCTCCCCCACCAGCCGGCGCTCGAAGCCGCGGACACCGCCGACGTACGCGAGCTCAACCCCGGGTCGCAGCTCGCGCAGGGCGTGGGCGACGGCCAGTGCGGGGTAGATGTGCCCGCCGGTCCCGCCGCCTGAGATCACCAAGCGCATCGAACACCGATCCTGTCTGGGCCTCGCGGCTGATCGAGAGCAGGACTCCGACCGCCACGAGGTTGATGATGAGCGCCGTCCCGCCATAGCTGATGAACGGAAGCGGGATGCCGGTGACCGGCCAGAGGGCCGTCACCACCATCATGTTGATCGCGGCCTGGACGACGAGCCAGGTCGTGATGCCGGCCGCCAGCAGCCCGGAGAACGTGTCGGGGGCATGCACCGCAATGCGGTAGCCCTGCCAGGCGATGACGACGAAGAGGAGCAGGACGGCGACGGTGCCGATGAGGCCCCACTCCTCGCCGATGATGGCGTAGATGAAGTCGGTCGATGGAGCCGGAAGGTACAGGTATTTCTGGCGGCTGGCGCCCAGCCCGACCCCGGCCAGCCCGCCCATGGCGAGGGCCATGAGCGATTGCATGGCGTTGTACCCCGCCCCCAGCGGATCCTTCTCGGGGTCGAGGAAGGTGGTCACCCGGGCGAGCTGGTACGGCGTCCGCAGAACGAATGCGGTCGCCATCGCGAGCACCGCCCCCCCGACGGCGAACAGCCCCACCACGCTGGCGCCGGACATGAAGAACACCGACAGCGCGGCGACGGCATAGATCCCCGCCGTGCCGAGGTCCGGCTCCAGGGCGATCAGCAGGAATCCTGGCGCCACCAGCAGGGCGAACGGGATGAGGCCGCCCCGGATGCCGTGCGCGGCTCGGCCACGGCGGTCGAGCCAGTGGGCGAGGTACAGGATGATCGCCAGCTTCGCGACCTCCGCCGGCTGGAACCGGCCGATGACCGGGATCTCGAGCCAGCGGCGCGACCCGCCGGCCTCGAAGCCGACGTTCGGGATGAGCACGATCGCGAGCATGACCAGCGCCGCGACGTAGGCGGGGATGGCGAGGTAGCGATAGATCCGGAAGTCGATCCGGCTGACGATGACCATGGCGAGCAGTCCGATGGCGGCGAAGATCCCCTGCGCGACGCCGTAGCGGGCCGGGTCGTCGCTGGCGAGCAGGGCGTTGATGCTCGAGGCCGAGTAGACCATCACGACGCCGATCGCGACGAGGGCGAGGACGGCCACCAGGAGCGGCATCGCCACCCGGCGCCGCTCGCGCTGGACGCCCCGGGTCCGCGCCGCGCGTCGCGCGGCAGGGGCGACGCCGACGGCCGCCGTCATGCCCGCGCCTCGCCGGACGGGAGTCGCGGCCACCGCCGCCCGGAACGCGTCACCGCGCGCTGCGTAGTCGACGAACATGTCGAAGCTGGCGGCGGCCGGCGCGAGGAGGACCACGTCTCCGGGCCGGGCCGCTCCGGCAGCCGCGGTCACCGCCTCGTCCATGGATGCGCTTCGGATGATCGGCAGCCGGTCCGCCGATGAGGCGCTCGAGCTCGGCAGCCGTCTCGCCGATGAGCACGACCGCCCGACAGCGGCCGGCGATCGCATCGGCGAACTCGCCGTAGTCCAGGCCCTTGCCCTGGCCGCCGGCGATGATCACGAGCCCGCGGTCCTCGAACGCACTCGATCGCGGCGATCGCCGCCACCGGGATGGTGGCCTGCGAGTCGTTCACGTACTCGACGCCGGCCCGCGTCCCGAGGGACTCGAGCCGATGCGGCACGCCGCCGAAGGCGCGGACGCCGGCCGCCACCGCGGTCGTGTCGGCGCCCGCCAGTCGGGCGCCGACGGCGGCGGCCAGGACGTCACGAAGGAGATGGTCGCCTCGCAGTGGGACATCGGCGCTGGGGAGCACCCGCTCCCCGCCGACCACGATCCAGCCATCCTCGACCCATGCGTCGGCCCCTGGACGGGCCTCGAGCCCGTACCAGTGCACCCGGGCCTCGGGCAGGTCGGCGGCCATGGCCACCGTAGCCGGGGTCATCCTGGTTGAGGACCAGCGCGCCCGTCGGACGCGGACAGCTCGGCGAGGCGACGCTTCACCGTCCGGTAGGCCTCGACGCTGCCGTGGCGGTCGAGGTGATCGGCCAGGATGTTGGTGTAGACCGCGACATCGGCCCCACGACTGATGGTCGGCAGCTGGAGCTCGGACAGCTCGAGGACGGCCCACGTCCGGGAGCCGAGCCGATCGGCCTCCTCGATGAGCGGCGTGCCGATGTTTCCGCCCAGCGCGTGCGGCACCCGGGCGGCGGCCAGGATGGAGGCGGTGAGGGCGGCGGTCGTCGTCTTTCCCTTCGTCCCGGTCACGGCCAGGATCCGCGCCCGGGTGAGCCGCAGGAAGAGGTCCACCTCGCTCACGATCGGCACACCGGCGGCAGCGGCATCGGTCAGCGCCTCGCGAAGCCACGGGTCGGTGGTCGGGAACTCGGCGTTGATCGATGGGCTGGTGACGACCAGGTCGGCCTCGCCCAGCAGCGCGCCAACGTGGTCCGGCGTCGCCTCCAGGGCGAGCGTCACCGGGCGACCCTCGAGGGCCGCGATGGCATCGGTCAGCGCGTCGGCCGGGCGCCGGTCATAGACGGTGACCGACGCGCCGGCATCAGCCAGGAAGCGGGTCGCGGCGATCCCCGTCCGCGCCAGTCCGAGCACGACTGCCTTGCGGCCGGCCAGGTCCGCGCGGCTGGCGGGGAGCGCGCGGCTCGTCGGCGAGGTCGACATCGGCATCACGAGAGCCCGGTCGATGCGAGGAACAGGCTGACCCCGAGCAGCGCGGCCAGGGCGGCCACGATCCAGAAGCGGAGGGTGATCTTCTCCTCGGCCCAGCCCAGCAGCTCGAAGTGGATGTGGAGGGGCGCCATCCGGAAGATCCGCTTGCCGCGGAGCTGGTACGAGCCGACCTGGAGGATGACCGACACCGTCTCGGCCACGAAGACGATGCCGATGATCACCAGCAGCAGCAGCTGGCCGCTGACCGCCGCCACCACGGCCAGGGTCGCCCCCAGCGGCGAGCGCCCCGGCATCGCCCATGAAGATCTGGGCCGGGATGGACGTTGAACCACAGGAACCCCATCAGGGCGCCGATGATCAGCGCGCAGAACACCGCCAGCTCGGGCTGGCTGTCCTTCAGTCCGGGAACCGCGACCAGCGCGATCAGCAGGTAGGCGACGAAGCTGAAGACGAGGACGCCCGAGGCCAGGCCGTCCAGGCCGTCGGTCAGGTTGACCGCGTTCGAGGCGCCGACGATGGCGAAGGCGACGAACGAGACGACGCAGCACGGCCCGGGATCGCCAGCTCGACCGATCAGCGGAACGTTGACGGCGGTGATGTCGAAATGGCGCTGGATGTAGACCGCGGCCAGGATCGCCGACCACGGTCTGCCACACGAGCTTGTACCGGCCGCGCACGCCGAAGCCGGTTCGCGCGTTCACGAAGTCGTCGATCGCGCCGAGGATGCCCACCCCGACCAGGGTCAGCATCGGGGTCAGGGTGCTTTCGTCCTCGAGGCGCATGGCCATGGCCAGGAACATGACGACGATCACGATCAGCATCCCGCCCAGGGTCGGCGTGCCGGCCTTGACCGCGTGCGCCTCGGGGCCCTCGGCCCGGATGGCCTTGCCGAACCCGAGCCGCTGCATGAGGCGGATGTAGATCGGGCCGAGGAGGACGACCCCGCCGAACGCCAGCAGGAGGCCGAGCAGCAGGGGCAGCATCGTTACGCGTGGTCATCCGGCGGTTGGCCGGTGAGCGCGGCGACGAGGCGGTCGAGCGCGATGCCACGCGATGCCTTCACCAGGAGGACGTCGCCGCTCGTCGGGATTCAGCGTCTGCTCGACGGCCGGCAGGGCGCCTTCCGCGTCCGGCGCGGTGGCGACCCGTGTCAGCCCGGCCGCGCGGGCCGCGTCGGCGATCCAACGCCCACGCTCCCCGACCGCGACCAGCCCGTCCAGGACGCCGGCTGCCTCGCGTCCGATCCGCTCGTGCAGCGCCCGCTCGTCCGGGCCGAGCTCCAGCATGTCGCCGAGGACGGCGAGCCGCCGCCCGCTGCCGACCGGCGTCTCGGCCAGGAAGGCGAGGGCGGCCGAAACCGATACCGGCGACGCGTTGTAGGTGTCGTCGACCAGCGTCGCGCCGCCGGGCAGCTCCCCGATCGCCATCCGGTGCGGGGCGCCGCTGCCGGCCTCCAGGCGCGGCCGCGACCTCGGCCAGTGGCACGGCGAAGTGCTCCGCCACCGCGGCCGCCGCCAGGGCGTGGGGCACGAGATGGCGACCCGGGGACGCGCTCCGGATCCGCCGCTCGCCCCACGGGCTGCGGAGGGTGAAGCTGACGCCGTTCAGGCCCTCGGACTCGACGTCGGTGGCTCGCACGTCGGCCGCCTCGCCGAGGCCGAAGGTGCGAACGGCGGCCGGCGTCTGGCGAGCCATGGCCGCGACTCGTGGGTCGTCCGCGTTCAGGACCGCCAGCCCGTCCGGTGGCAGGCCACGGGGCAGCTCCGCCTTCGCCTCCGCGATGCGTTCCAGGCTGCCGGCCCGTTGGAGGTGGGTGGGGTGGACGGCGAGGACGACCCCGACCTCCGGCCGGCTGATCTCGACCAGGCGGCTGATTTCGCCGGTGGTGTACATCCCCATCTCGAGGACCGCGACCTGGTGCGCCGGCTCCAGGTGGAGGAGCGTCATCGGCAGGCCGGTCTCCGAGTTCAGGTTGCCCTCGTTGCGGAGAACGCGCAGCGTTCGCGACAGGACGTCGGCGGTGACCTCCTTGGCGAGCGTCTTGCCGGTCGAGCCGGTGATGCCCACGACGCGGACGGCAAACCGGTCCCGCCACCACGTCGGCGAGGTCCTGGAGGGCGCGCAGGCTGTCCGCGACGCGAATGATCGCCGCGTCGCTGCCCGGCGGCACCGTGACCTCCCGTTCGACGAGCGCCGCGACGGCGCCGGCGGCGAGTGCCTCGCGCCACGTAGCGGTGACCGTCGTCGCGCTCGCCGCGGAGGGCCACGAACAGTGAGCCGGGAACGACACGCCGGGAGTCGACGACGGCAAGGCGGAATGACCGGACGCTGGTCTTGGCCTGCAGCCGGCCGCCGGTGGCGGCCAGCAGGTCGTCGATGCGGATCGGCGCGGGCACGCGGTTCCCTGCGGCGTGTCGGCGGCGAGTCTACCAGCCTCATGGCTGGGCAACGCCCGGCGCGGGTCGGTCCGGCGGGATGCCGAGGTAGTCGAAGACGAGCGGCGCGAGCTGGGCGAACGCGACCTCCGGCCGCTCCCCGATGCCCGAGCTGCCGACCACCGGGCGGTGGATGAGGACCATCATCACGAAGCGCGGGTTGGACGCCGGGGCGATGCCGATGAAGCTCGAGTCCACCCAGCCCTCGATGTACTCCTGGCGGGTCGACTCCACGTAGACGGGCTGACCGTTGGCGTCCGTGCCGTTCTGGACCAGGACCTTGACCGGGCCGGCGACCTGGGCCGTTCCGGTCTTGCCCGGCGATCGAGTACCCGGCCACCGCGGCTCCGTTCGCGATCCCGTTGTCGATCGCGCCGGTCAGCATCTCGAGCACGGTGGCCGACGTTGCGGGCTTGATGACCTGCGGCGACTCCGCGAGCGGCTGCGCGCTGGAACGTCCCATCGGCGGCCGTCCAGCCCGCGACCACGTGCGGGGTCACCAGCTTCCCGCCATTGGCGATGGCCGCGTACGCGGCGGCCATCTGGACCACGGTCACGCTGATGCCCTGGCCGAACGCATTCTGGGCCGTCGTCAGCTCCTTCGACGCGCCCTCGTCATCCGGATGGAGGACGACGCCGGCCGCCTCGCCGGCCAGGTCGATCCCGGTCGGCGCCCCGAACCCGAACCGGACCAGGGCCTCGTGCAGCCGGTCGCCGCCGAGGGTCAGCCCGATGGTGGCCGCCCCCACGTTGTTCGACAGGGCGAGGACCTCGGCCGGGGTGATGAGCCCGTGCCCGCTCGGCCACCACTGACGGTCCGCGTTGCTGATCGTGGCGTCATAGATCTGCAGGTTGTTGTCGTCGAGGATGAGATCGGACGGGCTGATGGCACCGGCATCCAGGGCGGCGGCCACCGTGACCGCCTTCAGGACCGATCCCGGCTCGTACTGGCGGCTGACCGCCGGGTTCGTGAACAGAGCCGGGTCGGTGGTCGGGTACTGGTTGGCGTCGAAGGTCGGAACCGAGGCGAGCGCCATGATCGCGCCGGTGTTGACGTCCATGATCAGACCGGTCACCCCGACCGCGCGGTTGCGGGTGAAGGTGTCCAGCATCTGGCCCTCGAGGAGGTGCTGGAGCCCGGCGTCGATCGTCAGCGTGACGTTCGCGCCATCGACCGGAGCCGACAGCTCGTGGACCGAGCCCGCGATGAGCCGTCCGGCCACGTCCTCCTGGGCGACGACCGATCCCGGTGTGCCGGCCAGCAACCCATCGATGGCGCCCTCGACGCCGTACTGGCCCACGCCGTCCACGTTCACGAACCCGAGGACCTGGGCCGCCAGGGTGGTCCCGCTGGCGGCTCCTCCCATGGTGTAGACCCTCCGGGACTCCGGCACGAGCCCGATACCCGGCAGATCCAGGGCCCGAACCCGGGTGGCGGTCTCGACGTCCACCCGCCGCTTCAGCCAGGCCCACGCCTCGCCGCTGGCGAGGGTCGCTTCCAGATCGGCGGCCTCGATGCCGAGGATCCCGCTCAGGAGCAGGGCCGATCGCGCCGGGTCATCGATCGTTGGCGGGGTGGCGAACACCGACTCGGTGGCGGTCGACGTGGCCAGGATCAGGCCGCTTTGGTCGACGATGAGGCCGCGGGCGGCCGGGATCTGCTGTGCGTGCGCCAGCTGGGCGAGCCCCATCTCGGCCAGGCGCTCGCGATCGACGACCTGCCACCACACCAGTCGATAACCGATCACGCCCGCGACGAGCGACGTCAGCAGCAGCATGACCACGGCCCGGATTCGACTGTCGGTTCTGGCAAGCATGGCAGCTCCGGGTCGCGCGCCGGGCGTGCGACGGCTACGGCTGGTGGTCAGACGATGGGCTGGCGAAGTGGACCGATTCGGGGACGAGGGGGATGAGGCCGAGCGCGGCCGCCCGCGCCTCGATGGTGGCCGGCGACTGGGCCTGGCCGATCTGGAGCAGGAGCGCCTGGCGCTCGGCCTCGAGCACGTCGAGCCGGGCCTCGAGTCGCTCCATCTCGTAGCCGGTGCTGGCGATCCGGCTCGACTGGGTCAGGTACAGCAAGGCGAGCATGGCCGATACGACGATGACGACCAGCGCGAGCGAGAGTCCGGCCGCCCGTCGACGGCGAGACGAGGCCCGCCGCAGGCGGTAGCCCCGAGCCGTCCCGCCACGCGGGCGCAGCGGGCGCCGGAGACCCCAGTCGATGTCCCCCAGGACACCGGCCGGGCGTGCACCAATGGCGGCCATGGCGTCGGCAGCCGCTCAGGCAGCCGCCGGACGGCCCGGCAGAAGCAGGGTCCAGGCCGGTGACGGCTCGTCGGGGGCCGGATCCTGCTCGACGGCGGCCGTGCCGTCGTACGACCACGTTTCCTCCTCGCGGGCGGTGCGCAGCCGTCGCTCGCGAACTTCCCGTTGCCGGACGCTGTACGCCCGACGGCGGCTTCCCTGGTGTCTCGTACGACCTCGACTCATGTGCCCAACCCTCCTCTGGCTTTCAGGCGCTCGCGGCGGCGAGCAGTTCGGCGACGCGCAACCGCGCGCTGCGTGCGCGGCGGTTCCGTGTCACCTCGGCGTCGGACGGGCGGATGACCCGTCGCGAGATCAACCGCACCTGGGCCACGTGGCCGCAGGTGCAGACCGGTGGAAGTGGGTCCTCGAGGCAGTCGCGCGCTTCACGGGCCAGGAAGCGCTTCACGACCCGGTCCTCGAGCGAGTGGTAGCTGATGACCACCAGCCGTCCGCCCGGGACGGAGCACACGGAGAGCGGCGCCGAGGCCGGCCTCGAGCGCCTCGAGCTCATGGTTGACCGCCATCCGCAGGGCCTGGAAGGTCCTGGTGGCCGGGTGGATCCGTCCCTTGTCGGCCCCCCTGGCCGGGACGGTGGCTGCCACCACGGCCGCCAGGTCCGAGGCCGTCACAAGACGACCCGACGTACGCGCCGCCACGATCGCCTTCGCGATGCGGCCTGCACGGCGTTCTTCACCAAGCGTCGCGAGGATTCGGGCGAGCTCTCGCTCCGAGGTGCTGTCGATGAGCTCGAGAGCCGAAACACCACTCGTTTCATCGAATCTCATGTCCGGCGGCGCGTCCGCCGTGAAGGCGAAGCCGCGCCGCGCATCGGCCAGCTGGTAGCTGGACAGGCCAAGGTCGAACAGGACGCCGTCGAGCGGGACCATCCCCTCGTCGCGGGCGACCTCCTCGAGGCGTGTGAAGTTCGCGTGCCGAACGAGGGCCCGTTCACCGAAGCGGGCCAGGACGCGAGACGCCTCGCGGACGGCCGCCGCATCGGCATCGAGGCCGAGGAGGCGGCCGTCCGGAGACACGGCCTCCAAAAGTCGCTCGGCGTGCCCACCGCCACCGACCGTGCAATCCGCGATGGAGCTGCCGGAACGGAGGGCCAACGAGGCAAGAACCTCGTCGACGAGGACCGGCAGATGCCCTTCTCCCATGCGTGACTGTCCCTCGAGGGTCCGGTGACGGGCCGAGCGGCCCGGAGACGCATCAATGGCCGGGTCGTGACGTGCGTCATGGCGCCACGGGCCCTAGATCCCCAGGTCCTGCAATTGCTCCGCCAGCGCCTCGGGCGCGTCCTCGATCCGTGATCGGTACGGCTCCCAGCGCCGAGGGTGCCCAGATCTCGAGCCGGTTCAGGGCGCCGACCACGATCGACCTCCCCCGGCTGCAGGCCGGCGTAGGTCCGCAGGTAGCTGCGGGACGAGCAGGCGGCCCTGGCTGGTCGAGCTCGACGTCGACGGCACCCGACGACATGAATCGCGCGAACTCGCGCGCCTGGGGGTTGGCCAGCGGCAGGCCGCGGAGCTTCTCGGCCAGCTCCTCCCACGCGTCGCGGGGATAGACCGCGATGCAGGAATCGAGCCAGCGGGTCAGCGTCGCTCCCGCCGACGAGGCGCGTCCGAAAGCGCGCTGGGACCGCGACCCGGCCGCGATCGTCGAGCGCGTGACGGTACTCGCCGGTCAGGAACGGGGTCCTCTCCACTCGTTCCCCTACCACTGTTCCCCATTTGGCCCCACTTTGGGCCACAGGGCGCCATCTTACAGGGCGTGGCGTCCCCGTCAAGGTGATTTTCTGCAGGGATTTGGGGCCCGGCGCTGACGGATCGCGGCGGGCTCGGGCCCGACTGAGGAGCTAGCCTTGTCCGTCAGGTCTCGTCGGCGGGCACGACGGCGTACCGCAACGACCCGTCCGGCCCGCGGTAGACCTCACGGATGCGGAACGGCCCGGACTCGTCCCGGATGAACGACCAATCTCGTCAGGCCGCCCAGGGTCTCCCGCCAGTGCAGGAGACCGTTGTCGGCGACGACGCGGTCGACCGGGCCCTGGCTCACATCCGTAGAAGGTGGCGTCGCCCTCGTCGACGATCTCGCCCAGCGCCATTGACCCGGAACACGAGGTAGTCGCCCGGGGTGACCGTCACCTCGTAGCCGATGAACTCGTCCCCGGGTGCCGGGCGTCGGATCAGCGGAGTGGGCTCGCGAACGAGCGATTCCTCGGCCGATCCCGATGGAGCCGCACTGGGCGCCACCGATGGCTTGGGGGTGGGAGTCGGGCACCACGGCCACCGCGCCGGGTCCGGCCAGCATCCACCAGGCGCCGACACCACCGCCGACGAGGAGCAGCAGGACGAGCACGGCGGCGAGGATCCGGCGGCGGTCCCGGTCGGGCTGCGGTGCGGCGGCGGGCGGAGGCGGTGGGGCGGGATCCGCTGCGGAGGACGGCGCAGGGCTTCGAGCTCGTCGGTCGGAATGACCAGCACCCCGCGGAGGTAGCGCGGGCAGTTCGCGTAGCCCAGCTGCAGGCAGACGTTGCGCTGCTGCTCCCCGGACAGGGGCTCCGGCTCGCCGAAGGCGTAGCAGCGGTGCTCGTCGGTGGCCTGCGGCTCGAACTCCGCTCGGGCAGCGGCCAGCCCCAGGAACGGACAGACCGATTCCGGCCGTTGCGCGAGCTTTTCGAACAGCGCCTGGCGCTCGGCATCGGCCGCCGACTGCGTCGGCTTGCTGCCGCGCCTGAACATGTCCACGAGGATACCGCCCCGACGCGCGCCACTCGACCCGGTCGAGTGACCTTTCGGGCCATGGTACGAACGCGCCATTGAGCATCACCCTATCGGCCGCGCAGGCTCGTGATCTCATGGCGGTCGAACGCAGCGACGCGCCCCAGCGGACTCCGATCCCTCGCACCGGACAGATCCGTCGCTGCAGCGTGCGACACGTGGCCATCCTGCCGGTCCCCGGCGGACGTGAGGTCGAGGTGAGCTGCCTGCTCGGCGGACGCGAGTATCCGCTGCCCCTCGGCTCGTTCGTCGAGGCCCGACCGATCTGCAACGCCTGCACCGCGAAAGGCATCTGGCGGGCCGACGAGGACTGAGCGTCCTCGTTCTGCGAGCGTCCCTGGAGAGCGGCCTGTAAGCCGAGTTCTGTCCCGGACCGAGGTCCGGTGACGGCCATCCATCTGGGCGACCTACCCGAGGGCTGAGCGAGCCACCTGCCGCGGCCCGAAGGCCGCTGCGCCCTCCTATTCGGTCTTGCTCCGGCTCGAGCTTGCCCGTTTCACTCCCGCTTGCGCGGGCATCGTCACTGTGGCGCTGGTCCTCGCCTCACGGCGGACGGGTGTTACCCGCGAGCCTGCTCTATGGAGCTCGGACTTTCCTCGAACGCCGCCTTTCGGCGATCGCGTCCGCGGCCGTCCGGCCGTCTCCAGGGACGCCGAGTCTAGACCGATCCCGGCGGCCCGTCGATCGCCACGTTGCTCAGTCGATCGGCGTCGCGGTTTCGCTCGCGCGGGACATGGCCGACGGTATAGGTCGTGAACTCGGCCAGGAGGGCCATGACCCGGGCGTGGATGGGCTTGAGGTCCGGGTGCTTGACCCGGTAGCGACCCGCAATCTGGCGCGCCACGAGCTCCGAGTCGGTCCGCAGGTCGATGATCGAGGCGTCCAGCGCCAGCGCCTGGCGCACGGCGAGCTCGACGGCGGTCCACTCGGCATAGTTGTTCGTCCGCACGCCGAGGAACTCGGCGATCTCGGCCACGGTCTCCCCGGTCTCGGCGTCCTGCAGGAGCGCTCCCGCTCCCGCCGGGCCGGGATTGCCCCGGGCGGCGCCATCGGTATGGATCAGGAGCCGCCTCAAGCGGGCCGGTCCTCGATGGCCTGGGTCACCTCGAGGATGGCGCGGGTGACGTTGATCCCCCGCGGGCAGGCCTCGACGCAGTTGAAGACGGTTCGGCAGCGCCAGACCCCGTCGGCGTCGGCCATGAGCTCCAGCCGCTCGGCGTGGGCGGTGTCACGGCTGTCGAAGATGAACCGATGGGCGTTGACGATGGCCGCGGGGCCAACGTAGTCGGGGTTCGTCCAGAACACCGGGCACGCGGTGGTGCAGGCGGCGCACAGGATGCAGCGGCTGGTGTCCTCGTACTTCGCGCGGTCGAACGGTGACTGGCGCCGCTCGAGGCCGTCCTCGGGGACCTCGTCATTGACGAGGTACGGCATCGCGTTGCGGTACTTCGCCCAGAACTCCTCCTGGTCGACGAGCAGGTCCTTCACGACCGGCAGCCCGCGCATCGGCTCGACCTCGATGTGCGCTCCCGCCTCGCGGACGAGCATCGCGCACGCGAGCCGGTTCCGCCCGTTGATCAGCATCGCGTCGGATCCGCAGACGCCGTGGGCGCACGACCGGCGGAAGGTCAGCGTCCCGTCCTGGTACCACTTCACCTGGTGGAGGAGGTCGAGGACGCGGTCGGTCGGATCGGCCTCGAGGTCGTACGTCTCCCAGTGCGAGGCCTGGTCGGTCTCGGGGTTGAAGCGACGGATCCGCAGCTCGACCTGCATCGGTCAGTACACCCGTGGCGCCGGCTGGAACTCGGTCACCGTCACCGGCTTGTAGGTCAGGTCGACCGCCCCATCGGTCCGCCGCGTCGCGAACGTGTGGCGCATCCAGCCGTCGTCGTCGCGATCGGGAAAGTCCTCCCGGGCATGCGCCCCGCGGCTCTCGGTCCGGGCCTCCGCCGAGACGACCATCGCCTCGGCGCAGTCGAGGAGGAAGCCGAGCTCGAGGGCATCGGTCAGGTCGGTGTTGTACCGATGGCCGTGGTCGTCGAGCTTGAGGTGCCGCGCCCGTTCGCGGAGGCCGGCCACCGCCGCGCGCGCGGAGGCCAGCCGGTCGGCGGTGCGGTACACCCCGCAGTCGCGGAACATCAGCTCGCGCAGCTCCGCGCGGAGGACGGCCGGTCGGACACCGCTCGATCCGCCGAGCAGGTCGGCGAGGTGTGCGGCGGCTCGGGCCTCCGCCTCCAGGTCGCGGGCCGGAGCCGGGGCGTCCTGCACCGCCGCGGTCATCGCGATGCCGGCCCGCCGACCGAAGACGAGGATGTCGAGCAGCGAGTTCGTCCCCAGCCGGTTGGCGCCGTGCACGCTGACGCAGGCGCACTCCCCGGCCGCGAAGAAGCCGGGCACGACCCGACCGTCGGCGTCGGCGAGGACCCGGCCGTCGACATCGGTCGGGATCCCGCCCATGGCGTAGTGCGCCGTCGGCTGGATGGGCACGAGGTCGGTCAATGGCTCGAGGCCGAAATAGGTCCGGATGAAGCCGGCCATGTCGGGCAGCTTGTGGTCGAGGATTTCGGCGCCGAGATGGCGGACGTCGAGATGGACGAAATCCTGCCCGTTCACCCCGCGGCCGGCCGCGACCTCCTGGTAGATGCTCCGGCTGACGACGTCGCGGCTGGCGAGGTCCTTCATGGTCGGGGCATAGCGCTCCATGAACCGCTCGCCCTCGCCGTTGAGCAGGATGCCGCCCTCCCCGCGCATGGCCTCGGACAGGAGGAAGCCGAGGCGGTACATGCCGGTCGGGTGGAACTGGTAGAACTCCATGTCCTCCAGCGGCAGGCCACGACGGTATGCGATGGCCACGCCATCCCCGGTCAGGGTGTGCGCGTTCGACGTCACCTTGTAGACCATCCCGAAGCCGCCGGTCGCAAACAGGACGGTCGGAGCCAGGAACACGGTCAGCTCCCCGGTCGCCAGCTGAATGGCGAGGACCCCGCTCACCCGCCCTCCCGGCCCGTCGGGCATGACGAGGTCGAGGACCTGGTACTCGTCGAAGAAGGCGACCTCGTGGCGGATGCACTGCTGGTACAGGGTCTGGAGGATGGCGTGCCCGGTCCGGTCCGCGGAGTAGCAGGACCGGCGGACGGGCGCCTCGCCGTGGTTGCGGGTGTGGCCACCGAATCGCCGCTGGTCGATCAGCCCCTCCGGCGTGCGGTCGAACGGCAGGCCGAGGTGCTCCAGGTCGCGGATGGTCTGCACCGCATCGCGGCACATCACCTCGGCCGCGTCCTGGTCGACGAGGTAGTCCCCGCCCTTGACGGTGTCCCACCAGTGCCACTCCCAGTGGTCCTCCTCGGTGTTGCCGAGCGCGGCGCACACGCCGCCCTGGGCGGCGCCGGTGTGAGACCGGGTGGGGTACAGCTTGGACACGACGCCGATGCGGCCGCCCTCGCCCAGCCCGCGCTTCAGCTCGAGGGCGGCGTAGAGACCCGCTCCCCCGGCGCCGACGACGACCGCGTCGAGGGTGTGGATGCGCGGGGCGGCGCGCGGGCCGCGCCCGACCATGGGCACGCTCACGGCGCGGGATTGAAGAAGATGACGACCATCAGGCCCAGCAGCAGCCAGAGCACGGCCACGATGCCGAGACCGGCAATGAGCAGGGCGCGGATTCCGCCCCGGGGCACGAGATCGGTGATCACGACCCGAGCGCCGTTCACGCCGTGGACCAGGGCCAGGACGAGGAGCAGCGCCGTCGTAGATGCGCCAGAACGGCGATCCCCAGCGGCTGGTCACGAACCCGTAGTCCAGCTCCAGGCCGGCCAGCTGGACGAGGACGTGCATGATCAGCATGTGGCCCAGGGCGAGGAGGACGAGGGCCAGGCCGCTGAGCCGCATGAACCACCACCAGAACCGCTCGCGGCCGGTGCCCGCCGGAGGGCGAGCTCGGCGGGCCGGGGGGTTGCCGAGCCAGACGGTGCGACCGACGCTCATCGGCCTCACCACGGCGCGAACGGGGCGAACATGATCATGGCCAGCGGGACCATGGCCACCACCGTGGCGGTGATCACCCCGTACGTGAGCGGGCGGTACCACGCGGTGGCAGACGGCACGAAGTCGATGAGGATCACCTTCAGCCCGTTGAGGGAGTGGTACACGAGCGCCGCCATGAGCAGGATCTCGCCGGCGCGGATGACCGGGTTGCGGAAGAGGCCGAGCGTGGTGTCGTAGACCTCGGGCCCGAGCAGGACGGTCGAGGTCTCCACGATGTGCATGAACAGGTAGAGCAGGACGCCGATCCCCGACAGCCGATGGCCGAACCACGCGAGCTGCGCCCAGCTGACCCGGTAGCGCACGACGCGCGACTGGGCCTGGCTGAGCCACGAGGAGACGGTCACGCAGCCGCCCGCAGGGCCTGGACCCGCGCCGCCACCGCCTGCCCGTAGGCCCTGGTGCCAGTCGATCCTCCGAGGTCGGCGGTGACCGTCTCACCCTCGCCGATGACTCCCGCGGACGGCCTCCTCCACCGCCGCCCCGGCATCGGTCTCGCCGATGTGCCGCAGCAGGAGCGCGCCCGACAGGATGAGCGCGGTCGGGTTGGCGCGGTCCTGTCCGGCGTACTTGGGGGCGGAGCCGTGGACCGCCTCGAAGACGGCCGCCTCCTCGCCGATGTTCGCGCCGGGCGCGATGCCCAGCCCCCCGACCAGCCCGGCCGCCAGGTCGCTGATGATGTCGCCGTAGAGGTTCGGGGCGACCAGGACGTCATAGGTTTCGGGCTTCTGGACGAGCTGCATGCACATGTTGTCGACGATCCGATCCTGGAATGCGATCCGGCCCTCGTACCCCTGGGCGATGTGCCGGCAGCTCTCGAGGAACAGGCCATCGGTCAGCTTCATGATGTTCGCCTTGTGGACCGCGGTGACCGTGTGCCGCCCGTTGGCCACCGCGTACTCGAACGCGTAGCGGGCGATCCGTTCCGAGGCGCCGCGGGTGATGACCTTGATGCTCTCCGCCTCGTCGTCACTCACCGCCCGCTCGATCCCGGCGTAGAGGTCCTCGGTGTTCTCCCGGACGATGACCAGGTCGACCGTCGTCGTAGCGGGAGGCGATACCGGCGATGCTCCGCGCCGGCCGAACGTTGGCGTACAGGGTGAGGGCCTGGCGGAGGGCCACGTTGACGCTCCGGAAGCCGGTGCCGACCGGTGTGGTGATCGGTCCCTTGAGGGCCAGCCTGGTGCGGCGGATGCTGTCGATGACCCGGTCCGGGAGCGGCGTGCCGTCGCTCGCCAGCGTCGCCTCGCCGGCGGTCTGCTCGTCCCACGTGAAGCCCACGCCCGGTCGCTTCGAGCACCTCGCGCGCGGCGGCCGCGATCTCCGGCCCGATCCCGTCGCCGGGGATGAGCGTCACCTCGTAGGTCACGGTCCAAGTGTAGGCAGCCGGGCCCGCGCCCGGTGGCCGGTCGGCCACGGGGCGGGTCGGGTACGCTCGGGGCGTGAAGCTCCAGGAGTTCCGCAGCCGGGAAATCCTCGCCGGCTACGGCATCCCGACCCTCCCCGGCGAGGTGGCGACGAGCCCGGACGGAGCCCGCGACGCCGCCGGGCGGATCGGCGGACCGGTGGTGGTCAAGGCCCAGGTCCTGGCCGGCGGTCGGGGCAAGGCCGGCGGCGTCCGGCTGGCGGCGGACCCTGACGAAGCGGCGGCCCGGGCCGCTGACATCCTCGGACTCGTCATCGGTGGATCGGTGGTCCACACCGTCTTCGTCGTGCCCGCGGTCGAGATCGCCCACGAGTACTACCTCGCCGTCGTCCTCGATCGCGCGGCCAAAGCCGTGACCATCATTGCCAGCGCCGAGGGCGGGGTCGAGATCGAGGAGGTGGCCCACACCAACCCCGACGCGGTGCTGCGCCACGCGCTCGACCCGCTGACCGGCCTCCAGCCGCACGACGTCGAGGCGGTCGCCGCGTTCCTGGCCATCCCCGGGTGCATCGGTCCGTGTTCGGCTCGCTCCTCGAGGGCCTGGTCAATGCCTTTTTCGGCACGGACGCGGAGCTGGCGGAGATCAACCCGCTGGCCGTGACCGGCGACGGCCGGCTCCTGGCCCTCGACGCGAAGATGGTGGTCGACGACTCGGCGCTGCCGCGCCATCCCGACATCGAGGTGATGCGCGACCTGAGCGAGGAGGAGCCGGCCGAGATCGCGGCCCGGGCGGCCGGTATCAGCTACATCAAGCTCGACGGCACGATCGGCTGCATGGTGAACGGCGCCGGCCTCGCGATGACCACGATGGACCTCGTCAAGCTGGCCGGCGGAGAGCCTGCGAACTTCCTCGACATCGGCGGCGGCGCCCGGCACGAGCGGGTGGCGGCGGCGTTCCGCATCATCCTGGCCGACACCGAACGTGCGCGCCGTGCTCATCAACATCTTCGGCGGCATCACCCGCGGCGACGAGGTGGCCCATGGCATCGTCGAGGCCCGCGCCAGCCTGGACCGCCCGGTGCCGATGGTCGTCCGCATCGTCGGGACGAACGCCGATGAGGCAGCTCTCATCCTCGAGGAGGCGCACCTCCAGATCGCATACAGCCTGGACGAGGCCGCCGAGCTCGCCGTGGCGGCCGCCGGGACCGCGGGCCACGGATGAGCATCCTCGTCAACCAGGACACCCGCCTCCTCATCCAGGGCATCACCGGTCGGGAAGGCCAATTCCATGGCCAGGCCATGCTCGACTACGGAACGCCGGTGGTCTCGGGCGTCACGCCCGGCAAGGGCGGGCAGCGGACGTTCAACGGACGGATCCCGGTGTTCGACACGGTGGCCGAGGCGATCGAGGAGACCGGGGCCAACACGAGCGTGATCTACGTCCCAGCCGCCTTCGCGCCCGACGCGATGTTCGAAGCGGCTGCGGCCGGCATCGGCCTCATCTTCTGCATCACCGAGGGCATCCCCGCCCTCGACATGCTCCGCGTCTACCACGTCCTGCGCCAGCAGGGCGTTCGGCTCATCGGTCCGAACTGCCCTGGTGCCACGTCCGTCGGCCAGGCCAAGGTCGGCATCATCCCGGGCAACATCCACCGGCGAGGACGCGTCGGCGTCGTCAGCCGGTCCGGCACCCTGACGTACGAGGTCGTGCAGGCCCTGACCGATGAGGGCATCGGCCAGTCCACCTGCGTCGGCATCGGCGGCGACCCGATCGTCGGCACGAGCTTTACCGAGGTCCTCGACCTGTTCGAGGCCGACCCCGACACCGATGCCGTGGTCCTGATCGGGGAAATCGGGGGCGACGAGGAGGAACGGGCGGCGGCCCACATCGCCCGCACCCTGACCAAGCCCGTGGCCGCGTTCATCGCCGGGCGCACCGCCCCGCCGGGCCGGCGGATGGGCCATGCCGGGGCGATCATCTCTGGCGGAGCGGGCACCGCCGAGTCCAAGCGAGAAGCACTCCGCGAGGCCGGCGTTCGTGTCGCCGACTCCCCGCTCCAGATCCCGGCGCTGCTGCGAGGGCCAGTCGGCTAGCGGTCCTCCGCGGGCGGCACCGCGCTCGAGCAGCTCCCACAGGACCCCGTTCAGCGTCCGCGGATGGACGAAGGCAACCGGCCCCTCGGCGCCCGGTCGCGGGACGGCGTCGATCAGCTCGGCGCCCGACTGCTCCAGGCGGGCGAGCTCCTGGGCGAGGTCGGTCGTTCCGAAGCACACGTGGTGCAGCCCCTCCCCGCGCGCCTCGAGGAAGCGAGCCACGCCGCTCTCGGCGTCGGTCGGCTGGATGAGCTCGATCCGGGCCGCCGGGGCAGGGCCCGTCGGCAGGAAACAGATGCGAACCGCCTGGCCGGTAACCGTCTGCACCCCGCCCGGTGGCCGACAGCCCGAACAGCGCCCGGTAGCGCGGCAGCGCCTCGCTCGATGTCCCGCACGACCACGGCCACGTGGTCGATGGGGCCGAGGCCGGCGGTGGGGTTCGTCATGGCCGATGCTCCCCCCAGGTCGCGCGGAGCGCGTCGGCAATCTCGCCCAGGGTGACGTCGGCCTCGACGCAGGCGCGGATCCGGGGCAGGAGGTTTTCCACACCGAGCGCCGCCGTGCCGAGTGCCTCGAGGCTGGCCCTGGCGGCCTCGGGGTCGCGGGCCGACCGGACCGCGGCCGTCCGCTCGGCCTGGAGCCGCTCGGCAGCGGGGTCGATGCTTTGGGGTTGCGGCCGCACCGTCTCGCCGGCGGCGTCGACGAAGGCGTTGACCCCCACGATGACGGACTCGCCCGACTCGAATGCCTGCTGGTCGGCATACGCCGCGTCGGCGATGGCCCCGGCCTGGTATCCCGCCTCCAGCGCGGCGAGCGGCCCACCCAGCTCATCGAGCCGCGCCAGCTCGGCCGTGGCCCGCTCGTCGAGCGCATCGGTCAGTGACTCGACGTACCACGACCCGCCCAACGGGTCGATCGGAGCGGTGAGCCCCGACTCGTAGGCGAGGACCTGCTGCGTCCGGAGCGCCAACCGCGCGGCCTCGGGGCTTGGCAGGCCGAGGGCCTCGTCGAGCGCGTTGGTGTGCAGCGACTGGGCTCCGCCGAGGACGGCGGCCAGGGCCTGGACCGTGGTCCGTACCGTGTTCGTCTCCGGCTGCTGCGCGGTGAGCGTCGAGCCGGCGGTCTGGACGTGGAAGCGCAGGGTCATGCTCCGCGGATCGGTGGCCCCGTACCGGTCACGGGCGATCCGAGCCCACAGCCGGCGTGCCGCCCGGAACTTCGCGACCTCCTCGAACAGGTCGTTGTGGGACGCGAAGAAGAACGAGAGGCGCGGCGCAAACTCGTCGAATCCGAGGCCGGCGGCGACGGCCGCATCGGCATAGGCGATCGCGTTGCCGAGGGTGAAGGCCAGCTCCTGGACCGCGGTGGCTCCGGCCTCGCGCATGTGGTAGCCGCTGATGCTGATCGGGTTGAACCGCGGGAGCTCTGCCCGGCAGTAGGCGATGAGGTCGGTGGCGAGGCGGAGCGAGGGCTGGGGCGGAAAGATGTAGGTCCCGCGCGCGACGTACTCCTTGAGGATGTCGTTCTGGACCGTACCCCGCAGCTGCGCGGGCGCCACCCCGCGACGGCGGCCGACCGCCTCGTACAGGGCGAGGAGGATCGCGGCCGTGGCATTGATCGTCATCGAGGTGCTCACCACGCCGAGGTCGATGCCGTCCAGGAGCCGCTCCATGTCATGCACGGTGTCGATCGGGACGCCGACCCGGCCCACCTCGCCGGCGACCTGCGGGTCGTCGCTGTCGTAGCCCATCTGGGTCGGCAGGTCGAACGCCACCGACAGCCCGGTCTGTCCCCCGGCCAGCAGGTCGCGGAACCGGCGGTTCGACTCCTCGGCCGAGGTGAACCCGGCGTACTGGCGCATGGTCCACGGCCGGCCCCGGTATCCCGTGGCGTGGATGCCGCGCGTGTAGGGATAGCCACCGGGCTCGCCGAGCCGCTCCGCGAGCCCAGGCGCAACGTCGGCTGACCGATACACGTCGCCGATCTCGATCCCCGAGGTGGACCGATGGCGCGCGCGGGCTGGCCGAACCGGGATCGATCGGTCCGCCGTCCGCAGAGTCGGCCGGCCGCTGGCCCCTCGTCACGCCCCGATTCTACGGTTCGGGATCAGCGAGCCGAATGAGCAGCGCGCCGGAGACGATCGCCTGGCCGGGCTCGACGGCGACCGCCGGCACGCGGCCGGCGCGAGGCGCGCGGATCTCGTTCTGCATCTTCATCGCCTCGATCGTGACCAGCGGCTCGCCGGCCGCCACGACCTGGTCGATCTCGACGAGGACCTGGACGACGAGGCCGGGAAGCGTGGCCAGGACGTCGGCCGAGCCGCGCCGCGGCCCGGCGGCAGGCCCGGACGCGGCCAGCAGGCGCTCACGGCGACTGCGGGCCGTGACCGCGATCCGTCGCCCGCGGATGGTGACCACCCAGTCGCGCGGGCCTCCCTCGACGACGATCAGCTCGCGTTCGGTCCCCCGCCGCAGGACGGCCACCCCGTGCCCGCGCTCGACCCATGTCAGCGCCCACTCGGCTCCGGGTGCCACGGCCGGCTCGCCCTCGACCAGGAGCTCGACGTCATCGCTCATCGGTCACCCGTCGGCGTCCGCGCGTCGCTCATCCACCGAGCGCTCCACGGCCTCGGCGCGCGCCATCCGGGTCCAGGGCCGGTCCCCGTCCGTGGGGGCTGCACGCGAGCCGTTCGGGTTGGCTCCCGCGGAGCGCGCCGGGCCAGCCGGCCGGCTCGTCCGTTGCCTCGGGCGGCACGGACCACCTGCGCCGCAGCGGATCGGTCTCGTTCCGGGATCTCGGGGCCCGCTCCCCATGCGTCGGCCGACCAGGCCCGTGTCGTACCGCCCGATGCGGAACGCCGGCAGGTCGACCAGCCAGCGATGGAAGCCCAGGGTCGTCGGCAGGCCCCCGACCACCGTCTCGTCCAGTGCTCGCCCCAGGCGCGCCACCGCCGCGTCACGGTCGGCGGCGTGGACCATGAGCTTGGCCAGGAGCGGGTCGTACGCGGTCGGCAGCTCCATGTCGGCCTCGACCCCGGCATCGACCCGGATCCCGGGGCCGGCCGGCATGTGCCAGGCGCCAATCGTTCCGCTCGTGGGGCTGAACCCGTTCCACGGGTCCTCCGCGTAGATGCGGACCTGGATCGCATGGCCGCGAGGCTCCGCGGACAGGATCTCGTCCGGCAGCCTCTCCCCCGCCGCCACGCGCAGCTGCCAGGCGACCAGGTCGATGCCGGTGACGAGCTCGGTGACGCCGTGCTCGACCTGGAGCCGGGTATTCATCTCCAGGAACCACCAGTGCTCGGCCTCGTCGACGAGGAACTCCACGGTCGCCGCGCTGGAAAAGGCGACGGCCTGGGCGACCCGTCGCGCGTCGTCGGCGAGGCCGCGCCTGGTGGCCAATTCCAGGTGCGGAGCCGGAGCCTCCTCCACCAGCTTCTGATGCCGGCGCTGGATGGAGCAGTCGCGCTCGCCGAGTACGGCGAGGCCACCCGACCGGTCGCCGAGCAGCTGGACCTCGACATGCCGCGCGGGCTCGATCAGCTTCTCGACGTAGACCGTCCCGTCGCCGAATGCGGCCACCGCCTCGCGTCGCGCGGCGTCCAGCGCCGCGTCCAGCTCGTTCGCCGCGTCCACGCGGCGCACCCCGCGGCCACCGCCACCGGCGGCGGCCTTGACCAGCACCGGGTACCCCAGGTCGGCGATGTCGGCGGGCGGAGCCTCGTCGGCGGCGACAAGCAATCCGGGCGTCACCGCCACGCCGGCATCCACCGCCGTGCGTCGCGCCGCCAGCTTGTTGCCGAGCCCCTCCATCGTTTCCGCCGGCGGCCCGACGAAGACCAGGCCGGCCGACTCGACGGCGCGGGCGAACGCGGCGCTCTCGCTGAGAAAGCCGTACCCCGGATGGATGGCCTCGGCCCCGGACCGCCGGGCCGCGTCGAGGATCGCGTCGGCCGACAGGTAGGACTCCGCCGGCGCGGCAGGACCGATCCTCTCGCCGAGGTCCGCGGCCCGGACATGCGGCGCGTCGTCGGTCCGCGTCGGAGTAGACCGCCACCGACTCGATACCCAGCTCGCGGCAGGCCCGCATGATGCGGATGGCGATCTCGCCCCGGTTGGCAACCAGGATCCGGCGAAACGGAGGCGTCACGGCGGGTCACGGTGGCGTCATCGTCTTTGCGCAAAGACGCGCGGTCGATGCGTCAGAGCGGGATGTTGCCGTGCTTGCGACGCGGGCCGGGCTGTCGCTTGCCTTCGAGCACCGCGAACGCGCCGGCGACCCGGCTGCGCGTCTCGGATGGTCGGATGACCTCGTCGATGTAGCCCCGGCCGGCGGCGACGTAGGGATTGGCGAACCGCGCCTCGTATTCGGCGACCAGCGTCTGCCGTTCCGCGTCCGGATCGGCGGCGTCGGCGATCCGATCCTTGAAGATGATGTTCACCGCGCCCTCGACACCCATGACCGCGATCTCGGCGGTCGGCCACGCAAAGTTCAGGTCGCCGCGAATGTGCTTGCTGCTCATGACGTCGTACGCGCCGCCGTATGCCTTTCGGGTGATGACCGTCACCTTCGGAACGGTCGCCTCGGCGTACGCGTACAACAGCTTGGCACCGTGTCGAATGATGCCGCGATGCTCCTGGTCCACTCCCGGCAGGAATCCGGGAACGTCGACCAGGGTCAGAAGCGGAATGTTGAAGCAGTCGCAGGTTCGAACGAATCGCGCGGCCTTGTCGGATGCATCGATGTCGAGAACGCCCGCCAGCACGTCGGGCTGCTGGGCAACGACGCCAACGGCTCGACCCTCGATGCGCGCGAACCCACAGATGATGTTGCGCGCGAATCCGGCGTGAACCTCGAGGAACGAATCGGCGTCGACGATTCCGGTGATGACGCTGATGCATGTCGTAGGACTGTTGCGCGCGAATCGGGAATGACCGCGTCCAGGTCGTCGCCTGAAACGGATGGCGCGGACCAGTCGTCCATGCCGCGCGAACCGGGTCGACGTTGTTCTGCGGAAGGTACGCCGAGCAGCCGGCGGGCGAGCAGCAGTGCCTCCGCCTCGGATTCGGCGAGGAACTGCGCGACCCCGCTCACCTCGTTGTGGACGCGCGCCCCGCCGAGCCCTTCGAAGTCGATCTCCTCCTGGGTCACCGTCTTCACGACGCTCGGACCGGTGACGAACATGTAGCTCGATCCATCGACCATCACCGTGAAGTCGGTGATGGCCGGCGAGTACACCGCGCCGCCGGCGCACGGACCGAGGATGACCGACAGCTGCGGAACGACGCCCGACGCCAGGGTGTTGCGCAGGAAGATCTCGGCGTACCCGCCCAGCGAATCGACGCCTTCCTGGATCCGCGCCCCGCCGGAATCGGCCAGGCCGATGATCGGCGCACCGCTGGCGACCGCAAGGTCCATGACCTTGCAGATCTTCTCGGCATGCGCCTCCGACAGCGAGCCGCCGAAGACGGTGAAGTCCTGGGCGTAGACGAATACCGTCCGACCGTCGATCGTCCCCCACCCGGTGACGACGCCGTCGCCGAGGTATCGCTCGTCGTCGAGGCCGAACTCCGTCGTTCGGTGGGTGACGAATGCATCCAGCTCGATGAACGAGGCCTCGTCGAGCAGGATCTCGAGACGTTCGCGAGCCGTCAGCTTGCCGCGGGCGTGCTGCTGCGCCACGCGGTCCGAACCGCCACCTTGCTGCGCCGCGTTGCGGAGTTCTTCGAGATGCTGGAGCTTGTCGAAAGTCGACACCGATCCTCCACACGGGATGTGGGCCCAGCAGGGATCGAACCTGCGACCAGCCGGTTATGAGCCGGATGCTCTGACCACTGAGCTATGGGCCCGACGGGGCTGGGCGGTGGACAACTCCGAGTATAGGGGCTCGTCTTTGCACAAAGACATCGACAGTCCGGGACGTTGTGGATAACCCCGGTGACCCCGGAGCCGGGCCCTGCCATCATCACAGACGGGTCACAGTTCGTGATCCAGCAGCCCCCAACGGAATCGGCGGAAGGTGTTTGCCTTGACCAAAGTGATCTCGCTGGCGAACCAGAAAGGCGGCGTCGGCAAGACGACGTGCACGATCAATCTCGGCGGCGCGCTGGCCGAGCTTGGCTACCGCGTCCTCTGCATTGACATGGACCCGCAGGCCAACCTGACCGTCGGGCTTGGGATTTCGCTTGCTGATGTTCCTCGGTCGATGGCGGACGTGCTCAACGAGGACCGGCTCTCGCTGGACGAGGTCATCATCGAAACGCGAGTGCCCGGCATGTCGGTCGCGCCCGCCACCCTCGAGCTCGCGTCGACCGAAGTCGAGCTGTTCACGGTCATCGGTCGCGAGATGGTGCTCCGAGATGCGATCTCGGGATCGGCCGACCGGCGTTACGACGTCATCCTCATCGACTGCCCGCCGACCCTCGGCCTGCTGACGATCAACGCCCTGGTCGCCTCGTCCCGGGTGATCATCCCGGTCCAGACCCAGTTCTACGCGATCAAGGGCCTGACCGCCCTGATCAAAGTTATCAACACCATCCGGGTGAAGCTGAACCACGACCTCGAGATCCTCGGCCTGCTGCCGACCTTCTACGACGGCCGCACCATCCTGGCTCGCGAGATGCTCGAGAACCTGCGCGAGCTCGGAGACCATCGGGTCTTCAACACCATGATCAAGAACACCGTGAAGCTCGGTGAGGCCCCGCTCACCGGCCGACCGGTGACCGAATACGCGCCCAGCTCGGCTGCCGCCCATGCATTCCGTGACCTGGCCCGGGAGGTAATCGAACTTGGCTAGAACACCAGTCTTCAAAGACAACATCGCCCGCCTCTTCGACGAGGCGGCGGCCACCGAGCTGACGCCGGGCATCGTCTCGCTCATCGAGTCGAAGGCGACGCCGGCCCAGATCCGGGAGATCCCGGTCGGGCGGATCCTGCCCAACCCCGCCCAGCCGCGCCTCAGCTACGAGGAGGATTCACTCACCGAGCTGGCGGAGTCGATCCGCGAGCACGGCGTGCTGCAGGCCATCCTCGTCCGCCCGGCCGGCTCGCAGTTCGAGCTCATTGCCGGCGAGCGCCGATGGCGGGCCTCACGCCTGGCCGGCCTGGCCACCATCCCGGCCGTCGTCCTCGATTTCGACGAGGAGACCGCCCTCGAGGTCTCGATCATCGAGAACCTCCAGCGCGAGGACGTGTCGCCGCTCGAGGAGGCGGCGATGTACCGGAAGATGCTCGCCCTCGGCTACTCCGTCCGCCAGCTGGCGGCCAAGATCGGCAAGGACAAGGGCTACGTCGAGAACCGGCTGCGCCTGACCGATGCGCCTCCCGAGGTCCGCGAGCTGGTGGCGGGTCGCAAGGACACCATCAGCCACGCCTATGAGCTGATGAAGGTCACCGATGAGAAGACGCGGCGGAAGCTCGCGAAGCGGGTCGCCGCCGGCGAGCTGACGCTCGCCAAGCTCCGACGGCTGACCGGCAGCCGCGACCCGAAGGAGAAGGAGCCGGTCGAGCGCGCCCGAAGCGGCGGGGCCGAACCGCAGCCGGGGTCGCGGTCGCCGCGCGGAACACCGATGACGCCCTGATGGACCTCAAGGGTCGGATGGCGACGGTGGTGGACGAGCTGGCTGATCTCCTTCGCCAGCACGAGGTCATCGACCAGATCCCGGCCACCAACCGGGACAACCTCGCGAAGTACCTGACCATCACCAAGCTCAAGCTCGAGAACGCGATCGCCATCGTCCGCGCCACGCGCGACGAGTAGCCGGCGCCCGGGCCGGCTCAGCTGGGCCGGCGCCTGGGGCGGCTACGGGGTGTAGGACATCACCTCGCGGTGGTCGACGAGGAAGTCGACGAGCTTGGCCCGCGCGTCCGGATCGGTCCGCCGCAGGCCGGCGACGGCCTTCGGGCAGCTCGAAGATCGGGGCGGCCAGGGCGCCCGCGGTGTCGATCCCGACCACGTGGTCCGGCCCACCGCCCACCAGGAATACGCGCTGGAATCCTCGGGCGTCGAGGCCCGCCGCCCGGCTGAACGCGGCGATCGCGGTCCCGACCCCGCGGCGCTTGGCGAAGTCGATGAAGAGGTCCGCGGCCCACGTGTCGATCTGGTCATCGGACTGGGCCGAGACCATCTCGCGGTAGGGCTTCGCCTCGGTCAGGTTCACGGAGCCTCCATCGGTCGGTGCGGGCGGATTCTAGCCGGACGCCGCTGCTATCCTCGGCCACATGCTGTCCCGCCGCAGCGATCCCCGCACCGAGGACGTCATCACCTACGACCTCGTCCGCACCGGGCCCGAGGGCGAGGTCGTCGTCGGCTCGGCCACCTTCGAGGCCGGTCGCACGCGGGTCGACGCCCCGGAGAACGTGACCGCGGCCCTCGACGAGCTGCTCGCTCAGCCCTTCGTCGATCGGGTGCGGGCCGACGAGCGGCCCCGCGGCTACCGCCGCTCGGGCCAGGGACAGGTCGATCTCCTCGTACCGGGCATGGCCGAGCATTTCGTGGCCCGCATGCGGGGGCTGTGGCTCGCGTTCCCCGATCAGACCGTCGTGACCGCCCGCGAGGGCCGCCTTCGGCCCTCGGCTCCCCCGCCCGCCGACCACGCCCGAGGCCCCCGAAGCCGGCCCGCCGGTGGTCGATCCGGCCGTCCGGCGCTCCACCCTCGAGCGCGCCGACAACGCGGTCAGCGCCAGGGCCCTGGTCCGTGCCGCCGACCCCGACGCCGGGACGCGGCCGGCAGGTTCGGTGGCTCTCCGCCGCACCGACTGCGGCTGGATCGTGTGAGCTGCCGTCCGCGGCTATGATGGCCCGCGCGATGAGGCTCGCCCGCTACCTGTTCTTCCCGATCCTCGTCTTCGGCACCGGCGGTCGCCTACTTCGCGCTGAGCGACGAGCTGGCGGGCGCCACCATGCTCCTGTTCTTCGGGGCGCCATGACGTTCTTCATGTGGATCCTCGTCCCCACCTTCGACCACGAGGGCACGACCGCCCCGATCGACCCGGACTTCGAGCTTCCCGAGGACTGACCGCTCACCGAATCCCGGTGTCGTAGCTGACGACCAGCTCCGGGATCAGCATTCCCCATTCGACGGCGAACTCCATCGGCTCGGCGGTGCCCATCAGGCCGTCGACCGGCTGCGGCTCGAGGCGGTAGACGCCCGGCGCCAGGGCGATCGCGAAGGCCCCATCGGCGTCGCTGGTCGCCCGCACCACCTCGCTCACCGGCGCGGGTGGTGACCACCAGCTCGGCATCGGCGACCGGCCGATCGGCGCAGGCCGGGTCGGGCGGGTCGGTGACGACCGGGCAGGTCGGTCCGGCCACCACCGTCCCCCGCACGCCGGTGTCCATCGGCAGCGGGGCGCCGGACTCCTCCACCAGGGACGCATCGCCGGCTGGCGAGACGGCGTAGGTCCATGAGTGCTCGCTGATGCAGCCGGCCGGGCAGTCTCCCCACCCGATGCGGATGACGACCTGCCAGCCGTCATCGGTCTCGGTCACCTCCGACCAGGCAGCCTGACCGATGAGCTCCGGATCCCGCGGCTCGATGCCGGCGAACATCGGATCCAGGGCAATCACCGCGGCCAGTGCCTCGTCGGCGCCCGATCGGGCTGGCGGCTGGGCTCGTGGCAGCGCTGGGGAGGCAGGCGCTCATCAGCACCAGGACGGTGAGCACGGAGGCCCGTCGGAAGGTATCCACGATGGCTGGACGGCGACCGAGGACGCTCGGTTCCCGGCCCCTCACCACGGCAGGAGCTGGCGGAGCGCGAACCACAGGTTGGCCGGCCGCTCGGCGAGGCGGCGGACATACCACGGATACCAGTACTCGCCGTATGCGATCAGGACCCGGACCTGATACCCGTCGTCCCGCAGCCGTCGCTGCTGGTCGAACCGGATCCCGTACAGCATCTGGACCTCGAACGCATCGCGGTCGACACCCGCCTCGCTTCCCGCTGCGCGCGATCTCCTCGACGAGCTCCACGTCGTGGGTGCCCAGGCCCAGCCTGAGTCGCCCGGCCGCCGCGTCCGGGAGCATGGCCAGAGCCAGGTCTCGGTAGGCGCCGTTCACCTCTGTCTTCGCCCGGAACGCCCGCTCGGCCGGCTCGTCGTAGGCACCCTTCACCAACCGGATGGCGGCGCCGAGCGGGCGGAGTCGCTCGACGTCGTCGGGGGTGCGACGGAGGTACGCCTGGAGGCAGACACCCACGCCCGGCTGGGCCGCGAGCAGGCGCTCGTAGAGGTCGAGTGTGGCGTCGACGTACGAGCTGTCCTCCATGTCGATCCAGAAGCGGCCACCGGCGGTATGGGCATGCTGCGCCAGCGACAGGCAGTGGCGATAGGTTGCCTCCGGGTCGAGGTCCAGCCCGAGCTGGGTCAGCTTCGGCGAGATCTCGCCGTCGAGCTCGCGCTCGGCGATCTCGTCGATCAGCGCGTGGTAATGGGCGGCCACCGCATCGGCCTGGAGCATGTCGGTCAGGTTCTCGCCCAGGCGGGTGTAGAGGGCCGGGATGCCGGTGGCCTCGAGCGCCGCGGCGGCGGTCAGGGCGTCGCCCATCGTCTCGCCGGGCATGAATCGGCGGACAGCCCGTGCGCATGCCCGGCAGTCGAGGAACGTGGGTGCGCATCCACGCGTTTCGAGCACACCACAGGAGGAACTGACGCACGACGCGGCGATGGTACCCGCCGGTCAGCGTGTGCTACGGTCGAAGCGTGTCTCCGGGTCGCGGTCCAACCTCCACGAGATGGTCGACGAGATTGAGTCTCACCCACCCGCACGGGAGGACGCGGTCGCGACCTTGCGGGTGATCGAGCGCATGCTGAGCGGCGCCGCTGGTTCATGACGACCCGAAAGATCGCCATCGGGGTGGTGTCAGTCGCGATCCTCATCGGGCTGGTGGCAGGGGCCGTGGCCCTGCGCGGGCCGCAGACGGCGAACGCGGCGCTCCCCGCTCCTCGCTTCGTCGAAGAGGCGGCAGCGGCCGGGATCACGCATCGCTATGACGGCGACGCCGACTTCTTCGTCGGGGGTGGCGTGGCCGTCTTCGACTGCAACGCCGACGGGCGGCCAGAGCTCTACTTCGCCGGCGGGACCGAACCCGCGGCCCTGTACCGCAACGACAGCTCCCCCGGCGGTGCCTTCCGCTTCACTCGCCTGGCCGATCAGCAGACCGATCTGACTCGCGTCACCGGCGCGTACCCGCTCGACGTCGACAGCGACCGGATCGTCGACCTCGCCGTGCTGCGCTACGGCGAGAACGTCCTCCTCCGCGGGCTCGGTGACTGCCGGTTCGAGCGCGCGAACGAGGCGTGGGGGTTCGACGGCGGCGATGCCTGGACGACCGCGTTCTCGGCCACGTGGGAGTCGTCGGCGACGTGGCCGACCATCGCGATCGGCAACTACAAGGACCCGGACTCGACCGATTCCGCGCGCTGGTGCTACGACAACGAGATCGTCCGGCCCGCGGACGATGGATCCGGATTCGGAGCGAGCCACGCCCTGAGCCCGGGATGGTGCGCGCTGTCCATGCTCTTCACCGACTGGGATCGGTCCGGGCGCCGCGACCTGCGGGTGTCGAACGACCGCCACTACTACCGAGCCGATGGGGACGGGGAAGAGCAGCTGTGGCGCATCGAGGCTGGCGAGCAGCCGCGCCTGTACACCCGGGAGGATGGGTGGCAGCAGGTGCGGGTGTGGGGCATGGGCATCGCCAGCGCGGATCTCACCGGTGACGGGCTGCTCGAGTACTACCTGACCAGCCAGGCCGACAACAAGCTCCAGGTCCTGGCCGATGGGCCGTCCGAGCCCCGGTACCGCGACATCGCGCTCGAGCGCGGGGTCACGGCCCACCGACCGTTCATCGGCGACACGTCCCTGCCGTCAACGGCCTGGCACGCCGAGTTCGATGACGTGAACAACGACGGCTACCTGGACCTGTTCGTCAGCAAGGGCAACGTCGAAGCCATGCCCGAGTACGCCGCGGAGGATCCGAGCAACCTGCTGCTCGGGCAGCCCGACGGGACCTTCGTGGAGGGTGCCGAGGCGGCGGGCATCGTCGAGCTATCGCGCGGGCGCGGGGCGCGGCGCTGGCCGACCTGAACCTCGATGGCCTGCTGGACCTCGTCGTCGTGAACCGTCGCGAGAACGTCATGGTCTGGCGCAACGTGGGTCAGGGCGATGCCGGGCGCCGCAGCCGATGGGCCACTGGCTGGCGATCGGCCTGGAGCAGGCGACGCGCCAATCCGGACGCCATCGGGTCGTGGATCGAGATTCGGACCGGCGACCGCACCGCCGTTCGGGAGGTCACGGTCGGCGGAGGACACGCGGGCGGCGAGCTGGGATGGATCCATGTCGGCCTCGGCGGGAATGAGCGCGCCGACGTCCGGGTCCAGTGGCCCGACGGGGAGACCGGACCGTGGATGACCGTCGACGCAGACCAGTTCGTAATCCTCGAGCGGGGCGCTGACGCACGCTCGAACCTGGAACGCAGAGGCGACCGACTGAGACGCGTCGATTGCGCGCGCCGCGGGCAGGGTCAGGCGGGCTCGGCAGCCTTGATCGGATCCGATGGGGCGCGCTCGCGCCGCGCGAGAATCGAGAACGGCACGACCGCGGCGCTGATCAGGCCCGCGATCACGTAGGAGGTCGCGTAGCCGTACACGTCAGCGGCCCGACCGAGTGCCGGCTGAGCCAGGACCCCGCCGGCTGACCCCATCAGCGAGTCGAACGACAGGACCGTTGCCCGCTGCTCGGATGGAATGATGCCGTTGATGAATGCCTGGCGCATCGGCGAGACGAGGGCCAGCGAGATGCACCACGCGGCAAGCAGCGCCAGGGCGACGATGAAGCTGGTGACCAGACCGATGACGACGAGCAGCGTGGCCGACACCGCGGCGCCGAGGATGAGCGCATCGGTGCGACGCCGGAAGAATCGCCGGAACCACGGGACGAGGGTCCCGCCGATGATCTGGGCGCCGGCCACCATGGCCGCCGCCAGTCCCGCGACGCCGTAGGCGGTCGGATCGCCGTACAGCTGGAGGAGGTACGGCTGCATCGCGTAGAACGCGTAGATGCCGACGCCGGCACTGAACGGCGCAGCGAGCATGAGCCAGCGGACCGGGGGGTTGCGCAGGCCGCCGTCGACCGCTCCGCTGACGACCACCCGGACGGCCGCGACTGGGCTCTTGCCGCGCTGGGGCGTGAAGCCGATGTCGCGCATGAACCAGAAGGCCACGACGAGGGTGACCCCCAACATCGCCGCCCGGATGATGTACGGCACCCCGAGGTTCGTCAGCTGGGCGACGAAACCGCCGAGGACTGAACCGCTGAGCATCGCGACGCCGCCGACGATCTGGGCGCGAGCGAAAACCGACTCCAGGCTGCCGGTGAAGCTGGTGGCATGGAGGGCGTCGACGAGCCATGCCTCGGTCGCGCCAGAGAAGAACGTGAATCCCAGGCCGAGGAGTGCGGAGGCGATGGCCCATCCCCAGAACGGGGCCTCGATGTTCCACATCAGCAGGTACAGCAGCGTCGAGACGAGGAGCGTGCCGGCCCCGAGGAGGAAGGAGAAGCGACGGCCCCGCGTATCGGCGACGACACCGGTCGGGACCTCGAAGATGACCTGGCCGAGCGTGAAGAACGCGTTGGCCGTGAAGGCCTCGGTGTTGCTCAGGCCCGCGTCCAGGAGGAACAGGGTGTTGATGCCCCAGATGAACGATGCGGCGAGCGTGGTCAGGAGGGTGAGGACCAGGTACGTGCGCTGGACCCCGCGAGCCAGATCGCTCATCGCGTCACGGTACCCGGCTCAACAAAGGACTGCATCCTGACCAGGGGCCGATGGTCCTCGGGACGCTAGCCGACCCGCTCCATCCTGAAGGCAGGATGGTCGGTGGCGACGCGGTCGCCGGTCGAAATCCCGCCGGAATGGCCTGGGCGTCTTGCTCGACGAACGCGGCGAGGACACGTTCGCGCTCGTCACCGTCGACCTCGACCGCTGTGAAAGCCTCCGTCCTGCCCTTGTGGCGCAGATCAGCGCGTCCGGCCGCACGCAGGTTCCGGACCCACTCGGTGTTGCCATATTGCGAGAGCAGATAGCGCGTCCCGTCCATCTCCAACGGGAAGAGGTCACCTCGTGAGGCATGCCCGTTCGCCGGCCCGGGACCACCAGGACAGCCGCGAGCCCGACGCGGATCCAAATCCGGCGGTTGAGCTTGCGGATGATCGTCATCGTCCGGGACGGTGGAAGCGGCCTGGCGGCATCAGCGTTGAGCGACTGCATCGTGATGGTCCCCTCAGGGTGACTGCGCGATGGACGATTCCATTACGCGGGCTCGACGTTCCCTGTGCTGCCGTCGACCGTGACCCGCATCCCCGTTCGCAGGCGGGCGGTGGCGTCTCCGCAGCCGACCACCGCCGGGATCCCGTATTCGCGGGCGATGATCGACGCGTGCGCCGCAGCGCTCCCCACATCCGTCACCACCGCTGCCGCCCGGGTGAAGAGCGGCGTCCACGCCGGCGCCGTGAGCGGGGCGACGAGGATCTCGCCGGGCTGCAGCTCACCGAACTCGTCCGGCCCACGGATCACACGTACCAACCCGGTCGCTCGGCCCGGCGATGCGGGCACGCCGGAGACCAGGGCCTGATCCGATGGACGGGCGCCGATGAGCTCGGGGAAGCTGTCCCACACCCGCTGGATCATCGGGTTCACGCGGCCAACCAGCGGCGGCGGGACAAGGCGGGCCTGCTCCGACCGCAGCGACCGCCGGCCGCGCACGTCGACCTTCGACGGCAGCGGTGCTCCGTCGAGCGCCGCGAGGGCCTCGGCCCGGGTCAGGAAGAAGACGTCATCGGCCTCGGCAATCACGCCGTGGTCGGCCAGTGCCTCGCCGATCCGGAGAACCGCCCGTCGCATGACCGGCCACGCGATTGTCAGCTCCTCCGTCTGCTCCTCCCGAATCGGGACGAGGTGCTGCGCGTCGGCCAGCAGGCGGCGGAACGCCCGGAGTCGTCGCGGCGACGGGGCCAGGGCCTCGAGCGCCGCCGTCTCGGCCGCCTGCCTCGCCTCGACCACGCGACCGTGACTCTTGGCCGGGGTGGTCGCCGTCGCCTCGACCGGCATGGGAGCGTGGTACCAATCGAGCGAGGCGATGCCCTGCCGCTCCCGATCGGCCGGCTGTTCGAACCCTGCGAGGAGCGGCAGGTGGCCGCCACCAAGCGAGGGAGCCAGGTGGATCCGATAGAACCTGGCGAGGTTCATCTCCATCTTGTATGCCGCACCGCTCAACGCCGCGATCCCGCCGAAGTACTCGCCGGCCAGCTTGGCCAGCTCGTCGATCAGCGCCGGTAGGTCGGCGACGGGCAGGGTCTCGACGCGGCCTTCGGCATCGGCGACTGACGCTCGGTAGCGTGGCTGAATGTTCTCGCGCCACTTCCGCTCAAAGACCGGAAAGCTGTGCCGGACGGTCGGCGGAATGATTCCGGCGATGTGCCGCGGATGGCGAACAGCCTTCACCAGCATGCTGGGCGCGCTGCGGAGGAGGGCGCCTCCGGAGATGAAGTTGATCGAGTAGAAGTACCAACCGTTGACCACGACGTGATAGGGCCTCGGCGCAATCTGGCCGATCTGCTCGCGGAAGAAGGCGTGCATCCGGTCCTCCATGGCCGTCAGCAGCCACGACTCGAACAGCGGAGTGACCGGCTCACCGATCCATTCGCCGAATCTCAGCATGCGTGTGTAGGCGCCTGGAGCAGGCGATTCCCATGACACGTCGGGCGGCAGCGCGGTCATCGGCCGGGCCTGGACGATCCAGAGCGCGCCCTCCGCGTCGATCGCCCACTCGATGTCCTGTGGTGTCCCGCGTGCGTCCGCGATTCGTCGAGCCTCGGTCGCCACGCGCACCGCCTGGCGGCGATCGATCGCCTGCTCGGGCTGACGGCGAGGCTTGGCGACACCGTCGCGCACCGTCCACTCATCGCCCATGGCGGCCCCCGATACCAGCCGATCCCCGGTGCCACGCACCGCGGTGACGACGGAGAGCGCGCCGATCCCCGTTGATCGGATCGGCGGTGAGGACCACACCGGCGGCGGCCGGTGCCACCATGCGCTGGATGATCACGGCCATGCGCCCGCTGGTGCCGCGGCTGGTAGTGGGCGGCGCGCGAGGAATCGGCGCTGGCCAGGATCCGCTCGGTCGCCGCCGGGACCGCATCCGCGGCCACATCAGCTCCGATTCGAACATGCCGGCAAACGATTGCTCGCTGCCGTCCTCGGCGATCCCACTCGAGCGAACGGCGAAGGGACCATCCCCCAGCTCGGCCACGCTTTCCCGCAGAAGGGACGACCGATCGTCAGAACTCAGCTCCGCGGCTCCCACGGTCAAGACCACGCCTGGAGGTACGCGGACGCCGCTCGCCATGAGCTCGCCCAGGCTGGCGGCCTTGCCGCCCACCTCTGAGTGCATCGGTCAGCCGGATGGCGTCCAGGCGCCGGGCGGTAGCCGGAATCGGGGTCGCGGCCGAGGCGGTCATCGGTTCTTCCTTTCACCGGTTGAGGCAACAAGGGTGCGGAGCACCCAGTCGATGTCATCGGCCGCCTCGTCGACCGAAGACCCGATCTGCTCGCGCCACATCCGCATCGCGGACGAGCTGGCCAGCACGAGCAGCACCCGGACCAGTCGATCCTGCTCGGTCGCGGTACCGTCCGGCATGACGCCCGCCACGAACCGCCGGCTCATGGCCTTGCGTTCGGGCATCTGCATCCGCCGCGGTTCGTCGGAGGCCGCACTGGTCATCGCTGCTCGCGCCAATTCGCCGAGGGTCTCCAGGCGTCCGAACATGGTGTGCACCATCTCTCGGAACTCCGGGATCGTTTCGGGAACGATCAGATCCCGCAGGCCGGCGCGCATCGAGAGGTACGGGTAGACGGCTGCCAGGAGGTCGCGTTTCGTGCCGAAGTGGCGATAGACCGTCGGGACAGACACGCCTGCCTCCCGAGCGACCGCCGGCACGGAGACGCTCGTGATGCCCTCCGCCATGACCCGGAGAGTCGCGTCAAGGATTCGGTTCCGCGTTTCCTCGGCCTGCTCGGCCCGGAGGTCACTCCGGTATCCGCGCTCGGACTTCTTGGCGATACGAGTCATATAGTCAATATATGACTCGTGTCAAGGTCCCTCGCAGCTCGCGCGGCACGATCGAGCGCGGGTTTGAGCGCACTGCCCGCTGATGGCGTAGCGTTGCGCGGTGAGCCAGGAAGTCGAAGAGCTGAACCGGCGCCTGCTGCGCGCCCGCGACGCGATGGACCGCGCATTCGCGGAGCCCCTCGACGTCCGCGCCGTGGCCGCGGTGGCCCATGTCTCCGAGGCGCATTTCATCCGCACCTTCCGCGCAGTCTTCGGGGAGACGCCACATCGGTACCTGCAGCGGAGGCGGGTCGAGCGCTCGATGTTCCTCCTCCGCGAGACCGACCGCAGCGTCACCGACATCTGTTTCGATGTCGGCTTCAACAGTCTGGGGACGTTCAGCCGCACGTTTCGAGAGATCGTCGGCGAGACGCCCTCGGACTACCGCCAGGGGCACGGGCCGATGGTGGCGCCCAACTGCTTCCAGATGGCGGCCACGCGGCCGTGGGCGGCGCCCAAGACGACGAAGCAATTGAGCAGTTCTGGAGAAGCGGCCACGGCGGCTGTGGCCGTAGTCTGAAGGCCATCCCATGAGAACCCCAAAGGAGAACGACATGGCTGAGAAGAAAGTCGCCACGAAGGACGCCCAGAGGTCCACGGACCGCACGGCTGCCGAAACCGACCGATGGACCGAGGACGAGATCTCCGCGATGAAGGAGCGCGCCAAGGAGCTCAAGACGGCCAAGCGGGGCGGCAAGGGGGACGGCGAGAGCGATCTGCTCGCGAAGATCGCCGAGATGCCGGAGTCGGATCGCGTCATGGCCGAGCGGATCCACGAAATCGTCACGGCCAACGCGCCTGGCCTCGAGCCGAAAACCTGGTACGGGATGCCCGCGTACGCCAAGGACGGCAAGGTCATCTGCTTCTTCAAGAGCGCGGACAAGTTCAAGTCGCGGTACGCGACTTTCGGCTTCGAAGAAACCGCGAACCTCGACGACGGCGCGATGTGGGCGACGTCCTGGGGCCTGACGAAGCTGACCGCCGCCGACGAGGCGAAGATCGGCGCGCTCGTGAAGAAGGCGGTGAGCTGATGACCACCAAGCTCGCCGTCACGTCCGTCAAGGTCCTCGACCAGGAGGAGGCGCTCGACTTCTACGTCAACAAGCTCGGGCTCGAGAAAGGCCCAGGACATCAGGCAGGGTCCCTTCCGCTGGCTGACGGTCCGCTTCCCCGAGAACCCGGACGTCGAGATCTTCCTCGAGGAGCCCGGCCCCCCGGTCCACGACGAAGCGACCGCCGAGCAGCTCCGTGAGCTGATCAGCAAGGGCGCCATGGGCTCGCTCGTCTTCTACACCGACGACGCTCACGGTCTGTACGAGACCCTCAAGGACCGCGGCGTGACCGACTTCACCCAGGAGCCGATCGAGCACGGCTATGGCATCGACATGGGGATCCGCGACCCCTTCGGCAACGGCATCCGGATCCTCCAGCCCGCCAAGGCAGCCCGGCCGGTGACCGCCTGACCAGCAAGATCGGTCCATGACTGACTGGGGCACGATCCAGGTGCGCGGCGCGCGGGAGAACAACCTGCGCGACGTCAGCCTCGACATCCCGAAGCGTCAGCTGACCGTCTTTACCGGCGTGTCGGGGAGCGGCAAGAGCTCGCTCGTGTTCGAGACGATCGCAGCCGAGTCGCAGCGCCTGATCAACGAGACCTACTCCGCCTTCGTCCAGGGCTTCATGCCGACGCTGGCCCGGCCCGACGTCGACTCGCTCGAAGGCCTGACGACGGCCATCATTCTCGACCAGGAGCGGATGGGCGCCAACGTTCGCTCCACGGTCGGCACCGCCACTGACGCCAACGCGATGCTGCGGGTCGTCTTCAGCCGAGTCGGGAAGCCGCACATCGGCGGGCCCCAGGCGTTCTCTTTCAACGTCCCGTCGGTTACCGGTGGCGGGGCGATCAGGGTCGATCGGGGCTCGGGGAAGACCGAGAGCCGAAGCTTCAGCGTCGCCGGCGGTATGTGCCCTCGCTGCGAGGGCATGGGAATCGCCAGCGACATCGACCTGACCCAGCTATATGACGAGAGCAAGTCGCTGGCTGATGGTGCGATCACTGTCCCCGGGTACACAGCGGACGGCTGGTCGACGCGGATGTATAGCCAGTCTGGCTTCCTCGACCCGGATAAGCCGATCCGTGACTACACCGCGACCGAGCTGGAAGACTTCCTCTACAAGGAGTCCGTGAAGGTCAGGATCAGCGGCATCAACCTGACGTACGAGGGCCTGGTCCCGCGGATCCAGAAGTCGTTCCTTTCCAAGGACATCGACGCGCTGCAGCCGCACATCCGCGCCTTCGTGGAGCGGGCGGTGACGTTCACCGCGTGCCCCGACTGCGGCGGCACCCGGCTCAACGAGGCGGCTCGATCGTCGAAGATCAAGGGGATCAACATCGCCGATGCGTGCGCGATGCAGATCAGCGACCTGGCCGGGTGGGTGCGCGGCCTGGGCGAGTCGTCAGTGGCTCCACTGCTGGCGGCGCTGGCGGAGAATCTCGACTCGTTCGTCGAGATGGGGCTCGGCTACTTGAGCCTTGACCGGCCATCGGGCACGCTCTCGGGCGGGGAGGCGCAGCGAACCCGGATGATCCGCCACCTCGGATCGGCGCTGACCGACGTCACCTACGTCTTCGACGAGCCGACCATCGGGCTGCACGCCCACGACGTCGAGCGGATGAACTCGCTGCTCCAGCGCCTTCGGAACAAGGGCAACACGGTCCTCGTCGTCGAGCACGACCCGGAGGTGATCGGGGTCGCCGACCACGTGGTGGACATGGGTCCGGGTGCCGGTCCCGACGGTGGGACGGTTGTGTACGAAGGCACGGTCGAGGGGCTGATCTCGTCGGGGACGGCGACCGGCCGGCATCTCGACGTCCGTCAGGAGTTGAAGCCGGACCCGCGGGCGCCGCGCGGCTCGATCCCGATTCGGAACGCCCGGCTGCACAACCTCAAGGATGTCTCGGTCGACGTGCCGCTCGACGTGCTCATCGCCGTAACCGGAGTCGCGGGCTCCGGCAAGAGTTCGCTGATCCACGGCTGCCTGCCCCGGACCGACCCGTCAGTGACGGTCATCGACCAGTCCGCGATCCGGGGCTCGCGGCGCTCGAACCCCGCGACCTACACGGGCATCCTCGATCCGATCCGGACGGCATTCGCGAAGGCGAACGGCGTCAAGCCCGCCTTGTTCAGCGCGAACTCTGAGGGCGCCTGCCCGAACTGCAACGGCCTGGGTAAGACCTACACCAGCCTCGGGTTCATGGCCGAGGTCGTCAGCGTCTGCGAGGTGTGCGAGGGCCGTCGCTATACCGACGACGTCCTCAAGTACCGCCTTCGAGGACGGAACATCGTCGAGGCGCTGGCGATGTCGGTCGAGGAGGCCAGGGAATTCTTCACCGAGCGGCCGGTCAAAGTCATGCTCGAGCGACTGGCCGACGTCGGACTCGGCTACATCTCGCTCGGCCAGGAGCTCGACACGCTCTCGGGCGGCGAGCGCCAGCGACTGAAGCTGGCGATCGAGATGTCCGGCGACGCCGAGGTCTACGTCCTCGACGAGCCGACGACGGGGCTCCACATGCAGGACGTCGACAACCTCATCGGCCTGCTCGACCGGCTCGTGGACGCCGGGCGGACGGTAATCGTTATCGAGCATAACCTCGACGTGGTCGCGCGGGCCGACTGGGTGATCGACCTCGGGCCCGGCGCCGGACATGACGGCGGGCGCGTGATCTTCGAGGGACCGCCGGCTGAACTCGTGCGTGCCCCGGGGACGCTCACCGGGGAGCACCTGCGGCGGCGAGTGGCTACCGGAGAAGCAGTCGGCGTCGACTGAGCCGCCCCGATCGCAGGCACGAGCGCCCGAACGCTGGACGCAGTTGGCTCCGGCGGTAGGATTCGAACCTACGACCAAGCGGTTAACAGCCGCCCGCTCTACCACTGAGCTACGCCGGAACGCCGGCGGATTATAGGCCGCGCCCGGGATCCCGCTGATTGGGGCCCGAGCCGCTCAACCTCCGGAGCGGTACTCCCCAGGGTGCGCGTCGCGATCCTTCGCGTCGGTGCGGCGAATGATCTCCCACGTCTCGGCCACCGAGCGGCCGTTCTCCTTGGCCGCGGCCTCGACGTCCTCGTATCGGATGTTGTGCTGCCCCATCTTCAGATGAGCGTCCATGCAGCCACAGGTCAGGCACATGTTCGTGTCCTCCACCAACAATGCTCGGGCGGCCTCATCGGTCTACTCCAGGTAGTCCTTGAGCTTCCGGCTGCGGCTCGGGTGCCGCAGCTTGCGGAGCGCCTTGGCCTCGATCTGCCGGATCCGCTCGCGGGTCACGTTGAAGTCGCGGCCCACCTCTTCGAGCGTCCGTGACCGCCCGTCCTCCAGGCCGAACCGGAGCTGCAGGACGCGCCGCTCACGCGGGGTGAGCGAGTCCAGCACGCCCTCCACCTGCTCCTTGAGCAGCTGGTGGCTGGCCGCATCGGCCGGTGCCACGGAGGCCAGGTCCGGGATGAAGTCGCCCAGGTGGGAGTCCTCCTCCTCGCCGATCGGCGTCTCGAGGCTGACCGGCTCCTGGCGAGACCTTCATGATCTCGCGCACCTTCTCCGGGCTCACCGTCTGCGGCCCGGCGGCCTCGCGCTTGTCGACCTCTTCCTCGGTCGGCTCCCGCTCGAGCTTGTCGCGCAGCTCGCGGACGATCTCGTCGCGGCTCATCCGCCGCGCGATCTCCTCCACCGTCGGCTCGCGACCGAGCTCCTGGAGCAGCGTCCGGCTGACCCGGATCAGGCGGTTGATGGTCTCCACCATGTGAACCGGGATCCGGATCGTGCGGGCCTGGTCGGCGATGGCGCGGGTGATGGCCTGCCGGATCCACCACGTGGCGTAGGTCGAGAACTTGAATCCCTTCTCGTACTCGAACTTCTCGACCGCCCGGATGAGACCGATGTTTCCCTCCTGGATGAGGTCGAGGAAGCTCATGCCGCGGCCGATGTACTTCTTGGCGATGCTGACCACCAGGCGGAGGTTGGCCTCGGTCAGGCGGCGACGGCCATCGGTGCTCTGCTCGACCAGCCGGCCGGTGCGCCGCTCCAGCGGCACCTCGGGCGGGATGGCCGGGTCGTAACCCATCGACAGCATGTACTCCGCGTCGTGGCCGGCCTCGATGTAGGCGCGGGTGATGGCCTGCGCCGTCTCGCGGGCCCAGCGCTCGAGTCCGTACAGCTCCTCGCGGCCGGGCTGCTCCAGGACGCGGAACCGATACGAGTGCCCGAACAGGACCGCGTCCTTGAGCGCCTGGGCGGGCTCGGTGGCCAGTGACTTCAGGAGCGACTCGGCCTCCATGATGCGGGCCCGTCCCTCGTCGTCGAGCTCCGGGTCGCGACGGGCCTTCGTGAAGCGGATGTTCGGGCGCTCGATCGGGTTCTTCTTCTTGGTCACCCACCAGTCGATCGCCGCATTCGTGATGCGCGGCGAGTCCTGGGGGAGGTCGAAGGCGCGCATGGCGGCCATGGCCCTGGCCTTCGGCTCGCTGTTGAGGGTGACCCAGGTGAAGAGGTTGGTCATCGCCCGTCCGGGGTCCTCGATCGCCAGCTCGCCGAGCTCGATGGCCTTGGCCAGGACGACCTCCTCCTCGGCGGTGAGGAGCGCGACCTTGCCGATCTCCTTGAGGTACATCCGGACCGGGTCATCGATACCGATGAGGTCCGCGGCCAGCGCCTCGAGATCCTCCTCCGGTTCCTTCTCCGCCTTGTCCTCCGTCGCGTCCTCTCCCGGAAGACCCACGGCGACTTCATCGGTCGGCTCGCTGAACGTCGGCTGGTTCTCGGCGTCGAAGACCTCGACACCCTGTTCCTCGGCTCCGGCGAACAGCTCCTCGACGGCGTCGAGGTTCGTCTCGGGACTCGGAACGGCGGCCAGGATCTGGTCATGGGTGATGAACCCGTCCTCCCGACCGTGGGACAGGCAGGTCCTCGACCGCAGCCGTCGCTTCCTCGGAGGCTTCGGGCCGAGCGCCCGGCACCCCGAGTCGACTTGGCGGCCGCCTTGGTCGGCTTGGTGGGCCGCTTGGCGGGCGCCTTGGCCGCAGTGGCAGCTGGTTTAGCCGCTGGTTTGGCAGTCGCCATGACCGGCGCCTTCTTCGTCGCCGAGGTCGCCGCAGGCTTGGTCGCGGCCTTCGTCAATGCCGGTTTGGCGACGACCTTCGCCGTCTTGACCGTCCCGGCCGCTGGCTTGGCGGCCGCTGATTTCGGGACCACAGGCTTCGCCCCGGACTTGGCCGCAGCGGGTAGCCCGGCGGCGGTTGCCTTCACGGGCGCCTTGGCCGATGGCTTGCCGGTGGCTTGGCCGCAGGCTTCGCCGCGTTCGGCTTCACGGTTGCCTTGGCCGCCGCCTTCGCGGGCGCCTTGGCAGACGGCTTGTCCGATTCACGGGTTGGGGTCTTCAACGCCACGGTTCAGGATCCTCCTCGCACCGGCACCGCCGGCGTCGCAAGCATTCGGGTGACCTCGGCCTTCTCACGGCCGAGCTGGGTGATATGCGTCTCAATCTGTTCGAGCAGCTCGCGATCGCCGTCGCGCTCCGCATCTTCGAGCAGGTATCGGCCGTCGCCAATGGCTTCCTCGATCCGCGCCCGTCGCAGACGGAGGCGGCAGACGCGCAGAGCCTCGGCGGCGCCCGACGGCTCAAGGCTCGGCCCCGCGCTGGCCGCCTCGATGACTACCCTCGCCAGGTCCGATGAGATCGGATCGAGCGTGGCCAGGAATCCTTCGACGTCGACCGGCTGAGGCTCCGACTCGGCGACCCATGCGACCCATGCCGCGGCCAGCGACGCGGCCTCCGGCCGACCGAATGGCAGCGGATTGGCGGCAAGGTCAGCGGTCAGCCCCGGATGACGAAGGAGCAGAGCGCAGCGTTTCCGTCTCCACCGCGTCGAGGCCCGGCGTCCCGGGACCAACCGGTTCGGTCTGCGCGGCCGGGGCCGGTCGCTGAACGCGCGGCCGCGCCAGTCCCTCGCGCAGGATCCGCTCGTCGACCTTGACGATGCGGGACAGCTCCTGGACGTAGAGGTCCTGGACAACCGGGTCGGTGACGCGTTGGAGCTTGGCCAGGACGCGCCCCGCCATCTCCCGGCGGCCTTCGACGGTGTTCAGGTCGACGCGCGCCGCCTCGCGGGTCATGAAGTAGTCGATCAGCGGCTTGGCGTTCTCGATCCCCTCGCGCCACGCCTCGGGATCGGTCTGCAGCAGTTCGGCCGGGTCCTTTCCGGCGGGGACCCGCATGACCCGCAGCTTGGTGATGCTTTGACTCGGCCCGAGCTCCTCGAGGAGCCCCCGTTCGGTGGCCGCCTCGCCCGCCAGGTCGACGTCGTAGGCGAGGGTGATGGCATCGGCGTAGCGGGTGACGATGTCCACCTGGCCGCGGGTCAGGGCCGTCCCCATCGAGGCGACCACGTTCGTGAACCCGGCCTGGTGGGCGGCCATGACGTCGGTGTAGCCCTCGACGATGACCGCCAGCTTCTCGCGACGGATCGCGGTACGGGCGAGGTCGATGCCGTACAGCGTCCGGCTCTTGTCGAACAGCGCCGTGGCCGGGGAGTTGAGGTACTTGGGCCCCTCGCCGTCGGGCATGACCCGGCCACCGAGGCCGGTGGGCTTCCCGGAGGCGTCGCGGATGGGAATGATGATCCGGCGGCGGAATCGGTCCACCGGGCGGCCGCGCTGGCCCATGCTGGCCAGACCGGCGGACATCATCTCCTCCGAGGAGAACCCCCGCGACGCGAGTCGCGTGGCGAGGGCATCCCAGCTGTCGGGTGCGAAGCCGATGGCGAACCGATCCAACGTCTCCTCGGTGAACCCACGCTCGGCGAGGTACCGGCGAGCGGGCTCGGCCTGGTTGCGCCTGGCGAAGCACCTCGCGATACCAGCCGATGGCGGCCTCGAGCGCATCGCGGAGCCGCTTCCGGCGGCGGTCCTCGCGCGCTCCCGCGGCGGAGAGCTCGACGCCCGCCCGCTCGGCCAACCGACCGAGCGCCTCGCGAAAGTCGATCCCGTCGCGCTTCATGACGAAGGTGAAGATGTCGCCATGCTCACCGCAGCCGAAGCAGTGCCACGACTCGCGCTCGGGGCTCACGGTGAAGGAGGGTGTCTTCTCGCCGTGGAACGGGCACAGGCCCTTCCACGTCGATCCGGCCTTCTTCAGGACGACCGTCTCCCCCACGATCTCCGCGACGGGCAGGCGGGATTTGATATCGGCGACGGAGCCGGCTGAGCTCATTCGGGGGTCCCGCGCGCCGGGACGGCGCGTGTCAAGGGATTTGTCAAGAGTTCTGTCAAGGGTCCAGACCACATTTTAGCCCATTGTCAAGTGATTCCGACCGCCATGAGTACTCCTGGGGGCCTCTGGGGGTTCAAACACGGGTGGGCTACCATCGGTGACGTGGAGGAGCACTCGCGGGACGCCGACTTCGTCGAGCTGCACGCCGATCGCCTGTTCGGCTTCGCCATGATCGTGACCCTGGGGGATGCGACGCGCGCCGGCAAGCTTGCTGCGGAGGCCCTGGCCAAGGGGATCCAGCGGATCGATCAGCTCCGCCATCCGGTGAGGGCGGCGGCGTGGCTGCGCGGGACCGTCACCAAGGCTGCCGGACGACCGGCATGGGGCCACCAACGACCGAGCGAGGTCGAGCGCCGCGACGCGCTGCACGCGCTGGGCGTCGATGCCGACGACCTTCGACGCATTGGCGAGCCTGAATGTCCGGGCGCGGGCAGCGGTGGCGGCCACGTCGGTCGAGGGATTCGCCGCGGCGGACGTATTCGAGATCGTTGGGCAGCGATGAAGGGGTTCGGAAAGCGCGCCGCGACTTCCTGACCGCGTACCTCGCCGCGTCCGAGGCGCGTGAGACCACGCCACCCTCCGGAGAGCTCGCCGCGAGGGTGAGGGCCGTTGCGGCACCGGTCTTCTCGGGATCCCGCGAATGACCGATTCCCACCACCTCCTCGAGGCGTGGCTCGTCGACGGTGCCGTCGGGGATCCGCCGCGTGAGCTGGCGGTCCATGCCTCGGTCTGCGAGTCCTGTGCCCGGCGGCTTGGAGCGTTCGACTCGCTGGCGACCATCGACGTCGACGCGGCGGGCTCTCCCCCGCCGCTCGCTCGCGCCGACGCGGCGTGGCCGTGTGGCTCGCCTGGGCCCGACTGGCGACTGCCGTGGCGGGCACGGTCGTCGCCGGCATCCTGGTCGTCTTCGGCGCCACCCAGCTCGTCGGGCTCGTTGGCTTGCTCGATGGCAATCCCGGCCCCTCGGACCTGGTCGGGCTGGCCACGCCGATGGGCCGCCAGGATTCAGATGACACACCAGGCCCGGACCCGGCCGTCGAGCCCAGCCTGGACGCCGAACCGTCCGGGACACCGATTCCGTCATTCATTCCATTGCCGTCCCAGGCGCCAAACGAGCCGCCGCCGGCCCCGCCGAACGCGCCCGTCGCTGTATCTGAACAGCGTTGGACAGAGTTCCATCGGCATCGGCTGGATGCCGAGCGGAGGCGGCGGCCCGGTCCAGAAGTGGGAGGTCTGGCGACAGACCGGCTCCGGTGGCTGGATCAAGCTCGGTGAGGTGCTGCCGTCCGTGCAGGCCCTCACCAACAGCGGCCTCGCACTCGGGCACGACCTATTCCTTCAGGGTCCGCGGGGTCAACACGGAGTGGCTGGGCCCATTCTCGAACGTCATCAGCGCAACCACGACGTCACCTCCGCCGACACCACCGCCGCCAACACCAGCGCCTACGCCCACTCCCGAGTGTTCTGACGGTATCGACAACGACGCCGATGGCTGGGTGGACTTCCCTGCCGATCGGGCTGCTCGTCGGCTGCCGATGACGACGAGTCGCCGGTCAACGATCACGAATGCAACAACCTGATCGATGACGACGCGGACGGATACACGGACTGGCGCGATCCTGGCTGCTCGGGACCCTTCGATGATTCGCGAGGCGCCCTCGACCTGCCACGCAGTGCAACAACGGCGACGACGACGACTCGGACGGATACACGGACGGCGCGATCCTGGCTGCCGGGACCCTTCGATGATTCGAGAGTCGCCCGGATCCTCATCAATGCAACGACGGCGCTCGGACAACGACGGCGATCCGTACGTCGACTTTCCAGTGATCCGGGTGCAGCTCCTGTCGACGACGACGAGTCACCGGCCGACCCTTAGTCCTCCGCCGAACCGGCGTGCGAGTCACGGGCCGGTCGTGTAGAAGGGGGCATCGGTATCGGTCTGTTGGTTGGAGGAGCGCATGGCTTTCGACATGTCCCTGGTCTCGCGCGGAGCTCGTCTGCGCCGGTCGCCGTTCTACGAGGCCGAGCAGGCCTACGGCCCGAAGGGCTACACGGTCTACAACCACATGCTGTTTCCGACCAACTACGACGACTTCGAGGCCGAGTACTGGCACCTCCTGAACCACGTGACCCTGTGGGACGTCGCGGTCGAGCGGAATCTCGAGATCCAGGGCCGTGACGGATTCCGCTTCGCCCAGCTGCTGACCCCGCGCGACCTGTCGAAGTGCGCCGTGGGCCAGGGCAAGTACGTGCTCATCACGTCGCCCGACGGCGGCATCGTGAACGACCCGGTCATGCTCCGCCTCGGCGAGAACCATTTCTGGTTCGCCCTCGCGAGCTCCGACGCCCTCCTCTACGCGGTGGGCCTGGCCGCCAACCTGGGCTGGGACGTCCAGATCGGCGAGCCCGACGTGTCGCCGGTCCAGATCCAGGGACCGCAGTCGAAGGACGTGGTGGCCGCGCTCTTCGGGGAGGACATCCTTTCGCTGAAGTACTACTGGTTCCGCGAGCTGTCCCTGGACGGCATCCCGGTGATCGTGACCCGCACCGGCTGGACCGCCGAGGTGGGATACGAGATCTACCTCCGCGACGGCCAGTACGGCACCGCGCTGTGGGAGCGGATCATGGAGGCCGGACGGCCGTTCGAGATCCGGCCCACCGGCCCGTCGGATATCCGGCGGGTCGAGGGCGGCATCCTGAACTGGGGCGCCGACATGGGCCTCGAGAACAATCCGTTCGAGGTCGGCCTCGAGAGGCTGTGCCACCTCGACGGCGACTTCGACTTCATGGGCAAGGCGGCCCTCCGCGCGGTCCGCGAGGCGGGCATCACGCGCAAGCTCGTCGGGGTCGAGATCAGCGGCGACCGGCTGGAGATGAATTTCACCAAGTGGCCCGTGGCGGCCGACGGCGCGCCGGTCGGCACGGTGACGACCGCGCTGTGGTCGCCACGCCTGGAACAGAACATCGGGTACGCGTGGCTCCCCATCGAGCGGGCGGTGGATGGCCACCGGGCAACGGTGACCACGCCCGACGGAGAGCGTGAGGCCGTGGTCGTGCCGATGCCGTTCATCGACCCCGACAAGGCGATCCCGAAGGCGCGGATCCTGGCTGGCGAGGTCGGCCCCCGCTAGCCGCCGCGGGACTCGGTCGCCGGCGGGATGTTCTGGTTCAGGCGGAACAGGTTCGTCGGGTCGTACCGCGCCTTCAGTGCCGCGAGTCGCTCCCAGGTGGGAGCCGGATATGCCTTGTGCACACCCTCCGGCCCTTCATCGCCGACGAAGTTGACGTAGGCGCCGTCGTCGCCCTGGTGAAGGGCGGCGGCAAACCCGTCGACCCACGCCTGGCGGATCGCGCGATCCTCGGGCCCTTCGAAGAACGCGGCCAGGTTGACCATGATCGGACTGGTCCGATGGGCAAACGCCGTCGCGTCCACCGGCACCCGAGCCATGGCTCCACCGAGCACCCGCAGCTGGGCAACGCGCATGGCCGCGTCTGACGACTCGAGGTGGGACATGATCGTTTTCGCGACGTCGAGATCGACGTGGTCCATGAACATCGTGCGCGCGACTGCCTTGGGCCGATACGACTCGTCGTCCGGCGGGTAGATCTCCGGGTAGGACATGGGCCGGACCTGATCGGCCAGTGCCGGGGCCAGCGACCGGAACGGCTCGAAGGCCCGCTCCCCCGCCTCGACGTCACCGGCGAAGCACATGATGGCCATCACCACGAGCTGGCCATGCTGCTCCTCGGGGAGGAACGGCATCGGCGGCGCAGGCATGACGTTCGCGATGGTCGAAAGCTCCTCCGGCGCCGCGGCGGCGGCGGCGATGAAGCCGGCGATGACTTCGGCGGTCGCCGGCAGAATCAGCATCCCGCCGACAGCGGACGGAACCGCCTCCAGCCGGAACTGGAACCGGGTCGCCACGCCGAAGTTGCCACCGCCGCCCCGGATTCCCCAGAAGAGATCCGGCTCGGACTCCGCGTCAACCTGCCGAATCGCCCCGTCGGCGGTCACCAGCTCGGCCGCCAGCAGCGAATCGATCGTGAGCCCGTACTTCCGGACGAGGTAACCAACACCGCCGCCGAGGGTGAGGCCGCCCAACCCGACCGAGCCCGTATCCCCGAACCCGACCGCCAGCCCGTGCGCGTCTGCCGCCTTCGTGAACTCCGCGGCCGTGAGGCCCGTCTCCGCCCAGGCGGTCCGTGCGGCGACATCGATGTCGAGGGCCTTCATGTCGCGCAGATCGATCACGATTCCGCCCTCGGTCGTGCTGTGACCGGCCCCGCTGTGGCCGCCGCTGCGGACCGCGAGCTCGGCGCCCGTCGTGCGCGCGAACTCGATGACATGGGCGACGTCGGTGGCATCCGCCACTCGAACGATGACCGCCGGATGGCTGTCGATCGTGCCGAGGACCACGGTCCTGGCTGCGTCGTACTCGGGGTCGTCGGGCGTGATGATTCGCCCGCGCAGCGTCGCGCGGAGGTCCGAAATCGGCAACGTCGGAGAGAGGGTGCCCATGGGAAGCTCCTTATCTCGGCGCGCGAGTCGGACGAGAAGGGCCCGACCACGCCATGGTTCGTGGTTGCGTGGAGAACCTTAGCGAATCACCGCTCAGTACCGGGCGCGCCGAGGACCAGAGGCGGCGTTCAGCCCGCCGAATCCGAACGAGGTCGACAGGACCCGCTTGTACGATCCCGTGCGACCCAGCGCGGTCGCGGATCAGCCCCGGCAGGAGCCGGCCGATCTCCTCCTCGGGCTCCTCGAGGTTGACCGATGGTGGTGCCCAGCCGTCCCGAATGACGAGGGCGGAGAGGGCTGCCTCGATCGCCGCGGTGGCGCCCAGCGGGTGCCCGTACAGCGCCTTCGTGCCGGAGATCGGCACGGTCCGGCGCCGCGCCATCGAGGGCCCGATCCACGGCCCGGGCCTCGGCCACGTCCCCGAGCGGAGTCGAGCTGGCGTGGGCGTTGACGTAGTCCATCGCGTCCCCGTCGTCGCCGGCGTCGGCGAGGGCGATCCGGACCGCGCGGGCAGCTTCTGCGCCGTCGGGACGGGGCTGGACCATGTGATGGGCGTCGGACGTCGCGCCGTAGCCCCGCAGCTCGGCGTATGGGACAGCGCCGCGGCGACGGGCGGCTTCGGCTTCCTCGAGGACGAGCATCGCGGCTCCTTCGCCCAGGACGAAACCGCTCCTCGCGGCGTCGAACGGCCGGCAGGCTTGCGTCGGATCGTCGTTCGAGGCGTTCGCGAGCGCGCGAATGACATCGAACGCGCCGAACGACAACGCTGACAGCGGACATTCGACGCCGCCGGCGATGGCCGCGTCGACCTCGCCGGCCCGGATGGCACCCAGCGCCTCGCCCAGAGCGACGGCTCCAGAGGCGCACGAGTTCGCGGTCGACAGGATCGGCCCCCGCACGCCGAGCGTGATCCCCAGGTTGGCCGGCGCCGCACCACCGAACACCGCCAGGGCGAGGGTCGGCGAGACCGACTTGATGCCCCGCTGCAGATAGCGCTCGTGCTGCTCCTCGGCGAAGACGACCCCGCCCAGCGCGCTGCCCAGGAAGATCCCCACCCGCTCCGGATCGGGATGGCCGAGCTGCCCCGGCATCGAGACCGGCGTCGTCCATCGCCAGCCGGCCGGCGGCGACCCCGAACTGGCTGAACCGATCCAGGCCGCGGACCGAACGAGCGTCCATGTGGGCTGCGGCGTCGAAGTCGTCGACCTGGGCCGCGACATGGGAACGGAAGGCCGATGGATCGAAGCGGTCGACGGTCCGGATCGGCGAGGCCGCGCGCCGAAGACCGGCGCGGAACGCCTCGACGCCGGTGCCCACCGCGGTGACCAGGCCGAGGCCGGTGATCCAGACCCGCGGACGGTGGTTGGTCATCTCGCAGACCCCGCCGGCTGCTTGCCCACCGACTCGAATTGCGGAGCCTCGGCCAGCGCCTCGGCCAACGCCTTGAACCCGCGGAGCGTCCGCCTGGCGATGGGCTGCGTGAACATCCGATCGACGAGCGCCGCCCATGGCGCAAACCGCGGCTCAAACCGTGCTCGATCGTGACGCGGCAGCCGCTCCGGCGTCGGCTCGATCCGCCAGATCACATCCATGCCGCCGGTCGCACCGCCAACGTGACGGAAGCGGAGGCGGAGACGGTCGGGGTCGGCCCACATGCGCGAGCGCCAGGCGACCGGGCAACCCGATGTCGAGGAACGGCACGAACGCCCGCCGGGCGACGAACTCGCACACGACCCATTCATCGGTGCGGGAGATCTCCCTCGCCCGGCTGTAGTGGGCGAGCAAGCTCGGCCAGCGCAGCGGGTCGTGGGCAAGCCCGAAGACCAGCTCGGGCGGGGCCGCGACTGCGATGCTCAAGGCCGTGCGCACGGCTGGTTCAGGCCCGACGGACGAGTGGCTTCACGGTCTGAGCAGGCTGGCCAGGAACGCCGGGTGGAGCGCACGGGAGGCCGGAACGAGGTCGCCGATCACAAGGCTCATCGTCTCACGGAGTGGATCACGCTGCGCCAGCCGGCTCGCGCACGCGGCTGAACAGGGCGGGCCGGGCGAGGAACGCCTGGATGACCATGGTCACGATGTCCTTGGTTCGGAAGCGCTGCGTCATCGCGCGATCGTAGGCGGCCAGGGTGTTCGCTCCCCGCCAAGGTAGGCGTCGATCGCGGTGGCCGCCAGCTCGGCCGAGACGATCGCCCGATGGAGACCCTCACCGGTCAGCGGATCAAGGAACCCGGCGGCGTCACCGACGAGGAGCCAACCGTTGCCCGACTCGGTGCGCGACCCGATGTCCCAGCGGTGCCGCGCCCTCGATCGGATCGCAGCGCTCGGCACCTGCCCAGTCGGTCGGGTCCTCGACGGTCTGCGGGATGGCCGAAAGGATGTGCGCGAGCCACCTGCGCCGCGCCCTCGGAGGCCAGCCTTCGGCGCCAGACCGACCCGGCCAGGACGATCCCGACGTTCACCTTCCCGCCGGGAACCGGTGCCAGGCCGCAATAGGCGTCGTCCAGGATGACCATCCGGGCATCGCGAATGCGCTCGGAGGTCGCGGGTCGGCGACGTGGTACGTCAGACCCACCCGCGGGCCGAGGCGCGGTGGGCGGCTCGTGCCCGTCAGGCGGGCGATGACCGATCGGACGCCGTCCGCGCCAACCACCACGGAGGCGTTCGAGCGTTCCGCGGCCCACTGCATCCCGAATGGCCAGAGACGAACGTGACGCGCCCGAGGGTGCCTCCGACAACGGTCGTCCCGGTCAGGACGTCGACGCCCGCCGCGCGGGCCATGTCCAGGAGCGCGTCGTCGAGGGTCCGTCGCTCGAACCCGACTGCCGGATGGACCAGTCGGTCGCCGTCCCCGTAGGTCAGGCGGAATGCCGTGCCGTCGGACGCCTCGACCCGCATGGCGGGAATGGCTCTGGTCGCGGCCACGAGTGCGGCTTCGGGCAGACCGATCCGTCGCAGGGCGGTGACCGCGGCCGGGGAGCTGAACACGCCGCACGCACGCCATCGCCACGCCGGAGACCGCTCGACGAGAGTCACCGCGCGACCCCGTCGAGCGAGCAAGGTGGCCACCGTGGCCCCGGCCGGGCCCCCGCCGACCACGACCACCTCCGCCGAGCTCATCGCCGGACGGCGGTGATCACCCAGCGGTGACCGAATGGTGCGCGGGCCTCGTAGACCGGTCGCAGACCGGCCGCCGCAAGCAACCCGACGACCTCGGCGCGGGTGTAAGCCCTCCGCGCCGAGAGTGGCGCGTCATGCCGGCTGAAGCGCGTTCCGGGTCGTGATCCGGGACAGGAGCCACGCCCCCAGGAGCGTGATCCGAGACCGACCGAGGTCGTTCACCACGATGCCGATGCGGGCGACGCGCCCGAGCTCCCGGAGGAAGCGCGACCGCGTCGGCCGGATCGAGGTGGTGGAGGACCAGCGACGCATGCGCGACGTCGAAGGTTCCGTCGGAGTACGGAAGGGCGCGTCCGTCGGCAATTTCGAGCGTCAGGCCGGGCATGACATCGAGACCGGGCCGGATCGCTCGCGCAGCGTCGAGGACCTCGGGGCGCCGATCGGTGGCCGTGACCGGCAAGCGATCGTCCCTGGCGTCGCGCATCAGCCAGCAGCGCAATCGGGATATCGGCCCCGCCGGTGCCGACGTCGAGCAGCGTGCGACTCCGTTGATTCTGCGGCAGGGCGTTCAGACCGAGCCGGGACAGCGTTACACCCCACGTCAGACGGTTCATGCGACGAAGATCCCGAAGGTTGCCGCGCAGCGTCTCGCGATCGTCCAGTGGGCCGTCGAGCAACTCGTCGACATGGCTCAACCGCCTCATCGCGCGACCCGTCGACCGTAGAGCGAGGGGGAGGAATCGTCAGGCGCCCGGCTTGAAAACCATGAGGCCGATGATGACCGCGAAGCTGACCAGCTCGAGCCGAGAGACGATGAACAGCCGGCCGATCAGCTCGAGGGCTCCGACGTGAGCTCGGTCCTTCCGCGTCGAACAGCGCCGCCGCCCGTTTGGCACGCGGGCCGAGGTAGGTGGCGCCGGCGACCGCCGACAGCACCCAGAGGGCGATGGCAATCGCAATCCACGGCTGGGAGAAGCTCCACGCCTGCACGGTCATCAGTGTCCCGGTGATCAGGATCACCAGCGCAGCCGGCATGAATAGCCACATGCCCATGGCTTCCATGTGACGGGCGATGCGCGGCACCTCCCCCGGATCGTCGGATCGGGCGACGCGGAACGCCAGGGCCTGGATGGCAACCGCTCCGCCGACCCAGATGACCCCGCTCACGATGTGGGCGTACAGCAGCAACTCGTACATGGGCAGTCCCACTTCGGCGTCTCGTCAGCAGGATAGCGACGTCGCCTTGCGGAGGGTTCGCAGCGCTACGATGAGCGGCAACCATCAGGATCGTGACTGCCCGTTGCCATGTGGAAATCCGTCGACATCGAAGCGACGATCGATCACCCGCCGGAGCGGGTGTTTCCGTACCTTGCCGATCCGATTCGTTGGCACGAGTTTGCGCCCGCGGTAGCGTCCCGACGGACGGATCGACAGCGGGCAGCCGCTGATCGGCAGCCGATGGGCGGCGGTTGACCGCATCGGCCCGTTCAGGATCCGTTTCACCGACGAGCTCCTCGAGCTGGAACACGATCGGCGGGTTGTCTGGAAGTCGACCTCGCCATGGAACTCACGGGTCGAGTACCTGTGCCTACCCGAGTCGGGGCGTACGCGCGTCCTGGCGCATTACGAGGGTGACGTCGACGGATGGCTTCGGCTCGTGGCGCTGCTCCCGACCGTCGTGCTGGAACAGATCCTGCACCGAGACTTCAGGGGGCTGCGGAAGCGGCTCGCCGCGGATGCCCCGCCCAGGCGCCGCCAGTGGAGGGCGATCCAAGGATGGCGCGGATCACCGGGTTGAGCAGGCCCAGGATCGTGCCGAGCGGCGAGCCTCGAAGGGCGGGCCGGGCGACGCGACTCACGATCCGGCGCGGCTAGCGATCGCGCTCGCGAACCTCGGCCAGGGCCGCCTGGGCGGCAGCCAGGCGGGCGACCGGAACCCGGAACGGCGAGCAGGACACGTAGTCGAGACCGATCTCGTGACAGAAGGCGATGCTCGCGGGATCCCCGCCGTGCTCGCCGCAGATCCCGACCTTGAGGTTCGGCCGCGCAGCGCGGCCCCGCTCGGTGGCGATCCTGACCAGCTCCCCCACCCCTTCGCGGTCGAGGACCTGGAATGGGTTCTCGGGCAGGATCTTGCGTTCGACGTAGCGGAGGAGGAACTTGCCCTCCGCGTCGTCGCGGGAGTAGCCGAACGTCATCTGGGTCAGGTCGTTGGTGCCGAAGCTGAAGAACTCGGCGTCCTGCGCGATCTGGCCCGCGGTCAGCGCCCCGCGCGGGACCTCGATCATGGTCCCGAACTTGTAGTCGACGTTCTGGCCGGAGCGTGCCGCCACGGCCGTTGCCTCGGCCTCGAGGGTGGCCCGCGTCTCGCGCAGCTCGTTGGCGTGGCCGACGAGCGGGATCATGATCTCGGGCAGCGGCGTCAGCCCCTCGGCCGCCACACGCGCCGCGGCGGTCAGGATGGCCCGGGTCTGCATCCGGACCAGGTCGGGGATCACCAGTCCCAGGCGCACGCCCCGCATGCCCAGCATCGGGTTGACCTCCCGCATCGAGTCGACCGCCGCGAGCGTCTCCTCGAGCTCGGCCAGCCGGTCCGGGATCGGTGCCCCGCTCGCGGAGGAGCGTGACCTCGACGAGGAGCTCGTCGTGCGGGGGCAGGAACTCGTGGAGCGGCGGGTCGATGAGGCGGATGACGACCGGCAGGCCGTCCATGACCCGGAACAGGCCGGCGAAGTCATCGGTCTGGATGATCTCCAGTTCGGCGAGGGCGGCATCGAAGGTGTCGACCTTCTCCCGATCGTCCGCGGTCAGGGTCCCCCCGGCCGCCTCGCGAGCCTTGGCATCGCTGGCATCGACCGCGACCAGGATCATCCGCCGCACGGTCGGCAGCCGCGCCTCCTCGAAGAACATGTGCTCGGTTCGGCACAGACCGATGCCCTGCGCCCCAAAGGCGCGGGCGCGTTCGGCGTCGCGCGGGTAGTCGGCGTTGGCCCACACCTGGAGCCGGCGGACCTCGTCCGCCCAGCCGAGCAGGGTGGCGAGATCGCGCTCCTCGGCGAAATTGGGGTCGATCGTCGCCAGCGCCCCGGCGTACAGCTGACCGGTCGTGCCGTCGATGCTGATCGTGTCGCCCTCGGCCACGGTCGCGGACCCGACCCGCATCGACCGCGCGCCGTAGTCGATGTCCAGCGTCTCGGCGCCGGCCACGCAGGGCAGGCCGAGCGATCGGGCAACGACCGCGGCATGCGAGGTGGCACCGCCACGCGCGGTCAGCACCCCCTTGGCCACCAGCATGCCGTGCACGTCATCGGGACTGGTCTCGATCCGGACGAGGATCACTGGTTCCCCTGCCGCGCGCCGCCTCCACCGCTCGGTCGGGGTCGAACATCGCCTTGCCGGTGGCGGCGCCGGGAGAGGCGTTGAGCCCGGTACACAGCAGGCGGTCCGCGGCGGCGCCCTTGGCCGCCTCGTCGAAGCGGGGCAGGAGGAGCTGCACGACGTGGCCCGGTTCGACCCGCTGGAGCGCCTCGTCGCGGGAGATGATCCCCTCCCCCACCATCTCGACCGCGATCCGGACCGCGGCCGGCGCCGTGCGCTTCGCGGACCGGGTCTGGAGCATGAACAGCCGGCCGCGTTCGATCGTGAACTCGAGGTCCTGGACATCGCGGTAGTGGCGCTCCAGCCGCTCCCCGATCTGCTGGAACTCGTCGTAGACCCGCGGCATCTCGTCGCGCAGGGCGCTGATGGGCGACGGCGTGCGGATGCCGGCCACCACGTCCTCGCCCTGGGCGTTGGTCAGGTACTCCCCGTAGAGGACCTTCTCCCCGGTGTTCGGGTCCCGGGTGAATGCCACCCCCGTCCCGCTGTCCGCGCCAAGGTTCCCGAAGACCATGGCCACCACGTTCACGGCGGTGCCCAGGTCGTGGGAGATCTTGTTGAACTCGCGGTAGTCGTGGGCCCGGCGGCCGTACCAGCTGGCGAACACCGCCCGGGTCGCAAGGTCGAGCTGCTCGAGCGGATCGGTGGGGAACGGGCGGCCGGTCGTGGTCTCGACCAGCGTCTGGAAGGCGGCGGCCACCTCTTCGAGGGCCGCGGCATCGAGGTCGCTGTCGGCCTCCACGCCGCGACGGTGCTTCGCCTCGTCCATGATGGGCTCGAACTGGGCGCCGTCCACGTCGAGCACGATGCGGCCGAACATCTGGATGAACCGCCGATAGGCGTCCCACCCGAACCGCGCGTCCCCGGTCAGCGCGATGAGCCCGTCGCGTGTTGCCGGGTTGAGGCCAAGGTTGAGGACGGTGTCCATCATCCCCGGCATCGAGAACTTGGCCCCCGACCGGACCGAGACCAGCAGCGGGCTCCCGGCGTCCCCGAACCGCTTGCCGGTCTGGCGCTCGAGGTTGGCGACGGCCTCGAGCACGTCGTCCCACAGCCCGTCGGGCAGCTGCTCGCCCGCCGCGAAGTAGTCCACGCAGGCGGCGGTCGTGATCGTGAAGCCGGGCGGCACCGGCAGGCCGGCATTCGTCATCTCGGCCAGCCCCGCCCCCTTGCCGCCCAGCAGGTCGCGCATCGTGGCGTCGCCCTCGGCGACGCCCTCGCCCCAGGCATAGATGTACCGCTTGGCGGCGCGGTGGGCGCGCTCGACGGCGGGGGTCACGGCATCAGCCACGGGACGCAGGCTCCGATAAGGGGTCGCGCCACCGATTCTAGCGGGGTAGGCTCGAGCCGATGGCACCCTGCTCTGGCTCGTGATCGGCGTCCTCCTCGCGCTGCTGGCGTGGGTGCTCCCCGCCCTGGTCGTGATCCTGCCGCTCGTCGTGCTGGCGCTGACGCTGATTGCGATCCTGCTGCCGCGGGACCTCACCGCGATCGGGGCCAAGGTCGGGATCGGGTTCGGGGCTTTCTATGCCGTGATCTTCGGACGCCTGTTGTTCCCCGACCCACTGGAGGCCAGCGGAGAAACGTACCTCGTCGTGATCGGGGGCGTCGCGATCCTGGTGGCCGGCGTGGTCGCCGTCGTCCGCAACCGTCGACGCCAGAAGCGGCTGGCGAAGATCAAGGCAGCCGAAGCCGTCCTGTCCTGAGCCGGGCAGCGAACACGGGCCGCACGGCGGCGAGCAGTCGCCCGCCGAACCTCGCGCGTGATCGATACAGGGCTCGCGCCTTGTCGACCGCCTCGTTCGCCAGCTCGCCGGTCGCCTCGCGCGCGATGGCGCCGTAGGCCGCCAGCGCCCCCGGCTCGTCGGCCGCCAGCCAGCGGGCGTCGGCCAGGAGGAGGCGAGCTCGCCATGTCGGCCGGGGCCAGGACCACGGCGCGCTCGGCGGCCTCGAGTGCGAGCGTCGCCTGCCCGGCCCGCAACAGGCCACGGGTGAGGGTCAGCTGGGCGGCGGCGTCGCCCGGATCGAGCCGGAGGGCCCGGCGGGCGGCCTCGACCGCCTCCTCGGCCTCGGTGGCGGCGAGCCGCTCGGTGGCTTCGGCCCGGACCCAGACCGCCTGGCGAGGGTCGTTCCGCGCCAGCCGGCCGTATTCGTCCGCCGCCTCGCGATGCGCCCCGCTGGCCGACAGAACCTCGGCCAGCAGCTCGCGATACCGAACCTCGTCGGGGTCGAGCCGGACGGCTGCCTGGGCGTCGACCTCCGCATCGGTCAGTCGCCCGAGCGCCAACAGGGCGCGAGCCCGCAGCTCATGGGCCGCGTCCTGGCCCGGATTCGTCTCGAGCAGGGCATCGGCCAGGCGGATGACGCGCGCGTGGTCGCCCTGCTCGGCGGCATCGGCCAGCTCGGCGAAGGCGCCGCCGCCGGTCATTCCGGGGCTCGCGCGGGCGCACCCCCCGTCCATTCGGCACGGCCGGACACGAGGTCCGCAAGCCGCGATGGAATGGCGTCGAGCCCGATGCGCTCCTGGGTCATGCCGTCGCGCTCGCGGATGGTGGCCGCCCCATCGGTCAGCGACTCGACGTCGACGGTCACGCAGTACGGCGTACCGATCTCGTCCTGGCGTCGGTAGAGCTTCCCGATCGAGGCGGTGTCGTCGTACATGGCCGCCATGTTGCTGCTTCAGGTCGGCAGTCAACCGGCGGGCCATCTCCACCAGCTCGGGGCGGTTGCGGAGGAGCGGCAGGACCGCGACCTTGACCGGGGCCAGCGCGGGGCGAATCCGGAGGACGACCCGCTTCTCGCCGGCCACCTCCTCCTCGGTGTACCCGTCGACCAGCACGGTCAGCAGCGCGCGGTCGACGCCCATCGACGGTTCGATGACGTAGGGCACCACGTGCTCGCCCGGTGGCCTCGTCGAAGACGGTCAGGCCCTTCCCGGATGCGGCCGCGTGGGCGCTGAGGTCGAAATCCGTCCGGTCTGCGATCGCCTTCCAGCTCCGACCAGCCCATCGGGAAGGAATACTCGACGTCGGTCGTCTGGCGGCTGTAATGCGACAGCTCGTCCGCCTCATGGGGCCGGAGGCGAAGCCGCGACGGCGTCGATGCCCATGTCCTCGACCCACCAGCGGAGGCGCTCGTCGACCCAGTAGGCGAACCATCGGTCTTCGTCGGCAGGCGGCACGAAGTACTCCATCTCCATGGCTTCGAACTCGCGCAGGCGAAAGATGAAGTTGCCCGGCGTGATCTCGTTCCGGAACGCCTTCCCGATCTGCGCGATCCCGAACGGCAGCTTGCGGCGCATGGACGTGGCCACGTTCGCGAAGTTCACGAAGATGCCCTGCGCCGTCTCGGGCCGGAGGTACGCGACCGTGGCGTCCCCCTCGACGGGCCCGACGTGGGTCTTGAACATGAGGTTGAACTGCCGCGCCTCGGTCAGGGTGCCGCGCTGGCCGCAGTCGGGACAGGCAATGTCCGCGGGCGGACCCTTCAGGTCGCTCTCCCGGAACCGGTGGTTGCAGTTTCGGCAGTCGACCATGGGGTCGGAGAAGCCGGCCACGTGGCCCGAGGCCTCCCAGACGCGCGGGATTCATGATGATGGCCGCGTCGAGGCCCTCGATGTCGTCGCGAGCCTGGACCATGGACCGCCACCAGGCAGCCTTGATGTTGCTTCGGAGCTCGACGCCCAGCGGTCCGTAGTCCCAGAACCCCTGGAGGCCGCCGTAGATCTCGCTGCCCCCGAAGACGAAGCCGCGCCGCTTGGCGAGGCTGGCCAGGACGTCGAGGCTCGAGGCGGGCACGGCAGGCGAGTCTAGCGCAGGGCCGTGACGGCACCGGCCGGCCGGCGACGGGTGCCGGTGCCATCGAGGCGGCTGACCTCATCGAGGAAGTCGCGGCTGCCGCAGCTCGCGCTCGAGCACCGCCGAGACGGTGGCGTGGAGATGGCGCTCCGCCTCGCGACCGACGGCCGGCGCCAGGGACAGACGGGCCGCCTCCTCGAGCGACACGCGCTGCAGGTGTCGCATCACCTTCAGGGCCGCGGTCGAGATCGCGACCGTACCCAGGGCCGCGTGGTCGCACTCGGGGCCGACCACCCCACCGGCGACCGCGGCATAGGCGTTGCGGCCCGGCTCGACAGGCGCCCCGCACTCGATGCACGAGGTCAGCTCGGGCCGATAGCCCATGGCCTCGAGCAGATGGAGCTCGTACGCTCGGGCGATCGCATCCCGGGCCGCCACCGACGGCGCGGCATCGAGCGCGGAGAGGCCGGCACCGAGCAGCGCGTACGCGGCAGCGCTCTCGGCCCGCTCCTCGCAGAACCGGTCCGCCAGCTCCCCGAGGTACCACGCCGCCGCGGTGGCGTGGAGGTCCGCCGCGCAGCCCGAGGTGCGGGTCGAGCAGGTGGGACTGGGTGACGACGTCGAACGTGCGCCCCACGGCGAGAACGAGGTCGACCTCGCCGAGTGGCTCGAGGCCGCCCCCGATTCGCGACCGCGGTCGCCGCACGCCCTTGGCGATCACCCGCAGCTTGCCGAGGTGGGGGGTCAGGACGGTCAGGACCCGGTCGGCCTCCCCGAGGTCGAGCCCGCGGAGGACGATGGCCTCGGTCTTGTACAGGCGCGAGCGCGGGCTCACCGGCAGCCGGTCGGGTACGCTTCGAGCGTGGACATGCCCGGTCGAGTTTAGCCAGATGGTCGCCGACGTCGATGCGGAGATGCGATCGATCCTCGACGAGCATCGCGGCCCAGCCCTACCGCTGTACGAGATGCTCGCCTACCACCTTGGCCTGGATGGGAGCGATGGGTCGTCGGGCAAGCGGATCCGGCCCCTCCTCGGCCTCCTCGTCATCCGGGCCCTGGGAGGTGACTACCGGCGGGCGCTCCCCGGTGCCGCGGCCGTCGAGCTCGGCCACAACTTCAGCCTCGTCCACGACGACATCCAGGATGGCGACCGCGAGCGGCGCCACCGCGCGACGCTGTGGGCGGTGTGGGGCATCCCCCAGGCCATCAACGCCGGAGACGCCCTGTTCGCCCTGTCGCGGCTCGCGCTCTACCGGCTGGCGGCCGAAGAGGAGGACCCCGACGCGCCGGATGCCCGGCAGGTGCTCGAGCTGATGCGCATCTACGACCAGACCTGCCTGTCCCTGTGCGAAGGCCAGTTTCTCGACATCAGCTTCGAGCGCCGCCTCGACGTCACCGTCGAGGAGTACCTCCAGATGATCGAGCTGAAGACCGCGGCCCTCATGGCGGCCGGGGTCGAGGCGGCAGCCACCCTGAGCTCCCAGGACCCGGACGTGGTCACTCGCTTTCGTCGGTTCGGCGACCGCCTCGGTCTCGCGTTCCAGATGGCCGACGACGTCAAGGGCGCGTTCTGGGACGAGACGGCATCGGGCAAGGCGGAGGCCGGCGACCTCCGGCGCCGAAAGAAGACGATGCCGGTCATCTGGGCCCTGAACCATGCCGCGGAGGCGGACCAGGCCCGCCTGCGCGAGCTCTTCGCTCCAGCCGATGACAGTCGCCAGCTGACCGATGCCGAGGTGGCCGAGTCCCTCGCCATCCTCGACCGCAGCGGTGCGCGTGAGACGACCTCGCGTGAGGCTCGGCGCTACCGCGACGAGGCGCTGGCGGAGCTCGAATCGGTGCCGCTCGACCCCGTCGCGCGGGTTGAGCTGGAGCTGTTCGTGGAGTCGGTGATCGCGGCCTGACCGGTCAGCGGCCGTTTTCCTCGACCTCGCGGCCGTTCTCGACCTGCACCGCGAGCACCTTGGAGACCCGGCGCGAGTCCGCGGCCAGGACGCGGAGGGTCAGGTCCCGGAAGTCGACTTCGGTCCCCACCAGCGGAATCCGTCCGACACGATGGATGATCAGGCCGCCAACGGTGTCGTATGCCTCTTCATCGGGCTCCTCTGCATCGCTGAGCTCGAACAGATCGCGGAGGTCATCCATCGTCACCCGACCGTCGAGCCGGAAGGCGCGGCGGTCGGCATCGGTCTCCACCGGCTCGACGAGGCTCTCCTCGATGTCGTATTCGTCCTGGATGTCACCGACGATCTCCTCGACCAGGTCCTCGATCGTGACCAGGCCCGCCGTCCCGCCGTACTCATCCACCACGATCGCGATGTGGCGCCGGGCCGAGCGCATCTCGGTCAGCATCTCGTCCACGCGCTTCGTCTCGGGGACGTAGGCCGCGGGCCGCGCCAGGACGCGAATGTCGATCGGTTTGGGCTCGTCGGCCGAGGGGCGGAGGTACGGCAGCAGGTCCTTGGCGTAGAGGATGCCGACGATGTTGTCGAGGTTCTCGCGGTAGACCGGGACCCGGGAGTGGCCGGCCTGGACGATGAAGTCGAGGACGTCGTCGATCGGCTCGTCGACCTCCACCGCCTTGATCCCGATGCGCGGAATCATCACCTCGTGGATCTGCTTGTCCCCGAGCTCGATGACGCCGTGGATCATCTCCTTCTCCGCTTCCTCGATCTGGCCCTGGGCCGAACCGGTCTCGACCAGGAGCTTCAGCTCCTCGACTGACAGGAGCCCGGTCTGGGGTCGTTCCCGACCGCCGAAGAGGCGGACCATGAACCCGCTGATCGTGGTCGTGAGCCAGACCAGGGGGTTCAGGAATCGCTCCATGAGTGCGAGGGGGCGGGCGGCCAGCAGCGCGAACCGCTCGGGGAAGTTGAGGGCCAGGGTCTTCGGCACGAGCTCGCCGGCGATGATCGAGAGTCAGCGCGATGAGCAGGGTGACGAGGATGAACGCGATCGTCTCGGCGGCCGAGCGAATCGGCTCCCACGCGATGGATCCGATGGCGTCGGCGATGACCGCGCTGAACGCGACCGCCCCGATGGCCGAGGCCAGGAAGCCGAGGAACGTGATCACGACCTGGATCGTGGCGAGGAAGCGCTGCGGGTCCTCGACCAGGCGCCGGGCCGTGCGCGCGCCGCGTTTGCCCTCCTCCGCAAGCTGCTCGAGCCGCGTCCGACGCACGGTGAGGAGGGCGATCTCGGCGGCGGCGAACACGCCACCGATCAGGATCAGGATGAGAACGATGAGGAGGTCAACCAACGGGTTGCCGGTGCCGGCCGCGCCTTCAGGCATCCGGGGGGTCACCTCCCCGCCGTCGGCGCAGCTCGATGGGTCGGGCCGGGACGCCCACCACGGTCTTGCCGGCGGCGACGTCGCGGGTGACGACGCTGCCGGCACCGGTCTTCGCGCCCGGGCCGATCGTGACCGGGGCGCGGAGCATGGTGTCGACACCGATGAAGGCGCCGTCACCGATCACGGTCTCGTGTTTGGTGGTGCCGTCGAAGTTCGCGGTCACGGTGCCGGCCCCGATGTTCACGTCGTCGCCGACCTGGGCGTCACCGAGGTAGCTGAAGTGGTGCTGACGGACGCGGGCACCGAGCCGGCTCTTCTTGACCTCCGCGTAGTTGCCGATCTCGGCGCCGGGCCCGACGACGCTTCCCGGCCGGAGATGACTCATCGGTCCCACCCGGGCGTCCTCTCCGACCTCGGACTCCTCGACCCAGGAGCCCCAGACGTGGGCGCGGGCACCGATCCGGCTGTCCCGGATCTGGCTGCCCGGACCGATGACCGCCTCGTCACCGATGACGGTCGGACCGGCCAGGACGGTCCACGGCTCGATGCGGGCATCCTGCCCGATCTCGACATCCGCATCGATGAACGTGCTGTCGGGGTCCACGATCGTGACTCCGGCCCGCATGTGGTCCTCGACGATCCGAGCGCGCAGCAGGCCCTCGGCGGTGGCCAGCTGCACGCGGTCGTTGATTCCCATCGCCACCTCCGGTCGTGGGGCCGCGACGACGCGCACCGGCTGTCCCTCGTCCGTGGCCAGGCCGACGAGGTCGGTCAGGTAGTGCTCTCCGGCCGCACTGAGCGGGACGCGGTCGATGGTCGCGCGCAGCCATGCGGCGTCGAAGCAGTACGTCCCGGCATTGACCTCGTCGAGCGCCCGGGTCGCGGGATCGGCGTCGGCCTCCTCCACGATCGCGCGGCACGAGCCGTCGGGGCCACGGACGATCCGCCCGTAGCCCGCGGGGTCCGCCAGCCGCGCGGAGAGCAGCACGACGGGAGCCCCGGTCGCGGCCTGCTCCTCGACGAGGGCGGTCACGAGCTCCGGCGGCAGCAGCGGGACGTCGGCCATGGTCACCAGCACCTGCGCCGCATCGGCGGGGACGAGAGGCAGTGCCTGACGGACGGCATCGGCGGTTCCCAGCTGGGGCTCCTGGCGAACGACGAGCGCCTTCCCGTCGAGCGCGGACTCGACCTGGTCGGCTCCGTGGCCAGTCACGACCACGACCGGATCGGCGTTGGCGGCGGCCACGATACGGAGGACGTGATCGATCATCGGTCGACCGGCCAGCGGGTGGATGACCTTGGGGACGCGTGACCGCATCCGGGTTCCCTGGCCGGCGGCCAGCACGATGGCAGCGAGGCGGCTCACGCCAATGGGCGCTCGGGGTGGCGCATCAGAGGCGTGGATGGTAGGAGCGGGCTCGAATGAGCGTCAACTCGCGTCGGCGTCGCCTCCGGCCAGGGCAACGGCCTCGATCTCGACCCGTCCGTCGCGCGGCAGTGCGGCGACCGCGATGGCCGAGCGGGCCGGGTAGGGCTCGGGGAAGGCCGCGGCATACGCCTCGTTGACCGCGGCGAAGTCGGCCATGTCGACCAGGAACACGGTCGTCTTCAGGACCCGGTCCAGACTCGAGCCGGCCGCGTCGAGGATGGCGGTCAGGTTGGCGATGGCCCGCGCCGCCTGGGGACCGGCGCCGCCGGGGACCAGCTCACCTGTCGCGGGGTCCACGCCCAGGCATCCGGCGGTGTACACCAGCCCCGCCCCGGTCATGCCCTGGCTGTAGGCGGCGATGGCACCGCCGGCGCGCTCGGTGCGGATGACCCGTCGGTCGCTCATCACTGGCTCACCACGGCTCGATGCTAGCCGGTTCGGCCCGGATACGGGTCCGCGTTGTGGTCAGGCCCGCGCGATCGACCCGCTGGGCGACGCCGGCTGCCCGCTCCGGGTCATCGGTCATCACGAACACGGTTGGCCCCGATCCGGTCAAGCTGTGGGCCGCCGCCGGCACCGGCCACGATCCGGAAGACGTCGTCGAGCTCGGGTCGCAGGCGGCGGGCGGGCGCCAGCAGATCGTTGCTCCCCGGGTCCATCAGTCGGGCGCCGCTCGGTTCGGACCAGTCTGCCCGTCGCAGCTCGGCGAAGACGGCGGCGGTGGACAGCCCGAACGGCGGGTGGACGAGGACGACCTCGACCTCATCCGGAGATTCGGCGACCGGCTCGACGCGCTCCCCAATGCCCGTCACGAACGCCGTCGCTGGCGCGGGCGGCGAAGAACGGGACGTCGGCACCGATGCGCGACAGGTCGTCCAGCGTCGGCTGGTCGGCGGCTCGGCAGACGCTCCCGCGGCGTGGCGGGCGAGGCGCCACGCCGCGGCCGCGTCGGATGAGCCGCCCCCGAGCCCGGCGGCGACCGGGATGCGCTTCTCCACGACCACGCCGCCGGGCGCGGCTTCGGCATCCCACCCGGCCACCCAGCCGCGCCAGGCGAGGTTGGTCCGGTCGACCGGGACGCCCGCCGCCGACGGTCCACGGACGACGAGATCCGGCTCGTCGGCGCCGACGCTCACCGCGTCGGCCAGGTCGAGGAGGACGAGGAGCGACTCGAGCTCGTGGAAGCCGTCGGGTCGGCGCCCGGCGACCCGAAGCCAGAGGTTCAGCTTCGCGGGCGCCGCCACGCGCCAGCGCTCCACGTCAGGCATCGGCGCGCTCCAGGTGTGGCCGCAGCGCGGCGGCCAGGCAGGCCCACTCGGCGACGGCGAGCGTCTGCGGCCGCCGGTCAGGGGTGATCGAGCAGCCGGACAGGACCTGGTCGACGGTCTCGCGGTCGACGGGGAGCTCGCGGACGAGGCTGTTGTGGATCTGCTTCCGTCGCTGGCGGAAGGCCGCCTGCACGACACGGTGGAACGTCTCCCGCATGTCGGGCGGGACGATGGGGATCGGGCGACGGACGAGTCGCAGCACGGCCGAGTCGACGTCCGGTTCGGGCTCGAAGGCAGCGGCCGGGACACGGGCCACGACCTCCGCCTCGGCGAGGTCCTGGACGAACACCGACAGGTAGCTCATGGCACCCGGAGGCGAGGCGATTCGCTCGGCCACCTCGGCCTGGACGAGCAGGATGGTCCGGTCCGGGGGATGCGCATCGCCGAGGAACCGATGAATCAGCGGGCTGGTGATGTGATAGGGAATGTTCGCGACCAGCTGGTACGGCTCGCCCGGGAACAGAGTGGCGGGGTCGACCTCGAGCGCATCGGCCTCGAGCAGGGTGAGGCCCTGTGCGTCATCGAGCTCTCGGCTGCAGGTACCCGACGAGGTGCGGATCGATCTCGATCGCCACCACCGTGCAGCCCGCCGCGATCAGGCGCCGGGTGAGCACGCCCAGCCCGGGCCCGATCTCGACCACCCGGTCACCGGCGCGCAGCTCGGCAGCCGCCACGATCGTGTCGAGCGCGTCCGCATCGGTCAGGAAGTTCTGGCTGAGGCCGCGTCGGGGACGGAGGCCCTCGCGCCGCAGGAGGCGTCGGAGCTCGCCCGGGGTGGGAGGCCGCAGCGAGTCCTCGGCCGCATCTCCCATCAGGCCGCCGCCTGCCAGGGCAGGGCCAGCGACGGAACGGCCTCCAGGCTGGCGTCGGCCCGCTCGCCGGCGGCGAAGCGAAAGGCGGCAGCTGCCCCGATCATGGCCCCGTTGTCGGTGCACCACGCCGGTGGCGGGACCAGCAGGGGCAGGCCGCCCAGCCGCTCGGCGAGCGTCCGCCGCAGGGCCCGGTTGGCCGCGACCCCACCGCCGAGCGCCACGGCCGCGACGTCGTGCTCCTCCGCCGCGGCGACCGTGCGCCGGACGAGCTGCTCGACCACCGCGCGCTCGAACGCGGCGGCGATGCCGTCGACCGGGATGCGCTCGCCACGCGATCGGTAGCCCTCGACCTCGCGCAGGACCGCGGTCTTCAGGCCGGAGAAGGAGAAGTCGTAGCGACCTCGCGGCCGGGCCAGCGGAAAGCGAGTCGCCGGGGCAGCCCCCTCTGCGGCGGCCGAGATGGCCGGTCCGCCGGGATAGGGCAGGCCCAGCAGCCGACCGACCTTGTCGAAGGCCTCGCCCGCGGCGTCGTCCACCGTCTGGCCCAGGAGCTGGTACCGCCCGTGATCGGCCATCAGCACCAGCTGGGTATGACCGCCGGAGACGACGAGGCAGAGCAGCGGAAACGGTGGCTCCGGTGCGGCCATCGGCATCGTCGTCGTTGGCCTCGGTCAGCCAGTTGGCGTAGATGTGGCCCTCGATGTGGTTGACCGCCACCAGCGGCAGCTCGTGGCTGGCGGCCAGCCCCTTGGCCACGTTGATCCCCACCAGCAGCGAACCGATGAGTCCAGGCCCGTAGGTGACGGCCAGGGCGTCGAGATCGCTCCAGTCGACCTCGGCCTCACGCAGGGCGGCGTCCAGCCCGGGCATGATCCAGCGCAGCTGCTGGCGAGCGGCGACCTCGGGCACGATCCCGCCGGTCACCGCATGCAGGGCAACCTGGCTGGCGACGACGTTCGACTCGATCCGGCGGCCGCCCGACACGACCGCGACCCCGGTCTCGTCGCAGCTCGTCTCGATGGCGAGGATCCGCGGGCCGCTCACGTGCCGTCCGCGGCTTCCTGGGCCCGACGGCGCCGCATCCTCGGCCGCCGCCCGGCGGGCGGCCTCCATCGGGCCGCGCATCGCGGCGCTGTGGAGCGGTGGGGTGGTCATGATGTAGGCGTCCTCGCCATCGTCGGTGTAGTACCGCTCGCGGCGACCGGCGATCGTGAAGCCGTACGCCGCGTACAGCGCCTGCGCAGCGCCGTTCGAGACGCGGACCTCGAGAGTCATCCGTGCCGCGTCGCAGCTCCTCGGCGACCATCAGGAGCGCCAGCAGCAGACGGCGCCCGATTCCCTGCCGGCGCCAGTCGGGGTGGATCGGCGAAGGTCGTGACGTGCGCCTCGTCCACCATCAGCCACACGCCCGGCGTAGCCAACGACCGCGTTGCCCTGGCGCGCCACCGTGTACCTCGCCAGCCGGTTGTGGCGCAGCTCCTGCTGGAAGGCCTCGGGCGGCCAGGGCGTCGTGAAGCTCGCGCGCTCGATCTCGAGGACGGCCGGGATGTCGTCCACGGTCCATCGGCTCGACCCGGACCGCCGCCGTCAGAGCCATGTCACCGTTGCGGGCACGGTCGTCGCTCAGGCCGCGCGGCGGGCGGAGGTAGATCGGCTCCAGGGTGGCGAGGTCGTCGACCGTAGCCGCCCGAAAGCGGTCGGCCGCGCGTTGGGCGATGGCTACCGCGGCACGATCAGGGGGTATGGACCGCGATAGCTCGAGCGGCGTCGACGAGCTCGCGGGGCGCCACGAGCGGTGCGTTCCGAGCGCCCGGCGACAGGGCCTCGAAGGTGAGCAGTCGCGGCTCCGGGTCGTCCCGCGCGACCGCCCAGACGTCGGTCGACCCGGCTCGGACGAGGGCCACGGCCGCGGTCGGCTCCGCGGCCAGCCAGGCATCCAGACTCGGGACGCCGACGATCGGCACTCCGAGCCCGGCTGACAGGCCCTTGGCCAGCGCGACTCCGACCCGCAGGCCGGTGAACGAGCCGGGCCCGATGCCGACGGCGACGCCGATCACGGCTCGCAGCGTGACGTTCTCGCGCTCGAGGAGACCGAGCAACCGAGGAAGCAGCTGGTGCCCCTGTCCGCGGACCGCGGTCCACGCGTCCTGGCCGAGCACCGTACCGGACGCTTCGGCCAGAGCCACCGACTGATCAGGCGAGGCGCTGTCGAGGGCGATGATCACGCTGCCTCCAGGCCATCCAGGACACGGGCGACCGCCGCATGATGGGGTCCGGTCGCTCGCCACCGGATGATCCGCGAATCGGGCTTGATCCGATCGGCCTCGAGCTCGATCCGGAGCACGTCGGCGGGCAGCCACGCATCGAGGCGATCAGCCCATTCGATGACCGTGACCCCATGCGCCTGGCGCTCGTCGAAGACACCGGCCTGGAGGGCCTCCTCGCCATCGGTCAGGCGGTAGGCGTCGACGTGGAACAGCGGCAGTCGGCCGACGTGCTCGTTGACGATGATGAACGTCGGGCTGTTCACGACACTCCGCACGCCAAGACCGTGGGCGACGCCCTTCGTGAGCTGGGTCTTCCCGGCCCCGAGCGGGCCGACGAGGGCCAGGCAGGTCCCGGGCGTCGCCGCCTGTCCCAGGCGCTGGCCGAGACGCCGCGTGGCGGCCGGGGAGGTCGACGTCACCGAGCCCGAAGACCGGTTGTCGCGAGCGGTCGCCATCACGCCGGCGAGTATGTCAGGAGGACGAAGGGCTGGCCTCGAGGTTCGCAAGCGCCACCGCCACTGTGCGACCGCCTTCCAGCCGCACGAGGCCGCACAGCGCGCTGATGCCCGATCCGATCGCCAGCGGTTGGGCCGGGATCTCACCCAGGATGCCGGCCTGTCCGCGCCCGGGGCCGGCCGCGATCACGACCTTGTCCCCAACCTCCGCCCGAGCCACGCGCGAGGGAGCTGGTGAGGCGTCGTACACGAGCAGCCGACGCCGATCGCCGAGCACCGTGGCACGCTGGTCGGCATGGGCCTGGAGCCATGCGAAGCGGGCTGGGTCCATCGCCGCCCGGCCGAACCCGTCGAGCGCCAGGATCGCGAACGGCGGGGCGGCCGTGCCAAGCAGGCTCCGGCGATGCTGGAGCCCCGTGAAGTCCGACAGGTCGCGCGCGTGGAGACCGCCGACGACGATGGCGGCCACGCCCACTGCGCGGGCTCGGGTGATCGCTTCCGCCGACGCCCAGGACCCCCCGACCATGATCCGACCGGCCGCATCGGCGTCGATCATCGCCGGGTCGATGGGGTCCGTCGGCTCGTTGACGACGATGCTCAGACGGCCGTGGACGGCGGGTCCGGTGCCGGACGCGCCGATGAGCATGATGGCGGGCACGGCGATCGTGACTGCCGTCTGGTCGACCTCCATGACGACGCCGCGCACATCGCTGACGATCGGCTCCCCCGGCTCGAGGCCGAGCAGGCGGGCGTCGCCCTGTCCGGGGTCGTACCCGAGGAACATGCCCTCGATCGGCGCCCGGACGTCGCGGTCGGGCGTCCGCGCCAACGGCTGGTCGGCGAGGACATGAGCGCCGGGAGCGACGAGCAAGAGATCGATGACCTCGCCCCGCGGCCGGTGGAGCGGCTTGGCGATCGGTACCCGGATCGTGCTCGTGGGCCGCACGGCCTTGGCCACCGGGTCGCCCGGCTGCACCTCGTCCCCCACGGCGACGAGCGGCTCCGAGCCCGCCGGCAGGCGAAGGCGGTGGCGGTACGGGTTTAGCACGGTCATCCGCCGCTCGCGGATCGCGGTTCCCGCCGGAGCGCGTCACGCCAGGTCTGGATCACGGTGCGGGCATCGCCGGGACGGGCCGGGAGCTGGATCGGATCACCGCGCGCATCGAGGATGACGCCCACCGCCCCGCCGGTGACAGCCACCCGCAGGTGCTGGCCACGCTGCGCCGAACCGATGTGCACGCCGCGCTCGAGGTGGAGCTCGATTTCGCCCGATCCGCCACGCTCAAGCGGCAGGACGGTCAGCGACCCATTCCGCACCTCGACGTGCGGCGAGTCTGGCCAGCCCGGCCGATGAAGCCGGGCACGGAACGCGAGCTCGCCGGCCTGCCCGCCCTGTGACGACGACGGCGGTGCCGAGCGGGACGAGCAGGTCGTCGCGCAGCGTCTCGAGGCCTTCGTCCACGTCCGCCTCGCCGAGGGCGCCCAGCGGGCCGCAGATGCCCCACGGGTCGATGGCCAGCTGGGTCACGCCCGGCGGCCGGAGCCCGTCGAGCAGGACGAGGGCGGCGTCGGCGGCGTGCGCGGCACCGGACAGGAGGCGTCCTCCGCCCACGACGAGGTCCACCGACGGGCATCCGCCGAGCGCGTGTCGCGCCGCAGCGAGGCGGTCGATGCCGATGGCCTGGGCGATGGCCATCTCGACCGGCGTGGCCGGGATGCCTGCCCGGCGCGCCGCGAGCCCGGCCATGGCATCGGTCGTCGTGAACTGGTCGACGTCGGCGGGGAGGATTTCCGCGGCGGCTCGCGAGCCTTCCGGCAACGGGCGCTCCTGGACTCGCGGCCAGGAAGGCCGAACGGCCGCCAGTGCCGACCGCCGCGCTCCCGCCACGCCAGCCACGTGGCGCCGACGTCCACGCCGAGGACCGACAGGCCAAGACCACCGGCGAGGGCGTCGATCGCGCGACCAAACGCAAGGGGCGCGGTGGCGCGGGCATCCGTCAGGCCGTTGAGGGAGGTGAGGAGCCCGAGGAGCGACGCGGCAAGCTGATCGTCGATGCCGGGCGCGACCCACCGGGCTCCGGTCTTGAACAACGTGGCCCATGGCGCCGGATCCTCGTCCGGGCTCGCCACCAGCACCGGTGCCGCGGACGGGCCGCGGGCGGCGACGACCAAACCCCAGAGCGTATCGGCGCCGGCCTGGGCTGGCGGGTACGACCAGCCAGGCGTCCACGTCGGCATTTCGGAGATGGTCGAAGCGCTCGGCCTCGGAGCGGCGGTCGTCGCCCGCGACAGCGGCCTCGATCGTCCAGCCGCCCTGCATCGCGAGCGTGGAGGCAGCCGCCAGGTCCGCGCCCGTGCTGGCCGCGACGGCGAGCCGGCCCGCACGACGCGGCGAGCGGCACGTGATCCGGGGCGCCTCGCGGACGAGGCTCGCGAGCCGTCGGGACAGCCGAGCGTCCGCATGCGGCGTCAGCCGCCCGACGAGGTCTTCGACGAGGACCGACTCGCCCCACGACGTGGGTTGGGCCGTCCCGCACACGATCCGCCACCGGCCGCCGGCGCGCCCGACGAGCGCCGCCTTGGTCCAGGCGCTTCCGACGTCGAGCAGGAGCGTGAGCTCGGTCTCCGGGATGACCCGGACCGGTGACGGAGCCAGGCGGGGCCGATCGGCATCGGACGGGCCCGGTGCGGTGAAGGTCGCATTCCCGACGCGTGGTCACGGGCGGAGGTGCCTCCGAGGCAGACGTTGGCGGAGGGCGGTCGTCACCTCGTAGTTGATCGTCTCCCGCTGCGCGGCGACCTCTTCGGCGGTGATCTCGTCGTTTCCCTGGCGACCGATGAGCACGAACTCGTCGTCGAGGCTCACCGGCCCGGCGTCGGTGACGTCCACGACCAGGCCGTCCATGCTGATCGCTCCCACCATCGGCACGCGCTGCCCGCCGACGAGGGCCCATCCGTTGTTGAGGTGGACTCGCGGCCACCCATCCCCGTAACCGATGGCGAGGGTGGCCAGGCGCGAGCGTCGTTCGGCGGTCCAGCGCATGCCGTAGCCGATCGGTGTGCCGGCCGCCACCTCGAACACCCGCAGCGGCAGGGCGCGAAGGCTCATGACCGGGGTCAGGCCCGCCGCCCGCGCGTCGACCGTGCCAGGGCTCAGCCCGTACAGACCGATGCCCGGTCGAACCGCGTCCGCCGTCGTGCCCACGTCGGCAAGGATGGCGCCCGTGCCGCCGACGTGCACCGCTCCTGCGTCAATGCCGGCCGCGCGCAGGGCGTCGACGACGGCATCCAGGCGGCCGAGCTGCCGTTCGGTCATGGCCGGGTCGCTCGGGCAGCGGCGAGATGGGTCATCGTCCCGGCCATCGCCAGGTGGGGGCTCCGCGAGATCCGCTCGGCCAGCTCGCGGGCGCCGGCGGGCTCGATGCCCTGGCGACCGAGCCCGGTGTCGACCTTCAGATGGACGTTGATCCGGGTTCCGCGGGCGGCGGCGGCCGCCTCGAGGACGTCCACGGTGCCGCTGCTGTCGACCATCGGCTCGACACCCGTCTCGCAGACGGCATCGCCGTCACCCGGGCCGATGCCCCACAGCAGGAGGATCGGGCCGGTCTGGCCGGCGCGTCGCAGCTCGACGGCCTCCGACAGCGTGGCGACCGCCAGTCGACGTGATGCCCTGCCCGATCAGCGTGGCCGCGACCTCGACCGCCCCATGGCCGTAGGCGTTGGCTTTCACCACGGCGATGAGCTCCTGGCCCGGACCGGCCCGTTGCCGCAAGGCGGCGACGTTGCCGATCAGGGCCGCGTGGTCGATGTCGCACCAGGCGCGGTGGCGACTCGCCGCCGATGGAGCCGTCATCCGGGTGGTGCGCCGCGCAGCGCCGTGATCGCCTCGGGGAGGAGCCGGGCGATGTCGGAGGCCAGGACCCCGGCCGCCCCGATCCGCTGCTCGGCCAACAGCCCGGCGGCCGCGTGGATCGCGACCCCAACCGCCGGCGGCGTCGAAGGGCGGGAGGCCCGCGGCCAGCATGGCGCCGATGGCGCCGGCCAGGACGTCGCCGCTGCCGGCGGTCGCCAGCGCAGGCGTGGCCACGGCCGAGCGGCGAATCTCACCGTCGGGCGCCGCGATGACCGTGTTCGCGCCCTTCAGGACGACAACGTGCTCCCACAGGCGGGCGGCCTGGCCGGCGGCGGCCTCGCGAGCAGCGTCGTCATCGGCCGGCGGCGCCTCGCCGCCGCGCAGCAGGCGGCTGAACTCGCCGGGGTGAGGGCTGAGGACCGCGGGCGCGCTCACCGATCGCCACCATCGGTCGCGGGCGGCCAGGGCCGTCAGCCCATCGGCATCGATCACGACCGGTTGACGGAGCTCGGACAACAGGTGAGCCGTCCGGCGCAGGGTTGCCGCATGGCGCCCCAGTCCGGGACCGACGACCACCGCGTCGTACTCGCGCGCCGCGGCCGTCAGCTGCCGCCATCCGGCCGGGGCGACGAGGCCGACCGCCTCCTCGGGCAGGAGGAGGCTGGTGAGCTCGGGCACGAGGCCGAGCAATCGCAGGCCGACCGACTCCGGCGTGGCGAGGCACACCAACCCGGCACCAGCCCGTGCGGCGCCGAGGCCGGTGAGCAGCGCGGCCCCGGCGTACTCGAGCGAGCCCGCGATGACGAGGACCCGTCCGAACGTTCCCTTGTGGCTGATCGGCGGGCGCGGCGGGAGATGGGCGGCCACCCAGCGTTGGGTGAGAGTCGTGCCGACGTCACCCATGGGCACTCAGCCCTCGGACGGTCGGTCGGCCATGGCCACCGCGACCGCCATCCGCCGCTCGTGGGAGATCGATACCGTGACCTCACCGATGCCGAGCCGCGCCGCCCGGGCGGCGGCCCGGCCGTGGAGGAGGACCTGCGGCTGGCCGGCAAAGTTCGGCAGGACCTCGATCTCGCGCCAGCCGACGCCGCGCACGCCGAGCCCCAGCACCTTGCTCACGGCCTCCTTCGCGGCCCACCGTCCCGCCACGCGCTCCACCTTGTTGCCGCAGTACCGATCCTCGCGATCGGTCAGGACGCGTCGCCGAAAGCGCTCCGGATAGCGGGACAGGGTCAGCGCGATGCGGTCGATGTCGATCAGGTCGACGCCGAGCTCGTGGCGGCTCACGGGGCGTCGCCCACCCGACGGTTACTCGACGGTGACCGACTTGGCCAGGTTGCGCGGCTGATCGACATCGGTCCCGCGGGACACGGCGACCTCGTACGCCAGGAGCTGGAGCGGCAGGATGCTGATGACCGGGGAGAGCTCCTCGAGCGTCTCCGGGACGACGAGCACGTCCTCGGCGTGGGCGGTGATCTGCTCGTCGCCGGCCGTGGCCACGGCGACGATCGGGGCCTGACGGGCCCGCGCCTCGGACACGTTGGAGAGCACCTTGTCGTACACCGCTCCACGGGTCACGACCGCGACCAGCGGGGTGTCGGCGTCGAGCAGCGCGATCGGTCCGTGCTTGAGCTCTCCGGCAGCGTAGCCCTCGGCGTGGACGTAGGACAGCTCCTTGAGCTTGAGGGCGCCTTCCATGGCGATCGGGAAGCCCACGCCGCGGCCGATGTACATGACGTCCTGGACGTTGACCTCCGCCCAGCGGCGGGCGATGTCGCGGACCTGCGGGGCGCAGTCGAGGGCCGCGACCGCGGCCCGGGGCAGCGCGCGGAGCCCGAGCCCGAACGTCGTCAGATGGGCCGCGCTCATCGTCCCGCGGAGCTGCGCGAGGTGGAGGGCGACCATCTGGAGGACCAGGACCTGGGTCACGAATGCCTTGGTGGATGCCACCCCGATCTCGGGGCCGGCCTGGAGGTAGACGGTCGCGTCGCCGTCGCGGGTGAGGGCACTGCCCACGACGTTGGTCACCACCACCACCGTGGCGCCCCGCTCGCGCGCCAGCCGGGTGGGCGCGATCGTGTCCGCGGTCTCGCCTGACTGGCTGACGGCGATGACCACCGTCCGCTCGGTGATCGGGGGCGGCGCGTAGCGCATCTCGGAGCCGATGACCGATACCGCCGGCAACCCGGTCCACTGCTGGAGGAGGTAGGCGCCCACGTCAGACGCGTAATGCGCCGTGCCGCAGGCGACGAGGTAGATCCGATCCGCGTTTCGCAGCCTGTCCTCGATGCCATCGAGCTCGGGCAGGTGGAGTGCGCCTCGCCCATCGACGCGGCCCCGCAGCGCCTCCTGGATGGCGTGCGGCTGCTCGTAGATCTCCTTCAGCGTGAAATGGGCGAAGCCGCCCTTCTCGGCGGCCTCCAGGTTCCAGGTGATCTCGGTCACCTCCCGATCGAGCTCGTGGCCGTCCAGGTCGACGACCCGGGTCCCGGTCGGGGACACCGCCGCGATGTCGCCCTCGTGGAGGATGACCATCCGCCGGGTGTGCTCCAGGATGGCCGGCACGTCGCTGGCCAGGAAGCCCTCGCCGTCGCCCAGGCCGACGATGAGCGGGACGTTCATCCGGGCGCCGACGATGAGGTCCGGGTGATCGGTATGCATCACGCCGATGGCGTACGCGCCCTGCACCTGGCCCAGCGCCAGGCGGACGGCCTCCACCAGGTCGCCGTCATACCGCTCCTCGATGAGATGGGCGAGGACCTCGGTATCGGTCTCGGATGAGAAGGTGTGGCCAGCACTCGCCAGCCGGTCACGCAGCTCGACGTAGTTCTCGATGATCCCGTTGTGGATGAGCGCCAGCTTGCCGGTGCAGTCGGCATGGGGGTGGGCGTTGAGATCGGTCGGCGCGCCGTGGGTCGCCCACCGGGTGTGGGCGATGCCCGGGTGACCGGCCGGGGTCGACCCGTTCAGGTGATCGGTGAGGTTATGGAGCTTGCCGGCGCGCTTCTCGACGAAGACGGTGCCGCTGTCGGTGAGGACCGCGATGCCCGCCGAGTCGTAGCCGCGGTATTCGAGGCGGCGGAGACCCTCGAGCAGGATCGGCGCCGCGTCACGTGGCCCGACGTAGCCAACGATCCCGCACATGGCTCCTCCCGGCTCTGCTAGTTCAGCCGCGCGGTGGCCAGGTCCGCGAGCTCTCGGGCAATGGTGGCGATCTCTTCAGGCTCCTCACCTTCGACCATGATGCGCAGCTTCGGCTCGGTGCCCGAGGCCCGGACGAGAATCCGCCCCCGGCTGCCCAGCCGGGCGGTCGCCCGCGCCACGGCCCCGGCGAACAGCGGATCGACCTGCCACTGGTCCTTGTGGCGGACGGCCGAGTTTAGCATCACCTGCGGAAGCCTCGGAATTCGGGCGGCCAGCTCGCCGAGCGTGGCGCCGCTCGGCGGCGCGGAGGGCCGCGACGAGCTGAATGGCGGTCAGCAGCCCGTCGCCGGTCGAGGCCAGGTCGCGAAAGATGACGTGCCCCGACTGTTCCCCGCCGAGCATCGCGCCCGACCGCTCCATGGCTTCGACGATGTGGCGGTCGCCGACCGGGGCGCGGATCACGCGGCCACCGGCGCCCTCCACGGCCCGCACCAGGCCGTCGTTGCTCATGACCGACACGACCAGGGTCTGCTCGGCCAGGGTGCCCGCCGCCAGCCGCTCGAGGGCGCAGATGCCCATCACCCCGTCCCCGTCCACGACGTCGCCGCGCTCGCTGACCGCGATGAGCCGATCCGCGTCGCCATCGAACGCGAATCCCAGGTCCAGCCCCTCGGTTCGCACCAGGTCGGCCAGGGCCGATGGGATCCGTGGCGCCGCCCCCGACGTTGATGTTCGCCCCGTCCGGGTCGGCGTGGATGGCCACCACCTCCGCGCCGAGCTCGCGCAGGAGGTCCGGCCCGAACCAGGAGGCCGATCCGTTCGCGGCGTCGACGCCGATCCGCATGCCCGCCAGTCGCTCTCCGGCGATGGCCACCAGGTGCGCTCGGTAGGGCTCGGTCGCCCGCGGCGTCGTGCGTGACCCGGCCGAGGGTCGCGTTCGTCGGCCCCGGGAGTCCCTCGGCCCGGAAGATGAGGAGCTCGAGCTGCTCCTCGGCCTCGTCGTCCATCTTCCGGCCGCCGGACACGACCTTGAGCCCGTTGTCATCGGGTGGGTTGTGGGACGCGGACACCATCACCCCCGCCACGTGGTCGCCGTGTTCGGCGACGAAGGCCAGGCAGGGGGTGGGCACGACGCCGATGTCGAGCACGTCGGTCCCGACCGAGGTCAGGCCGGCGGCGAGCGCGGAGACGAGCATGTCCCCCGAGCGGCGGGTATCTCGCCCGACGACGACGCTGCGTCCCGCGCCGTCGACGAAGTGACCCAGCGCCCGACCGAGGTCATACGCCAGGTTCGGGGTCAGGTCGACGTTGGCGACACCGCGGATGCCGTCGGTGCCGAAGAGGCGGCCCACGCGTTTTCTCCGGGGCCTGGGTCAGGGACCGCTGGCGGCGAGAATCACCGCGATCGCGCCCAGAGGCTGGACGAGCGTGATCCCGGCCGGCAGGGTGACGGTCGGCGTCACCTGGTGGGTGCCTTCCCCGAGGCCCGCCATGTTCAGCACGGGCGTGACCTGGGCTGGGGTCAGGGCCGATACGGCGGTGCGCGTGCCACTCACCGTGACCGGCACCTGGCTCGCCTGCGGCTCGCAGGTCAGCCCCGCGCCGACGTTCTGGCACACCGGTCCGGCGAGAATCGTGCGGCTGGCGAACTCGGGATCCACGTTGACCGATACCGACACCGTCGGGTCTGCCGTGTCGGCCAGGCGCGTGCCCTCCGGCAGGATGAGCTCGACCTCGATCACCCCATCGGCGGTGACGGCCGCCAGGTCGATCGGCGCGGTGGCGACGCTCGAGACGTCGGCCAACGCCTCCGGCGCCCCGAACAGGGTGACCGCGGCCGGGTCGGGACTGACGGCGGTGAGGACCAGCCCGGCCGGCGGGCTCCCCACCAGGTTCGGCGCGACCGGCACCGTCTCGCGAGGTCTCCGCGGTGCTGACCTCGATCTCGACCGTCGCCGTCCCCGGGGACAGCTCCACGGCGGGCACCGGCTGCCCGTCAACGTCGACCGGAATGAGGTCAACCTGCTCGGAGACGTCGATGCCCGAGGGGTCGATCCGCACCCGGGCCAGGGCCCGAGTCACCAGCCGCAGCCGGCTCTCCGGACCCTGGGCCTGGACCGTGGTGGGCATGACGCTGATGGCGCCGATCTCCATGCCCGGGGGGACCGTGCCGCGGTCCACGACGACCCGGACCGATCGCACGGCCAGCTGGTCCAGGATGACCGACACCTCGAGCGGGGCGCTGTCGAGAACCGTCACCTCGTCGTCCAGGGAGCGGACCTCGACCGGGAGCAGCTGCGGCTCACCGGCCTGGGTCATGTCGTACGCCTCGAGATCGACCGACGCGCTGAACGACGAGATCGTGACGCTCGCCCGCGGCGCTGGCCGAGGCCCGGTATCCCACGTCGACGGTGCCCAGCTCGCCGGTCAACAGGTACGTGTTCAACGGCTGGTTGGTGGCCCGGATCGGGACCCCGGTGATCTCCTGCTCGGTGAATGAGCCGGAGTACACCAGGCCCGCGTAGAGGAGGACGGAGAGGAGCAGGGCGCCCAGTTTCAGGGGCCAGTTCCGCAGCAGCAAGGCCATCAGGCGCGGCGTTCTCCGCTGGCCACCGGCTGGCGACGCCATCAGGTCTTGTCCGCCGTCTCTGGCCGTCGGCGGCCGCTTGTCGCCTTAGCCACCCTTGCCCGACGTCGTCCACCGGTTCCGCCGGATCCAGCCGTATCGGCGCCGTCGGCGCCGTGCGGCGGCCGTGGGGGCCGGCGGCGCAACGGATGGGACGACACGGTCCTCGGGATCGATCGGTGCCTCGGCCAACTCCTCCTGCATGCCCCAGCGGCCCTCGAGCGTCCGCCGGATGAGCGGGGCCGCCTCGCGAGGGGCCTGCGGCCGGATCAGGCTGAAGATCCGGCGCCGAAGCCGATCTTCGCTCAGGTTTCGCTCGATCCGGCCGCGGACGACGAGCGAGATGGAGCCGGTCTCCTCGCTGACGACCACGATGAGCGCATCGGTCTGCTCGCTGATGCCGATCGCGGCCCGATGGCGGGTCCCGTACCGCTCGCTATCGAGCACGTTCTGGCTGAGCGGAAGCAGGACGCCAGCGGCCACGATCCGGTTGCCGGAGATGACCACCGCGCCGTCATGGAGCGCGGTGCCGTGATAGAAGATCGTCGCCAGCAGCTCGGCATGCAGGTCGGCGTTGATCGGCACGCCGGACTCGGCGGTGAGGTCGTGGAGCCCGGTCTCGCGCTCGATCACGATGAGCGCCCCATGCCGCGATCCGGCCAGCAGCCGCGCGGCACGCGAGACCTCGCGCGCCACCGTGTCAGCCGCCGAGACCTCGGACGACACGAACAGCCGGTTCAACGATCCCATCCGACCGATCTGCTCCAGCCCCCGTCGCAGCTCGGGTTGGAACACGACCACCACCGCGAAGAGGCCCACCACGGCGCCGGCCTGGAGCAGGGTGGACAGCAGGACCAGGTCGAGGGCCTGGGCGGCCAGGTAGACGAGCGCCACGATGGACAGGCCGATCAGGATCCGGACAGCGCGGGTGCCCCGGATGAGCACGAACAGCCAGTAGATCAGGATGGCGACGACGACGATGTCGACGATCGAGAGCCACGTGCCGCGCAGGAAGGTGTTCAGGAAGTCGCCGATGCTTTCCGGCACGATCAGACAGGAGCTCCCCTGCGGTCGGCCGACAATGGTATCAAAGGCCCTTTCGGGCGCCCCCGGATCGGTCCGGGAGCGGGTGCATCAGCGCTTGGTGTACTGCGGGGCCTTGCGAGCCCGCTTGAGGCCGTACTTCTTCCGCTCCTTGGCCCGCGGATCGCGGGTGAGGAGCCCGGCCTCGCGCAGCGATGGCGCGGAAGTCCGGGTGGCCGGCCAGGAGGGCGCGGGCGATGCCGTGCCGAATGGCGCCGGCCTGGCCGGACGTGCCGCCACCGGCCACGAGCACGCTCGCGGCGTAGCGGCCTTCGGTCTCGGTCACGCGGAACGGCAGCCGGATGGGTGTCACCTTGGCCTCACCGCCGAAGTACTCCGCGGCCGGCTTGCCGTTGACGACCATCTCGCCGTCCCCGGGCAGCAGCCGGACGCGTGCGACCGAGGTCTTGCGACGCCCGGTGCCATACAGGTAGTTGACGCTCACGACGCCTCCTGCTCGTGCTCATCGGTCCCACGCGGGCGCTGGGCCTGGTGGGGATGGTCCGCTCCCCGATAGACGTTCAGCTTGCGGTACATCGCGTTGCCGAGCTTATTGTGGGGCAGCATGCCCTTGACCGCGATCTCGATCACGCGCTCGGGGCGGCGGGCGAGCAGGTCGCCGAGGGTCTCCTCGCGGAGACCGCCGGGGTAATTCGAATGGCGGTAGTAGCGTTTCTGGCTGAGCTTGTTGCCGGTGACCTTGACCCGCGCCGCGTTCACGACCACCACGTGATCGCCGGTGTCGAGGTGCGGCGACCAGGTGGGCTTGTGCTTGCCGGACAGCAGGGTGGCGATGCGCGTGGCCAACCGCCCGAGCGGCTGATCGGTGGCGTCAATCAGCCACCAGCCTCGGTCGATCTCGCTGGCCTTGACCGCGTAGGTCTTCACGTTCGCTTCACGTCTCCTGTCGTTCCGAAACTGACTCGCTCGAGGGTGAGCCCGCGGGCCGGTGCCGCTCGCCCGTAGAGGGCGCGCCGCCGGTCCTCGAGCACCTGCTCCACCTCGGCCGGGGCCATCTGGCCTCGTCCGACAGCGAGCAGGACCGCCACCAGGCTGCGCACCATCCGGCGGAGGAACGCGTTGCCCCGGACCGTGACCTCGATCAGCGTCCCCCGCCGCCGGATCGTGACCGCCATCACGTGGCGGACGGTCTGGCCCCGCGGGTCGCTGCCGAGGGCGGCGAAGTCGCGCTCCCCCACCAGCCGGGCCGCGGCGTCGCGCATGGCGGCCACGTCCAGGCGGTCGGGGATCTCGAGCGCCCGATGCCGGTCGGTCGGGCGGCGGTCGCCGTCCTGCCGGATCCGGTAGCAGTAGGTCCGTGTCACCGCCGCTCGCCGGGGGTCGAAGCCCGGCGCCGCGGAACGGAGGGAGCGGACCACCACGTCCGGCGCGAGTGCCGCGTTCCAGAGCCGCCTCAGCTCCGCCCATCCGATCCGCTCCCCGCGGGGAGCGGTCGGCAGGCAGAAGGCGATCACCTGGCCCGTGGCATGCACGCCGGCATCGGTGCGCCCGGCGAACCGGATCGTGATCCGTTCGCCGGTCAGTTTGTTAAGCGCGTCCTCCAGCTCGCCCTGCACCGTCCGCTGCTGCGGTTGGCGCTGCGAGCCGGCGAACGCCGTCCCGTCGTACTCGATCACCGCCCGGGCGCATCGGTGCGCCTGCGGGAGCCATCGGTCTTCGGTTGTTTGCGGCCGGTCGAGCGCGCCTAGACGAGCTCGATCTGGACCATTGGCGCCGAGTCGCCGGCGCGGGGTCCGAGACGCGTGATCCGCGTGAACCCCGACCCCCGGTCGGCATACTTGGACGCCAGTTCGCCCATCAGCTTCTCGATGATGAGCGGCTCATTCGGCAGCTGGGCCACCAGCTGCCGTCGTGCCGGCAGATCGCCCCGCTTGGCGGTGACGATCAGCCGATCGACGATGCCCCGCACTTCCTTGGCCTTGGCCTCGGTCGTCTTCAGCCGTTCGTAGCGGAGCACGGCCACGGCCAGGTTGGCGAGCATGTGCTCGCGGTGGGCCGTGGGTCGGCTCAGCTTCCGGCCGGCGATGCGGTGGGGCATTGGTCGGCTAGGCCTCGCGGTTCAGCTCGGCGGCGACAGCCTCGTCGAGCTCGGCGGCCGCCGGCAGATCGGCCTCGTCGGCCGCTGGGGCGCCGTCCTCGGGAACGATGAATCCGCGGAGCGCGAGGCGCTCCTTCATGTCGTCGAGGCTCTTCTTGCCGAAGTTCCGCATCCGGAGCAGCTCGTCGTCGCCGAGCGCGAGGAGCTGCCCGATCTTCGTGATGTTGTTCCGCTTCAGGCTGTTGTAGGCCCGCATCGGCAGGTCGAGCTCCTCGATTGGGGCATCGAGCAGGCTGGCGGACAGCGAAGCCGGGACTTCGTCGCCGGTGCCGGTCGACGGACGGCCGACATCGGCGAAGCGGCTGAACTCGCGAACCAGGATGCTGGCGGCCTGGGCCAGCGCGGCCTGGGGCGTCGTCGTCCCATCGGTCTCGATCTCGAGGGTCAGCTTGTCGAAGTTCGTCATCTGTCCGACGCGGGTGTTCTCGACCGAGAAGTTCACGCGGCGAACCGGCGAGAAGATGGCGTCGACCGGAATGACGCCGATCGGCATCTCCTCGGTGTGCTCCGCGGCCCGGTAGCCGACACCCGTCTCGATGGTGATGTCCATGTCGATCGAGCCCGCGTCCGAGTCCAGGGTCAGCAGCTCCAGGTCGGGGTTCACGATCTCGACGTCGGCCGACTCGGCGATGTCGCCGGCGGTGACCAGGCCGGCGCCGTGCTTGGCGAGCTTGAGGGTCACCGGGTGCGGCGCGAAGGAGCGGAGCCTGATCTTCTTCATGTTCAGCACGATCTGGGTCACGTCTTCCTTGACCGCGGTGATGGTGCTGAACTCGTGGTAGACGTTGGCGACCTGGATCGAGGTCACCGCCGCGCCCTCGAGTGACGACAGCAGGACGCGACGGAGGGCGTTGCCCAGCGTCACGCCGTAGCCGGCGGCGAGGGGCTGGATCTCGAATCGGCCCGCAGCGCCGTGCGCCTCGACCTCTTCAATGCGCGGGGTGGACTCGGGTTCGATCATCAGCAAGGGGAACTCCTAGCGCGAGTAGTACTCGACGACGAGCTGCTCGTTGAACTCCATGGGCATCTGCTCACGGGTCGGTTCGGCGATCACGGACCCGGACAGCTTGGCGGGATCGGCGCTCACCCAGTCCGGGACCTGGGCCGCGCGCATGAATTCGGGGGCGTTCTGGAAGTACGTGCGGCTGCGGCGCGTGTCGCGCACCTCGACCCGATCTCCGACCGCGATCTGCCGACTCGGCGACTTGGTGGCCCGCCCGTTGACGTTGAAATGGCCGTGGGTCACCAGCTGGCGCGCCTGGGCGCGGGAGGTGGCGAAGCCCATGCGATACACGACGTTGTCGAGGCGCATCTCGAGCATGCGGAGAAGGTTCTCGCCGGTCATGCCCTTCTGGCGCGCCGCATCACGGAAGTAGTTGCGGAACTGGCGCTCCACGACCGAGTAGCTGCGCCGGACCCGCTGCTTCTCGCGCATCTGGAGGCCGTACTCGCTCACCTTTCGGCGTCGGGTGGGATTCATCCCCGGCGGCGTGCTGCGGCGCTCGAACGAGCACTTCTTGGAGTAGCAGCGGCTGCCCTTCAGGAAGAGCTTCAGTCCCTCGCGACGGCAGATGCGGCAGACCGGATCGGTGTAGCGCGACATGGCTAGACCCGCCGCCGCTTCGGTGGGCGGCAGCCGTTATGCGGAATGGGGGTGACGTCGGTGATGGCGGTGACCTCCAGGCCCGCGGCCTGGAGCGAGCGGATGGCCTGCTCGCGGCCCGCGCCGGGGCCCTTGACGAAGACCTCCACCTGGCGGACGCCGTGCTCCATCGCCTTGCGGGCGGCCAGCTCGGCCGTCTGGGCGGCGGCGTACGGGGTGCTCTTGCGCGAACCCTTGAACCCGACCAGCCCGGCGCTGCCCCACGCGATCACGCCACCACTCGGATCGGTGATGGTCACGATCGTGTTGTTGAACGTGGCCTGGATGTGGGCGTGCCCGGAGGGGACGTTCTTCTTCTCGCGCTTCTTCGAGCGCGTCGCCTTCTTCCGCTCAGCCATGGTGCTCCGCTACTGCCTGATTACTTCTTGCGTCGGACGCCGACCGTCCGACGCGAGCCGCGCCGCTGGCGGGCATTGGTCTTGGTCCGCTGGCCGCGGACGGGGAGGTTCCGCCGATGGCGGACGCCGCGGTAGGCGCCGATCTCCATCAGTCGCTTGATGTTCATGCTCACCTCGCGCCGGACGTCACCCTCGACGCGGTACCGCTTGTCGACGATGTCGCGGATGCGGGTCACCTCGTCCTCGGTGAGGTCGCGGACCCGGGCATCCGGCGAGACGTTCGCCGCGGTCACGACCTTGGCGGCCGTGGCCGGACCGATGCCGTGGATGTAGGTGAGGGAAATGATCACCCGCTTCTCGCGGGGAATGTCCACGCCGGCGATGCGCGCCACGATCCGTCCCTAGCCCTGCCGCTGGCGGTGCTTGGGGATCCGGCAGATGACCAGCACCACACCCGAGCGCCGAATCACCTTGCAGCGCTCGCAGCGGGGCTTGACCGAAGCAGAAACCTTCATCGCATCCTGTACGTGATTCGACCTCGAGTGAGGTCGTATGGGACTCAGCTCGACGCGAACGGTGTCGCCGGGCAGGATGCGGATGAAGTTCTTCCGGAGCTTCCCGGAGATGTGGGCCAGAACTTCGTGGCCGTTCTCCAGTCGCACCTTGAACATCGCATTCGGCAAGGGGAGGATCACCTCTCCCTCGACCTCGATGGCATCCTTCTTCGGCAAGCGCTAACGCACCCTCGTTCGCGGTCTCAGCTATCTCAATGGGGGGACACACGGAAAAGCCGCCGCACGCGGCGACCGGAACGAAGAGTATACATCCGGGCTCGCCGGAGGGCAACGGGCAGGGTCGAATCACGGCATTCGGTGGACGCCGTGAGCCGCTCGGCGCCGGCTGGACCGATGGCGATGGTGTCCTCGAAATGGGCGGATCGCGAGCCGTCGGCGGTGACCACCGTCCAGCCGTCGTCCAGAAGCCGGACGTCATCGCCGCCGAGGTTGAACATCGGCTCGATGGCCAGGCACATCCCCGGCTCGAGCCGCATCCCGGTACCGGGCCGGCCGTAGTTCGGGACGTTCGGCTCCTCGTGCATGCTCGACCCGATCCCGTGGCCGACGAACGGTCGGACGATCCCGTAACCGTGCTCGTTGGCGACCGCCTCGATGGCCGCCCCGACGTCGCCCAGCCGGTTTCCCGGCATGGCGGCGCGGATCCCGGCGGACAGGGCTTCGCGGGTGTGGTCGATGAGCGCGCGCTCAGCCGGTTCCACGGCGCCGATCGCGAAGGTCCGCGCACAGTCCGCGTGCCAGCCCTCCCAGATGCAACCGACGTCGAGACCGATGAGATCGCCGTCCTGGATCCGGCGGCGTGACGAGGGGATCCCGTGGACGACCTCCTCGTTCAGGGACGTGCAGATGGTGCCGGGGAACGGCGGGTTCGAGCCATATCCCTTGAACGACGAGACCGCCCCGGCGTCCCGAAGGTGGTCCACCGCGATGGCGTCGAGCTCGGCCGTGGTCATGCCGGGTGCGAGCGCGGCCTCGAGCCGATCCAGCAGGGCGACGAGGATCCGACCCGCCTGGCGCATCCGCGCGATCTCCTCGGGGCGCTTGATCGTCGCCGTGGCGTGGCGAAGGGGGATGCCCATCCTCATGCGGCCGATGATGTGCGCGATCGCCTCGAGGAGCGAGGCCGTCACCGCGGTGATCGCCTGCCGCCCGTCGATCCGGGACAGCAGGCCCTTCGCGTCGTAGTAGGCCGCCACGTCCTCCATCGGTGGGATCTGCTCGCGAAGGCGGGCTCGGAACACGTCGGGCCGGTCGTCGTCGCGTTGGACGAGGGCAGTCCCATCCCGATTGCAGATCCCTGGTTTGAGGGGTGGATCGTCGGTGGCGTGGTACGGCGTTCCGCACGTCGGGCACACCCAACGTCCAGCGACCCGTGCAACGAGCACGTCCTCGGGGACCTCGATCAGGATGGCGCGGTCGATCCCCGTCCCCGCTCGGCGAGAAGCCGATCCAGCGCCTCCGCCTGGGCGAGCGTACGCGGGAAGCCGTCGAACACGACGCCGGAGGCTGCCGCGGGACCGGCGAGCGCCTCGCCGACCATCGCGACCGTGATCTCGTCGGGCACGAGCTCACCCCGGCGCATGTAGCCCTGCGCCACCTCGCCCAGCGGGCTCCCCTCGCGAATCGCGCGGCGGAACAGGTCGCCGCTCGAGAGGTGGAGCATCCCGTGCTCACGCGCGGCGATGGACGCCTGGGTGCCCTTCCCGGCCGCCACCGGGCCGAGCAGCACGATCATCACCGGATGAAGCCTTCGTAGTTGCGCATCAGCATCTGCGCCTCGAGCTGTTTCATCGTCTCGACCACGACGGCGACCACGATCAGGACGCTCGTTCCGCCAAGACGGATCGCCTCCGTGCCCGGGATGAAGGCGGAGACGATGAGCGGGGTCACGGCCACCGCGCCGAGGAACACGGCACCGCCCAGCGTGATGCGGTTCGCCACGCGGGCCAGGAAGTCCTCGGTCGGCTTGCCGGGCCGGATGCCGGGGATGAAGCCACCGTTCTTGCGCAGGAAGTCCGCGGTCTGGTCAGGTTTGAACTGGAACGCGGTGTAGAAGTAGGTGAAGAACACGACCAGGATGAAGTACAGCGACCCGTACACGATCGGGGTCTGCGGGCTCAGCACGGTGCTGATCCAGGTCGCCACCTGGGCGACGATCTCGTTCGAGCTGGTGGTGAAGTACTGGGCGATCTGGGCCGGGAAGAGCAGGATGCTGACCGCGAAGATGATCGGAATCACGCCGGCCATGGTCACCTTCATCGGCAGGTATTGGGTCTGACCCTGGTACATCCGCCGACCGCGGACGCGGGATGCGTACTGGACCGGAATCCGCCGCTGGCCCTCGTTGACGAACACGACCGCGGCAATGATCAGGATCGCGACGATGATGAACGGCAGGATCCGGAGCAGGCCGTCCGGGGCGCTGATGATCGGCCCCGCCTGGTCGGGAAGGCGTCCGACGATGCCGGCGAAGATGATGAAGCTGATGCCGTTGCCCAACCCGCGCTCGCTGATGAGCTCGCCGAGCCACATCAGGAGGATCGTGCCGGACGTCCAGGCAATGAGCAGCGAGATCGTCTCGAAGCTGAAGAAGGGCGAGACCGGAATGACCCCGGCGTTCTGCAGCAGGACGGAGAACCCGAAGCCCTGGGCGAAGGCGAGGGGAACGGTCAGGTAGCGGGTGTACTGCTGCAGCCGGTTGCGGCCGTACTCACCCTCGCGCTGCAGCTCCTGGAGGCGGGGAATCACCCCCGTCATGAGCTGCATGATGATGCTGGCGTTGATGTACGGGTTCAGCCCCAGACCGATGATCGAGGCCGTGGCCAGCCCACCGCCGGAGAAGATGTCGAGCAGGGCGAGGAGCTGGTTGGTCGCGAACAGCTCCGCCAGGCGCGCCTGGTCGACGTTCGGAACCGGAACCGCGGTCAGGACCCGGAAGATCAGGAGGATGAACGCGGTGAAGAGGATCTTGCGCCGGATGTCCGGCGCCTGGAGCGCGGTGGCGACCGACTGAATCACTCGGTCGCGCCCTCGCCGTCAGCCTCCTCCACTTCGCTCGAGGCCTCCGGCTCTGCCTCGGCATCGGTCGCGTCCGGCTCGTCGGGCGACGCCGCTTCTGAGCCCTGTGCGGTCGCGGCCTTTCGACCGGCCTTGCCCCGCTTTCGGCCCGCTGCCTTGGCGGCATTGACCTTGGCGGTCTCGGCGGCAGCCCGGCCTCGGCTTCCTCGTCGATCGGATTCCCATCGGGCCAGCTGATCCGCTGAGTCGTGGAACCAGCCGCAGCCAGCTTGTCCAGGGCTGATCGGGAGAATGCGTGGGCATGGATGGTCACGCCCTTCGGCGCGTCGCCGGTGCCGAGAATCTTCACCGGGAGGGCCTTGGTCTTCGACCGTCGGACGAGCCCGTCGTGAATGAGGACGTCAGGGGTGATCAGCGTGCCGGCCTCGGCATCGGTCAGCGCACCGAGGTTGACCGCGGCGTACGCGACCCGGCCGCGGTTTCGGAAGCCGTGCAGCTTGGGGGTGCGGACGTGGAGCGGCGTCTGGCCGCCCTCGAACCATGCGGGGATCGAGGCGCCAGCGCGCGACTTCTGCCCCTTCGTGCCCCGGCCGGCGGTCTTGCCCTTGCCCGAGCCATGGCCGCGTCCAACCCGGCGGGCCGGGGTGTGGGATCCCGCCGCGGGCTTCAGGTCGTGCAGCTTCATGCCGGCTCCTCCTTGGTAGCCGGTTCGGTCTTCGGCTGGGGCGCCAGCTCCGTGACATCGACCAGGAACGCGACTCGTCGGAGCATGCCGCGTGCCTGGGGCGTGTCCACGACGTCCACCGTGTGGTGCAGGCGGCGCAGGCCGAGCGCCCGGATCGTGCCGCGCGCGGCGGCCTTGTGACCGATCCCGGATCGAACCCAGGTCACGCGGAGCGTCCTTGGCTGGTCGCTGGTGGACTTACCGGCCACGGGGCGGGCCTCCGAGCATTGGCGGGGCGGGGCGCTCGACGTAGACGTGCGGCTGCCGGGCGGCCTCGGCTCCCCGCTTGCCGAGCAGCTCTTCGGCGGTGCGGCCGCGACGAGCGGCGGTCTCGTCGGCCGAATGCAGGTTGGCGAGGCACTCGAGCGTGGCGCGCACGACGTTGACCGGGTTCGTGCTCCCCATCGTCTTCGACAGCAGGTCGCGGATGCCGGCGACCTCCACCACGGCCCGAACCGAGCCACCGGCGATGACGCCGGTGCCCGGTGTCGCGGGTCGGAGGAGGACGCGGGAAGCGCCGAAGTCGCGCTGCACGGTGTGCGGGATGGTGCTGCCGACCAGCGGAACGCGGATGAGGTGCTTCTTCGCGTCCTCAACCCCCTTGCGGATGGCCTCGGGCACCTCGCCCGCCTTCCCCAGCCCGGCGCCGACGACGCCGCGGCCATCGCCGACGACGACCATCGCGCTGAAGCTGAAGCGGCGGCCGCCCTTGACGACCTTCGCAACCCGGTTGATCTGGACGACCTTCTCCTCGAGGGTCAGCTTGCTGGGATCAATGCGTGGCATGGGTACTCCGCTCTACAGGTCGAGACCGCCCTGGCGGGCGCCCTCGGCGAGCGAGCGAACTCGCCCGTGATATCGATAGCCGCCGCGGTCGAGCACGACCCGCGTGACGCCCGCAGCGCGGGCGCGCTCTGCCAGGGCCTTGCCCACCGCTTCCGCGGCGGCAACCTTGCCGTCCGCGCTGGCCAGGCTGGGCTCCCGGCTCGAAGCCGAGGCCAGGGTCCGGCCACTCGCGTCGTCAATGACCTGGGCGTAGATGTAGCGCGTGCTGCGGAACACGCTCAGCCGCGGGCGCTCGGCGTTGCCGCTGAGGCGCAGCCGGAGGCGCGCATGGCGCTTCCGGCGGAGGGCGTCGCGGGAGGTCTTCTTGATCATGCTAGGCCGCCCCGCCGACCTTGCCGGCCTTGCCGGCCTTGCGCCGGATCTGCTCGCCCGCGTACCGGATGCCCTTGCCCTTGTACGGCTCGGGCTTGCGGCGGGCCCGGATGGCCGCGGCCACCTGGCCGACCAGCTCGCGGTCGGGCCCGGTGACGGCCAGCCGGGTTGGGGTCTCGACGCTGAAGGTGATCCCCTCCGGCGGCTTGACCTCGACCGGGTGCGAGAAGCCGAGCGCCAGGACCAGCCGGTCCTCCTGCAGCTGGGCGCGGTAGCCGACGCCACTGATCTCCAGGACCTTCGTGAAGCCGCTGGTGACGCCGGTGACCATGTTCGCGACCAGCGACCGGGTCAGGCCATGGAGCGCGCGGTGGCGCGGAGCATCGGACGGGCGCTCGATCCTGAGCGCGCCATCCTCGTGGACGACGGTCATCTCCGGGTGGACGTCGCGCTCGAGGGTACCGAGCGGGCCGGTGACCCGGACGTGCTGGCCTTCGAGGGCGATCTCGACGCCGTCGGGGATGGGGATGGGCAGGCGCCCGATGCGGGACATCGGTCCTACCAGACGTAGCACAGGACTTCGCCACCGAGATTCAGCTTCCGGGCCTGCTGCCCGGTCATGATCCCGTGGGAAGTGGAAAGGATGGCCACGCCCAGGCCGCCCAGGACGCGGGGAATCTCGGTCTTGCGGGCATAGACCCGCAGCCCGGGCTTGCTGATCCGCTTCAGGCCGGTGACGACCGGGGTCTTGCCCTCGACGTACTTGAGGGTCAGCACCAGGTGGTCGTGCCCGTCTTCGACCCGGTTCTCGAACGACGCGATGAAGCCCTCCTCGACGAGGATGCGGGCGATCTCGGTCTTGACCCGGGACCCGGGAAGGACGACCTCGTGGTGGCGCGCGAGACTGGCGTTCCGCACCCGGGTCAGCATGTCGGCGATGGGATCGGTCATGTTCATGGGCTTACCAGCTCGACTTCGTGACGCCGGGCAGCAGCCCGTCGAGGGCGCGCTCCCGGAAGCAGATGCGGCACAGGGCGAACCGCCGCATGTAGGCGCGGGGCCGGCCACAGACGGTGCAGCGGTTGTGCCCGCGGACCGGGAACTTCGGGGTCCGCTGGGCTTTGGCGATCATCGATTTCTTGGCCACGGTCTTTCGGTCCTCAGGCTCAGTTGGCGGCGAAGGGCATGCCCAGCAGGGCGAGGAGGCGACGGCCCTCCTCGTCGGTGCCGGCAGTGGTGACGATGCTGATCTCGAGACCGCGGAGGCGGTCGATCTTGTCGTAGTCGATCTCGGGGTACATGAGCTGCTCACGGAGGCCGAGGGTGAAGTTGCCGCGGCCGTCGAACGACCGCGGAGAGACCCCCCGGAAGTCGCGAATCCGCGGCAGGGCGAGCCGCATCGTTCGCTCGAGGAAGTCGTACATCCGCTGTCCGCGGAGGGTGACCTTGGCCCCCACCGGCATCCCGGTCCGCAGACGGAACTGCGCGATGGAGCGTGTGGCGCGGGTCACGATCGGCTTCTGGCCGGTGATGGTCGCCAGGTCGCCGACGGCGGCATCGATCGCCTTCGCGTTCTGAATGGCCTCGCCGAGGCCGATGTTGACGACCACCTTGTCGAGGCGCGGCACCTGCATCTGGTTCGCGTAGCGGAACTCGCGCAGCAGGACGGGCACCGCTTCCTCGCGATACCGCAGGCGCAGACCGGTCGGCTCGGTCCGGGCAGTCGTGGGCCTGCGGGCGTCCGGCTTCGCGGCAGGCTGGCCGTCGTCGCCTCCGCCCTGGTCGAGCTCGGCCTTGGCGGCCGGCTTGCGCGCCGGGGACTTGGCCTCGGCCTTGCCCTTCGCGCGGGCTTGCGTGGCGGCGCGGGTTGGCTCGTCGCTCACTTGCCCACCTCCAGCTGCTCGCCGCAGTGCTTGCAGACCCGGACGCGCGTCTTGTGCTGGTCGTCCAGCCGGGCGTGGCCGGTCCTGCGTCGGCTTGCCGCAGTTCGGACAGACGACCATGACGTTGCTGACCTGGAGCGGCATGGGCAGGTCGATGATGCCCGCCGTCTGCGATCGGCCGCCCTTCGATTTCTGGTGCCGCTTCGCCATGTTGATGCCCGGAACGACGACGGCCAGGCCACGGCGGGTTTGCTCGACGCGCTCCACCTTGCCGCGCTTGCCGCGATCCTTACCGGCCATGACGAGAACGGTGTCGCCCTTCCGGACGGCCATCACAGCACCTCCGGCGCGAGCGAGATGATCTTCATGTAGTTCCGCTCCCGCAGCTCACGGGCCACCGGCCCAAAGATCCGCGTGCCGCGCGGGTTGCCCTGCGGCGTGATCAGGACGGCCGCGTTCTCGTCGAAGCGGATGTGGCTTCCATCGGGGCGGCCATAGCCCTTGGTGGTCCGGACGATCACGGCGCGGACCACCTCGCCCTTCTTGACTCCCGAGTTGGGCAGCGCCTGCTTGACGCTGGCCACGATGACGTCGCCAACGGAGGCGGTTTCGCTCGTGGAGCGGCCGACCACCGTGATGCACATCAGCTCGCGGGCGCCGGTGTTGTCGGCAACGCGAAGCCGGGTCTGGCGGCGAATCACGCCGGCTCCCCTTCTGCGACGTCCGCGACATCCGCAACGGCGTCGGCGACATCCACTGAAGGTTCGGCGTCAGCGGACGGCTCCAGGTTGAGGATGGCCTCGTCGGCCATCGGTCCAGAGGCCGTCTCCGACGTCCCGTGGCCAAGGATCTCGACCAGGCGCCAGCGCTTGTCGCGCGACAGCGGCCGGCTCTCCTCGATCCGGACCGTGTCGCCCACGCGGGCGGCGTTGTCCTGGTCGTGAGCCTTGAACTTCGTCGATCGCCGGATGACGCGCTTGTAGATCGGATGGCGCTGCAGCCGCTCGACGCTGACCACGACCGTCTTGTCCATCTTGTCGGACACCACGCGCCCGACCTTCGTTCGTCGCTGACCGGCCATCACGCAGTCTCCTGGGCGGCCGTGGCCGCCACGCGCTGACGCTCGGTCATGACGGTGAGGATCTTCGCGATCCGCTTTCGGGTGGCCGGCAGGCGGCTGTAGTTCTTCTCCTGACGGGTCGCCAGGTCGAACCGGATCTTCCACAGCTCCTGCTTGGCGTCCACCAGGGCCGCCGCGAGGTCGGCATCGCTGAGAGCGCGAATCTCACTGATGTCCATGTTCGACGCCCTCCTTGATGACGAACTTCGTGGAAATCGGAAGCTTGTGACTGGCCAGTCGCATCGCCTCGCGAGCGATCGGCTCGGGCACGCCGGACATCTCGAACATCACCCGGCCGGGCTTCACGACAGCGACCCAGTGGTCGGGTGCGCCCTTGCCCGATCCCATGCGGACCTCGGCGGGCTTCTTGGTGACCGGCTTGTCCGGGAATACGCGGATCCAGACCCGACCCCCACGCTTGATGTGGTGGGTCATGGCGCGTCGGGCCGCCTCGATCTGGCGGCTCGTCAGCCAGCAGACCTCCTCGGCCATCAGCCCGTAGTCGCCGAATGCCACGGTCGTGCCACCCTTGGCCAGACCGCCGCGGCGCCCGCGCTGGACCTTTCGATGCTTGACCCGCTTTGGCAGCAGCATCAGCTGTCCCCCTTCTGCGTCCGGTGCGGGCTCGTCCGCCTTGGCCTTCGCGGATGCGGTCTTGGCGGTCTTGGCCGATGCCGGCTTTGCGGTCTTGCCGGCTGCCGTCTTGGCGGTGCGTCTTGGCGGATGCGGTCTTGGCGGATGCGTCTTGGCGGATGCCGTCTTGGCGGTTGCGGTCTTGGCGGTCTTGGCGGCTGCCGTCTTGGCGGCTCGGCAGCTGCCGACTTGGCGGAGGCGCGTTTGGCCGGTGCGGGCTCCGGCTCGCGAGCATCCGCACCATCGGTGGCGGCGGCAGCTTCGGGCTCGACCGCCACGTCTGCTCCATCGGCGGCAGCCTCGCCGGCCGGAGGCGGCGCGGTATCGGTCACCACGTCCGCGGTCGGTCCGGTGGATTCGCTCTCGTCGGCCACCGCGATGGTGGCTCCCAAGGCGTCTGGAGCCTCCAGCGTCGCGGCCACCGGCTCCTCCACAGGCTCGGATTCATCACCGGATGCCGCCCCGGCAGCCACTCGAGCACGGGACTTCGGCCGAGCACGGGTCGCGCTGCGCGCTTCGCGCGGCTCGGTGCGGGCTGAGCCCGGCAGATCCGCGAGCGTCTCGCCGCGGTAGATCCAGACCTTGACCCCGATACGGCCGTAGGTGGTGAGGGCGTGGACCACGCCGTAGCTGATGTCCGCACGCAGCGTGCCAAGGGGAATGCGCCCTTCCTTGTCCCACTCGCGACGGGACATCTCGGTGCCGCCCAGGCGGCCCGAGACCTGGATCTTCACGCCCTTGGCCCCGGCCTTGATGCTGCGCTGGACGCCCTGCTTCACGCGCCTTCCGGAAGGCAATCCGGCGCTCGAGCTGGCCGGCGATGCTCTGCGCCACGAGGACGGCGTCCAGCTCGGGCTGGAGGACCTCCTTGATCTCGAGCTTGACCTTCTTGTCGGTCAGCTTGCCGATCGAGTTGCGGAGGAGCTCGACGTTGGCCCCGCCCTTGCCGATGACGATTCCCGGCTTGGCGGTGTGGACCGTGACGGTCACGTGGTTGATGCCGCGCTCGATCTCGACCTGGCTGACGCTGGCGTTGGCCAGCTGCTTGGCGACCAGGGTCCGGATCTTCATGTCCTCCTGGAGCAGGGTCGCGTAGTCACGGTCGGCGTACCACTTCGCCAGCCATGGCTTGTTGATACCGATCCGGAACCCGTACGGATGCACCTTGTGGCCCATCAGGAATCTCCTCTATCGGCCACCGAGATCGTGATGTGGCTCGTGCGCTTCAGGATCTGGAAGGCGCGCCCCTGGGCGCGCGGACGAATGCGTTTCAGCGTCGGTCCCTCGTTGGCGACCGCGGACTCGACGTGCAGCTCGTCAGCGGTGAGGTTGAAGTTGTTCTCGGCGTTGGCGGTCGCGCTGTGCAGGACCTTGGCCACGTCACGGGCGGCGGCATTCGGCATGAAGCGGAGGATGGCCGCGGCCTCCTCCACCGGGCGGCCGACGATGAGGTCGGTCACCAGGCGGACCTTGCGGGAGCTGATCCGGACGTACTTGGCGGTGGCGGACACGCGCATCGGTCAGTTCCTACTTCAACGCCGAGGATCGCTCGGTGTGGCGGCCATGCCCGCGGAACGGCGGGTGGGGGCGAACTCGCCGAGGCGGTGGCCAACCATGTTCTCGGTCACGAAGACCGGGACGTGGCGGCGACCGTCGTGGACGGCGATGGTGTGGCCGATCATGGCCGGGAAGATCACCGACGCCCGCGACCAGGTCTTCAGCACCTTGCGCTCGTTGCGCTTGTTCATGTCCTCGATCCGGCCCAGCAGCCGCGGGTCGACGAACGGTCCCTTCTTGACGGAACGACTCATCGCGTCTCCTTACCCGCGCCCATACCGGCGGCGGACGATCAGTCGGTCGCTGGCCTGGTGCTTGCGGGTCCGCAGGCCCATGGCGGGCTTGCCCCACGGGGTCTTGGGCGGCATGCCGATCGGTGACTTGCCCTCGCCGCCGCCGTGCGGGTGGTCGTTCGGGTTCATCACCACGCCGCGCACCGACGGCCGGCGGCCGAGGTGCCGGTTGCGGCCGGCCTTGCCGATCTTCTGGTTCTCGTGATCGAGGTTGCTCACCTGGCCGACGGTCGCCATGCAGGCCGCGCGGACCCGGCGCACCTCGCCGGAGGGCAGCCGGATGGTCGCCATCTCGCCTTCCTTGGCCAGGAGCTGGGCGGCGCTGCCCGCGCTGCGGACGATCTGGCCGCCGCGGCCGGCGACGAGCTCGATGTTGTGGATCTGGGTCCCCAGCGGGATCCGCGACAGCGGCAGGGCATTGCCGACCCGCGCCTCGACGTCGGGACCGGCGGCGACCTCGTCCCCGACCTTCAGGCCGTGGGGCAGGAGCATGTACCGCTTCGCGCCGTCGGCGTAGTGCAGCAGGGCAATGCGGGCCGAGCGGTTGGGGTCGTACTCGATGGTCGCGATCCGGGCCGGCACGCCGACCTTGTCGCGCCGCCAGTCGATCACCCGGTACAGCCGCTTGTGGCCGCCGCCCTGGTGGCGGACGGTGAGCTTGCCCTGGGAGTTCCGGCCGGCCTTGGAGCCGATGTGCTCGGTGAGCGGCTTGTGGGGCTTGTCGGTCGTGATCTCCTCGAAGGTCGACCGCGTCATCTGCCGCTGGGACGGGGTGTTGGGCCGATAGCTGCGCAGAGGCATCGTCACACCACCTCGAACAGTTCGATCTTGTCGCCGTCGGCGATGGTCACGACGGCCTTGCGCCAGCCGCTGACCATGCCCTTCGTCCGGCGGCCTCGGCTCTTCTGCTTGGGATGCACGGTCTGGACCCGCACCCCGAGCACAGTGACCTTGAACTCGGCCTCGACGGCGGCCTTGATCTGGAACTTGTTCGCGTCCGTGCGAACGGCGAACGTGTAGTTGTTGCGCTCGATCTCGGACACGGACTTCTCGCTGACCACGGGGCGCAGGAGGACGTCGTGGATGGTGCGCGCCGTCATGCGAACACCTCCTCGGCCCGGGCGACCGCGTCCCGGGTGAAGACGATGGTGTCCGCCTCCAGCACGTCGACCACGTTGAGGCTGTCGGCCAGGATGATCCGGACCTCGCGCAGGTTGGCGGCGGACCGCTCGACGATCTCGTCGCGCTTGGCCAGGACGAGGAGGACACGACCCGCGGCCTCCCAGGCCGCGAGGCGCTCGACCATGGCCCTGGTCTTGATCGTTTCGAGCTCGAAGCCCTCGACCACCTTGACCGCCCCGTCGGCGGCCTTGGCGCACAGCGTGCCGCGCAGCGCCGCTCGGCGAACCTTGGCGTTGACCTTGACCGAGTAGTCGCGCGGATGCGGACCGAAGACCACGCCACCGCCACGCCACTGGGGCGAGTTCTTGCTGCCCTGGCGAGCGCGGCCGGTGCCCTTCTGGCGCCACGGCTTGCGGCCGCCGCCGCGCACCTCGCCACGGGTCAGCGTGTCGGCCGTGCCGACCCGCCGCCCGGCCAGCTGGGCCATGGCGGCCTGGTGGATGAGCGGCGTGCGGATCGGCGCTGCGAACAGCGAGTCGGCCAGCTCGATCGAGCCCTTCTTCGTGCCCGTGGCGGTCAGAACCGAGACGCTCGGCATCACGGCTCCACCTTCCGGATCACGACCAGGCCGTTGCGGGCGCCGGGCACGGCGCCGCGGACGAGGAGCAGCTGACGCTCGGCGTCGACGCGGACCACCTCGAGCTTCTGGACGGTCACCCGCTCGTGGCCCATGTGCCCGCTCATCCGGGTGCCCTTGAACACCCGACCCGGCGTGGTGCCCGCCCCGATCGAGCCCGGCTGGCGGGTGTTCGTCGAGCCGTGCGTCACCGGCCCGCGGTGGAAGTGATGGCGCTTGACGGTTCCGGCGAATCCTCGGCCCTTGCTGGTGCCCGTCACGTCGACCAGGTCACCCGCCGCGAACAGGGTCACGTCCAGCGCCTGGCCGGCCTCGTAGCCCTCGGTGGAGTCCACCCGGAACTCGCGCATGACCGATGGACGGGGCGCGTCCTTGTCGAGTGGCGGCAGCTGACCGGCGACCGGCTTGGTGACGCGGCGCGCGGATCCGGCGCCGAGCTGCACGGCGGCATAGCCGTCGCGCTCGACGGTCCGAACTTGAGTGACCATGTTCGGGGCAGCGGCAATGACGCTCACCGGGACGACACTGCCGTCCTCGGCGAAGAGCCGCGTCATGCCGAGCTTGCGCCCGATCAACCCAACCGTCACCCGAACCTCACATCTTGATCTCGATGTCGACGCCCGCCGCCAGCGAGAGCCGCATCAGCGCATCCACCGTCTTCGACGAGGGATCGATGATGTCGATCAGCCGCTTGTGCGTTCGAATCTCGAACTGCTCCCGTCCGTCCTTGTGGATGAACGGGCCGCGGATGACCGTGAACTTCTCGATCCGCGTCGGCAGCGGAACGGGGCCGACGATTTCGGCGCCCGTCCGCTGGGCCGTCTCCACGATCTGCTCGGCCGACTGGTCGAGCAGCTTGTGGTCGTAGGCCCGAAGCCGAATGCGAATGCGCTGCTTGGCCATGAACCTGCCTACGCGGAGAGCGCCGTGATCACGCCCGCGCCGACGGTGTGGCCGCCCTCGCGAATCGCGAAGCGCTGCCCCTGCTCGATGGCGATGGGGGTGATGAGCTCGACGTCGATGTTGACGTTGTCACCGGGCATGATCATCTCGACGCCCGCCGGCAGCTCGATCGCGCCGGTGACATCGGTCGTCCGCAGGTAGAACTGCGGCCGATAGCCGGTGTAGAACGGCGTGTGGCGGCCGCCCTCATCCTTGCTGAGGACGTACACCTCGGCCTTGAACTTCGTGCCGGGCTTGATGGAGCCGGGCTTGGCCAGCACCTGGCCGCGCTCGATCTCCTCGCGCTCGATACCGCGAAGCAGGATGCCGACGTTGTCGCCGGCCTGGCCCTCGTCGAGGGTCTTGTTGAACATCTCGACGCCGGTCACGACCAGCTGACGGGCCTTGGCGTGGACGCCGACCTGCTCGATCGTCTCGCCCACCTTGACCACGCCCGCGCTCGATGCGGCCGGTGGCCACGGTGCCGCGGCCCTTGATCCCGAACACGTCCTCGACCGGCATCAGGAACGGCTTCTCCGTCTCGCGGGTCGGGGTCGGGATGTAGGAGTCGACCGCGTCCATCAGCTCCTTGATCGGCTTGTACTCCTCGGCCTCGGGATCCTGGCTCGACGACTCGAGCGCCTTCAGGGCCGAGCCGCGGATGACCGGGATGTCGTCGCCGGGGAAGTTGTACTTGCTGAGGAGCTCGCGGACCTCCATCTCGACCAGGTCGACGAGCATCTCGTCATCGACCGCGTCCACCTTGTTCAGGAACACGACGATCGACGGGACCTCGACCTGGCGGGCGAGGAGGATGTGCTCGCGGGTCTGCGGCATGGGGCCGTCCGCGGCGGACACGACCAGGATGGCGCCGTCCATCTGGGCGGCACCGGTGATCATGTTCTTGATGTAGTCCGCGTGGCCGGGGCAGTCGACGTGCGCGTAGTGGCGCGCATCGGTCTCGTACTCGACGTGCGCGATGGCGATCGTGATGCCGCGCGCCCGCTCCTCCGGGGCGTTGTCGATCGAGTCGAACGCCCGGAAGCTGGCCCCGCCCTTCAGGGCCAGGAACTTCGTGATGGCCGCGGTCAGGGTCGTCTTGCCATGGTCGACGTGACCGATGGTGCCGACGTTGACGTGCGGCTTGGTGCGGTCGAACTTCTGCTTGGCCATGGTGCTTGCTCTTCGCTCCTCCTGGTGGTTGTCAGCTCTTGGACTTGGCGATCAGCTCGTTGGCGATGGACTGCGGGACTTCGGAGTAGCGGGAGAACTCCATCGAATAGGTGGCCCGGCCCTGGGTCATGCGACCGCAGGTCGGTGGCGTAGCCGAACATCTCGGCCAGCGGGACGTGGGCGCCGATGACGCGCGAGGTGGCCCGCTCCTCGATCCCGTCCACCGATCCGCGACGGGCGTTCAGGTTGCCGATGACGTCACCCATGAAGTCCTCGGGGGTGACGACCTCGACCTTCATGACCGGCTCGAGGATGGCCGGGTCGGCCTTCTGGACGGCCGCCTTGGCGGCCATCGAGCCGGCGATCCGGAACGCCATCTCCGACGAGTCGACCTCGTGGAACGACCCGTCGATGAGGGTGGCCTTGACGTCGATGACCGGGTAGCCGGCCACCACGCCGCCGGCCAGCGCGTCGCGGATGCCCTCCTCGACCGGCCTTCCAGTACTCGCGCGGGATGGCGCCGCCCACGATCTTCGACTCGAAGACGTAGCCGCTCCCCCGCTCCAGCGGCTCGAGGGTGATGACCGCGTGGCCGTACTGGCCCTTGCCGCCGGTCTGGCGCACGAGCCGGCCCTCGGCCTTGACGGCCTGTGCGGATCGCCTCGCGGTACGAGACCTGCGGGCCGGCCGACGTTGGCCTGGACCTTGAACTCGCGCAGCATGCGGTCGACGATCACTTCCAGGTGCAGCTCGCCCATGCCCGCGATGCGGGTCTGGGACGTCTCCTGGTCGGTGCTGACCCGGAAGGTCGGGTCCTCCTCGGCCAGCCGCTGGAGGGCGATGGCCATCTTGTCCTGGTCGGCCTTGGTCTTGGGCTCGACCGCCAGCTCGATGACCGGCTCGGGGAAGGTGATGGCCTCCAGCACGATGGGGTGGGCCTCATCGGTCAGGGTGTCGCCGGTGAAGGTGTTCTTGAGCCCGACCGCGGCGGCGATGTCGCCGGCGCTGACCGAGTCGACCTCCTCGCGGTGGTTGGCGTGGAGCTGGACCAGGCGCCCGACCCGCTCCTTGTGGTCCTTGGTCGAGTTGTAGACGTACGAGCCCGCTCTTCAGCGTCCCGCTGTAGACCCGGAAGAAGGCCAGCTTGCCGACGAACGGGTCGGCGGCGATCTTGAAGGCGAGGGCCGCGAACGGCTCGCTCGGATCGGTATGGCGGACGACCTGCTCGTGGGTGCGTGGGTCGGTCCCGGTCACCGGCGGGACGTCGAGCGGGCTCGGCAGGTACTCGATGACCGCGTCGAGCATGGGCTGGATGCCCTTGTTCTTGAGCGCCGATCCGCACAGGACCGGCACGATCCGGTAGGCGAGCGTGCCCGCGCGCAGCGCGCGACGGAGCTCGTCGGCGCCGACCGGCCTCGCCCTCGAGGAACTTGTGGGCGATGTCGTCATCCAGGTCGGCCAGGGCCTCGACCATCTTGTCGTGCCAGCGTCGCGGCCTCCTCGGCCAGCTCGGCCGGGATGGGCCCGGTCTGGTCCGGGTCGCCCGCGTCGTCGCCATAGGTGATGGCCTGCATCTCGACCAGGTCGATGACCCCGCGGAAGCCGGCCTCGGTGCCGATCGGGATCTGGACCGGCACCGCGATGGCGCCCAGCCGGTCGCGGATCATGTCCACCACCCGCCAGTAGTCGGCACCGGTGCGGTCCAGCTTGTTGACGAAGCAGAAGCGCGGCACGCCGTACCGATCGGCCTGGCGCCAGACGGTCTCGGACTGCGGCTCGACGCCGGCCACGCCGTCGAACACGACCACCGCGCCGTCGAGCACGCGGAGGCTCCGCTCCACCTCGACGGTGAAATCCACGTGGCCGGGCGTGTCGATAAGGTTGATACGGTGATCGGCCCAGAAGCAGGTCGTGGCCGCGGCGGTGATGGTGATGCCGCGCTCCTGCTCCTGCTCCATCCAGTCCATGGTGGCCGCGCCCTCGTGGACCTCCCCGATCTTGTAGATCTTCTTGGTGTAGAACAGGATCCGCTCGGACACGGTCGTCTTGCCCGCGTCGATGTGGGCGATGATCCCGATGTTCCGGGTCCGCTCGAGGGGATACTCGGTCGCCATCTCGCTGCCCTTGGTTCGCGGGGCGGTCGCGACTACCACCGGAAGTGGCTGAAGGCCTTGTTGGCCTCCGCCATTCGGTGCGTGTCTTCGCGGCGCTTGACGGCGGCGCCCAGGCCGTTCGAGGCGTCGATCAGCTCGGCGGCGAGCTTCTCGCTCATGCGAGCGGCCGTTCCGCTTGCGGGCCGCCTCGATCAGCCAGCGCATCCCAAGCGAAACGCGCCGATCGGCGCGTACTTCGACGGGGATCTGGTAGGTCGAGCCGCCGACCCGCTTTGGCTTGACCTCGATGAGCGGCATCGCGTTGCGCATCGCGCCCTCGAGGACCTCGATGCCCGACCGCCCGGCCTGCGACTCCGCGCGGGCCAGCGCCTCCTCGAGGATGCGCGAGGCGAGCTGGCGCTTGCCGCCATGCATGAGCTTGTTCGTGAACTGGTCCATGGTCAGCGCCGTGCCCGACAGGGTCTCGTCGTACTTGGACTTGCGAGCAACGGTGGGGCGGCGCGGCATGGGACTAGGCCTTCCCCGCCGACTTGGCGCCGTACTTGCTGCGGCCCTGCCGGCGATCACGGACGCCGGCCGCGTCGAGCGGGCCGCGAATGATGTGGTACTTCACCGCCGGCAGATCCGGGACCCGGCCACCGCGGACGAGGACCACCGAGTGCTCCTGGAGGTTATGGCCGATGCCCGGGATGTAGGCGGTGACCTCCATCCCGTTCGTCAGCCGGACGCGCGCGACCTTCCGGAGGGCGGAGTTCGGCTTCTTCGGGGTGCGGGTCATGACCTGCAGGCAGACACCCCGCCGCTGGGGCGCGCCACGCCCTTCGGAGGCGGTCTGGGTCAGGTTGTTGAACGTCCGCCGCAGGGCGGGCGCCTTCACCTTCTTGCGAACCGGCTTCCGGCCCTTCCGGACCAGCTGGTTGATGGTCGGCAACCGATACCTCTGGTATCTCTGCGGGTTGGTGGTGGATGGGTTCCGCATCGCTCCAACGCGACCCGGGCGGGGCGCGGACCGAGAGGGCAAGACCCTCTGGCGGAACACACACGAACGGCGTCCCGTGCTGCGGGACACCGATCTCGGAGTATAGGTTCAGCCCGCTTCGAGTGTCAATTGAGGTGCCCGCGTCGCCGCCATGGCGCTTGACGTTGGCGGCTACTATCCCGGGGCATGGCGGAGGAAGCCCGTCCCCCGGTGACCGAGGCGCCGCAGACGACAGCAATCCCCGACGAAGGCAGCGGGAGTCAGCGGCTCGGAATCCTGCTGGCGATGGCGATGTTCGTGCTGGTCGTCGACACCTCGCTGATGAACGTGTCGATCTCGGCGGTGGTCGAGGACGTGGGCACCACGGTCAGCGGCGTCCAGTCCGCGATCGCGCTCGAGGCCCTCGTGTCTGCGGCGTTCATCCTCATCAGCAGCAAGCTGGGCGACCTCTATGGTCGCAAGCGGGCATACATCCTCGGACTCCTGGCCTATGCGATCGGCGCCACGGCCATGACCGTCGCCCAGGACCTGCGGACCATCATCATTTTCTGGGCCATCATCGGCGGCCTCGGCGCGTCGCTCCTGCTTCCAGCCATGCAGTCGCTGATCCACGGCAACTTCGAGGGTGCAGCGCAGCGGCGGGTATACGCCCTGGTCGGCGCCGCGGCGGCCATCGCGGCCGCCGTCGGGCCGCTGGTCGGCGGCTTCATCACGACCGTCTGGACGTGGCGCCTCGGGTTCGCGCTGGAGGTGGTGGTCATCGCCATCGTTCTGCTGAACATCCGGCTCGTCCGCGACGTCGCGTACACCGGTGAGCGGGGCATCGACCTGGTGGGCGCGGTCTTCTCGGTCCTGGGCATGGGCGGCATCGTTCTCGGCATCCTCGTATGGCAGGAGGGGGGTGAAGCGGTTGGGGCGTTCATCGCGGTGGGCGCCATCTCGATGGGCCTCCTGGCCTGGTGGCTTCGTCGGCGCAAGCGTCAGGGGGCCCAAACCCTGCTCGATCCCGACCTGTTCCGGGCCAAGGCCTTCCGGCTCGGGATCAGCTCTCAGGGGCTCCAGCAGATCGCGCTCGGCGGGCTGATGATCTCGCTCCCGATCTTCCTGCAGATGGTCCTCGAGTACAGCGCTCTGCTGGCCGGCCTGTCGCTCGCTCCCCTCTCGATCACGATGTTCTTCGTCGCCCTCCTCGCCGGGCGGCGAGCCGGGGACCGGAGGCCCAGCACGATCGTGCGGGTCGGGTTCCTGCTGCTGGTCATCGGCGTGGCCGTCATGATTCCGATCATCCCGCGTGCCGACACCGGGTGGTGGCTCGCCATCCCGCTCGCGATCGCCGGCGCCGGGCTGGGCCTGCTCGTGTCCCAGCTGAACAACTACACCCTCGCCCCGATCTCCGAGGAGCGGATCAGCGAGGCCGCCGGGGTGAACTCGGCGGCCGGATCCTTCGGGCTCTCCTTTGGGCTGGCGATGGCCGGCGGCATCATGCTCGCCACGCTCGCCCTGACGTTCACGAACATGACGAACGCGAGCACCGTCATCCCGGCGGATCAGAAGGAGCTCGTGGCGGCCGTCCTCGAGGAGGACGCCCAGATCATGAGCAACACGCAGCTCGACGCTCTGCTGGCCGACGAGCCGGAGGAGATCCAGGACGAGATCATCCGGATCAACACCGAGGCCAGGCCGATCTCGCTACAGGTCGCGCTCCTCGTCCCGCTGATCGCCGGCCTGCTGGGACTCGTGACGTCCTTCCGCATGGTTCGGCTGGGCGACGCCAAGCCATCCGCCTCGCTCGAGGGTGTCGGTTTCGGCTGACCCCGGATTAGGTGCTAGACCGGTTCCCGGGTCAGGCGGATTCGTCTCCGCCGCTTCCGGCCGGGACCTCGCTGAGGGCCTCGAAGACTTCCTCTTCGACGACCGCCTCGATGGTCGGATCGTCGCCGGCTCCCATGAGCTCGGCCACCGTCTCCCCCGCCTCCTCGGCGGCTGCTTCGGCCTCGGCCGGCTCGATGACGCCATCGCCATCGGCATCGGCCTCGCCCGTCAGGAAGGTCATGGCCGCCTCGCGCTCGCGCAGGGCCTCGACCTCCTCCGGCGACAGCTCCTTGGCCTTCAGCGCCTCCGCGCGCGCCAGGGCACCGGTGCCGGCCGGGATGAGCTTGCCGATGATGACGTTCTCCTTGAGACCGATGAGGTGGTCCTTGGCGCCCTGGATGGCCGCCTCGGTGAGCACCCGGGTGGTCTCCTGGAACGATGCCGCGGCCAGGAACGAGCTCGTATTGAGCGAGGCCTTGGTCACGCCCAGCAGGACGGTCTGGGCCGTCGCCGGCTCCCCGCCCTCGGCCAGGATCCGGTTGTTCGTCTCCTCGAACTCGAAGCGGTCGATCATCTCCGACGGCAGCAGCTCGGTATCGCCGGCGCTGTCGACCATGACCTTGCGCAGCATCTGGCGGACGATGATCTCGACGTGCTTGTCGTTGATCGACACGCCCTGGGATCGGTACACCTTCTGGACCTCGGTCACCAGGAAGCGCTGGACCGAGTCGACGCCCTTGATCGAGAGCAGGTCCTTCGGGTTGAGCGCGCCCTCGGTCAGTGGCTGGCCGGCGATGACCTCGTCACCGGTATCGGCTCGCAGGCGAGCCGAATGCGGGACCTGGTATTCGCGGCGGTCGACCTCTTCCGAGCGGATGGTCAGGTTGCGTGCCTTGCGGGCGACCACGCCGGCGGTCGGGGTGCGGAGCTCGTGGGTCTCCTCCCCGTCCTCGAGGCGGGCGATGAGCTGGTTCTCGGTCACCTCGTCCCCGTCGTCGACCAGGATCTCGTACTTGGCTCCAACCTTGATCGGGGTGTCGAACGCCTCGCGGTGCTCGACGACCACGACGATCGGCTGGTCCGGTCCGCCGCGCTGGACCTCGACCCGGCCGTCGATCTCGCTGACGATGGCCTGGCCCTTCGGGATGCGAGCCTCGAACAGCTCCTCCACGCGGGGCAGACCCTGGGTGATGTCCTCGCCGGCGACACCGCCGGTGTGGAACGTCCGCATCGTGAGCTGGGTGCCCGGCTCGCCGATGGACTGAGCGGCGATGATGCCGACCGCCTGGCCCAGGTCGACGAGGTTGCCCGAGGCCAGGTTGCGGCCGTAGCACATCCGGCACACGCCGTGTCGCGCCGCGCAGGTCAGCGGGGAGCGGACGTTGACCCGCTCGAGGTCGTCCAGGGTCTCGATCTTGGCCACCGCGGCCTCGTTGATCTCCTCGTTGCGGGCGGTGATGACCTTGCCGGTCTTCGGGTCGGTCACGTCCAGGGCGGCCATCCGGCCGATGAGGCGGTCCACGAACGGCTCGGGGATGTCGATCGACTCCTCGCGGGTGATCCAGGTCCCGATGTCCGTCTCGCAGTCGTCCTCGCGGGTGATGACGTCCTGGGCCACGTCGACCAGGCGGCGGGTCAGGTAGCCCGAGTCCGCCGTGCGGAGCGCGGTGTCGGCCAGTCCCTTGCGGGCGCCGTGGCTGGAGATGAAGTACTCGAGGACGCTCATCCCCTCGCGCAGGTTGGAGCGAATCGGCAGGTCGATGATCCGGCCCGACGGGTCGGCCATGAGACCGCGCATGCCCGCCAGCTGGTGGACCTGGGTGACGTTCCCGCGCGCGCCGGAGTGGGTGATCATCCACACCGAGCCCTTCCGATCGAGCCCGTCCAGCATCTTGCTGGTCACCTCGTCGGTCGTGTCGCGCCAGACCTCGACGGTCTGGGTGTAGCGCTCGTCATCGGTGATGAAGCCGCGGCGGAACTCGCGCTCGATGTCGGTGACCTTCTTGTCGGCCTCGGCCAGGAGGGCGACCTTTTCCTTGGGCACCTTGATGTCGTCGATGCCGATCGTGATGCCGGCCACGGTGGCGTAATGGAAGCCGATCGTCTTGACGCCGTCGACCAGGGTGGCGGTGGCGGCCGGTCCCAGGTCGCGGTAGCAGCGCGCGATGAGCTCCTTGAGGCCCTTGCGGTCCATGATCTGGTTCACGAAGCCCAGCTCGGCGGGGAGAGCGGAGTTGAAGATCAGCCGCCCGACGGTGGTCTGGATCAGCTCACCGCCGTGGTCGACCCGGATGGGCGCCTGGAGGTGAATCATGCCCGCGTCGAGGGCCATCCGAGCCTCGTCGAACGAGGAGAAGATCTTGCCGGCGCCGGCGGCCTTCTCGTCCTCGACGGTCAGGTAGTAGCAGCCCAGGACCATGTCGTGGGTGGGCGACACGACCGGGGAGCCGTCCGCCGCGCTGAGCAGGTTCTGGGTCGAGAGCATCAGCTCCCGCGCTTCCTTCTGGGCGGCGGTCGACAGCGGCACGTGGACCGCCATCTGGTCGCCGTCGAAGTCCGCGTTGAACGCGAAGCACACGAGCGGATGGATCTGGATGGCCGATCCCTCGACCAGGACCGGGATGAAGGCCTGGATGCCCAGTCGGTGCAGGGTCGGGGCACGGTTCAGCAGGACCGGGTGGTCACGGATGACCTCCTCGAGCACGTCCCACACCTCGGGCCGGACCCGCTCCACGATCCGCTTGGCGCTCTTGATGTTGTGGGCGAAGCCCTTCTCGACCAGCTGACGCATGACGAACGGCTTGAACAGCTCGAGCGCCATCTTCTTCGGCAGGCCGCACTGGTGGAGCTTCAGCTCGGGGCCGACCACGATCACCGATCGACCGGAGTAGTCCACCCGCTTGCCGAGCAGGTTCTGGCGGAACCGGCCCTGCTTGCCCTTCAGCATGTCGGACAGGCTCTTGAGCCGATGGTTGCCCGTGCCGCTGATGGCACGACCACGCCGCCCGTTGTCGATCAGCGCGTCGCACGCCTCCTGCAGCATCCGCTTCTCGTTGCGGATGATGATCTCCGGGGCCTCGAGGTCCAGGAGCCGGCTCAGCCGGTTGTTGCGGTTGATGACGCGGCGGTACAGGTCGTTGAGATCGGACGTCGCGAACCGACCGCCGTCGAGCTGGACCATGGGTCGCAGGTCGGGCGGGATGACCGGCAGGGTGGTGAGGATCATCCACTCCGGGCGGGCACCGCTCTTGCGGAACGCCTCGATCAGGCGCAGCCGCTTGATCGCCTTCTTCCGGCGCTGACCGGAGGTCTGGCGCATCTCGAGGTGGAGCTTCTCGGCCAGCTCGTCGAGGTCGAGCGATTCGATGACGCGCTTGATGGCCTCGGCGCCCATGGACGCGTCGAACATCCGGCCGTGCTGCTCGGAGAGGTTGCGGTGCTCGGACTCGGTCAGGGTCTGCATGACCTTGACGTCGTTGATCTGCTGGCGGGCGAGGCGCGCCGCGAGGCGCGCGTCATCGGTCTCGCGGGCGAGGTGCTCGCGCGACTCGGCCAGGGCGCTGTCGAAGCCGCCGGTCAGGTCCGCGATCTGCAGGTCGTGGCGCTCCTGGGCCTTGGTGCGGGCCACGCCGATGTCGGCGGCCACCGACGCCACCTCGGCCTTGACGGCCGCCTTCACGGCAGCCACGGCGTCCTTGACGGCCTCTCCCTCGCGGGCGACGACCTCGCCGGTGGCGGCGAACACGACGTCGGCGGTGACGACCTTGCCGGCGGCCTTCAGCTGGGTTTCGATTTCCTTGCCGGCGGCGGTCAGCTCCTCGGCGCGCGCCTTCTGGCGCTCGTCGAGCATCTTGACCTCGGCGGCGAGCTCGCCGTCGATGGCCATCCGTCGCTCGCTGACCTGGCCCTCGAGCTCCGCCTGCTTGTCATCGACGACGGCCTTGGCGGCGCCGACTCGCGCGGCCAGCTCCTCCTCGACCGTGGCGAGGGCCTTCTCGCGCTCGCTCTCGTCGACACGGGTGACGACCGACAGCGCGAAGTACAGGATCCGCTCCAGGTTGCGCGGGCTGATGTCGAGCAGGATCCCGAGCCGCGACGGCGTGCCCTTGAAGTACCAGATGTGGCTGACCGGCGAGGCGAGCTTGATGTGCCCCATCCGCTCCCGGCGGACCTTGCTGCGGGTGACCTCCACGCCACACTTGTCGCAGATGATCCCCTTGTAGCGAATCCGCTTGTACTTGCCGCAGTAGCACTCCCAGTCCTTGGTGGGACCGAAGATGCGCTCGTCGAAGAGACCGTCCTTCTCGGGCTTGAGCGTCCGGTAGTTGATCGTCTCGGGCTTGGTGACCTCGCCCGATGACCAACCCTTGATCTCGTCCGGCGAGGCCAGACCGATGCGGATGGCGTCGAAGTTGTTGACTTCCAGCATGTGTGCCCTATTCCTCAAAGCCCTGGAGGTTGATGCCGCCCAGGTCGGGCAGCGGATACGAGCCGGTGTCCTCGACGAACCGGATCTCCTCCTCGTTCTCGTTCAGGATCTCGACCGACAGCCCGAGCGCCTGGAGCTCCTTGATGAGCACCTTGAACGACTCCGGCACGCCCGGCGCCTGGATCTCCTCGCCCTTGACGATGGCCTCGTAGGTCTGGACCCGGCCGAGGACGTCGTCGGACTTCACGGTCAGCAGCTCCTGGAGGATGTTGGCCGCGCCATACGCCTCCAGGGCCCAGACCTCCATCTCCCCGAAGCGCTGGCCACCGAACTGCGCCTTGCCACCCAGCGGCTGCTGGGTGATGAGCGAGTAGGGGCCCGTGCTGCGGGCGTGGATCTTGTCCTCCACCAGGTGGTGGAGCTTGAGCATGTAGATGTGGCCGACGGTGACCGGCTGGTCGAACGGGTCGCCGGTCCGCCCGTCGTACAGGATCGACTTGCCATCGGTCGGCAGGCCCGCCTGCTCGAGGCGCTGGCGGATCTGCGCCTCGGTGGCGCCGTCGAAGACAGGGGTGGCGGCCTTCAGGCCGAGGACCGTCATCGCCCAGCCCGAGGTGGGTCTCCAGGATCTGGCCGATGTTCATCCGGCTCGGCACGCCGAGCGGGTTGAGGACGATGTCGACCGGGGTCCCGTCGGGCATGAACGGCATGTCCTCGGCGGGCAGGATCTTGGCGATGACGCCCTTGTTGCCGTGGCGGCCGGCCATCTTGTCGCCGACGGCGACCTTGCGCTTCTGGGCCACGCTGACACGCGCACCAGGCGGTTCACGCCCGGGGCCAGCTCGTCGCCCTGCTCGCGAGAGAACTCGCGAACCTCGACCACGATCCCCCGCTCCCCGTGCGGCAGGCGGAGGGACGAGTCCTTCACTTCCCGGGCCTTCTCCCCGAAGATCGCCCGCAGGAGGCGCTCCTCGGCGGTCAGCTCGGTCTCGCCCTTGGGCGTGATCTTGCCGACCAGGATGTCGCCGGGCTGGACCTCGGCGCCCTCGTAGATGATCCCGTCCTCGTTGAGGTCACGGAGCGACTCGTCGCCGACGTTCGGGATGTCGCGGGTGATCTCCTCCGGGCCGAGCTTCGTGTCGCGGGCCTCGACCTCGTGCTTCTCGATGTGGATCGAGGTGAACAGGTCGTCACGGACGAGCCGCTCGCTGATGACGATGGCGTCCTCGTAGTTGCCGCCCTCCCAGGGGAGGAAGGCGACGAGGATGTTCTGGCCCAGGGCCAGCTCGCCCTTGTCGGTGGACGACGAGTCGGCCAGGACCTGGCCCTCGATGACGCGGGCGCCCACGTCGACGATCGGTCGCTGGTGGATGCAGGTGCCCTGGTTGGAGCGGACGAACTTCTTGAGCTTGTACGCGTCGCGCTGGTCACCCTCGTCGCGCTCGACCACGATCTCGTCGGCGGTCACGCTCATGACGGTTCCCGGTGACGCGGCGACGACCAGGGACTGCGAGTCGAGCGCGGCCCGGTACTCGACGCCGGTGCCCACCACCGGGGCCTCGGGCACGATGAGTGGCACCGACTGCCGCATCATGTTCGAGCCCATCAGGGCCCGGTTCGCGTCGTCGTGCTCGAGGAACGGGATGAGCGCGGTGGCCACGCTGACGATCTGCTTGGGGCTGACGTCCATGTAGTCGACGTCATCGGCCGGCTCGATGAGGAACTTGTCGCGGTAGCGGACCATGACCCGCTCCTCGACGAAGTGCTGGCCATCGTCCAGCGGCGCGTTGGCCTGGGCGATGTAGAACTTCTCCTCCTCGTCGGCCGCCAGGTAGTCGATCTGGTCGGTCACGACCGGCCGGAGGCGAACCGAGGCCAGCTTCTGGTCCTTGATCATGCCCCAGACCTTCTCGCTGACGACGGTGCCGGCCTTGGCGAGCACCTTGCGGCCATCGGTCAGGTCCTCTGACAGCGTCTCGCCGACGACATCGGTGGCCTTGTCCTTGTGCGAGACCACCCGCCGGACGCGGCGGTACGGGGTCTCGATGAAGCCGTGCTTGTTGATCTTGCCGTAGGTCGCCAACGAGCCGATGAGGCCGATGTTCGGACCCTCGGGCGTCTCGATGGGGCACATCCGGCCGTAGTGCGACGGGTGGACGTCGCGGACGTCGAACCCAGCCCGCTCACGCGACAGGCCGCCGGGGCCAAGCGCCGACAGGCGCCGCTTGTTGGTCAGCTCGGCCAGGGGGTTGGTCTGGTCCATGAACTGGCTCAGCTGGCTGCCGCCGAAGAACTCCTTCATGGCCGCCACCACCGGGCGGATGTTGATGAGCGAGTTCGGCGTCGCCTGCTCCGGATCGGTGATCGTCATCCGCTCCTTGACGACCCGCTCCATGCGGAGCAGGCCGATGCGGAACTGGTTCTGGATGAGCTCCCCGTTGGCCCGAATGCGGCGGTTGCCGAGATGGTCGATGTCGTCGCGCTCGCCGCGGCCGTTGTTCAGCTCGATGAGCTTGGCGACGATGGCCACGATGTCGGCCTGGCTGATGACCCGCGACTCGCGCGGGGTGTCCGGCTCCTGGGTCGGCAGCTCGAGCTTGAGCTTGGTCGCCATCTCGCCCAGCGCCTTGTTGAGCTTGTAGCGACCGACGCGGCCGAGGTCGTAGCGGCGGAAGTTGAAGAACAGGCTGTTGACCAGCGTGCGCGCGTTCTCGACGGTGGGCGGGTCGCCGGGGCGCAGCTTCTTGTAGACCTCGACCAGGGCCTCTTCCTGGGTCGTGGTCGGGTCCTTCTCGAGCGTCAGGGCGATGTACGGATGCTCCGGGTCGTCGTCCACCGGGGCGAAGGTCTTCAGCATCTCCTGGCTGTCGACCAGGCCGACCGCCCGGAGCAGCGTGGTGACCGGAATCTTCCGCTTGCGGTCGACCTTGACCGATAGCACGCTTCGGTTCGAGGTCTCGAACTCGAGCCACGCGCCACGGTTCGGGATGAGCTTGGCGGTGAAGAGCTGGCGGCCGGTCGCGGCATCCTCGTCGACGTCGTAGTAGACGCCGGGGGAACGCACGAGCTGGCTGACCACGACGCGCTCGGCGCCGTTGATGATGAACGTGCCCTGATCGGTCATCCACGGGAAGTCGCCCATGAAGACCGTCTGCGACTTGACCTCTTCGGTCTCCTTGACGAGCAGGTCGACCTCGGCCCGCAGGGGCCGGGAGTAGGTCAGGTCACGAGTCCGGCAGTCTTCCTCGTTGAACTTCGGATCCTCGAAGTAGTAGTCGCGGAAGTGGAGGTCGAAGTTCTTGCTGGTGAAGTCGCTGATCGGGGTGATCTCGTCGAGTAGCTCGCGGAGGCCGGTTTCGACGAACCAGTGGAACGACTCGATCTGGGTTTGGATCAGGTTGGGGAGGGGGAGAACCTCGGGGATGCGGGAGAAATTTTCACGGCTCGGTGCAAGCGCCGAGCGGCCGGCGGAGTCGGCCAGGGGCATGCAGAACTCCTCGAAGGGGCAGAGTGGACCGATGGGGAAGCAGCGTGGGTCGCGGACACGCGAACGAGGAGTATAGCAGTCGGCGCCGCTTCGTCAACTGAAGCGCTCCCCTTGGATCGGTCCCTATTCCGTCGGAGGCAGGAAGGCGTGTACTGCGGCGCGGATCGCCTCGACATCGGGCACCAGAACGTAGCCGCGTCCGTCGCCGAGATCGCCCTCCTGCACGATCATGGCCGGCGGCTGGACGAGCACGCGCTCGACACGTGCGTCCTGCGCGCGGCGCGCGATCTCGATCAGGGTCGGCAACTCAGCCAGTGGGAGATCGGTCTCAAGCGAGTCGAGCCCCGCGATGAGCTCGCCCAGGTCGACCTCGGTCTCGGGATCCACCAGGCGGGCCACCAGGTCGGTGATCACCTCCTGCTGGCGGCCCATCCGGCCGTAGTCCTGGTCGAGACGGGATCGCACGTAGCTGAGTGCGGTCGGGGCGTCGAGAACCTGCTCGCCGGGCTGGACGTCGAGACCGATGTCTGGATCGAATATCGGCGCTGGGGGGTTGACCGTCACCCCATCGACCGCGTCCACCAGGGTCGCGAAGTCGTCCATGTCGATGATCACGTACCCGTCGATCGGCACCTGATACAGCGACTCCATGGCGCCGACCAGTCCATCGATGCCGAGTTCGGCGAACAGGCCGTTGATCTTCGGGCTCCAAACGGTGCCGTCGGGAAGGGGCACGTCAACCGTGTCGCGCGGCAGCGAGACGAGGACCACCTCCGATTGGTCGGCGCTCACGCTGGCCAGCATCATGACGTCGGTGTTGCCCACGACCCCGGGCGCGCGGCGTTCCTGATTCAGGTCGAGGCCCACGAGCAGAACCGTCAGCCGTTGGTTCAGCAGCTCCTCGTTGAGCGCCACGGTCGGCGAGGGCTCGACGGTCGGACTGGCCGTAGGCGAGGGCGAGGGCTCGGGCGCCGGCTCGCCACCGGAAAGGAGGAGGAACGCGATGACGCCGAGCACGACGATCGCCGCGACCACGAGGAGTGCAGCGGTTCGGCTCATGGACGCGGTCCCAACGCCCTGTGCCCTAGCCCCTGGGTGGCGGGCACCGCCGGGAAACCCGAGACGCTACTTGACCTCGACTGTGGCGCCGGCCTCGGCCAGCTTCTCCTTGACGGCGTCTGCCTCTTCGCGGTTGACGCCCTCCTTGACGGCCTTGGGGGCGGCGTCGACGAGGTCCTTCGCCTCCTTGAGGCCAAGGCCGGTCAGCTCGCGGACGGCCTTGATGACGAGGATCTTGTTCGGGCCCACGTCGGTGAGGACGGCTTCGAACTCGGTCTGCTCCTCGGAGGCAGCCGGGCCGGCGCCATCGCCGCCTCCGGCGGCCGGCGCGGCGGCGACGGCCACAGGAGCTGCCGCGGTGACGCCGTAGCGCTCCTCGAAGGCCTTCACCAGCTCGCTCAGCTCGAGGACGGTCATGCCGTCGATGGCCTCGAGAATCTGGTCCTTGCTCAGGGTCTTGGTGGCCATGGTGTTATCGGTTCTCCTCGTTGGTGGCTTGCTCTTCGGTCGATTCGGTCGATTCGGCTTGGCTCGGTCACGGCGCTTGCTTCGGCCGGCTCTGTTGGTTCGGCCACTGCGCTCGCTTCGGTCGGTTCGGTCGGTTCGCGTCGGTTCGGCCGGTTCGGTCTGTGCGCCGTCTCGCTCGCTTCGGTCGCTTCGCTCGGTTCGTCGCGGCGCTGCTTCGGCGGCTCGCGCTTCGGCCGGCTTCGCTCACTTCGGTCGGTTCGCTCGGTTCGGTCGGTTCGCCTGGTTCGGTCGGATCGGTCGGTGCGACGACCTCGGTCGGCGGGGCGGGCTCGGTCTCCTGCTTCTGTTTCGGCGACCGCAAGCAGAACGCCGACGAGATTGCGGAGGTTGGCGGCCAGGACGCCGGCCATGCCGGTCAGCGGCGCGGCCATTCCGCCGGCCAGGCGACCGAGGAGGACCTCGCGGCTGGGCAGATGTCGCCAGCCGCTGGAAGTCACCGGCACTGACCGGCTGCCCGGCCAGCAGCCCGCCGCGCAGGGTGACGACCTTGTATGGGCGGAACGCGTCCTGCAGGGCGCGGGCCAGGCTGACCTCGTCGCCGCCGGTGGTGGCGATGGCGGTGGGGCCTTCGAGCATGGGCTTGAGCTCGCCAAGCCCGGCCTCGTCGGCTGCGATCTTCAGCAATCGGTTCTTGGCGACCTTGAGGTCCACGCCGTTGGCCCGCAGCGACCGGCGCACGGTATGCATCTCGGACACCGTCAGACCGCGGTAGTCCGCCACGGCCAGCGCCGAGCTCTCGCGGAGCATGTCCGCGAGCTTGGTCACCGCCTGGCGCTTGGCTTCGGTTGGCATGGCAGGTTGTGCTCCACCTATGAAAACGTCCTCGCCGCGGCGAGGACAGACCCACTCGGTGGGCGGAGCGTCCTGCCTCGGCGTGCCCCGGCGGGTGTCGCACCGGCCGGTGATTAGCCCGGGCCGAAGCCCGGGTCACATCGCTGTCTTGGGCTATGCGGTTGTGTTCCCGGGCGTGCCCGTTCCCCTCTCGGTCAGGCCTGGGCGGCGGCGAGGGCCGATGGGATGTCGACCGCGACGCCGGGGCCCATGGTGGGGGCTAGCGTCAAAGTCCGCAAGTACGTCCCCTTCGCCCCGGACGGCTTGGCCCGGTTGATGGCGTCCACCAGGGCCGCCACGTTGGCCCGCAGCTGATCGGGCGTGAACGAGGCGCGGCCCACCGGGGCATGGACGATCCCCGCCCGGTCGACCTTGAACTCGATGCGACCCGACTTCACCTCGCCGACGGCGCGCTCGATGTCGAACGTCACCGTCCCGGCCTTCGGGTTCGGCATGAGCCCGCGGGGCCCGAGCTTCTTTCCGAGGCGGCCGACGACGCCCATCATGTCCGGCGTCGCGACGGCGACCTCGAAGTCGAACCAGCCGTCGTCGATCTTCTTCACGAGATCCTCGCCGCCCACCTCGTCGGCCCCGGCACGCAGCGCTTCGACCGCTTTCTCGCCCTGCGCGAAGACGATGACGCGGGTGGAGCGGCCCGTGCCGTGCGGCAGGACCACCGTGCCGCGGACCAGCTGGTCAGCGTGGCGGGGGTCGATCCCGAGCCGGAGATGGGCCTCGACGGTGCCATCGAACTTCGAGGTCGACATCTGGGGCAGCAGCTCGCACGCCTCCTCGATGGGATACCGACGGCCTTCTTCCAGCAGTGCGGCGGCGGCGCGGTACTTCTTGCCGTGGGCGGCCATCAGTCGCGCACCTCGATGCCCATGCTGCGGGCGGTGCCGGCGATGATCTTCATGGCCTGCTCCGGGCTGTTCGCATTCAGATCGGCCATCTTCATCTCGGCCAGCTCGCGGAGCTGCGCCTGGGTGACCGATCCGACCTTCTCCCGGTTCGGCTCCGCCGATCCGGCTTCCACCCCCGCCGCCCGCTTCAGGAGCGCGGCGGCCAGGGGCGCCATGGTCGTGAAGGTGAAGGACCGATCCTCGTAGACGGTGATCTCGGCCGCGACGGTGTAGCCGGCCAGGTGGGCCGTCCGTTCGTTGAAGGCCTTCAGGAACTCGAGGATGTTGATGCCATGCTGGCCCAGGGCGGGGCCGACCGGGGCAGCGGCCGTTGCCTTGCCGGCCTGGCCCTGGACCCTGAGGATGGCGCGTACTTTCTTGGCCACGGGATTACCTCCGAGGTGCTGGCGGGGCGGGTTGCGCCCCTCCCTCTACAACTTTTCGATCTGCAGGAAGTCGAGCTCCACGGGCGTCTCACGCCCGAAGATGCTGACCAGGACGCGGACCTTGTTCCGCTCGGGATGGACTTCGTCCACGGTGCCGATGAACTCGGCGAACGGCCCGTCGGTGACGCGCACGCTCTGGCCCTTCTGGAACTGGACCTTGAACTTGGGGGCTTCGACGCCCATCTGCTTGAGGATGGCCTTCACCTCCGCCTCGCGGAGCGGGGTGGGCCGGTTGCCGGAGCCGACGAAGCTGGTCACGCCCGGCGTGTTGCGCACGACGTACCACGACTCGTCGGTCATGATCATCTCGACCAGCACGTAGCCGGGGAAGACCTTCTTGTTGACGGTCTGCCGCTGGCCATTGCGGATCTCGATCTCCTCCTCCATCGGCACGAGGACCTGGTAGATCTGGTCCTCGACTCCCATCGACTCGATGCGGTGCTCGAGGTTGGTCTTCACCTTGTTCTCGTACCCGGAGTAGGTGTGGATCACGTACCACTGCTTCGTGCTCCGCAGGGCGGCGTCCGGATCCTCGGGCTGGGGCGCCTCCCGCGACAGGCGGGCGGCCTGGCGGGCCTCGGCGGTCCCCGTGGTCCCGGCGGGTTCCTTGGCGACCGCGGGCTCGGCCGGTTCGGTCGCGACTTCAGCCTCGACCACTTCCGTGGCCACTTTGGACGCTGCATCCTCGAGCGGCTCGGGAGCCTTCACTGGCTCGGGAGCCTCGGCGGTCTCGGTCTGTTCGGTCGTCATCGGTCGTATCGGTCTTTCTGTGGGTTCACGGCGTGAGGAGCTGATCCATGCCGAAGAACAGGATCGCGTCGAGGATGGCGATGTAGGCACCCACCAGCGCGGACACCGCGATGACGATGAGGGTCAGGTTCACGACCGTGCTGCGCGTGGGCCAGGCGACCTTGCGCAGCTCGGCCCAGCTCTCGGTGAGGTAGTTGCGGGTTCTGGCGATCACGGTTGGTGCTTGTGTGCTCCTGGATGTGTGGCGGATGGGCTGGCAGGGGCGGCGGGACTCGAACCCACAACCGCTGGTTTTGGAGACCAGTGCTCTACCAGTTGAGCTACACCCCTCCGGCTACTTGGTTTCGCGATGCAGGGTGTGATGCCGGCAACGGGGGCAGAACTTGTTCAGCTCCATCCGCCCCGGGTCGTTGCGCTTGTTCTTCCGCGTGCTGTACGTGCGTTCCTTGCACTCGGTACACGCGAGGGTGATGACCGGTCGATTCTCGGCCTTGGCCACGGGATTGAGTCCTTCAGGTTGTCCCCATCGGACACGCCGAATAAAGGCCGGTCACCGGGGGAAGCTTCGTGATGATATGGCTCAGCGCGACGGACTGTCAACGACGTCAGGCAGCGAGGCCAGGTCGCGCCGAACCAGGACGATCCGGGTGAACGGCAGCCGGATGTCGCTGAAGACCTCGATGCTGGCAAGGAAGCCGAGGAACAGGAAGGTGATGCCAAGCAGCTGGCCGACGAAGAACGCGCTGGTCGTCCCGAACCGATTGAGGCCATCGGTGATGGCCGGGATGAGCCCACCGATGGCGATGAGGATGGTCGCCGGGAACCCGGCTCGAGAGGCGCCCGGCGAAGAGGGCAACGATCGCCCCCGGTATCGATGCGACCAGGTTCACCACGATGGCGATGGGGGCGATGAGCAGGTTGGCCGCGAACCGGACGGGTCCCTGGCTGGTTTCCAGCGAGTAGCGGATCAGGCGCCGTTTCGGCATGAAGATGTAGGCGCTGTACAGCGCGCCCAGGACGAGCAGGAACGCTCCCGTGATGTTGAAGAACGGCGTCAGGAGGCGGAGGTAGCCGGGGAACAGCTCGCCGGTCGGAATGCCGGTGGCCGGGTCGACGGCGTAGCCCGGTGGCGGCAGCTGCACTGTCGCCATCATCACCGCCGACACCACGGTCCCGCCCACGACCACGGCCCCGGCCAGGTGCGCCCAGCGCTCGTCGCGAAGGATGCTCAGGACGACGGCGCCGGAGGCGACGACCAGGCCCACCAGGAAGTAGATGAGCGGCGCCGATCCGGAGTCGGGGTACTGGTAGCGCTGATCGGTCAGGAAGGTGAAGAGCCCGGCGAGGAGGATGGAGACCGCGAAGGCGTAGCCGAATCGCGTCCTGGCCAGCAGGTAGGCGGTGCCCAGGCCCAGCCAGCCGGCGACCCAGATGGCGCCGACCAGGTACCAGGTCCGGTACAGGGGCTCGTTCCAGCCCATGGCCCCGCCGAGGGCCTCGGTGCCGGCGGCGATGCCGAACCACACCAGCCCGATGGTCCAGACCAGCTGGTACGGCTGGCGGCGGCGGATCCACTGGTCGGCCACCATGGCCGCAAACCCAAAGGCAAGGACCGACGAGAGGAACGGCAGGACGACGTTCAGATCCAAGGCCGCGGTATCTCCATGGATGGCGTGCATGGAGCCCACGTCCGGGCTCGAACCGGAGACCTCTTCCTTACCAAGGAAGTGCTCTGCCAACTGAGCTACGTGGGCCTGGCGTCCATTCTAGGGTGGTGGGCAGGGAGGGAATCGAACCCCCACAGTCGAAGACGGCTGATCTACAGTCAGCGGAGCTCACCACCTGCTCAACCTGCCCACGGTGGGACGCGGAGTATACCGATGGCTCCCGCGAAGGCTCAAGGCGAGGGTGAAGGCCTAACCCAGTCTTGCGATCGCTTCGTCAGTCGATACGACATCGGCGAATTCGCCGTGGAGGCTCGCAAGGGCCGTGCGGTGGATCAGGTCGGCGGGGAAGACCTCTCCGTCGGGTCCTTCCCGATCGAAGGTTGCACACGCATCGCCGACGTACCACGTCTCGAATCCGAGGTTGCCCGACATCCTCGCCGTGGTTGACCCACAGTGGTCGGTGGTCATTGCTGCGATCACGACCGTGGTGGCGCCCGCTGCGCGAAGCCGCTCTTCCAGATCGGTTCCGATGAATGCGGAGTTGACTCCCTTGGTCACGACCGGCTCATCCGCCAGCGGCATCGCTTCCGGCTTGAACTCGAACCCGGGGTCACCCTCGTGGAAGAAGTGCCAGTCGGGGTCGGGGTCTGGCTCGCGATGCCGAACGTGGATGATCGGCGCGTCCGCGGCCCGCCAAGCTGCGAGCAGCCGCGCGACGTTCCCTTCCGCGCCGGGGTTGTTCCGCTTTCCCCAGTACGGGTCATCGAATGCTTTCTGCACATCGACTATCACAGGGTCGGTTTCTCGGGCATCTCGAAAACCTTACGCCTCGTAGCGGATGCGGACCGGCATTTCAGCCGATGCGGATCATCTTCTTGTTCACGAACTCGTCGGCGCCGAAGCGGCCGAGCTCGCGGCCCGAGCCCGAGCGCTTGATGCCGCCGAACGGCAGCTCGGCGCCGTCGGCGAGCACGACGTTCACGAACACCATGCCGGCCTCGATGCCGTCGGCGACGCGGAGCGCCTGCTCCTGGTCGGTGGTGTAGACGTACGAGCCCAGGCCGAACGGGGTGTCGTTCGCGATGCGCACGGCGTCGGCCTCGTCCTTCGCGCGGTACACCTGCGCGACCGGGCCGAAGAACTCCTCCTTGGAGGCGGGGTTCTCGGGAGTGACATCCGTCAGCACGGTCGTCTGGAAGAACGCGCCGTTGCGGGTGCCGCCGTGCACGAGCGTCGCGCCGTGCTCGACCGCGCGCTTGACCTGCTCGTCGAGCCCCTCGGCGGCCTTCAGCGAGGAGAGCGGGCCGAGCGCCGAGCCGGCCGACGTCGGGTCGGTCGCCTCGATCTCGGCGATCTTCGCGGTGAACTTCTCGAGGAAGGGCTCGTACAGCTCGTCGGCGACGATGAAGCGCTTGGCCGCGTTGCAGGACTGGCCGCTGTTGTCGAGGCGGGCGTCGACCGCGTTCTGCACGGTGGCGTCGAGGTCGTCGGTCGAGAGCAGGATGAAGGGGTCCGAGCCGCCGAGCTCGAGCACGACCTTCTTCAGGTGGCGGCCGGCGATCTCGGCGACCGCGGCGCCGGCGCGCTCGGAGCCGGTGAGCGAGACGCCCTGCACGCGCGGGTCCGCGATGACCTGCTCGATCTGGTCGTGCGAGGCGTAGACGTTCACGTAGGCGCCGGCCGGGAAGCCCGCGTCGAGGAAGATCTGCTGCATCGCGGCGGCGGACTCGGGGCACTGCTCGGCGTGCTTGAGCAGGATCGTGTTGCCGATGATGAGGTTCGGGCCGGCGAAGCGGGCGACCTGGTAGTACGGGAAGTTCCACGGCATGACGCCGAGCAGCACCCCGAGCGACGAGCGGCGGATGACCGCCGAGCCATCGCCCGCGAGGAGCTGGATCGGCTCGTCCTTCAGGAAGTCCGGCGAGTGGTCGGCGTAGTACTCGTAGATCGCGGCGGCGAAGTCGACCTCGCCGAGCGCCTGCCCGATCGGCTTGCCCATCTCGCGCACGATGAGCTCGGCCAGCTCCTTGCGGCGCTCGGTGTGCAGTTCGCCGACGCGGCGGATGAGGGCCGCGCGCTCCTCGACCGTGGTCGACTTCGACCAGGTGCGGTGCGCCTCGTCGGCTGCGGCGATCGCGGCCTCGAGCTCGGCGTCGGTGATGGTGTCGTAGGTCTTGACCGTCTCGCCGGTGGCGGGGTTGGTCACGGCATAGCCCATCGGGTGGGTCTCCTGGGCGCAGGGGGCGTTTTCGTGCTCAGAATTGGAGCCGACGGAGGGAATCGAACCCACAACCGGCGGTTTACAAAACCGCTGCTCTGCCGTTGAGCTACGTCGGCCTCAGGACGGCGATTCTAGCCCTCGCTGACGAACGACCTCGAACAGGAGCAGGGCACCCGCCGCGGCCGCATTGAGGCTCGCGACACGGCCAGCCATCGGGAAGCGAACGAGCAGGTCGCATCGCCGGCGTGTCGCGCCGCTCAGCCCCGCCCCCTCACCGCCGACCACGACAGCCATCGGGCCCGTCAGGTTCGCGTCCCAGGCAAGGACCGGCGCGTCCTGATCGGCGGCCACCAGCCAGACGCCGCGCGCCTGGAGCTCGGCGAGCGTGGCTCCAAGGCTGTCGACCGGGGCCAGTCGCAGATGCTCGCTCGCCCCGGCCGAGGACTTCACGGCAGCCGCGCTCAACGGCGCTGAGCCGCGTTCGGGATAGATCACACCGTCGACGCCGGCTGCCTCGGCCGTTCGGAGCACCGTCCCGAGGTTGACCGGGTCCTGGAGATGCTCGAGGACGAGCAGGAACGGCGGGCGATGCGCAGCCTCCGCCGCGGCCAGGATCTCCATCGGATCAGACCAACGCCGAGCCTCCACTTCGAGCAGCACACCCTGGTGTCCGTCGAAGCCGGCCAGGCCGGCAAGCTGTTCGCGCGGGACGTCCTCGATCGGGACCGATGCGTGGGCCGCCGCCGCTCGAAGGCTTTTCAGCTCGGGATTCGGGCGGATACCCCGGGCCAGGAGCATGCGCCGCGCCGGACGGCCCGCGGCGAGGGCCTCGGCCACCGGTCGGCGGCCGCCGATCCATTCGCTCACGCGGAGCGTTCCACGAGGGCCACCGCCCAGGCGGCGATCCCCTCCGCGCCGGGGAATCCCAGGCCGTCGGTCGTCGTCCCGCGGACCGTGACCGCCGTGGCTGGCAGGTCCGTCAGGACGCCGATCCGAACCGCCATTTCCTCGCGGCGGGGGGCGATCGATGGGTGCTGCGGCCGCGATGGCCATGTCCACGCTGCGCGCGGTCCATCCGGCCGCCGCGAGCTGGTCCACCGTGCGGCGCACCAGGTCGCCAGAATCCGCATCCCGCCATGCCCCGTCGGTGGGAGGAAACACGGCGCCGATGTCGCCAAGTGCCGCCGCGCCGAGGAGCGCATCGATGAGCGCGTGCAGGGCCGCATCCCCATCGGAATGGCCCACCAGCCCGAGGGGCTCGTCGGGGAACGCGAGACCGCCAAGGTGGAGTGGGCGTCCGGCTTCAAGCCGATGTGCGTCGAAGCCGACGCCCGCGCGGACCCGGCCCACGTCGCCGGCCAGCGCGCTGTCGGCCGGCGTGCCGACCGGTGCGGATCGTGCGCGAAGGATGGCTCGAAGGAGCGGGAGATCGTCCGGATCGGTCAGTTTGCGATTGGCGGGATCGCCGTGCGACCGCGACCACCGGCACGCTGATGGCGGCCAGCGCCGCGGCCTCGTCAGTTGGCTCGAGACCCTGGGACCGGGCCGCGTCCAGCGCGGCCCGGAGGATCCCCAGGCTTGCCGCCTGCGGTGTCTGGGCCGCCGCCACATCGGTCCGGTCAACCGTCTCGAGGACGGCATCGTCTGCCGGATCCGCTTCAGCGTGTCGTGGACCGCGACGACGGGAATCGCGCCCGTTCCGGCGCTCGCTGCCGCCGCGACCGCGGACATCAGCGCGCGTGCTCGCGGCGGGGCGGGCGGCATCGTGGACGAGGACGACGGTCGCATCCGCGACGCCGGCGTCGGTCAAAGCGGCGAGCCCAGCCCGCACCGAGTCGGCGCGGGCTTCCCCGCCGGCAACGATCTGGCATCGGTCTCCGGCGGATGGCGGCATCGCCGCGGTGAATCGGTCCACCGCGTCCGCGGGCGCCACCACCGCCACCGTGGTCATGCCCGGGACGGCGAGCAGTGCGTCCAGGCTCCAGCGCCAGATCGGCCTGCCGAACGCGTCGTGCCAGAGCTTGTCGACATCGGTTCCCATCCGCCGACCACGGCCGGCGGCAACAAGCACCCCGGCCAGCCGGGGCGGGACGTCGGTCACGCCGTCGCTCACGCCCCTTCGCGCGGCTGGGCGAAGATCATCCGGCCGGCCACCGTCTGGAGGACGCGGGTCACGGTGATCGGTACCTCGGTGTCGATGAACCGACTGCCACCCTCGACCACGATCATCGTCCCGTCCTCGAGGTAGCCCACGCCCTGCCCGGGCTCCTTTCCTTCCTGGATGATCCTGACGCTCAGCTCCTCGCCGGGATGGACCACGGCCTTGACCGCGTTCGCCAGCTCGTTGATGTTCAGAACCCGGATGCCCTGCAGCTCTGCCACCCGGTTGAGGTTGTAGTCGTTGGTGAGGATGGCGGCGCCGGTGTCTCGCGCCAGCGCGACCAGCTTGGCGTCCACCTCGTCGAGCTCGGGATAGTTCGCCTCGCTGATCTCGACCGGTGTGACCGAGTCCTTCTGGAGTGCGGAGAGCATCTCGAGCCCGCGGCGCCCCCGGTTGCGGCGGAGGGCGTCGGGCGAGTCGGCGATCCGCTGCAGCTCGTCGAGGACGAATCGGGGCGCCACGAGGGCCCCGAGGATGAACCCGGTCTTGCCGATGTCCACGATTCGCCCATCGATGACCGCGCTGGTGTCCACCACCACCTTGTTCGGGACGCCCCGGCCCCTGCCCGGCCCGACACCGCCGACCGCCTTGAGGATGGCCTCCCGCTTGTACATGAAGGCGCCGGCCATGATGGCCGCCAGGGTCAGCGACACGACCACCGGGAGCCAGGTGCCGAGCCCGCCGCCGAGGGCCGCAAGCGGGATCCCGATCAGGGCTCCCATCAGCAGACCGACGAGCAGTCCGACGACGCCGAGAACGAACTCGGCCGCCCCGGCCTCCGAGAGCCGGCCAACGGCCCACCGGGTGGGGTACAGCGTGGCGTAGGGAATGGCGAGGTAGCCGAACAGCAGCGCGGCGACGACGATGGCGACGAGGAACGCGGGCCGGTTGGCGGGGTCGATCAGGTCGCCGGTGCGGTCGAGAATGAGCAGCCCCAGCCCGAACCCGAGAATGATGCCGAGCAGTGCGCCCGACAGGCGGACGATGGTCTGCATGAGATTGATGATTCCGCTTGGTGGCCGTCGCGCGGACCGGTCACGGATGGATGAACCGATGAATTCTGGATGAATGCCGCGTGGATTCCGCCGTGGCGGGCGGCCACACTAGCACTCCTATCCACCCCGGTCCAGACCGGCCGGTACCGTGACCAGGGTCCTCCCCGGTGTGACTAGGGGGCGACCTTGACCGGCTGCTTGCGGGTGGTCTTCTTGCGCGATCGTGAGCGTTGCCGTCGGGCCCGGCGTCGACCACGATCTTGTCCCCCGGCCACGAACTCGGCCTGCAGGAGCCGTTCGGCGAGGGGGTCCTCGATCTGGTGCTGGATCTCCCGCCGGAGCGGCCGAGCGCCGAAGGCCTCGTCGAACCCCTTGGTGATGATCGCGTCCTTGGCTGCGTCGGTGACGGTGAGCTCCATTTGCTGGGCGGCGAGCTGCTCGAGCACGCGCGCCAGCTGGAGGTCCACGATTTGCCGGATCTCCTCGCGGGTCAGGCTGCGGAACACGACGCTGGCATCGATCCGGTTCAGGAACTCGGGGCGGAACAGGTTCTTCAGCTCGCCGAGGACCTTGTCCTTCATCCGGTCGTACTCGGCCATGGCCATGGCGGCCTCGTCGCCGCCGGCCCGGAAGCCGATGGACGTGTCGCGCTGCAGGAGCTGGGCGCCGACGTTGCTGGTCATGATCACGATCGTGTTCCGGAAGTCGACCCGACGGCCCTTGGCATCGGTCAGCTGGCCGTCCTCCAGGATCTGGAGCAGGATGTTGAAGACCTCCGGGTGCGCCTTCTCGATCTCGTCGAGGAGCACGACGCTGTAGCTCTTCCGTCGAACCGCCTCGGTCAGCTGGCCGCCCTCGTCGTATCCGACGTAGCCGGGAGGGGCGCCGACGAGGCGCGAGACGTTGTGGCGCTCCATGAACTCGCTCATGTCGAGCTTCACGAGTGCCTCTTCCGACCCGAACATGAACTCGGCCAGGGCCCGGGCCAGCTCGGTCTTGCCGACGCCGGTGGGGCCGAGGAAGACGAATGAGCCGATGGGCCGCTTCGGGTCCTTCAGGCCGGCACGCGCGCGCCGGACGGCGGAGCTGATGGTCCTGATCGCCTCGTCCTGGCCGATGACCCGCTTGTGGAGGGCATCCTCCATCTGGAGCAGGCGATCCTTCTCCTCCTGGCTGATGCGGACGACCGGGATGCCGGTCCACATGCTGACGACCTGGGCGATCTCCTCGTCGTCGACCTCCGGAATTTCCTTTGCCGCCTCCTCGTGCCACGCCTTGCGCAGCTCGTCGATGCGCTCGCGGCCGGTTGCCTCCTCGTCGCGGAGGCGGGCCGCGCCCTCGTAGTCCTGGGCCGCGATGGCCTCGTCCTTGCGCTTGATGATCTCCTCGAGGTCCTGCTGCGCCTCCTTCACGCTCGGCGGCGCCGACGCGTGGCGGAGTCGGACGCGAGACCCGGCCTCGTCGATGAGGTCGATGGCCTTGTCGGGGAGGGCCCGGTCGGCGACGTACCGGACCGACAGGTCGACGGCGGCCTTGAGGGCCTCATCGGTGTACTTGACGTGGTGGTGCTCTTCGTACCGGAGGCGGATGCCGAGCAGGATCTCGTTGGCCTGGTCGATCGTCGGCTCGTCCACCATCACCGGCTGGAAGCGCCGCTCGAGGGCCGCGTCCTTCTCGATGTACTTGCGGTACTCGTCGAGGGTCGTCGCGCCGATGCACTGGAGCTCGCCCCGGGACAGTGGCGGCTTGAGGATGTTCGCCGCGTCGATCGCGCCCTCGGCGGCGCCGGCCCCGACGAGGGTGTGCAGCTCGTCGATGAACAGGACCGAGTCGCTGCTCGACCGCAGCTCCTCGATGATCTTCTTCAGCCGCTCCTCGAACTCGCCGCGGTACTTCGTCCCGGCCACCAGCGACCCGATGTCGAGCGTCAGCACCCGCTTGTCGAGCAGCGTGTCGGGGACGTCACCGGAGACGATCCGATGGGCGAGCGCTTCGGCGATGGCGGTCTTGCCCACGCCGGGCTCACCAATCAGCGCCGGGTTGTTCTTCGTCTTGCGGCCGAGGATCTGGATGACCCGCTCGATCTCCTTCTCGCGGCCGATGACCGGGTCGAGCTTGCCGGACCGGGCGAGCTCGGTGAGGTTGATGCCCAGCTGGTCGAGCGTTGGCGTCTTCGACGAGCGCTTCGGCTCCTGCGCCGGGCGCATTGGCGCTGCTCTGCGACAGGACGTGGATGACCTGGTGGCGCACCTTGTCGAGGTTCACGCCGAGGCTCTCCAGGACGCCGGCGGCGATCCCCTCGCCCTCGCGGACGAGGCCCAGCAGGAGGTGCTCGGTACCGATGTAGTTGTGGCCCAGGCGGCGCGCCTCGTCGATGGCGAGCTCGATGACCCGCTTGGCCCGCGGCGTGAGACCGACCTCGCCGACCACGGGTCGCTCTCCCCGACCGATGATGAACTCGACCGCCTGCCGCACCTTGGACAGCTCGACGTTCATGTTCTCCAGGACGCGCGCGGCGACGCCCTCGCCCTCGCGGACGAGTCCGAGCAGCAGATGCTCGGTCCCGATGTAGTTGTGGTTGAAGCGCTGTGCTTCATCCTGGGCCAGGGTCAGGACCTTGCGTGCCCGATCGGTGAACTTGTCGAAACGGTCCATAAAGCCTCGTCCTTGAGTGTACGGCACCGCCACGGTGCGGTGTCGCATGCCGCTCGAAGGGGGTCAATAGGTGATACGGGCCATCGGGCCCAATGGATCACGGAGGCGGGATGGCGCGGATGCCGGCTCGCGGCCGGCTCAGCCCTCGGCGGGCTCGCTCGATGCGCTCGCCTCGTCGGCCGGCTCGTCGGCCGGCGGCTCGGTCGTCTTTCGCCGCACGCTTGCGACCCTTGGCCGGCTTTTCCTCGGCCGCCGCGGAGTCCTCGACGGCGGACGTCTCCTCGTCGGGGGCCGCTTCCGCAGGAGCCTCGGCCGAGGCGGCCGGCTCGTCCGGGGCATCGGCGACAACGGGTTCGGCGGCGGGCGCCTCTGGAGCTGCCGCCTCGGCGGCTGGGGCTTCCGCGGCTGGTGCTTCCGCGGCTGGGCCTCCGCGGCCGGTTCCGGCTGCTTCCGCGGCGACCGGCTCCGACTGGGCCTCCTGCTCTGCCGCTGCCGAAGGAGCCTCCTCGACGGCCGTTCGCCGTGTCGGCGGCCGGCTCGTCGGTCCGGAACTGGTCCAGCAGGCCGGACTCGGCGAACGCAGCGGCCATCGTGTTGTCGATACCCTCTTCCGGCTCCGCCGTCGCGTCCTCGGGCCGGTAGTCGCGGTCACGACGGTCGCGACGACCACCACCCCGATCCCGACGATCCCCGCGTTCGGGGCGGTCGGTCCGCTCCGCGCGTTCGGGGCGAGCGGCGCGGTCGCCGCGATCGGCGCTCTCGCCGTCGCCCGACACCTCGGTCATCTCGTACGACGGCTGGACCGTCGGCGCGGTTGGGCCGTCGATCTGCTTCAGGCTGAGTCCGAGCCGATGTCGCTCCGAGTCGAGGCTGATGATCTTCAGCTTCAGCTGCTGTCCTTCCTGGACCACGTCTCCGGGATGGGCCACCCGGCTGTTGGACAGCTCGCTGATGTGGATCAGGCCCTCGAGCCCCTCCTCGATCCGGACGAACGCGCCGAAGTTCACGAGCTTCGTGACCGTGCCGTCGATGACGTCGCCGATCTTGTACTTCGCCACCGACTCCTGCCATGGGTCGGGCTGGAGGCGGCGAATCGACAGGCTGATCCGGCCTCGTTCGTGATTGATGTCGATGACCTCGGCCTCGACCTGCTCACCGATCTCGTAGGCCGTCTCGGGGTTGTTGACCTTGTTCCAGGACAGCTCGCTCTTGTGGACCAGGCCGTCGATCCCGCCCAGGTCCACGAACACGCCGAACGGGGCGATGCTGCGGACGGTGCCCTGCACCCGCTGCCCGACGTTCAGCGAGCTGAACAGCTCGTCGCGCTTCTCTCGGCGCTCCTCGTAGACGGCGACCTTCTCGGACAGGATGAGCCGATTCGCCTTGCGGTTGACCTCGAGAATCTTCAGCCGGAGCGTCCGCCCGACGAAGGGCTGGAGCTTCTCGGCGATCTCCTGCGCGGCGTCACGGGGCTGCTCGTCGCGGGGGCGGCGTGGGAAGTCGACGATCTGGGAGATCGGGACGAACCCGCGAACCCCGAGATCGACGATCAGGCCGCCCTTGTTGTGGTCGATGACGCGGGCCTCGACGATCTCGCCCGCCTCGAACCGCTCCTGCATGGCACGCCACTTGCGCTCGAGGCCCGCCCGGCGGACGGAGAGGACGGCGTGGCCTTCGGGCGACTCGGGCTGGAGGACGTACACCAGGACCGGGTCGCCGACCTTCAGCTCCTGGCGGGGCTCGTCACCCTCGCGCGGTCCGCCACGGCGGCCGAGGAGCTCGCGGTTGGAGACCACGCCCTCGGACTTCCCGCCGAAGTCCACGAGCAGCTCGTCGGGGTCGATCCGGACCACGACACCCTCAACCACGTCCCCGTGGCGCAGGTTCTTGACCTCGTGATCCGGGTGATCCATGAACTCGGCCATGGTGGTCGGCTCGGGGCGCGGCTCCTCGGCGGCGACGGTCGCGTCCGCAGCGGCGGTCGGCTCGGCATCAGCAGCCAGTTCATCGGACGCGGTCGAGTCGGCGATGGCTTCGACAGGTGCCGCTGGCTCGACCGTCTCGGGGACCCCGGCCTGCTCGTCCGTCGTCGGGACAGCATCCGCCACGTCGCCCATCGACCTCGGCGGAGCCGTCCGCGTCGGTCGACCCCTCGGTCGCGACCCGTCGGTCGCGGACCCATCGGTCGCGGAGTCGGAGCCATCGGCCTCGGCGCTGATTCCTCGGCCGAACCCGGCAGCGGCGTCGGCGACGGGCTCGGGGCTCCGGCTCAGCCACCATCGTCGCGGCCTCGGCGGGCCGAGTCATCTGGTTCTTCCGAGGTGTCCACGGCGTGGACGGTGTTCCGGCTGACGACTGGTCGTCAGACGGGGCCGTGGGCTGCGGGTCTTCGTCCAAGTGATTGTGGCTCCTGTCGGTATCGGTCTCCCTGAAAACAAAACCGCCCTCCGCATGCGGAGGGCGTCAACCCGGATTGTGAACGGTCCTGGTCCTCGTGAAGACGACTCGGTGCTCTCCTCCTGGGCGATGTGACGGGCGTCCCGCACGCTATATAGGGTTGTTCTGTTCAGAGGCCGGCGTAGCATACCATCCGGGTCAATGGTGGCCGATCGTGCCTGAGCTGCCGGACCTCACGATCGTCGCCGAGGAGCTGGCGAGGCGCGCGGCTGGCCGCGAGATCGCAACGGCCACCGCACCGACCCCGATCCTGCTTCGGGCCACCGCCGCCGATCTGGCCACCCTGCCGGGCATGGTCCTCGGACATGCTTCGAGGCGCGGCAAGTTCCTCGTCCTTCCCCTTCTTCGCGATGGACGCGAGGAACGCCTTCTGATCGTGAACCCCATGCTCGCCGGCCGTTTCTGGCTCCTGGATGGGCCCGGCGAGAAGGTCCGAGCCCGGACCGGCCTGCGCTTGACCTTCACCGATGGCGGCGAGCTGCGCTACGTCGATCGCGAGATGCTCGGCAAGCTCTACCTCGTCCGATCGTGATCACCTGGACGACGTGCCCGGCTGGGCGGACATGGGCCCCGACGCGGACGATCCGGAGCTGACCCTCGACGCCTTCCGGGCCCGCATCCGGCGCCACCCGGGGGAGCTGAAGTCCCTGCTCCGCAACCAGCATTTCGTGGCCGGGATCGGGAACGCGTATAGCGACGAGATCCTGTGGACGGCGCGCCTGGCACCGCTGCGCAAGCGGCGCAGCCTGAGCCCCGAGGAGGTGGATCGGCTGTATGAGGCCATGCGTTCGGTCCTGGCCGACGCCACCGCGCAACTCCGCGACCTGTCCCGCCTCACATCGAGGTCCAGCACCGGGAGATCCTCCAGGTCCATCTGCGCGGCGGTGAACCCTGCCCGCGCTGCGGGAAGCCGCTCCGCCAGATCGGCGGTGACGAGGCCACGACCTTCTGTCGGACCTGCCAGCCTCCCTTCTGACGGTGCCCGGCGATGGCCTAGGGGGCGGGAATGATCAGGACCTGGCCGACCTGGATGATCGTCGTTCGTCAGTCCGTTGGCATCCATGATCGCCTGGGCCGTGGTCCCGAATCGCGACGCGATCAGCGTTGAGCGTGTCTCCTGACTGCACGATGTAGGTGACGGGGGTCGGGGCCGGCGTCGGCTCGGACCGATGCTGGGCGCCGGGGTTGGCGATGCACTCGGGTCGGCCGACGGACTCGCCGACGGCTTGGCCGAAGGCGATCGCCTCGACCGATGGCGTCGCGCTGGGCGACTCTTCGGCGGTCCAAGGATGGCGCCGAGTCCGCCGAGCACGATCCACCCGATCAGCATGCCGAGGAGGAGCAGGCCGACCACGATCAGGGCGGCCGCGCCCAGCGGTCGCGATCGGCGAGCGATCACGGCGCGGGGCGCAGACTCGACCACGATGCGGTGGACGTGAACGTCGCGTCGGGGGCAGCGGGGCGCCAGGTGGGTCCGACCGGGCCAACCTGCTCCAGGTGCGCCACGAACCGTTCGCACGTTTCATGGCGGCCGGTCAGGCAGAACCGCGCCTGGTAATCGCGCTCGATCGCGGTGAGCGTCTCGCCCGCGGCACATCGGTGCGCGGCGTCGGGCGTCGCCGACACGGCGCGCGCGTCACCGCCGATCGTGAGCAGGGGGCAGATGGGATCCACGTCCCAAGGATACGGGCCGAGCCGACCTCGGCGGTCCAGGCCACGGCGACGCCGGAGCCGGCAAAGAAATTATCCCGGCGACGACCTATTTTCCCAGGGAGTTGCCCCCCGAGTATCTTCGGCGCTGGAGAGCTTAACTTCCGTGTTCGGGATGGGAACGGGTGGAGCCTCTCCGCTAGCGTCACCGGGATAATCTTCAATTGCGACCCGCGCCGACACGGGCGCGTCAACCGAGCTCTGGAAGCACCAATTCATCAGGAGAATCCGCGTCCAGCTCCGTGCTGGCCGCGTGAAATAGGTCAAGCCCTCGACCGTTAGTACCGCTTCGCTGAACGCATTGCTGCGCGTACACGTGCGGCCTATCAAACAGCTAGTCTCGCTGCGGTCTTACCCGGTTAACCCGGTGGGAAACCTCATCTTGAGGCGAGCTTCGCACTTAGATGCTTTCAGTGCTTATCCCTGCCGAACATGGCTACCCAGCAATGCCGTTGGCACGACAACTGGAACACCATAGGTTCGTCCACTCCGGTCCTCTCGTACTAGGAGCAGCTCCTCTCAAGTTTCCTACGCCCACGGCGGATAGAGACCGAACTGTCTCACGACGTTCTGAACCCAGCTCGCGTACCAGCTTTAATTGGCGGACAGCCAAACCCTTGGGACGTACTTCCGCCCCAGGATGCGACGAGCCGACATCGAGGTGCCAAACGGTGCCGTCGATGTGAACTCTTGGGCACCATAAGCCTGTTATCCCCGGGGTAGCTTTTATCCGTTGAGTGATACCCCTTCCACTCGGAGGTACCAGATCACTAAGCCCGACTTTCGTCCCTGCTCGACTTGTAAGTCTCGCAGTCAAGCACCCTTATGCCTTTGCACTCTACGGCTGGTTTCCATTCAGCCTGAGGGTACCGTTGGGCGCCTCCGTTACTCTTTAGGAGGCGACCGCCCCAGTCAAACTGCCTACCTGACACTGTCCGGCGCCCGGATTACGGGTCGCCGTTAGAGCCGACATCCAACAAGGGTGGTATTTCAACGTTGACTCCACCGAGGCTTGCGCCCCAGCTTCAAAGTCTCCCACCTATCCTACACATGCTGAACCTCAGTCCAATATCAAGCTACAGTAAAGCTCCACGGGGTCTTTTTGCCCTGCCGCGGGTAACCTGCATCTTCACAGGTATTTCAATTTCGCCGGATCCCTCGTTGAGACAGCGCCCAGATCGTTACGCCATTCGTGCGGGTCGGAACTTACCCGACAAGGAATTTCGCTACCTTAGTACCGTTATAGTTACGGCAGCCGTTTACCGGGGCTTCAATTCAGAGCTTGCACCCCTCCTCTTAACCTTCCGGCACTGGGCAGGCGTCAGCCCCTATACGTCAGCTTTCGCTTTAGCAGAGACCTGTGTTTTTGCTAAACAGTCGCCTGGGCCGTTTCACTGCGGCCTCGATCAGCGGCTCACCGAAGTGAGCGACTGCGAGGCACCCCTTCTCCCGAAGTTACGGGGTCATGTTGCCGAGTTCCTTAACGAGGGTTCTTCCGATCGCCTTGGTATGCTCTACCCGTCTACCTGCGTCGGTTTGCGGTACGGACACCTCTGATCTCGCTAGACGTTTTTCTTGCAGGATCGGCTCAGTCGAATTGGCTTTCGCCTTTCATTCGCTGCTCGGAGTTAATGAGAAGGCGGATTTACCTGCCCTCTCCCCCTACCGGCTTAGACGCACATAGCCAGAGTGCGCTCAACCTACCGTTCCCGGTCACGCCCTTGCTCCCAGAGACCGCTTCTCACCGGCTGCCTCGACGGCTTGCGCCGCCTCAGCTCACCGGCGTCCACGGACCAAGGCACCTTGCGGTGCAGACGATCTTTGGTGGTATCGGAATATCAACCGATTGTCCATCGCCTACGGCTTTCGCCCTCGGCTTAGGTCCGACTAACCCTGAGCGGATTAACCTTCCTCAGGAAACCTTAGACATACGGCGTGCACGTTTCTCACGTGCATTTCGCTACTCATGCCGACATTCGCACTTCCGCACGCTCCAGCCGTCCTCACGGTCGACCTTCACTGCTGAGCGGAACGCTCCCCTACCACTGGCGCGACCCGAAGGTCGCACCAGTCCAAAGCTTCGGTACCAGGCTTGAGCCCCGTTGGTTCTTCGGCGCGGAATCACTTGACCAGTGAGCTATTCCGCACTCTTTAAATGGTGACGCCTTCGGAGCCAACATCCTGGTTGTCTGAGCGACTCCACATCCTTTCCCACTTAGCCTGAATTTTGGGACCTTAG
>CAWJIR010000007.1:0-191318 GCA_963843015.1 uncultured Chloroflexia bacterium | reverse complement strand
GACCGCATGACGCTGCCCTCGGCCAGGGTCGGTTCCTCGGCGTGCTCGACCAGTGGCAGGCCCAGCGGCTGGAGATAGGCCAGCGCGCGTCTCGTCACATCGGCCCGTGCGATCGCCGACCCGTCGTCGCTCACGGCCACCGCCCCCGCGTCGGCCAGCGTCGCGTAGTCCGTCAGCTCCTCCCCGTCTCGGCCACGGGTTGCGGCGGCCACGATCCGGACGCGTGCGGCCGCATCCGCCGCCGCCGCAACCAGTCCCCGCAGCTGCCACGGATCGTCGAGCGGTGGTTCGGTGTTCGGCATGGCGCAGACCGTCGTGAACCCGCCGTGAGCGGCCGCCCGGGTACCGGTCGCGATCGTCTCGGAGCCTCCGTTTCCCGGAGTCCGCAGGTGCGTGTGCAGGTCACAGAAGCCGGGCGCTACGACCAGCCCCCTCGCGTCGAGGCGCGGGACGTCGAAGGGGGCCAGCTCGTGCTGGATAACGCCCTGGACGACCGAGAGATCGCCGATCGCATCGGTCCCCGCCGCTGGATCGATCATCCGCACCCCGCGCAGTACGAAGCTCGCCGGTGCATCGGTCAGCGACCCGAAGCGGGCTGGAGCTGCGTCATCGGTCCTCCGCCAACAACGACAGGATCGCCATCCGAATCGGCACGCCGTTCTCGACCTGGCGACCGATGAGCGAGCGCGGCGCGGTGGACAGCTCGGCGGTGATCTCGACGCCCTCATTGGCCGGTCCGGGATGGAGGATCCATGCCTCGGGGCAGGCGCGCTCGAGGCGGTCGGCGTTCAGACCCCAGCGGTCGACGTACTCGGCCACCGACGGCACGCCACCGCTGGCTCCCCGCTCGAGCTGGACGCGAAGCGCCATGACGGCATCGGCCCCAACGAGGGCCTGGTGGAGATCGTGGACGACCGTCACGCCCGGCCAGGAAGCGAACGGCATGACCCATGCTGGAGGCCCGCAGAGCACGATCGAGGCGCCCAGCCGCTCGAGGGCGTGGAGATTCGATCGGGCGACGCGCGAGTGGACGGCATCGCCCACGATCACGACCCGTGCCCCCTCCAGCGAGCCGATCGCCTCGCGCAGGGTGAGCGCATCCAGCAGGGCCTGGGTCGGGTGGGCGTGCGTGCCGTCCCCGCCGTTCACCACGGCCGCGTGGTCGAGCGAGCGCGCGGCCAGGTACGGCGCCCCGCTGGCCGCGTGGCGAAGCACCAGGAACCGGATCCCGGTCCGCTCCATGGTGCGCAGGGTGTCCACCAGCGACTCGCCCTTGGCCACGCTGCTGCCGGCGACCGCGAGATCCGTGACCGTGGCGCCCAGCTCCCGCGCCGCCAGCTCGAATGACACCCGGGTCCTGGTCGAGGCCTCGAAGAAGGCCAGGCCCACGGGAATGCCACGCAGCGGATCGGGCAGCTCGCCCGCTTCCCGTCGAGCGCGCAGCTCGGACGCGAGATCAAGGACCCCCTCGATGTCCTCGCGCGACAGCTCGTCGACGTCCAGCAGGTGTCGTCGGGTCCAGGTCGTGGCCTGCGTCAGCGTCACGCGACGGGCACCTCGGCCGTCCCCGCGGTCGCGGTCTGAGCCTTCTCGGATCGGGTGATGACGACCTCGTCGGCGCCATCGGTCTCGACCAGGCGGACGTGGACGACCTCGTCAGAGCTGGTCGGCAGGTTCTTGCCCACGTAGTCGGGCCGGATGGGAAGCTCGCGGTGGCCGCGGTCGATCACCACCGCGAGGCGCACCGCCCGCGGCCGGCCGTGGTCGGTCAGGGCGTCGAGCGCGGCGCGGATCGTGCGCCCGGTGTAGAGGACGTCATCGACCAGGACGACGGTGCGATCGGTGACGTCCGGCCCAAGGTCGGAGCGCTTGACGATCGGCGCGTGGGCCAGCTTCGTCAGGTCGTCGCGGTAGAACGTGATGTCCAACGAGCCGACCGGGAGCCGGACCTGCTCGTGCTCCTCGATCAGGTTGGCGAGGCGCTCGGCCAGCGGATGGCCGCGTGTCCGGAGGCCGATCAGGATCAGGTCCTCGGTCCCGCCATGGCCCTCGACGATCTCGTGGGCCATCCGGACCAGGGCCCGGCGGAGATCGTCGGCGTCGAAGATGCGGCGCTCGGAAGGCATGGGCATGGGCTCCTTGGCGGCCTCTCCGGACCGCGTTAAAGGGGCACGGTGGGAATGGATCGCGAGTATACCGATGCCGCTGCAAGGCCCGTCAATGGCCCGCCGCGGTCAGCTGGTCGCGGAGGACCTCGGCCGCGTACTCCGGGGCGGCCGGGTTGACGGCGAGGGCCGTTGCCCGCTCGAGGCCGGCAATCACCCGCAACCGGGGATGGAGCTCCCAGTGCCAGTGGAACGTCTGGTCCAGCCGCTCCCCGGCCGGCGCGGTGTGCAGGAACAGGTTGTACGGCGGGTCCCCGAGGACGGCCAGCGCGCCGAGTGACCGCTGGAGGGTGGCGCGGCAGGCGCCGAGCGCCTCGTCGTCGAGCTGGGTGAAGTCCGCCGCATGCTCGCGCGGAATGACCCACAGCTCGAACGGGGAGCGGCTGGCGGCCGGAGCCAGGACGACGAACCGCTCGTCGGCGAGGACCAGACGGGTCCCGTCCGCCTCCTCTGCCTCGGCGATGGCACACCAGGCGCAGCTCTGGCGGCTGATCATGTGGCGCGCCCCCCCGCCGATCTCCTCCGCCACGCGGTGCGGGACCTGCGGGATGGCGTACAGCTCGAAGTTCAGGTGCGACGTCCGCGCCCCCGCCTGGCGGCCGTGGTTCTGGAGCACCTGGAGGTAGATCGGCTCGTCCGGTGGCTGGGCGGCGGCCCCCAGCTCGCGCATCGCGTCACGGACGTGGCGGAGGAGCTTCTCGGCGAGATGCGGGCCGGCGTCCGCGAACCGCTCGTGGTGGTCCCGCGGCCCGACCACGATCTCCCACGACCCGCGCCGGTCGGGCTACTCCTCCGGCAGCAGCTCGACCTGGGGGTTCCACTCCCGCCCGGCGCGGGACGATCTCGAAGGCGTTCGGGCGCAGGACGACGCGGCGAACGGCATCGTCGTCGCCCTCGGGCGAGTCATCGCAGTGGCGGCAATGGGTCCCCTCCACCGGCGCCGCCTCCATCGTGAAGGAGGCGTGCTCGAAGGCGCGGTCGGTCACGATCGCCGACCACCAGCCGGTGACCGGGTCGCGGCGCAGCTCGAACATGCCGCGGTACCCGGCGGTCAGCCGAGCTCGTTGAGCTCCCAGCTGCGCCGCCGATCCTGGGCGGCCCACTCGTCGCGCAGGAGCGACATGATCAGCACGTCCTCGTGGCGGCCCTCGGCGAAGTGGCGCCGCCGCAGCGTCCCCTCCAGGCTGAAGCCAGCTTTCTCGTACGAGCGCCGCGCCGCGCGCGTTGCCGGCGTAGACCTCGAGCTCGATCCGCTCCAGCCGCAGCTCGCCGAACCCGAAGTCACAGATGGCCCGCAGCGCATCGGTGCCATATCCCTTGTTCCACTCGCCCTTCTCACCGATGCTGATCCCGAACTCGGCGTTGCCATTGACGAAGTCGAGGTCGTGGAGACCGACCGTGCCGATCGGCTCGTCATCGGCGAGCCGGCAGATCACGAAGTGGTAGTCGGTCTTGCCCTGCGCGGCGACCATCGCCTCGAACCACTGTTCCTCCATCGCCCGGTTGAACGGGGCCCGAATCAGGAGGTTGCGGGTCGTCTCGCCGTCAGCGAACCAGCGGACGAATCGGTCGAGGTCGTCCCGTTCGGCGGGGCGCAGGTAGACCAGCTCACCGCGAATGGTCGGGGTCGGACGCTCGGTTGGTCGGGGCTCGCTCATCGGTGTACCGCCTGCGCTAGGCTTGCCGAAGGGGAATCCGGCTCTTTCGCCGAGGATACAAGGAGGACGTTACCGATGACCACGCGTCGCGCGACCGCTTCGTGGAGCGGTGACCTGGTGTCGGGTAGCGGCACCGTCAGCGCCTACACCACCGGCCTGTTCACCGACCTTCCCGTCAGCTGGGCCTCGCGAACCGAAGAGCCCGAGGGCCGCACCTCGCCGGAGGAGCTCCTGGCCGCCGCCCATGCCGCGTGTTACGCGATGGCCTTTTCGAACACGCTGGCCAGGCCGGGCTACACCCCCGAAGATCTCCACGTGGAGGCCGAGGTCGCGTTCGAGAAGCTCGAGGGCGGCTGGACGTGTCACGCACTCAACGCTCCAGGTCGTCGGGCGGCGTGCCCGGGTGCTCGCTCGCCGACTTCGAGCGGATGGCCGAGGAGGCCAAGGACGGGTGCCCCATCAGCCGCGCCCTGGCGGGCAACGTCGAGCTGTCGGTGGACGCCACCCTCGAGGAGCCCGACGAGGGCTGATGAGCCGGTGACCAGCACGGTCGAGCCGGACGCGATCGACCGGCCCGGCGTCGTCGGACCGATCCGCCCTGGCGGCGGTCGGCCGCGTCCTGGCGCGCCATCGGCGGTGCCGGCTTCGAGCTGCAGCCGGTGCTCGACGCGCTGGCGGCGGAGGCCGCGAACCTGTGCGGGGCGGACATGGGCTTCGTCTTCCTGCTCGACGGGGATCTCTTCCGGTTCGTCGCGGCGAGCGGCGGTACGCCCGAGCACTGGGCGCTACGAGCGGGAGCACCCTGACCCGATCGATCGCCGTTCGATCCTTGGTCGCGTCGCGCTCAGCGGGGAGGCCGGAGCGCATCGACGACGTCGTGGCGGACCGGAGTACGAGGCAGCTGCCTATCGGGTCGGCGGTGTCCGGTCACTCCTCGGCGTCCCGATCCGCACCGATGAGGGCCTGATCGGCTGCCTTCGGCCTGGGCCGGATCGAGGTGCACCCATTCACCGACGACGAGGTCGCCCTCGTCAGCATCTTTGCCGACCAGGCCGCGGTCGCCATCCGGATCGCGCGGCTCCTCGGCAGCGGCCGACGAGGCGCTGGAGCGGGAGCGATCTCTCGGCGAGGTGCTCGCGTCCATCGCCCGGTCGCGCTTCGACCTCGACCAGGTCCTCGCGGCGGTCATTGCCGACGCGCGTCTGTCGTCAGGCCGATAACGGGAACATTGCAGTCAGGGACGGCGAGGCATACCGGGTCAGAGCGGGTGCCGGTGTTCTCGGCCGGGGTCCGACGACCTCGTTCGCGAGCATCGGTATCGAGCCCAGCCGGGGGTCGGATCGATGGGCCGGGCGCTGATGGAGCTCGAGCCGTGTCCAGATCGTCGACGTCCTGGAGGATCCCGATACGCCCTGCTCGATGCGCAGCGCAGATCGGTTTCCGGACGTCCTGGGCGTCCCCATCTGGCAGGCGAGGGCATCCGATCGGCGTGCTTTGCGGTCTGGACGGAGCGAGGTCGACCCGTTCAGCCGACGCGGAGATCGAGCTGCTCGCCACGCTTCGCCGACCAGGCGGCGATCGCGATGCGCCTCGCCCGCGTCCTGGACGAGACCCGCGAGGCCCTCGAGCGCGAGTCCGCCGTCGGGGAGGTCCTGGCATCGATCAGCCGGTCCAGCGTTCGACCTGCAGCGCGTGCTCCAGACGGTGATCGACAGCGCCGCGCGCCTGTCCCACGCCGACGCGGGCAACATCGCTCCGCAACGAGGGCGGGATCTTCCGGATGGCCGCGTCACCGCATGGCGTAGCCCGGATCGCTGGTCCGCGCCATCATCAACAAGCGTCCCTTCCTCCCCGAGCGAGGCACCGCTGTCGGCCGGCGCTGACCCTCGAGCGGCGCCCGGTCCAGATCGCCGACGTCCTGGCCGACCCGGAATACGCCCTCCACGAGCGCAGCAGGTCGTCCGGCTTCCGGACCATCCTCGGCGTTCCGCTGCATGCGCGAGGGCGAGCCCATCGGCGTCCTGATGGTATGCAGCGTTCCGAGGTCCGGCCGTTCAGCCGATCACGAGATCGGCCCTGTCAGACCTTCGCCGACCAGGCCGCGATCGCCATCGCCAACGTCGCAGCTGTTCGAGACGGTCGAGCGGCAGCGGACGGCGCTCGCCGAGCTTCGCGCCGCACGTCGCCGGCCTGCTGTCCAGCCCGGGCGGCGAGGCCCTGCTCGCCGGCCATCGGCGCGAGATCAGCGCCCTGTTCTGCGACATGCGCGGCTTCACCGCCTTCGCCGAGACGGCCGAGCCCGAGGAGCTGTTCAGCGTTCTGCGCGAGTACCACGCCGAGGTCGGCCGTATCGCGCTCGACAACGGCGGGACGGTGGAGCACTTCGCGGGGGACGGGCTCATGATCTTCTTCAACGACCCGACGCCGGTGGCCGACCATCCGCTGGCCGCCATCCGCGCAGCGCTGCGCCATGCACGAGCGGTTCGCGCGAGCTGGCGGACGGCTGGCGCAGGCGGGGCTACGACCTGGGCCTCGGGATCGGGATCTCGGTCGGCTACGCCACCCTCGGCCGCATCGGCTTCGAAGGCCGCTACGACTACGCCGGCGTGGGCGCCGTCACGAACCTGGCCGCCCGGCTCAGCTCAGCGGCGGCGGCGGGCGAGACGCTCCTCAGCCAGCGGGCTGTTCGCGGCGGTCGAGGACCGCGTGGTCGGCCGAGCCGACGGAGGAGCTCAGCCTGAAGGGCTTCAGCCATCGCGGTGACCGCGTACCGGGTCACCGGCCTCCGCGAGGCGCTACCGGACTAGGAGACGGCAGCCAGGATCTCGGCCCGCAGGCCGGGGATAGCCGGCCAGGAACTCGGCCCGCTCGCGCTTCAGGCGCTCGACCCAGGCCCGGTACTCGTCAGCCCGGCCGGTCCGCTCGTACAGCAGGCGCGGCTGGAGCAGCTCCAGGTCCTCGATGCCGGGCACCGCGCTCGCCACCTCGTAGCCGAAGTCGGGGTCGCGCTCCCAGGTGATCGTCTCCTCGGCGATGGCCTTGACGATGGCACCCGAGTGCTCGATCTCGAGCTTCTTCGACCGCGGATCCTCGTCCGCGCCGCCGACCCGACCGGTGTTCACCAGGTACACGTCGAACGGGTGGGTCCCCATCAGCTCCCAGAACCGATTCGCCTGGTCCTCGTCGCGGTACGGGTAGAACGGGTTCGTGCCCGGCACGCGGAGGGCGACCCCTTCCTCGGCCGCGCCGCCGGCGGAGGTGCCCTTGCGTCTCGCCGAGCATGAAGTAGGCCGCCGCCTGCTCCCGGGACAGCCGCGCGACGCCCGGGATGATGTTGTCGTTGCGGTTCAGGATCAGCAGCTCGTTGACCGGGCCGATCTGCGCGCGGATCGCGCCAGATCCCGAGCGAGGCCATCGGGAAGGTGGCGCGCCCGTTCTTGGTGTAGGCCTGGTCGAAGAAGTCGACCGGCCCGTCCTCCTCCTGCTGCGACACGTTCTCGAGGTAGGCGTCGGGCTTGGTCACCGCGCCGTGGATCGCCGGCTCGTGGCGCGGGTCGAGGGCGAAGGTCTTCGCGAAGCACCCGTTCTCGGTGCCGACCACCTTGCCGCCCGGGAACAGACCGATGAAGTCGTCCTGCACCGGCTGCGACCCGTTCTGGCGGGTGAAGGTGGTCGTCGTCTTGCCGGTCCCCGACAGGCCGATGATCAGGATCGTCCGCTCCCCGGCATCGGTCGGGACGACCTTGCAGCCGGCGTGCATGGCCAGCCCGCCGGCGTGGAACACCTTCGCGTTCCACATCCGCAGGCCGCCCTTCTTCGACTCCCCGAAGTAGTCCGAGTTCATGACCCGGGTCACCCCGGCCTCGAGGTCGACCGAGATGAGCCGGTCGTCGGGGTAGCCCGGCATCGGCAGGTTCGGGGTGTAGATCATCGACCAGCTCCGGCTCCCAGTCGGCGGCCAGCCGATCGGGCGGGAAGTAGAGCTGCTGCTGCATGCCGGCGATGTTCGCGTTCGCGGTCTCGATGTAGAGGCGCGCCCGGGATCGGTACTCGGGGTCGTTGCCGATGAAGCCGTCGACCACCACCATCTCGCGCTCGGCGATGTACGCGTCCTGGAGGGCGGCGACCCGGGCGCCCTCGGCCCGGGTGATGGTCTGGTCGTTGGTGATCGGTCGGGTCATCGGTGACGAGGTAGGTCGAGCCCTTGGATCGGCTCACGACCCGGGTCTGGACGTTGTAGTTGCCGAACGCCGTCCGGCGCGCCTGCGGCATGCGGGCGGTCAGGGCCTGGAGCTCGGCGGGAGTCGGGTCGTAGATGACCGATCGGGCGGTCGGGAGGCGGGTCCCCTTCGGTCCCGCGGGGGCGTGCGCCGGGTCGGCGACCACGTTCATGCGGTCAGAGGTTCTCCTGTGCGCGATTGGCAGCGGACGCGTCACACGACGGGCCCGACGGGTGTGGGCGAGGGGCCATGGTACAGGACCGGCCCGGCCTGTTACGGGAGGGTCAACTCCCAGACGTCGCTGAAGTGACTGCTGGCGTCGCGGCCGCCAAACAGGAGCAGGCGGCCCCGCGCGGGGTCGGCGATGAGCTCGGTTCCGGAGCGCCCGGATGGGCCCGGAGCCGTCGGGAGCTCGATCGCGACGGCGCTCCCATCGTCGCCGAGCAGCCAGGCGTCGGCCAGGTAGTTCGCGTCAGCTCCCTGGCCCCCGACCACCACCGTGCCGGCGTCCCATCGTGCGGCCCCGTACAGGTTCCGGGCGGGAGGCGCCGCCGGCGCCGCCACCTGCTCGCCACGCATTCGTTCCGGGCCGCGGGCCCACCGTCAGCTGCCACCCGTCGGCCGAGCGCGGTCACGCCATCGGTCTGCCCGGCGTAGAGGGTCAGCTCCCGTCGTTGGTCCACCAGCAGCCGTGGAGACAGCGCCGGATGGGGACGTCACCGACCGGCGTCTCATCGGTCCAGGTCGCGGTCGCGAAGTCGTACGCGCGGGTGTCCGAGAACCGGGCGCCCTCGCTCGTGAACCCGTGGCTGATCCACAGCCGGCCGTCCGGCCCGACCGCGGCGCAGCTGCCATATCGCGGAACCGGGACGGCACCCGTGGCGGACAGCTGCCGCCAGGCATCCGGTGGCGGGTTCGAAGGCCCACAGGTCGTTGAAGAAGCCCGACTCGCCCTGGCCGGCGAAGATCACCAGGCCCGATGCCCTCGACCCAGGCCGCGTTGTGGCCGAACCGCGGCGCCGGTCCGCTCGCCGCGACCTGGCTCCAGGTATCGGCGGCGAGGTCATAGGCCCACAGGTCGCCGTAGACCGTGGCGCCCGCGCGTCCACCGAAGAGGTAGGCCACGTCTCCCTCGTCGCCGGCCACCGTCCAGGTGTGATCCTCGCGGGCAACGGGCCCAGCGGACGGGGTGATCTCGCGCCAGCCGGCCGGTCGACCCGACGGCTCGGCCGACGGTGACGCACCTCGGAGACGGATGGGACAGCGCTCGCCGAGCTGGTCGCGGCTGGGACTGGCCGATGACGAGGGCTGGCAGCCGACGGCGAGGACCGCCAGCAGGGCGACAGCAGAAGCCGCGGTGCGCACGCCGGGTCTGCGACGCGGCGCTAGGCATTGCCGAACAGCGGGATCTTCGCTCCGTTGACGGCCCGTGCCTCGTCGCTGAAGAGCTGACCGATGACCGCCGAGATCTCCTCCGGCGTTGTCCAGGAGGCGGTCTTCGGGCTCGGCTCGGCGTCCCGCTTGTGATCGACGTCGATCGTGCGCACGAGAACCATGTTCACCGTGACCCCGGTCCCGGCCACCTCGCGAGCCAGGCCGCCGAGCAGCGCCTCCTGGGCGGCCTTGCCAATGGCATACGGCGCGACCGCCTTGCCCGGCGTCGAGGCGTTTGGGGAGGAAACGGCGACGATCCTGCCCCAGCCGGCGGCCGTCATCAGCGGGACGACGGCACGGACCACGTTCAGCGTCGTCCACAGGTGCTGGCTCAGCATGGCGCCGACCTCGGCGTCGCGGACATGGACCACGGACTCGCCGCCGTGGTAGCCGCCCACCAGGTGGGCGAGGGCATCGATCCGCCCGAATCGTTCAGCGATTGCGGAGACGGCCGCCGCCGCCGCGTCGGCCTGCCGGAGATCGGCATCCACGGCCATCCATCGGTCTCCATCCGTCCCGAGCGCCGCGCCCAGCTGCTCGAGGGGAGCCCGCCGGCTGCCGACCAGCGCCAGGCGCCACCCGGCCGCGGCCAGCTCATGGCTGACGACCTTTCCCAGTCCACCCGCGGCGCCGGTGACCACGACGACCCGTTCAGGCGGCGCCGTTCTCCGCCTCCTCGATCTCCGCGATGGCGGCGGGGCTCATGCCGTCGACGATTGGCCGGTCGTGCTGCTCGGCGAGATGCTCGTACCCGCCAAGGTCGATGTAGTGGCCCGACCGGCGGGCCTTGGTCGAGAGGTAGAACACGTTGTGCTCGTTCGGGGGCACGACGAGCGGGATCCGACCGGCGATCCGCACCCCGTATTGCTCCAGACCGGCGATCTTGCGCGGGTTGTTGGTGATGATCCGAATGGACTTCACCCGGAGCAGGCCGAGCATGTGGGCCGCCACCCCATAGTCACGCTCGTCGTCGCGGAAGCCGAGGGCCTGGTTGGCCTCGACCGTGTCCAGCCCGTCGTCCTGGAGCGCGTACGCCCGGATCTTGTTCACCAGGCCGATCCCGCGACCTTCCTGCCGGAGGTACAGGACCAGGCCGGCTTCCTGCCCGCTGATGAATCGGAGCGAGGTCTCGAGCTGGTCGCGGCAGTCGCAGCGCAACGAGCCGAGCGCGTCGCCGGTCAGGCACTCGGAGTGGAGCCGGACCGGGACCTCCTCGCGGTCCCACGGCTCGCCCCTGAGAAGGGCCGCGTGCTCGGGACCGCCGCGCCTGCCGAACGCCACCACCTGGAAGTGGCCGAAGCGGGTGGGCAGGTCCGCCGCCGCCGACATGGCGACGCAGTTCGGGTCCGGGCAGTCGTGGTCGCGGTTCTCGGCAACGAGCTCGTCGAGCGTGGTCGCGGACATACTCTGCGGACCATAGCGCCTACCCCGATTCAGCGCTCATGGCGGGCCTCGGCTAGGCTGTCGGCCGTGGAACCGTTCGCGGACATCCAGCTCGACACCGATCTCACGGTCGTCGGGTCGGGGCACTTCTTCCGGGTCGGGGAGGAGCAGTTCGGCGTCCGAGGCCTGATCGCGATCGAGAGCGTCGGCCCCTACGTCCCGGTCCAGCACATGGGGCCCATGCTGATGATCCACGACGGCTACTTTCAGCCCGGATTCGGGATCGGCCACCACCCGCATCGGACCAACGAGCGGCTGTTCTACATCCTGTCCGGCCAGGTCGAGCATGACGACGCCCTGAACCACATCCGGGGCACGATGGAGGAGGGCGACCTCGGCCGCCTGACCGAGGGCGTGCGCGGGATGTACCACCAGGAATGGAACGGCGCCGACCAGGTGACCCGCGCGTTCATCCTCGTCTACCACCCGGACACCCACCCGCCGATTCCCGTCGCCGAGTTCGCCCTGCTGAAGGCCGCCGACAAGGTCCCGTCAACGAGGGTCCCGGGGTCGAAACGCTCGAGCTGATCGGACCGACGTCGGCAGTTCCGCGTCAACCACAGCGGCCTGCGTCGCTACACCGACTCCGTCACTGACCGATGGCGCCGCGCTCGATGTCACGCTGGAGCCGAACCGTGGCCTGCTGCTGTACCCGGTGGACGGGCGCATCCGCGTCACCCGCGCGGGCGCCGAGGAGCTGTGCTCGACGCGGAGGAATCGGTCCATCCCGAGGGCCCGGGCAACCTCGCGGTCGCCTGGAGCGACGCCGCGGAGCGTCGGCTTCGCCTCGAGGTGGTCGAGGGGCCAGCCCGGCTCCTGCGGGTTGAGTTCGACCGCGGCCCGGACGACCTCGTGCTGGGAGATCCGTACCTCAGCTAGCCGCAGGACCGATACTGCGCCCGACATGGACGCCTTCAAGAAGGCCATGGACCAGGCGCAGCAGGCCGCGCAGCCAGGCTCAGCAGAAGGTCTCGGATCCGACCACCCAGGCCCAGGCCAGACTCCAGATGGCCCAGGCCGGGCTCGAGGCGCGGCGGGTGGCGGGCAAGGCCCGGCGCGGCCTCACGACCATCGTCGAGAAGATCGACCCGGGCCTGCTGGCCGATGTCGTCATCAAGGCGACGGCCCTCCAGGAGAAGGCCAACGGCGCGCTGCGCGCCAAGCGGTCGCCGTACCGGATCGGTGAGGTCGTCATCTCGGCGGCCATCCCGCCGCAGGTCAGCTTCGCGATCGTCCGCATCGACGATCAGGAGGAGGAGATCACCGGCGACGTCCGCGATTCCTCCGAGCTCGTCGACGTCGAGACTGGCGAGGAGGGGGCCGTCCTGGCGCTCGATGGATCGGGGCCGCCGGTCGACGAGATCGTGGGGGACGGGGACGCCGAGGACGAAGCCTGACCCTACCGGTAGTGCCGGTCGAGCTCCGAGTGATACGTCCTCCCCAGCTCATCGGCGTGTGCCGATGCCCAGGCCGGCAGACCGATGCGCCCGGTCGGCGGCTGTGCTGAGACCAGGAGGCTCGCCGTCAGCTCGGTGACCTCGTCTCGGGTGAGCATCACGTCGCGAACGAGCAGGCCCAGGGCTCGGGCCGAGAGGTAGGACACAGGTCGTGGCGCGTGGAACAGCCAAGCCTTGCTGCCGACCGCCTCGGCGAGGAGTCGAACGAATCGATCGAAGGTGAGGATGTCGGGGCCGGCGGCATCCACCTCGATATCCCCGGACTCCCGGCCTGCGGCCACGGCAATGCGGGCCACGTCCTCGACGTGGACTGGTTGGAGCCGGTATTCGCCGTTGCCCGGGATCGCGAAGGCGGGGAAGCGGCGGAGCACCCAGCACAGGTTGTTGACGAGGATGTCGCCCGGTCCGAACGTCAGGGTCGGGCGCACGATGGCGTGGGATAGACCCGATCCGCGGATCACGTCGTCCAGGCGAGCCTTGGCCACGAAATAGCTGGTCGGCGCGGCGGGGCTGGCGTTCACGACGCTGACATGGACGACCCGACGGACCCCAGCCTGGGTCGCGGCGGTCAGGAGCAGGCGCGTTCTCCGGATGATCTCGTCAAAGGTGAGCTCGCCCCGCTCGAACCGGATCCAGTAGGTGTTGAAGAACGTGTCGACTCCGGCGAAGGCCGCGGCCAGGGCGGCCGGGTCGTCAAAGGCCATTGGCGCGGTCCGGATTCGCGGATCGGCATCGGCCGGACCCGGGCGGCGCACCAGGGTCACGACCTCCCGCCCCTCGGCCAGCAGCTGGCGGGCGATGGCCCGCCCCGTGAAGCTGAAGGCTCCGGTGACGGCGTCGAGCATCGGTCAGATCCTAGCCTTCCTCCGGCGCCCGACCTACACTTTCCTCTCCACCCAGATTCGATTCGCGGAGGGCTAGACGATGGCAACGGGCAGCGGCACCAAGGACGACCCCTGGGTCCTGAAGACACCGCCGGGACCTCGGAGTACCAGATGTGGCGCGACGAGGGGGCCGATCCGCCCGCACTCGTCTGCCAGGTGGGCTCAACCCAGCTGCGCTACCACCTGAGCTGCATCGAGGACCTCCACGCCATGCTCAAGGCCCACGGCGACTGGATGCCGCTCGGCGCAGCCGATGAGGGCAAGGACGCGGCTCCGGGAACGGTGGAGGCCTGGGGTCGCTCGTCGGACAACCCGGTCGGCGGGTGGTACGGCCTCCGGAAGGGCTACCGCGGCCGGTTCGGGATGTACCTCCCGCCGCTGCTCGAGGCGCTGGGCCTGGCCGAGCTCACCCACGAGGCCCGCAACAACCAGATGCGGGCGACGTAACCCTCAGCCGACCCTGGCCACCCGTCGATCGGCCGATTCGGCGACCCGGGCCTCGAATTTCCGCGCCAACACGTCGAGCTCGTCGAGGTGTTCCTGGAGGCGCTGTCGGGCCTGCTCGGCCGCGGCGTTGAGACCTTCCAGCTCGAAGATCTTCCAATGGCGGAGGATCGGCATGAGGACGTCGTCGCGGTGTCCCCGGAGGTCGTAGATGCCGGCCCTGGCGATGATCGCTGCCTTTCGGGTGAACCCGGCGATGCCGGCACCAGGCATCTGAAAATCGATCACCTCGTCGACGATGGCCTGGACCGCAGCAGACGGCTCGATCTCGAGTGCGGCGGACATGATGTCGCGGTAGAAGACCGCATGCAGATTCTCGTCGGCCGCGATGCGGGCCATGATCCGATCGGCAACCGGGTCGTCTGAGTACCGGCCCGTGTTGCGATGCGTGTTCCGGGTCGCCAGCTCCTGGAACGTGACATAGGCCAGCCCGTGCAGAAGGCCGGTCCGCTTGGGGTCGTATCCCTGCTGCAGCTGCGCCATCCGACCGCGCTCGAGAAGGATCGGGTCGATATTCCTGGTCACGATCAGGTAGTCCCGCAGGACGATCGCATGGCGCCCCTCCTCCGCGGTCCATCGCCCGACCCAGTTGATCCACCCCCCGTCGGCCGGGCCGAACATCCCATGGATCAGGCGGTGGTACGAAGGGAGGTTGTCCTCGGTCAGAAGACCGACCTCGAAAGCGGTCTGCGCGACGCCGGTCAGCCGTGGCTGGTCCGGGGTCCACGGCTCCTTGTCGAAATCACGGCCCAACCGGTACGGGATGTAGTCGTGCGGGAACCATTCCTGGGCCACCTTGAGGTGCCGGTCGAGCAACCTGGCGGCCTCGGGTTCCAGGGTCAGCAGCAGCGCGTGCTCTTCGGGGGTTGGAGGCATGTGAATCTCGGTACGGACAGGGCTCGGCCGGCGCTACGCGGGCCGGGCAACGGGTCCTGTGCGCACCAGCCTACCGACCCGGGGCAAATACCGCTCGCCCGGCGAACCCGTCAGGAAGCAGGCGCGAGCAGGCTGTACTCCCCGTTGTAGCGGACGTCGAGCAGATTGTTGAACAGGTTCAGCATGTTGATGTAGCCGATCAGAAACGAGAGCTCGACCAGCTCCGGGTCGGAGAACGCCTCGCGCACGGCTTGCATCAGCGGCTCGGGGACGTGGTTCGAGTCACGCATCGCGGCGCGGGTGTACTCGATGGCCAGGCGCTCCCGCGGCGCGAGGCCCGCAGGGTCCGCGACCACCGCCATCGGCTCGGCAATGATGTCGGTCAACTCCACCAGGTCGCGGTGCGAGTTCTCGCAGAACTGGCACTCGTTCGTCTGAGAGGCGGTGATGATCACGAGCTCCTTCACCCGCCGCTCGAGCAGCCCACCGGGATAGACGCTGTCGCCGAAGCCCGCGAACCCGCGCAGGATCTCGGGTCGCAGGCACATCGCCTGGATCATCTCGACCGGGGGTCGTCCCCGCTCCCATAGGGCCCGGCTCTCGTCGAACGACGGGTCGTCCTTCACGGCCTCGAAGGCGGATCGGATCTGCTCGGGGCTCACGCTGACGCGCATCGGTCAATCTCCTCCAGCGAGGCGAGGGGCAAGGTCGGGAAAAGTGGAGCGGGAGACGGGGCTCGAACCCGCGACATCCTGCTTGGGAAGCAGACACTCTACCGGCTGAGTTACTCCCGCCCGCCGGCGCGCGATGGCGCGACCGAATCCTACCTAGTGAACCGAAACCGTGTCGAGCGTCCGAACCCGATGGGCGAGCGTCTCGAGGACCCGCATCTTCAAGGTCGGAAACTCGTCCATCAGGCTGTGGAAGTCGCGATGGACGAGGACGAAGAGGCGGCAGTCGGTCTCGCAGGTCGCGGTGGCGGTTCGCGTCCCCTCCGACACGAGCGCGATCTCCCCGAAGAACTCGCCCGGGCCGCGCGTGGCGAGCAGTCTGCCGTCGCGCTCGACGCGGACCTGCCCGCTGACGACGATGAACAGCTCTGACGCCGAGTCGCCCTGCGAGAAGAGCACGCGCCCCGCCGGAAGGTCGATTTCCTCGGTCAGCATCCCGATCCGCTCGACCTCCCGATCGTCGCAGGTGGCGAACATCGGGATCGTCCGCAGGAGCGCCAGTTTCTCGTCGGCTGCCATGGCATCAGCATAGCAATCGCGGCGCGCGCTTCGAACCCCCAGCCATCGCCGCCGCTATGGTTCGGCGAATGGTGCACCAACCCCGCCGCCGATCGAGACTCGGCGCTGCTGGCCGTCGCCGCCGTCGTCGCTGGCGGCGTGTCAGACCGCATCCCCGACCTCACCCGTGCCGTCGGCCGAAGCGACGGCCGGCGCGTCCAGCGCCGGCTCGGTCGACCTCGCGGTCAGCGAGGCGCTGCGGGATGCCGTAGGGACAGATGCCATCCGGGATCACCTCGATGAGCTGTTCGCCGCGGCCCAGGCCGGGGACGGGACGCGCGCCTCGGGCACGGAGGGCTATACCGGCTCGCAGGCGTACGTGGAAGAGGTCCTCACCGCTGCCGGCTACGAGGTCACGATCGACGAGTTCACCTTCCCGTACTTCACCGAGACGGCGACGCCCGAGCTGTCGGTCGTCGGCGGCCCGACCTTCTCCGGCGGCGATCACCTTCGGGCGCTCATCTTCTCGCGGTCAGGCGATCTCGAGGCACCGGTCGTGGCGGTGGCGGTCGACGAGGACGGCCGGCCGATTCGGTCCGGCGGGTGCGAGAGCCCGGACTGGGAGAACTTCCCCGCAGGGGCGATCGCCGTGGCCGGCCCCGGGCCGTGCTTCCGCCGCCAGATGGTCGAGGAGGCGCAGGACGCGGGTGCGGCGGCACTGATCATCTCCTCGCCGGACTACGAGCCGGGCAGCGTGCGCCGGCCCACCCTGCTCGACCCGGCCGGCATCGAGATCCCGGCGCTCTACGCCTCGAACGAAGCCGGCGCGGCGCTTCGCGAGGCGGCCGCGGCGGGTGGATCGGCCATCTCCAGGTCGCGACCCTCATCCAGGACCGGCTCACGGCCAACGTCCTCGCCGAGCGCGTCGGCCGGGACACCAGCGAGACCGCGGAGGTCGTGATGATCGGTGGCCATCTCGACTCGGTGATCGACGGGCCGGGCATCAACGACAACGGCTCCGGGACGATGACCATCCTCGAGATCGCTCGCCAGCTCGCAGACGCTCGAGCCCACCGCAGCGGACGGTCCGGTTCGCCTTCTGGGCGACCGAGGAGCTCGGCCTGTTCGGCTCCTACCACTGGGTCACCTCCCAGGACCAGGAGGAGCTGGACCGCATCGTGGCCTACCTCAACCTCGACATGGTCGGGTCGTCGAACTACGTCCGCCAGGTCTACGACTCCGGGACCGCGGTGGTGGCGTCGGGCGAGATCACCGACGCGTTCGGGGCCTACTTCGACGAGGTCGGCCTGACGTGGGAGGCCGAGGATCTCGGCGGCGGATCGGACCACGCCGCGTTCGAGGATTTCCTGATCCCCACCGGCGGCCTGTTCAGTGGCGCCTCCGAGGAGAAGACCGATGAGCAGGCGGAGCTCTTCGGCGGAGAGGCCGACGCCCCGATGGATCCCTGCTACCACCTGTCGTGCGACACGCCGGACCAGGTCAACGAAGACGTCCTTGACGAGCTGTCCGACGCGGCCGCCCACGTCCTGATGCTCCTGCTCGAGGGCCGCCTCCTCTAGCGGTCAGGCAGGCCCGGCGGCCCGTCAGAGCGCGGCGAGCGCCTCTTCGAGCCGGGTCGTGGCATCGGCCGGGGTCGTGTCGGACGGGAACCAGATGGGCTCACCGAACACCACCTCGACCTCGCCGCGGAGCGACGAGCCATTGTGATTCCCGTTCCGCGCCCCGGGCCAGTACGCGTCCAGCCACGACATCCGGTCGATGCGCAGCTTGGTGGGCACCACGGCGGTCGCCGATTCCACCGCCACCAGGCCGGTCCCGGCCAGGAACGGCTTCATCGGTCCACCGACGGTGAGCTCGCCCTCGGGGTAGATGAGGATGTTGAACCGCCGGTCGAGCCGCGCGCCGAGCAGCTCGAAGCTCCGCCGCGCCCCGCCCTCGCGGGCGATCGGGAAGGCGTTGGCCAACAGGCCGCCGGCCACCGCCATGGCCGGCTTGCTCCAGACCCGCTCCGCCGACGCCGCCACCGACAGCCGCCAGCGCCACACGAACGGCATCGAGGACATCACGATCTGGTTATCGGTATGGAGGCAGTGGTTCGACGCGAACAGCACCGGGCCCTCGAGCCCGGCGAGGTTGTCCTGGCCGCGGATCCGGATCCGGTAGAACAGGTTGAGGATCGGGGCGGTGACCAGCTCCTGGAAGGTCATCCCCACGGCCCGGGTCACCGGGTGGAGCGGCCAGGCCAGGACACCGGTCTCATGCTTTGCCTCGCGGGAGGCGTCGATCAGGGCCGCGATCTGGGCGACCGTGGCCTCGGGGTCGAGCGCCGAGTCGTCCACGAACACGCCCATCTCCTCCTCGATGACGCCGAGCAGCTCGACGCGATGCAGCGAGTCCATGTTCAGGTCCGACGACAGGCGGGCGGTCGGCTGGATGGCCTCGGGGCTGATCTCGCTGATGGCTGCCACCAGGCCGATGAGCGTGCCCAGCGTGCCGACCGCGCGCCGGTGCGCGTCGCGGCCTCCGTCGCCGGGATTGGTGCGGCTGAGCGCGGCTGCCGCTGCGGCATCGGCTTCGAGTCGCGCGATGACTTCGCGCTTCTTCACCTTCAGGGTGTGGGTGCGCGGGAAGTCCTCCTCGGGCCAGATCGGAGTGGGCGCGGATCTGCTGGTGGGCGCCCAGCACGCCGTTTGCGTCCTTGATGACGGCCTCGGCCTCGTCCGGCGTCATCGGTCAGGAGGACGGCGTGGATCTTCAGGTCCGGCCCGACCGGGAAGCCGACCACCGTCGCGTCCCGGAGGCGCTCGTCCTTGACCAGGACGGCCTCGATGTCCTCGGGGTACACCTTCGTGCCGTCCGGCATGGCCAGCATGTCCTTCTTCCGGCCGCGGAGGGTCAGGAACCCATCGGGGCTGATCTCGCCGATGTCGCCGGTGTGGTACCAGCCGTCGGGCTCGAGCACCTCGGCCGTTCGCTCCGGGTCCTCCCAGTAGCCGGCGAACACGCCGGGGCTGCGGACCATGACCTCGCCGTCCTCGGCGATCCGCATCTCCACCCCGCCGACGGCCTGGCCCACCGTGCCGAGCCGGTTGTTCTCCTTCCGGGTGAAGCTGACCAGCGGTCCGAGCTCGGTGGCGCCGTAGCCCTGGAGGACGTTGATCCCCATCTCCTCCCACCGGCGCCGCGAGCTCCGGGTCGAGGGCCGACCCGCCGATGCCCACCGTGTGCAGCCTCCCGCCGAAGCTCGACAGCACCGGCCGGAAGAGGAGTCGCTGGACGAAGCGCGGGGCGTTCCGCCGCCCATCGGTGCAGCTTCTCGAACGTCGCCCGCTTGCCGCCCTGGTCGACCTTGCGCTCGATGGCGTTGTCGAGCAGCTTCAGGCCCTGCGGAACGATGAGCAGGATGCTGACCTTGAAATCCCGGAACGTCCGGAGCAGGACCGATGGCTGGCGGCTGACCGGGTAGACGACGCTGGCTCCCGCGTGCATCGGGACCAGGAAACCGGGCGACTGCTCGAAGATGTGCGACAGCGGGCAGGACCGAGAGCATCCGTTCCTTCGGACCGATGGGAAAGACCTTCGGCAGCTCCTGGGCGTTCGACGCCAGGTTGCGGTGGGTCAGCATCGCGCCCTTCGGCTCGCCGGTCGTGCCCGAGGTGAACAGGATCTCGACCAGGTCGTCCGGACCGATGTCCGCCGCCGGCAGCGGCTCGGCGCGTCCGCGCCAGGTCCGGGATGCGCTCGATGAGGATGACCGGGAGTCCCAGCCCGCTCGCCTGGGCGGCGGTCTGCTGCGACGCGAAGACCAGGCTGGCGCGGGTCTTGGCCGCCACCTTGGCCGCGAAGTCCGGCGCGCTGCGGACATCGAGCGGGACCAGGACGACGCCGGCATGGATCGCACCCAGCAGGGTGATGCCCCACTCCGGTCGGTTGACGGCCCAGATGATGGCCCGGTCCCCCTGACGCAGGCCCCGGTCGTGGAGGACGCGGGCCACGCGCGGCACGATTCGGCCCAGGTCGCGATAGCGCGTGATGCGGGTTCGGAAGCCGGGCCTGATCAGGAGGAAGGGCTTGCGGTCGTACCGCGCGACCGCGTCTTCCATCAGCTCGAGGACGGTATCCAACGATGCCTCCGCGGGTCAGTCGCTGTGCCCGGAGGCCCGGCCGGAACGTCGGCCGGATGGTGACGAGGCTGCCTGGCGGGCAAGGTCGGCCAGGGCGACCGAGGCTCCCACCCGCATCGGGTCGTAGTGGCTGAAGGCGATCATATCCACATCCAGGTGGGCCAGCCGCTGGACCGACGCGCGAGCCTGGGCGTGGTCGTGGCTGAATATCGGGCTGGCGAAGGCAAGATGACCGCGCCGCACCTGGAGCACGTCGCCGGTGAACAGGATCCGCGGGCCCCGGGCATAGAGGCACACGCTGCCCGGCGTGTGGCCGGGGGTGTGGATGACCTCCAGGCCACCGAGCACCGGGCAGCACGTCGCCGTCGTTCAGCGGAGTGGCTGTCGCCAGGGTGCGGAGTCACCGCCTGGAGGAGGCGGCCGCGGAGGCTGGCACCCGGCGGGCGCCACGAGCGCCTCACGCACGGTGAGCTTCACCCCTTCGAGGTCGGCCGGATGGACGAAGACCTCGACCTCCGGCGCCATCGGCCAGCTCCCGCACCCCGCCGACGTGGTCGGGGTGGCCGTGGGTGCACACGATCCGGTCCAGCTCGTCGATGGACCGGCCGATGCCGTCCAGGTAGCGGAGGAGCATCGGTCGCGACCCCGCCAGCCCGGCATCGATCAGGGTCAGCCGCTCTTCGGTGAGCGAGAAAGCCGCGCGCGCTCTTCAGCTGGACGGCGTGGACGTTGGGGGCGATCTCCATCGGTCTGAGGATTGTAGGAGCCGTGCCGCGAGAACCAGCCACGGAGTGGTGCGGGCAGGAACCGCCAAATCGCCGGCCCGGTTGACCGTCCCGAGCGCCCGCTCTACGGTGGGCATCCTTGCTGCGTGCTTCGGAGGGACCGATGAACCGTCGCCGCCATCGTCTCGTGCTCGTGCTTCTCGCCGTGACCCTGCTCGCGCTGGCGCCGCTCGCGGCACTCGGCGAAGCAGCCTGCGGGCAGCGGCTCGACGGCCGACGCCTGGGTGTTTTGGCCGAACCCGGTGGCGTCAAGTGGAAACCAGGGCCTCCTTGACAATAAGGACGCGGATTCCGCCGCCCTGAACGCCGAGCTGGTGGCTGTCGTCCTCACCAACCTCGACGGCAGCGGGTACCTCCAGGGCGACTGGGCGAACGTCCGGAGCAGCACCGGTCCCCTGGCGTTCGAGACCGATTCGTCGTTCCTGTACACCCGCAGCGACGACCGCTTCGAGCAGGTGATGGCCTACTACTGGGTCACCCAGTCGCAGCTCTACATCCAGTCCCTCGGTTTCGGCACCACGCTTCGGCCGATCAACATGGAGTCGCAGGACGTGCGGATCAACACCTGGGGCCTCGACAACAGCTTCAGCTGGGACAAGCACGACCTGCTGCGCTTCGGCAAGGGCGGTGTCGACGACGCGGAGGACGCCGATGTCATCCTCCACGAGTACGGCCACGCGATCCACGACAGCCAGGTGGCCGGATTCGGCGTTGAGCCCGAGGCGGGCGCGATCGGCGAGGGATTCGGGGACTACTGGGCTGTGACCGTCACCCAGGTCTTCGCGCCGACCGCGCGACCCGGCCTGCGTCGCGGACTGGGATTCGGTCTCGTACACCTCGACCACGCCGCACTGCCTGCGTCGGGTCGATACCAACTTGAAGTACGGGGATCTTGACGGGCGGGTCCACCACGACGGCCAGGTCTGGTCGCGCGCCCTGTGGGACATCCGGAACGCGCTGGGAAGCACGGTCGCCGACCGGATCATCCTGGAGGCTCAGTTCAACTTCGCGGCCGACACGACGATGGCGGACGCTGCCCTCGCAACTGTCGCCGCGGCGCAAGCCCTCTAACGGTGCCGCAGCGGCCGCCGCGGTCCAGGCCGCGTTCGAGGACCGCGACATCCTCTAGCCGCTCGTGGCCGTCAGATGCTGGCGGCCAATCGGTGATATGAGTCCAGGCGCGCGGGGCTGATGGCACCCGCGGCCACCGCGGCCGCTGATCGCGCAGCCCGGCTCGGGGCCGTGGCTGCAGTCGGCGAAGCGGCAGTCCCCGAGGTACGGGCGCAGATCGGGGTAGCACCACGCCAGCTCCTCGGGCGGGATCTGCCACAGCCCGACCTGGCGCAGGCCCGGGCGAGTCCGACGACGTGCCCGCCCATCGGTCCGTCCACGGGGAGGAGCTCGGACAGGGTCGTCGTGTGGCGGCCCTTGTGGAGCGCCTCGCTGACTCGTCCGGTCGCCAGATTGAGCCCCGGCTGCACGGCGTTGAGCAGGGTGCTCTTGCCCACGCCCGATGGCCCGGCCACCAGGCTGATCCGGCCGGCCAGCCGATCGCGGAGCTCCTCCACGCCCTGGCCGGTCCGGGCGCTGGCGTACACGACCGGGTAGCCGATCCGCTCGTACGTGCCGAACACGGCCGCGCGCGGCGGCGGGGCTGGCCAGGTCGAGCTTGTTGGCCACGATCAGGGTCGGGACCTCGTTGTGCTCGGCGATGACGAGGAAGCGGTCGATCATCCGGACGTGGGGGACCGGATCGGCGCAGGCGAAGACGGCCACCAGCTGGTCGAGGTTGGCGACCATGAGGTCCTCCTTCCACGACCCGCGGTTGCCCGGTTGGCGGCGCGAGAAGCGGCTCCGGCGGGGGGCGACCTCCTCGATCACGCCTTCCGCATCGGTCAGCGGGGTGAGGGTCACCAGGTCGCCGATGACGACGAGATCCTCCGACTGGCGCTCGCGCTTCAGGCGGCCGCGGAGCTGGCACTCGTACGTGCCCGATTCGGTTGTCACGGTGTAGAACCCGCTGCGCGCGCGCAGCACGGTCCCGGTCAGGGTGGGTGAAGACAAGGGTGCGACTCCATCAGGTGTGGGGGAAGGTCCACGAGGAGCGCGCCCGCGAGCGGGGGGAGCGGCCGGCGGCCGGATCAGGCCGGGAATGGAGCTCCGGGCAGGCGGGGGCGCGAGCGGTGGACAACGGGCGTTGTCATCGTGCGTCTCCTTTCGCCTGCGAATGGTTCGTCGAGTGGACGGTATCGGGCAGCCCGGCTGATGTCAACGCGGGCTGCCCGACTGGCGTGGTCGGACGGAGGCCGGTCAGGCCGCTGGTGCGCCTCCGGTGCCGAAGGCCGCCTTGACCTCGTCGGTGTTGAGGTACCACAGGATCAGGGCCGGCATGAGCGCCTGCGCCAGGCCGGCTCCCGAGCCGGCATAGGCGACCATCAGGAAGAAGGCGTTCACCAGGGCGAAGATCGCGACGATGGCCGCGAACATCCATGCCCAGGGCTGGAGCGCCCAGAGCCCGAGGCCGGCGAGGATCCACGCGACGCCGACGCCCAGGGACACGATGCCCCAGATCCCGACATTGTCGTAGGCCGGCAGGTCGCCAAAGATCGATCCGAACTCGATCCCGAGGCCACGCAGACCGACGACGATCCATACGAAGCCGGCCGCGACGGCGAAGAAGCCGAGGACGGAGATGAGAATGGGTGGGTTCTTCATGAAATTCCCTCATGCACCGGGTATCTGACGGGGGCCTCACCGGTGCCGTCATCCCTTGCCGAGCAGAATACGGCCGGTCGAGCAGGCAAAGCGAGCAAATTCGCAGTCTCGGCCGCCAAGGACGTCATCGGTTGACCACGGGTGATCGAGGGAGGATGATGGTTCCATCACCGACTGGATAAGTCGGATTAGCGACGTTCGGAGATCAATTGGCACTTCCCACCACTCCCAATCCCGCCTTGAGCCAGGTCCCCGCCGGCTACAAGTACGGCTGGCACGACTCGGAGATGAAGCCCCTTCACGTGATGAAGAAGGGCCTCAGCGCCGAGGTCGTGGAGGAGATCAGCCGGATCAAGGGCGAGCCGCAGTGGATGCTGGATCGACGGCTGAAGGCGTACCGCCACTTCGAGGAGCGGCCGATGCCGACCTGGGGCGGCAACATGGGCGAGATCGACTTCCAGGACATCTACTACTACGTGACCGCCACCGACAAGGCGGTCCAGTCGTGGGACGACGTGCCCGACTACATCAAGCGCACCTACGACCGGCTCGGCATCCCCGAGGCGGAGAAGAAGTACCTCGCCGGCGTGGGCGGCCAGTACGACTCCGAGGTCGTCTACCACAACATCCAGGCCGATCTCGAACGGCAGGGCGTCATCTTCCTGGGCACCGACCAGGCGCTCCAGGAGCACGAGGACATCTTCCGCGAGTACTACGGGACGGTCATCCCGGCCAACGACAACAAGCTCGCCGCGCTGAACACGGCCGTCTGGTCGGGCGGATCGTTCATCTACGTGCCGCCCGGCGTGCACGTCGAGCTGCCGCTGCAGGCCTACTTCCGGATCAACACCGAGAACATGGGCCAGTTCGAGCGGACCCTGATCATCGCGGACGAGGGAAGCAGCGTGCACTACGTCGAGGGCTGCACCGCCCCGTCGTACACCACCGCCAGCCTCCACAGCGCGGTGGTCGAGATCATCGTCAAGAAGGGCGCCCGGGTCCGCTACACGACCATCCAGAACTGGTCGCACAACGTCTACAACCTGGTCACCAAGCGGGCGGTGGCCCACGAGGACGCGGTCATGGAGTGGGTGGACGGCAACCTCGGCTCGCACCTGACGATGAAGTACCCGAGCATCTACCTCGTCGGCGAGCGGGCCCACGGCGAGGTGCTGAGCATCGCGTTCGCGGGGAGCGGACAGCACCAGGACGCCGGCGGCAAGATCATCCACGCCGCGCCCAACACGACGAGCCTGATCACCTCGAAGTCGATCAGCCACGGGACCGGCCGGACGAGCTACCGGGGCCTGATCAAGGTCTACCCCGGCAGCAAGAAGTCCAAGTCCACGGTCCGCTGTGATGCGCTGATCCTCTCGGACGAGGCGCGCTCCGACACGTACCCGTACATGGAGATCGACGAGGAGGACGTGACCATCGGTCACGAGGCCAGCGTGTCGAAGGTCGGGTCGGAGCAGCTGTTCTACCTGATGAGCCGTGGCCTGACCGAGGCCGAGGCCAGCGCCATGATCGTGAACGGCTTCATCGAGCCCATCGTCAAGGAGCTGCCGATGGAGTACGCGGTCGAGATGAACCGCCTCATCCAGCTCCAGATGGAGGGCGCGGTCGGCTAGACCGATGACCTCCGGCACCCAAACCTCCACGCCGATCCGGGTAAGCCCCGACAGCCTGACGACCGATGTCGCTGGCGGCGCTGTCGGCCGCCCGCGGCGAGGCGGACTGGCTGCGGGACGCCCGCGAGGCCAGCGGCGAGCGGTACCGGGAAACGCCGTGGCCAACCGGCTCCGAGGAGGAGTGGCGCCGCACCTCGCTGAAGGACCTGCCGGTCGAGGCGACGCTCGACGAGACGGTCACGACCGAGGTCTCTGACCTCGACCCAGCGTCGGACGAGGCGCGGCGTCGTCTTCGCTCCGCTCGGACGAGGCCGCGGAATCCCATCCCGACCTCGTCCGGCCCCTCCTCACCGATCCCGCGCCCGGCCCAGCCACCCATGCCGCGTTCTGGCACCTCGCCCGCGCGGCGTGGACCACCGGCACGTTCCTGTACGTCCCGCCGCGGACGAGCGTGGACCTCGTGCTCCGGGCCCGCACGGTCACCGGACGGGCGGACGGCGCCACGTTCCCCGTCACGCTGCTGGTCGCCGGGGAGGACTCGCAGGTCACGCTCCTCGAGGAGTTCAGCTCCCCCGACGGCGCCCCGAGCTGGTTCGGGGGCATCGTCGATCTTCGTGCTCGAACGCGGGGCGCGCGTTCGGTACGCCAGCCTCCAGCTGCTGGGCGACCAGGCCTGGCGCGTGTCCGCTCAGCGGGTCGTGGTGGGCCAGGACGCCGACCGTCACCACCCTCAACGCGGAGATCGGCTCGCACATCACCAAGCTCGGGCCTCGACGTCCAGATGGCCGGCGCCGGCGGCACGAGCAAGCTGCTGGGCCTGCTGGCGGCGGGCGACGACCAGCGGATCGACATCAACTCCGTCCAGGACCTCATGGCATCCCACACGACTTCGGACCTGCTGTACCTGTCCGCCCTCTACGAGCGGTCGCGCGCCGCGTTCTATGGGCTGACCCGGGTCCGGCCCGAGGCCAAGCAGACCAGCTCCTACCAGGAGTGCCGCAACCTGCTCCTCTCGCCGGAGGCCGGCGCCGAGCCGATCCCGGTCCTCGAGATCGAGACCAACGACATCCTGCGCTGCGGTCACGGGGCGACCGCCGGCGCGATCGACCCGACCCAGATGTTCTACGCCCAGACCCGCGGCCTGACCGCCGACGAGGCGGAGCGGATGATCGTCCGCGGCTTCTTCGAGCGTGCCGTGGCGGACATCGGCTCGGAGCCCATCCGGGCCCGGGTCCTGGCGCGCCCTGGCGTCGCGCATCGGTCAGGAGGCGGCATGAGCGAGCCGGCCGAGGTCCTCTCCGCGACTCGCGGTGGCTTCTCCACCGGGCTTGCAGGCCGCCGACGTCGAGCCGGGCACGGTGGTCACGGTCACGGTCCAGGGCGTCCCGCTGTGCGTGGGCCGCACGACCGACGGCCGCTGGGGAGCGATCGACGACGTGTGCACCCACGACGAGGGCGACCTTGGGGACGGCGAGCTGGACGGGACGGCGGTCGAGTGCCCGCGCCACGGCGGCCGATTCGACCTGTTCACCGGCCGCGTGCTGGCCCTTCCGCCGGTCGTCCCGGTCCGGGCGTACCCTGTGTACGTGGACGACGGCGTGGTCAAGGTCGATCTGCCATGAGTGACCGGCGATGAAGATCAGCACCCGCTCCGAGTACGGCATCCGCGTCCTGCTGGCCCTGGCCCGCGCCGAGGATGAGGAGCCGCTGTCGCTGACCAGCATCGCGCGCAGCGAGCGGCTTCCCCACGCCTACCTCGAGCAGCTCGTGGCCGACCTGCGTCGAGCCGGACTGGTCACCGCCACCCGGGGCCAGGCCGGCGGCTATCGGTTGGCCCGTCCGCCGGAGCAGATCAGCCTGGCGACCGCCATCCGCACCCTCGACGGGCCGCTGCTCGAGATGCCGTGCGCCGGCGTCGAGAGCGCCGAGCGCTGCGCCCGCCCGGAGCCGTGCTCGGTCCACGAGGCGTACGAGCGGCTGTTCGAGTCCATTGATTCCACGCTCGGGACGACCACCCTGGCCGAGCTGGCGAAGCAGGCCGCCTCCGCCGGTGGCCCGCCCTACTCGCCGGACGTCCGACGACGTATCCGGGCGGCGGCCGAAGCCACCGCCCAGGCCCAGTCCCAGACCATGAACGGAGCCCCATGACCGACCAGCTGGTGATCACCGACCTCGAGGTCAGCGCCGGAAAACGCAAGATCCTGCGCGGCCTGTCCCTGACCGTATCCCAGGGCGAGGTCCACGCCCTGATGGGCCCGAACGGCTCCGGCAAGACGAGCCTGGCCTATGCCCTGCTGGGGCACCCGGACTACAAGGTGGACGCCGGGGACATCACCTGGCAGGGGCAGAGCCTCATCAAGCTCTCCCCGGACAAGCGGGCGCGGGCCGGCATGTTCCTCGCCTTCCAGTACCCGAGCGCCATCCCGGGCGTCACCGTGGCCAGCTTCCTGCGCAACATCTACAACGCCGTCCACCACCCCCGCCAGCCGGATGCCGACGGCGACGGGGCGGCCGCCATCAAGTACACCGGCATCCCGCTGGCCAAGTTCCGCAAGCTGCTCGAGGAGAAGATGGCGCTCCTCAACATGGACCCGGCCTTCGCCACCCGCTACGTGAACGACGGCTTCTCGGGCGGCGAGAAGAAGCGGCTCGAGATGCTCCAGCTGGCCATCCAGTCACCGAAGATGGCGATCCTCGACGAGACCGACTCGGGCCTCGACATCGACGCCCTCCGCAACGTGGCGGACGGCATCAACGCCACCCTCTCGCCGGAGATGGGGGTGCTGATGATCACCCACTACCAGCGGATGCTGAACTACGTGAAGCCCGACCAGGTCCACGTCCTGCTCGACGGGCGGATCGTGATGTCCGGCGGCGAGGAGCTCTCCCACCAGCTCGAGGCCAACGGCTACGACTGGGTCCGCGACCAGGTGGGCCTCCCGGCCGGCACCGGCGACGAGGCTGCCGAGCAGCCCGCCGAAGCCGCGGCGCACTGAGGGCGAGGAGCAGACCGATGGCCGTCCGCGCTGAACCAGCCGCGATCCCCGGCGCCTTCAGCGGCACCGAGCGGCGCGCCGACTTCCCGGTCTTCGAGCGCCCGACCTCGACCGGCGACCGGCTCGTGTACCTGGACTCGGCCGCGTCCGCTCCCAAGCCGCGGGTCGTCATCGAGGCCATGGCGGACGCGTACTCGCACCATTACGCCAACGTCCACCGCGGCATCTACGAGCTGAGCGAGGACGCCACCGGCCGTTTCGAGGCCGCGCGGCGCAAGGTCACCGACCTTCCTCCACGCCCCGAGCGAGCGCGAGATCGTCTTCGTCCGGAACGCAACCGAGGCCATCAACCTGGTCGCCTACTCGTGGGGCCGGACGAACCTGGGCGCCGGGCGACGTGATGGTCACCACCCAGCTCGAGCACCACGCCAACATCGTTCCGTGGCAGCAGCTCACCAAGGCGGTCGGCGCGGAGCTGCGCTACGTGGCCATCACCGACGACGGCCGCCTCGACCTCGACGACCTCGACCGCCACCTCGCGGCCAAGCCCAAGCTCCTCGCCGTGGCCGGGCGTCAGCAACGCGCTGGGCACGATCAACCCCATCCGCGAGATCACCGAGCGGGCCCACGCCGCCGGCGCCCTCGTCCTGGTCGACGCGGCCCAGGCCGCCCCGCACATGCCCATCGACATCCAGGCCATCGGCTGCGACTTCCTCGCCATCAGCGGCCACAAGATGCTCGGCCCGTCCGGCATCGGCGCGCTGTGGGCTCGCCGCGAGCTGCTCGAGGCCATGCCGCCGTTCATGACCGGCGGCAACATGATCATCCGGGTCACGATGGAAGGCGCCGAGTGGAACGAGGTGCCCCAGAAGTTCGAGGCCGGCACGCCGGCCATCGTGGAGGCCATCGGCCTGGGTGCCGCCATCGACTACCTGACCGATATCGGCATGGCGAACGTCCGCGAGCACGAGCGCTACCTGTTCGAGCACGCCTGGGCCGCCCTCGGCGAGATCCCCGGCGTCCGCCGCCTCGGCCCTGACGATCCCGACCTCCATGCCGGGGTCATCAGCTTCGTGTTCGACGCCGTGCATCCGCACGACATGGCCACCATCCTCGACCACCACGGGGTCGCGGTCCGCGCCGGCCACCACTGCGCCCAGCCGGTCATGCAGCGCTACGACATCCCGGCCACGACCCGGGCCAGCTTCTATGTCTACAACGACCTCGACGACGTCTCCGCCCTGGCCGATGCGGTCCGGGCGGCGGTGACCCTCTTCGCATAGCCACGGAGCCGATGGACAACCTGTACCGCGACTTCATCCTGGAGCACTACAAGAACCCCCACAACGCGGGGGTTCTCGATCCCCACGACCTGCACTACGCCGACTCGAACCCGACCTGCGGCGACGAGCTGTCGATGACCCTGCGCCTGAGCGACGACCGTGCAGGGATTGCCGACGTGGCGTTCGAGGGACGCGGCTGTGCCATCAGCCAGGCGTCGGCATCGATCCTGACCGATTCGCTCCGCGGCATGACCCTCGACGAGGTGCGGGCCATCGACCCCAAGGGCGTGCTCGACGACCTCGGCGTGCCCGATCGGACCGGCCCGCCTGAAGTGCGCGCTGCTCGGCTACAAGGTCCTGCAGGGGGCGGTGACCGGCGGCGCGGTGGAATGGCCGGCCGAGGCGGAGGCGGTCTGATGTCCGAGCCGGGCACGTTCCTCGAGGTCTCGGTCGCCGACGCGGTGAAGCTCGCCGACCAGCGGCGGATCATCGACGTTCGCGAGCTGGTCGAGTGGAACGAGGGCCACATCCCGAGCGCGACCCTCGTCCCGCTCGCTGACCTCCCGACCACCATCGAGACGGTGGTCCCGGACAAGTCCACCCCGTTGCTCGTTCACTGCGCGGTCGGCGCCCGCTCGCGGCGCGCATCCCAGTACCTGGCCCAGATCGGCTACACCGACGTCCTGAACATCCAGGGCCGGCTTGCCGAGTGGAAGGCCCTCGGCGGAGCGTGGGAGGTGCCCGCCCAGCTCCTGACCGAGGCGGAGCGCGCACGCTACTCGCGCCAGCTCCTCATTCCCGAGATCGGCCAGGAGGGCCAGCGCAAGCTGCTGGACTCGCGGGTGCTGCTGATCGGCGCCGGCGGCCTGGGGTCGCCGGCCGGGCTGTACCTCGCGGCCGCGGGGATCGGGACGCTGGGGATCGTGGACGACGACGTCGTCGACGAGTCGAACCTCCAGCGCCAGGTGCTCCACACCGCCGACCGGGTGGGGATGCCCAAGACCGAGAGCGCGGAGCTGACCCTCACCGCCCTCAACCCCGACGTCACCATCGTTCGCCACCCGGTCCGACTGGACGCGAGCAACGTCGACGAGCTGGTGGCGTCGTACGACGTGATCGTGGACGGGACCGACAACTTCGAGACCCGCTACCTGCTCAACGACGCCTCGGTCGCGTACCGCAAGCCCGTGGTCCACGGCTCCATCTACCGCTGGGACGGCCAGGTCACGACCTTCGTCCCGTTCGAGGGCCCGTGCTACCGCTGCCTGTACCCCACGCAGCCACCGGACGAGCTCGCGCCGGCGTGCGCCGTCGCCGGGGTGCTGGGCGTGCTGCCGGGGATCATCGGCCTCCTCCAGGCCAACGAGACCGTGAAGCTGGTGCTGGGCGTGGGGGAGACGCTGGCCGGGCGGATGCTCCTGTTCGATGCCATGAGCACCTCGTTCGACGAGATCCGCCTCTGGCGCGACCCGGCCTGCCCGGCCTGCGGAGACGCCGTCGCGACCCGCGAAGGCGGACCAGACGCCGGCCGCCCTCGCCGCCTCGTGAGCCAGGTCAGGATCCCACCCGTCCTGCGCGAGACGGTGGGCGGGGAGCGCGAGCTGGAGGCCGCCGGGACGACGGTGACCGAGGTCCTCGACGACCTCTTCGCCCGCTATCCCGCCCTTCGCGAGCGGGTCACCGACGGACGGGGCGCTCTCGCGGTTCGTGAACGTCTATGTCAACGGGCGGGACGTCCGCTACGCGGGCGGCCTGACGACCGCGGTGGGCCCGGATGACCAGGTCATCCTCCTGCCGGCCATGGCCGGAGGCCAGGCCTAGACCGATGGCGGCCAGCCGGCCGCCCCAGCGCATCCTCGGTGACGTCGTCGACGCCATCGGCCGCACGCCGATGGTCGAGCTTCGCCGGCTGTCGCCGAGTCCCGAGCGTTCGGCTGTTCGCGAAGATCGAGGGCGCGAACCCGACCGGATCGGTCAAGGACCGGATTGCCCGATCGATGCTGGCCGAGGCCACTGCCTCGGGTGCCCTGGCGCCGGGCCAGACGATCCTCGAGCCGTCGAGCGGCAACACCGGGATCAGCCTGGCGATGGTCGGCGGGCTGATGGGTCACCCGGTTCGGGTCGTGATGCCCGACAACACCACCGCCGAGCGCGAGCAGCTCCTGCGCGCCCACGGCGCGGAGATCGTGTTCTCGCCCGGGGCCGAGGGCTCGAACGGCGCCATCCGAATGGCGGAGCGGATGGCCGCGGCCGATCCATCGGTCTTCATGCCCTTCCAGTACGCGAACGAGGCCAACCCCCGCGCCCACGAGGAGGGAACCGGACCCGAGATCCTGGCCGCCGTGCCCGAGGTGGACGTGTTCGTGGCCGGGCTCGGGACCGGCGGGACGCTGACCGGTGTCGGGCGCGCGCTGAAGGCCGCTCGGCCCGGCGTGCGAGTGGTGGCCGCGGAGCCGCTCCCCGGGGAGCAGGTCCAGGGCCTCCGCTCCCTCGAGGAGGGCTACGTCCCGCCGGTGCTCGATGTCTCGGTCCTGGACGATCGGTACCTCGTCAGCAATCGCGAGGCCGTCGTTGGCGTGCGACAGCTGATGGCGAAGGAGGGCATCTTCGCCGGCCTCTCGTCCGGCGCCGCGCTGTCGGTGGCGCTGCGCGTGGCCGCGGACATGGACTGCGGGCTCGATCGTCGTGCTGCTCGCTGACGGCGGCTGGAAGTACCTCTCGACCGGCCTCTGGGACCGTGATCTCGACGCGCTGGAATCGGACATGGAGGGTCAGGTCCTGTGGTGAGCGACGGGCTCGCCATCTCCGCCGCCCTCGCTGACGAGCTGCTGGCGCATGCGCGAACGGAGGTGCCGAACGAGGCCTGCGGGATCCTCTCCGGGTCCGCTGCCGAGGGTCGAGCGACGACCTACCACCCGGCGCGCAATGCCGAAGCCTCCCCGTACGTCTACACCGTCCATCCCGACGACCTGGTGCGGATCGTTCTGGGCATCGAGGACGCGGGCGAGGACCTGGTGGCCATCTTCCATTCCCACACCCACACCCCGGCCGAGCCATCGCCCACCGACCGCCGCCAGGCGATGTACCCCGACGCGGTCTACCTGCTCGCCACGCCTGGCCGATCCCGATGCCGAACCGATGCAGGCGCTGCGCGCCTGGCGCATCCACGACGGCGAAGCCGCCGAAGTCCTCCTCCGCATCGAGCCCTGACCCGGTCGGCTACCCTTCGACCGATGCCACCATTCCCGACATCCGTCCATCGAGATCGGCTGACGAGAGCCGCCGCCGAAGCCGGCCGCCGCGACCTGGACGCCATCCTGGTCACCCCGTCATCGGACTACCTGTACCTGCTCGGATACGCCGCGCCGCCGCTGGAGCGGCTGACCTGCCTGGTCGTGCGGCCCGGGGCGTCGCCGACCCTGGTGCTGCCGCATCTCGAGGAACCGCTGGCCCGACACGAGCTTGGTCCGCTGGCCGACGAGATGGACCTTCGCACCTGGGAAGAGACGGACGACCCGTTCGCGGTGGTCGCCGAGGTCCTGGGCGACGTCCCGGCCGCGTGGCGGTCCAGGACCAGATGTGGGCCCGCTTCGTGCTGCGGCTGCGAGCGGCGCTCGATGGGACCGACCTGACCGAGGCCGGTCCGGCCCTGAACGCCCTGCGCCGGACGAAGAGCGCCGAAGAGATCGAGCGCCTGCGGACCGCCGCGGAAGCCGCCGACCGGGCCATGGACGCGATCACCGCCCAGAAGCTGAGCGGCCGGACGGAGGCCGCGGTCAGCGCCCAGATCCGCGAGCTGCTGCGGGCGGCCGGGCATGACACCGCCGATTGGGCCATCGTGGCATCGGGACCGAACGCCGCCAGCCCGCACCACACCCCAGGGGAGCGGCTGATCGAGGAAGGCGACTCCATCGTCCTCGACATCGGCGGCACGGCGAACGGCTACGCCAGCGACACATCGCGAACGGCCTTCGTGGGCATCCCGCCCGAGGAGTTCCAGGACCTGTATGCCGTCCTCCAGGAGGCCCAGGCCGCCGCCTGCGACGCCGTCCGACCCGGGATTCCGGCGCGGGACGTGGACCGCGTCGCCCGCGAGGTCATCACCGATGCCGGCTACGGGCCGCTGTTCACCCACCGCACCGGCCACGGCATCGGTCTGGAAACGCACGAGGAGCCGTACCTGGTGGAATCGCAACGCCGACCCGCTGCGCGAGGGTGACGCGTTCAGCGTGGAGCCCGGGATCTACGTCCCGGATCGCTGGGGTGCGCGCATCGAGGACATCGTGGTCTGCACCGCCGACGGCGGGGAGCGCCTCAACCGCTCGTCCCGCGACCTTCGCGTGGTGGCCTAGGTCGGCCGACCGTCTACTCGGCGGAGTTGCGGGCCGATCCGGTGACGGGTGTTCCCTCCTGGTTGTGGAGCTGGCACGTCACGGTGCGGGCTCCTTCTGCCCATGATTCCTCGTTCGGGATGACGGGGGACGCGTACCAGACCGACTGCTCGAAGGGGGCGCCGACATAGTCTTCGAAGGCTGGGAGACAGTTGTCGTTGGCGAACGCCAGGACTGCCTCGTCGCCCGGGAAGGCGCCGTCCGGCATGTCGCCGACGAAGAAGACCTCGAACACGTGCTCGTCTGCACAGGGAGCCGCCCGCACCAGTTCGACGTTCTGGGCCGCCGGGTCGATCAGGTCAAAGCAGTCACCGACTCGCAATGAGGTGTAGGGGATCTCGATCGGCTGCTCGATCTGGCCGTCCGGACCCCGGGCCAGGTCATCGCCGGCCCTGTTCATGACGTCCTGGACGATCGGCCCCATGAAGAGGAGCCCGACGATCCCGAGGATGGCCAGGATCGGCAGCAGGCAGCCGCAGCCGATCGCGCCGATCATCAGCACCTTGCGGCCGCCGGTGATGGGCACCTCCGGCTTTCGGATGACGACGGTCCCGGCCATCAGGTCGTGCCATCCGCGCTTGCGACTGTCGAATGCGACCCAGATGAGCCCGATGAACAGAGCCAGTGTCGAAATCACGATGCCGATGTAGCGAATGAGCGCCTTCCCCCAGGAGATTGAGCCGCCGTCCTTGTCTCGCACGACCTGCAGCCCGAGCAGGCTCATGCCCGGCGTGCTGCCGCTCCGGACCCAGAACCACACGAAGTACCCGATCGAGATGACGAGGCCGACAAGGGACACGAGGCTCTGCGAGGCACTGATGTCTGACGGCGACGCGACCCCGAAAGCCAGACCGAACACCAGGGCGAGGGCGATCTGGATGACCGCAAGGATCAAGCCGTCGATGATGTAGGCCGCGAATCGGATCCAGAATCCGCCGAACTCGATCCCGGGTGCTGGACCCGCCCCGGCCGGCAGTGGAGCTGCAATCGGCGGCACGACTTCTGGCTGGCTCTCGGGAGGCAAGGCGGGCGGCGTGGCTTCCGCCGGAGTCACCTCGGCTGGCGGTGTGGGAGCCTCCTCCGCAGCAGGCGGCGCTGGCTCCCGGGCCTCGGAATCAGGGTCTGAAGCGGGCGGTATCGAGTTGGGCGGCTCGTTCATCAGCCCACCTTACGCCCGCAGGCCGAGTATCCGGGGAGTCGCCGCAGGCTAGCCATTGAGTCGTCCGCTGACAGACGGCCGAGCTCGTCCCACAGGTACACGATCGCGTCCATGCCGCCGCGGTAGTTGGCGAGCGGCATCCACTCGTTGGGGGCGTGGAAGTTCCCGTTCGGCGACGCCCAGCCGACCATCACGCTCTTGATCCCGGTCTTCTGCTCCAGGGCCGGTACGTACGGGATGCTGCCGCCGGACCGATGAAAGACCGGGGCCTTGCCGAATGCCCTCTCCGATGCGCGGGCAGCGGCGCCGACCGCCGGGTGGTCGATGGGCGTCATCGCCGGCCAGCCGTTGGACAGCGACTTCACGCTCACCCGCACGGTGGGCGGAGCGATCGCCTGGAGGTGCTCGATCATCTGCGCCTCGATCTTCCGCGGATCCTGGTTCGGGCACCAGTCGCGTGCTCAGCTTGGCCGCCGCGAAGCCGGGGATGATCGTCTTCGATCCCTCGCCCTGGTAGCCGCCCCAGATGCCGTTGATGTCGAACGTCGGCCGTGCCGGACAGGCGCTCGACCAGGGTCCAGCCGCGCTCGCCGGACATCGGCTCGGTCACCCCGGTCGCCTTCATGAACCCGTCGTGGTCGAAGGGGACCGTGGCATAGGCCTCCCGCTCGGCATCGGTCAGGTCCACGACGTCGTCGTAGAAGCCGGGGACGGTGACCCGCCCGTCCTCGTCGACCAGGGAGGCGAGCATCTTGACCAGGACGTTGGCCGGGTTGTCGACCCCGCCGCCGTACGAGCCGGAATGGACGTCCTGGAACGGACCCTGGACCCGGACCTCCCAGTAGGCGATCCCGCGCAGGCCGTAGGTGATGGCCGGGGTCCCCTCGTCGTCCTGCATGTCGGAGTCGGAGACGATGCACACGTCCGCGGTCAGCAGCTCCGGGTGGGCGTCGATGAACTCGGTGACCGGCTCGCTGATGTGCTCCTCGTCGCCCTCGAAGATGACCCGCACGTTGATGCGGCAGATGCCCGACGCCCTTCAGCCACGCCTCGGCGGCGCGGAGGTGCATGTAGAGCTGGCCCTTGTCGTCACCGGAGCCACGGGCGTACACGATGTCGTCCTCGTACCGCGGCTCGAACGGCGGTCGGACCCACTCCTCGAGCGGATCGGGTGGCTGGACGTCGTAGTGGCAGTAGACCAGGACCGTGGGCTTGTCCTCGCCGGCGTGGAGCCAGTCGGCCGTGACGACCGGATGGCTGCGGGTATCGGTCAGGCGGGCATTGTCGAAGCCGATCTCGGTGAACTGGTCGGCGATCCATTGCGCCGTCCGCCGCATCTCGTCCTTCTTGGTCGGATCCGCGCTGACCGATTCCATCCGGAGGATCTCGTCCAGGCCGCGGAGGTGTTCGTCAGCGTGCTGGCGCAGGTACGCGATGGCCGCTTCGGCTCCCTTCTCGGTGATCGTCATGGCGCGCGCAGCCTAGCCCAGGACGCCGAAGACGAAGAGAAGAAAGAGCAGCAGCGCCAGCGCCGGGATGAGGGACGCGACCCGCAGGAGGGTCGGCCATCGGCCGCCCCCCAGGAATGCGTAGAGGGGGATCGAGACCGGGAAGGCCAGGATCCCGGCCGACCAGCCGATTCTGGCCCGCGGCGTGAGGTCCGCCCGATCCTGCACGTCGAGCCAGTAGGCGACGATCATCACGAACCCGCCGACGACGGCGAAGACCATCAGGGCCCAGACGAACGGGAGCACGGCTCGATCCTAGTCGGAGACGGGTTGCCCGACCTCGGCCATGTAGGTGCGCCAGCGCCGCCGTTCGCCGGGGCCGTTGAAGAGATCGGTCAGGAAGACGGAGCCCGGCCGGCGTGTGGGGATATGCCGGCTCCGCGGCCGGCAGCAGCGCCTGGAGCCCGGCCCTGACCTGCTCGCCGACGGCCTGACGAGCGGCCTTGTCACCGCCGCGGACGACCGGGATGGGGTCGCCGAAGCGAACGACGATCTCCTTGCGGAACCACAACGTCGAGCTGCCAACGATGGCGCAGGGCACGACCGGCACCCCGGACAGGGCCGCGAACACGGTGGCCCCGTCCTGGAGGGGCAGGAGCTCGCTCTCGCGGAAGCCGAGCGTGCCCTCGGTGGCAATGGCCAGCACCCCGCCGGCGTCGAACACGCGCTGCACGGCGCGGACCGACGAGCCCAGGTTCGTCTTGGACGGGTTGAACGGGATCATTCCGCCGAAGAAGCCCATCACCCGGTTCCGGACGCCTTTCGAGAAGTCGACCTCCTTGGGTCCGAACCAGGTGACCCGGGGGCGGAGCGGACTGATGGCCATGACCAGCAGCGGGTCCCAGCCGGAGTGGTGGTTGGTGGCGAGCTGGAACGGCGCTGGTGGCCACCGGTCCAGCCCCTCGGCGCGGACGCGGAACAGGGCGTGGACGACGATCCAGACCAGGATCCGTTCCAACCGGTAGCGCCACGTGACGGTGACGCCGAGGAGGTGTGCGCCGATCTGCCTGCCGCCGTCTGCCCCCGGATCGCTCACGCCGCGGTCGGCTCCGGAGCTTCGGCCGCCGCGGGGTTTCGCCCAGCTCTCGCCGCCGGGCGTCAACCTGCCGCAAGGCGAGCGCCGCCAGAGCCAGGAACCCGATGGCCACGTACATGGCGGCCACCGGCCCGGCAGCCTCCCCGACCGTGCGACCGACGATATCCATCGTCAGCCCACCGACGATCAGGAATACGGGGGTCGCCATCGCCGTCCCCACGTTGAGGATGCCCATGTACCTCGCCGAGGTGTGCTTGGGGATGACGTCGCTCATCAGCGCCCAGTCGACGGACAGGAAGGCACCGATGCCGATGCCGGCCGGAACGAACAGCACGACCGCCAGATCGGGGGTGGGAGCGAGGGCCAGCCCGAGCAGGCCGACCGCCATGAGGGCCATGCCAGCGTAGATGACCCGCTTTGCGTCCGTATCGGTCGGAGAGCCGAGCGCCGGGGATGGAGGCCAGGCCGGACATGCCAGCGACGATGACCGTCGCCATAGAAGACGAACTGTGCTCGCCTCGGCCCTCGGACAGCCCTTGCGTCCGCTGGAAGTAGTACAGGCCCAGCGAGGTGGCCGCCGCCGCGGCACCCAGGAACAGGAGGCGAACGAGGAGCAGCCACAGGACGGTCTTCTCGCGCAGGATGTCCGCGCCCCATGCCGACATGGCCACCCTGGGCCACGACATCGTTCGCTTCGGTCCGGTCGTCCCCTCGTGCACCCGGGTGACCACGATGAGCATGGCCACGATCTCCACCGCGCCCAGCGCCATGGTGGCGACGAACACCGATCCCCCGGCCTGCAGGCCGGTCATCGCGATCCCGACCCCAACGATCGATCCCAGCACGATCATCAGTCCCATCAGCCCGCTGGCCATTCCCACCTGTTTGGCGGGCACGAGGTCCGGGACATAGCCCTGGAACGGCCCCTGGGCGAAGTTCGACGACACCTGGATCAGGAAGTAGAAGGCCACCAGCGCCACGAAGGTGTTCGATGTGGCGATGCCGTACAGGAACAGCATGTCCAGCAGGCCGCCGATGAAGATGTACGGCTTGCGGCGTCCCCAGCGGGTGATCGTGTAGTCGCTGATCATGCCGACCGTGGGCTGAACGAAGATGGACGCGATGACCGCCACGCCGTTCACCACTGCCAGCCCGGCTCCGGCATTCGCCTTGCCGACGAAGTCCTCGACCATCGCTGGGCACGATCACGGTTCCCGAGCCCGAACTGGATGGTGAGGATCCCCAGCCAATAGACCGACAGGGTCACCAGGGTGCGCAGGGGAAGGGCCGCTCGGTCGCCGCTCATGGCGACTCTCCTCGTCTAGAGCTGACGCGGAACGATACGCCGCGCCAGCCACGTTTGGGAAGGTCGCGCTCGCGGAGCGGGCGGGGACTGCGGGTAGAATCCGCGCGCAGTGTTCATCGATCCGGTCGCCTTCCGCATCGGTCCGCTCGCCATTCACTGGTACGGAATCATCTTCGCGGTCGCCGCGGTGGCGGCTGCGTGGCTCGCCACCCGCGAAGCGCGGCGCCGCGGCGAGGACCCCGAGCGCGTCTGGACCCTCCTCCTGGTCGCCGCGATCGGCGGGATCATCGGTTCGAGGGCCTACCACGTCATCCACGAATGGTCGTTCTACGCCGAGAACCCGGTGCTGATCCCCCAGGTCTGGCTCGGGGGCCTGGGCATCCCCGGCGGGGTGGCCGGCGGCCTGATCGCGCTGGCGATCTACTCGCGGGTCAACGAGATGAAGTTCTGGCGCTGGATCGACATTGCCGCGCCGGCCATGCTCCTCGCCCAGGCCATCGGTCGCTTCGGCAACTTCGTCAACCAGGAGCTCTACGGGCCGCCAACCGACCTGCCGTGGGGCATCCCGATCGACGCCGAGCACCGCGTCCCGCCCTGGAATGATCTCGACCAGTACCCGGTCGACTCGACGACCTTCCACCCGTTGTTCCTGTACGAGTCGCTCCTCAACGTGCTCGGCATGTTCGTCCTGCTGTACATCGGCCGCCGGTTCGCCCGGCGGCTGTACGACGGCGACATCGCGATGATGTACTTCATCTGGTACGGATCGGTGCGGACGCTGCTCGAGGGGTTCCGGACGGGCAACTGGCTGATCGGCGGTCTCCCGACGGCGGTGATCATCGGGGTGAGCGTCGCGGTCCTCGGAGCGGTCGTGATCATCGTCCGCCACCTGAAGGGCTGGGGCGTTCCGGGCGCCTTCCTGCTGGAGATGGAAGAGCGGGAGGCGGCCGCCGCGGCCAGCGAGATGGTCAGCGAGGGGAGCCCGGTCGATACCGAGCCCCCCTCGACGGAGCCCCAGGCTGGCTGACCGGCCGGGCGTCCTCGCCCGACATCACGGCGGCCGTCGGCGGGACGCCGCTCGTCGCGCTCGATCGCCTCGGCGGCGGGTCTACCCGCGACTGGTGGCCAAGCTGGAGGCCATGAACCCGGGCGGATCGGTCAAGGACCGGATCGCGCTGCCCATGATCGAGGCCGCCGAGCGGGCCGGCCTCCTGAAGCCGGGCGGCGTGATCGTGGAGCCGACGAGCGGCAACACCGGCGTCGGGCTGGCCATGGCGGCGGCGGTGAAGGGCTATCGGTGCATCTTCGTCATGGCCGACAAGCAGTCCGAGGAGAAGCGCGCCCTCCTGCGAGCGTACGGAGCCGAGGTGGTCGTCTGCCCCACCGATGTCGACCCGTCCGACGAGCGCTCGTACTACCGCGTCTCGGACCGATTGGCGCGCGAGACGCCGGGCGCCTGGAAGCCGGACCAGTACACCAACCCGGCCAACCCCGAGGCCCACTACCTGACCACCGGCCCCGAGATCTGGGAGGCGACTGGCGGCGGGGTGACGCATTTCGTGGCCGGGCTCGGGACGGGCGGGACCATCTCGGGGGTCGGCCACTACCTTCGTGAGCAGCGACCGGACGTCGTGATCGTGGGTGCCGATACCGAGGGCTCGGTCTTCAGCGGGGGACCGATCCACCCCTACCTGACCGAGGGCATCGGCGAGGACTTCTGGCCCGGCACCTACGACGCGGGGGTGGCCGATGTCATCGTCCGGGTTCCGGACCGCGACGCCTTTCTCACCGCCCGTGCCGCCACGGCGGCCGAGGGCATCCTGGTGGGGGAGTCGGGCGGGACCGCGCTGTGGGCCGCGCTCCAGGTCGCCCGGGACGTGGACGACCCCGACGCCGTGTTCGTCGTCCTCCTCCCCGATTCAGGGCGGAACTACCTCGGCAAGCTGTTCAACGATGCGTGGCTTCGCGAGGTGGATCTGCTCGGTCCGAACGAGGCCGTCTCCGATTACGACTGGCGCGCCACCCGTCCGGAGGTCGTCATTCGTCGCAGCGCCTGACGACGAGCACGCTCCGGTTCGTCGTGGAGATCAGCCGCGTCAGGCGGCGACCTGTGAACCCTCGATGACCTCCGGCTTGTGCGCGGCGAACGCGTCGAGGACCTCGCCCTTCTCCTTCTCCGGCACGCCGACGGTGTCCAGGGTGCGGGCCAGCTCCGCGGCCACCTCGTCGAACTCGGCCGACGTGATCTGGAACTCGCGATGCGCCTCTTCCAGGCCGAGCGCGGTCCTGCCCCGGCTCCGTGCCCTGGTAGACGAATGGCCCGCCGGCGACGTTGGCGACCCACAGGGTCCGCATGAACTTCAGCCCCGGCAGGCGGTCCAGCTGGTCGTTGTGCCACTGGCGCAGCGCCGGGTTCTGCGACTGCTGGCCCGACGATCGGGATTCTTGATCAGCGCGTCGCTGAAGTGGTCCACCACCGCCGCGATCGCGAAGATCCCTCCCAGCCGGTCGTAGAGACTCTTCTCCTCCATCGAGCTGCCAACCTTTCGCTCCTCGCATCGGCCGGCGCCGGTGCGTCGCAGCCGTGCGATCAGGGCTCGAAAATACACTCGCGCTAACATTTGAGGCAACATTTGGGCCGACCGTGGCACCGGCGGACCGTAGCCATCCGCGACTGGAGGGCGTACCCTGCGGCCGTGACCACCACCGCTCAGCCACCGCAGTCAGCCGCTGGCGGCGAGCGAGCCGATCTGCCGCGCGTCAACCACTGGATCGGGGGCAAGCGGGTGGCCGGGACCAGCGGGCGTCGCGGACCGGTCTACAACCCGGCCACCGGCGAGGTGGCGCGCGAGGTCGACTTCGCATCGGTCGAGGAGGTTGACGCCGCCGTCAAGGCGGCCAACGACGCCTTTCCTGCGTGGCGCGCGACGTCCCTCAGCAGGCGGACCGAGATCATGTTCCGCATCCGGAACCTGGTCGACCAGCACCGCGCCGACATCGCGGCCCACCTGACCGCCGAGCACGGCAAGGTCCCTTCCGACGCCCTCGGCGAGGTGGCCCGCGGCCTCGAGAACCTCGAGTTCGCGACCGGCATCCCGCAGCTGCTGAAGGGCTCGTTCAGCGAGCAGGCATCGACCGGGATCGACGTCTACCAGATCCGCCAGCCGCTCGGCGTGGCGGCGGGGATCACCCCGTTCAACTTCCCGGCCATGGTCCCGATGTGGATGTTCGCCAACGCCATCGCCTGCGGGAACACCTTCATCCTCAAGCCATCCGAGAAGGACCCGTCCGCATCGGTCTATCTCGCTGAGCTGCTGGCCGAGGCCGGCGTCCCGGACGGCGTGTTCAACGTCGTCCACGGCGACAAGGTGGCGGTGGATCGGATCCTCGAGCACCCCGACATCGCGTCGGTCAGCTTCGTCGGCTCGACGCCCGTCGCGCGCCACATCTACGAGAACGGGACGAAGGCCGGCAAGCGGGTCCAGGCCCTGGGTGGGGCCAAGAACCACATGATCGTCCTGCCGGACGCCGATATCGACATGGCCGCCGATGCCGCCGTGTCCGCCGCCTACGGCTCGGCCGGCGAGCGCTGCATGGCGATCAGCGTGGTGGTCGCGGTGGGCGACGTCGCCGAGCCGCTGGTGGACGCCATCCAGAAGCGCCTGCCCAAGATCAAGGTCGGCCCGGGCAGCGACCCCGAGGCCGAGATGGGCCCGCTCATCACCCGCGAGCACCGCGACAAGGTGGCCTCGTTCCTGGAGAGCGGCCCGTCCCAGGGGGCGGACCTGGTGGTGGATGGCCGCGAGCACCCGCTCTACCAGGACGGGCAGGGCTTCTTCCTCGGGGTCTCGCTGCTGGACAAGGTCAAGCCCGACATGGACTGCTACCAGAACGAGATCTTCGGCCCGGTGCTGGAGGTCGTCCGCGCGGACACCTACACCGATGCGGTCGGCATCATCCACGACAACCCGTACGCCAACGGGACGGCGATCTTCACCCGCGACGGCGGGGCGGCGCGCCAGTTCCAGTTCGACATCGACGTCGGGATGGTGGGCATCAACGTCCCGATCCCGGTCCCGGTGGCGTACTACTCGTTCGGCGGCTGGAAGAGCTCGCTGTTCGGCGACCTCCACATGTACGGCCCCGAGGGCGTCCAGTTCTTCACCCGGGCCAAGGTGGTCACCGCCCGCTGGCCCGATCCGGGCACCAGCAAGGTCGACCTCGGCTTCCCCCGCACCCGCTAGTGCGCCGACTACTCCGCGCCGCCGTGCCCGACAGGACGAGGGGACCCCCGAACGCTTCCTGACGACGGTCGTGATGACCGACATCGTGGGCTCCGACCGAGCACGCCGCCGAGCTCGGCGACAGCGCCTGGCGCGAGCTGGTCCAGCTCCATCACGCGCCGATCCGCGCGGCGCTGCGGCGGCATCGGCGGTCGCGAGATCGACACCGCCGGCGACGGCTTCTTCGCCATCTTCGATGCGCCCGCCGCGGCCGTCGAGTGCGTGCTTGAGGCGTGCGCAGCCGGGTGCGCGAGCTCGGGCATCGAGATCCGCGCCGGCGTCCACGTCGGCGAAGTCGAGCAGATGGGCGCCAAGGTCACCGGCATCGCGGTCGCCATCGCCTCGCGGATCATGGCCGCTGGCCGGCGCCGGTGAGGTGCTGGTCTCGTCGACCGTGCGCGACCTGGCCGCGGGCTCGGGGCTGACCTTCGAGGACCGCGGCGTCCGCGAGCTGAAGGGCGTGCCCGGCGAGTGGCACGTCTACGCGGTCGGCGCGCGGCCGCCGTCGACCGACCGAGGACGCCACGATCGCGGCTTCGGCCCGGGAACGGCGCGCCGCGGCCGTGCGCCGCGCCCAGTCCCGCCCGATCTGGCAGCGCCGGCCACGCCTCGTGGCGGGCGGCGCCGCGGGGCTCGCCGTGGTGCTCGTGGCCGCCGGGGCCTGCTGGCTCTGGAAACCCTGGCAGCCAGCCGCCCTGGCCAGCGTCACCGAGAACTCGATCGGCATCATCGACACCGGCCGCGCGCGAAGTCATCGGGGAGATCCAGGTCGGGGCGCGGCCGAGCGGCATCGCGGTCGGCGAGGGCTACGCCTGGGTCACCAACACCGGCGCCGACAGCGTGTCCCAGATCGACCTCGAGACGGGGGCCGTGCGTCACCCGGATCGATGTCGGACGCTCACCGATGGGCATCGCGGTCGCCGAGGGCTCGGTCTGGGTGGCCAACAGCGGCGACCGAACCATCACCCGGATCAACGCCGAACATCGGGCGCGTCGTCGGCGAGCCGATCGAGGTCGGCAACGGGCCGACCGCGATCGCCGCCGCGGGCTCGGTGCTATGGGTGGCCAACTCCACTGACAGCACGGTCGTCTCGGTCGATGCCGAGACCGGCGAGGTCGGCCAGCACGACTGGCGTCGGCGCCAGGCCCGATCGCGCTCGCCGCCGACGCAGCGCGGTCTGGGTGGTCAGCGAGGACGGCGCGTCGGTCAGCCAGCTCGATCCGGTGACCGGCGTCACCCTGGCGGCGCCCATCCAGCTCGCCGCCCGGCCCACCGCTGTCGCCCTGGACGCTGATTCGGCATGGGTCACGGCCGCGGACGGGACGGTCACCCGGATCGACCGCGCCGGCAACCGGATCATGTCGACCATTGACATTGGCGGTCCGCTGACCGCCATTGCGGTCAGTGACGGCTCGATCTGGGTCGGGTCGCAGGATGGCCGCGTGCTATCAGCTCGACCCGACCAGCCAGACGGCGCTCCCCGAGCCGATCTCGACCGGCAGCGCGGTCGGTGCCCTGACCGAGGTCGAGGGGCAGCTCTGGCTCGCCGCCCAGGCGTCGCCGGCCAGCCACCAGGGAGGCACCCTGCGGGTCCTGACAACCGATGTCCTGGCGCTCGATCCGCTTGAGTGGGGATCCCCCAACATCCCGGGTCTCGAGGCCGACGGCCTTGTGGGCTATCGACGAGCAGGAGGTTCGGCCGGGGCGGTCCTGTTGCCAGCGCTGGCGACCGCCATTCCGCGCCCGACCGACGGCGGCCTCACCTACACCTTCCAGCTGCGGCCGGGTCTCGTGTACTCGACGGGTGATGCCAGTCAGAGCCTCTGACTTCAGGCGCGCCATCGAGCGCAGTTTCCAGGTGGCGCCCGTGGGAGTCCTCGGGGCTCTTTCTACGCCGCGATCGTCGGCGCAGAGGCATGCACCCTGGACGACGAGACACCCGTTGAGCGTTGCGATCTGTCGGCCGGTATCGAGACGGATGATGACAACGGAGTGGTGACGTTCCACCTGAGCGCCCCGGATCCCGATTTCGTTGCGAAGCTGGCCCTGCCGTTCGCCTTCCCGGTTCCCGAGGGGATCCCAATGAATGCGGTCGTGGAGGGCACCTTCCCGGGCACCGGACCGTATGTCGTGGCGGAGCGCGACCGAGACGGAAGTTCGACTGGCGCGAAATCCGCGGTTCACGATCTTCGATGCGGCCGTGCGGCCCGATGGGTTCCCCGACGAGATCGTCTTCACCATCGCCGGTGACGTCCGATCTCAGTGACGAGGAGCGCGACGCGCTTCGCTTTGGGATGGTCGAACGCGGCGAGGCGGACTTCACCTCGTACCGCAGCTGCGCGGACTTCGCCCGAGTTGATCGCCGAGATCAAGGCCCGATATCCGGGTCAGTGGAAGGTCGGCTCGGTGCAGACGCTCTTTGTCAACATGAACGCATCGGTCCCGCCGTTCGACAACGTCGATGCCCGACGCGCCGTCAACTACGCGATCGATCGAGCCCAGCTTGCCGACCTGTCCGGCGGGCAACCGGACGCGGCCATCACCTGCCAGCTGCTGCCGCCCGGGTGGCCGGGGTATCAGCCGTACTGCCCGTACACCCGGAGCCCGGACGAGGGCGGCCGCTGGAGCGCACCTGACCTCACGATAGCGCAGCAACTCATCGACGCCAGTGGAACACGAGGGGCGGAGGTCGTGGTGGGGCCAACCTTCCCAGACTTGCATGGCCACCTCGACTACGTCGCATCGGTCCTCACAGATCTTGGCTACCGGGTTTCCGTCGATCATGCAACCGAGGTCGATGCGATCTTTGATACGTGGGTCTCCGGCCGGACGCAGATCTCGGTCAATGGCTGGATCCCGGACATCCTTGCCCCGAGCACCTTTCTGTTCTTGTTCACCTGCGGCGGCGACCCGATCCAGGTCATCAACTACTGCGACGAAGACTTCGATGCCGCCTACCACCATGCCCTGGACCTGCAGACGACCGATCGAGCAGCCGCCGTGACCGAGTGGGCCGCACTGGATCGCCGGGCGGTCGACCTGGCGTTGCTGGCACCGCTCGTGAACTCCGGCGCGGACTTCGTGTCGGAACGGGTCGGCAACTACCAGTACAGCCCGGCCTACGAGGCGCTCTTCGACCAGATGTGGGTTCAGTAGGCCCTGGCCGCGCCCGGACTCAGCACAGCCGCGTCGCCGAGGGGCGTGACACAATCCGCTCCGTGACCGACACCAGCCAGCCCCGGTTCGAGACGCTCACCGTCCACGCCGGCTTCGAACCCGACGAGGCCACCGGCGCCGTGGTGCCGGCCATCCAGCAGGCGGTCACGTTCCAACAGGATGCGGTCGGTGAGCCGCGGAGCGGGTACGACTACGGCCGCAGCGGCAATCCGACGCGAGAGGCGCTGGAGCGGGCGGTGGCCGAGCTGGAGGGTGGCACCCACGGCGTGGCGTACGCGAGCGGCCTGGCCGCGACCCAGAACCTGCTCTACCTTCTCGAGCCCGGCCAGCGCATCCTGCTCGGTGACGACGTCTATGGCGGCACCTGGCGGCTCGCGGAGAAGGTCTGGAGCCGATACGGCATCCAGGTCGACGTGGCCGACCTCCGTGACCTGGACGCGGTCGCGTTCGCCCTGACCAACCAGACCGGGATGATCTGGCTGGAGAGCCCCACCAACCCGCTCCTCAAGGTCGTCGACATCCGGGCCATCGCCCGCCTGGCGGCCACCGCCGGCGCCCTGACCGTGGTCGACAACACCTTTGCCACGCCGTATCTCCAGCGCCCGCTCGACTTCGGCGCCGATGTCGTCCTGCACTCCGCCACCAAGTACCTCGGCGGCCACTCGGACGTGGTCAGTGGCGTCGTCGTCACCCGCTCCGACGAGGTGGCGGAGAAGCTCCGCTTCCACCAGAACGCCGCCGGCGCGGTGCCCAGCCCATTCGACTGCTGGCTCGTGCTCCGCGGCCTCCGCACCCTCGCCATTCGGATGGACCGCGCATGCGCCAACGCGGGCATCGTGGCCGATTGGCTCACCAACCGGCCGGAGGTCACGACCGTGCACTACCCCGGCCTGCCGGGCCACCCCCAGGAGGAGCTCGTCCGACGCCAGATGCGGCTTCCCGGCGCCATGGTCTCGTTCCAGGTTCGCGGCGGCGCGCTCGTCGCCAACCGGGTTGCCGGCGCGACGCGCCTCTTCACCCTGGCCGAGTCGCTCGGCGCGGTCGAGTCGCTCATCGAGGTGCCGGCGGTCATGACCCACGCCTCGGTGGCGGGCTCCCCACTCGAGGTGCCCGCCGACCTCATCCGCCTGTCGGTCGGCATCGAAGCGGCCGAGGACCTGGTCGCGGATCTCGAGCAGGCATTGTCCGCGGGCTCGACGGACGGCTGAGACCGGCTGACGGACCGATGAGCCCGGGCCCAGACCCCACCGATCCCGAGCCGAACCCGGATGGGCCCACCGAGCTGGTGGAGACCGATTCGGGCGAGCTGGTCGAGCGCCTCTCGTTCGGGACGGCGACGCTCCTGCTGGTCTGGCTGATCACCGTCGGCGCGGGAACCGCCCTCCTCGCCGCGTGGGCCGTGGCGGCGCTCGTCCTCGGCCAGCGGCTCGGGCCTGGGGCGCTGTTCAGCGAGTTCGGGTTCTACGTCGCCCTGTACGGCGCCACGGGGCCGACCGTCCTGTGGCTGACCGGCCGCGCCCAGGGCCACACGTGGCAGTGGTTCGTCGCCACCGCCCTGCGCATCGGTCTGTTCATGTCCGTCCTGACCATCGTCTTCGGCACCATGGTCACCCTCGTGCTCGGCCGGGGCGTGGGTACCGGTGCCGCCGTCCTGGGTGCCGCGATCCTGGTCGCGACGCTCCTCATCAGCGTCCTGTGGGGCCTCGCCACCTGGGCCGCCGACCGCTGGATCGCCCAGGCCAGGATCGCGACCTAGACCACCTTCTCAGAGACGGAGCGGTTTCGTGGAGGCCAGCACGGCCGTCGGATCGTCCCGCCAGATCTCGGGCTGGACGTCGATGTACAGCTCGATCTCGTTGCCGTCGGGATCGGTGATGTACAGGCTGTGGGTGACGCCATGGTCGGTCATCCCCACGATCGGGACGCCTTCCCGGCGGAGCGTGTCGAGCGCCTCGCGCAGCTCGTCATCGGTCTCGCCGACCTTCAGCCCGAAGTGGTACAGGCCCAACCCGCCGGCCGGGCGGCAGCGGTGCGGCGGTCTCGCCGACCTCCAGCAGCAGCAGCTCGTGATGGGTACGCCCCGACGAGAACATCGCGGCCATGTCGCCCATGTCCGCGATCTGCTTCCAGCCCAGGACCTCGCCGTAGAAGTGCCGCGATCGCTCGAGGTTGCGGACGTACAGGACGATGTGCCCCAGCTCCTTGACCTCCATGTCAGACCTCCCAGGCTTTCAGGGTGTCGGCGACCTCGACCGGCCCCTCGAACGTGGTCCCGGCCTGGGTCACCGCCCACGATGCCGCCATCGGAGTTGACCGGCAGGTGGGTCAGGACCAGCCGCCCCACCCGCCCGCGCTGCGCCACCTCGCCGGCCTCCTCGGGGACGAGATGACCCCGCCGCTCGGGCGGGGGAGCGTCATCGGTCACCTTCCGCAGGGCGGATTCGCAGATGAACAGGTCGGTCCCGTCGGCCAGGGTGTCCAGGTTCGGCGTGGGCGACGAATCGGCCGAGTAGGCGATCGTCCCGACCCGTGTCCTCGCCGAGCGCCCCGGGCCGCCATCCGGAAGCCCCAGGTCGGGACGAAGTGGACGGTGGGGGTTGGTTCCATTCGCAGGTCGCCGATCTCGAGGGCCGCGCGTCGCCATCGTGCTCGATGAACGCGAACGAGCGGGCGAAGTAGTCCGGCAGGCCGGCTCCCAGCGCCAGGTGCTCCATCTGGGCCGTCGCCCCCGGCGGGAGGTACACCCGCAGCTTGGGGTTGGCCTCGTCCTTCCACGGGAACGAGTACCGCATCGTCACCAGGTCGAGGAAGTGGTCGGTGTGCATGTGGCTGATGACGACCGCGTCGAGCTCCCACGGGTTGCACAGTCGCAGCAGCTGGGCCACCGTGCCGGGACCGATGTCGACCATGACCCGGCTCCGTCCACCCTCGACCAGGTAGCCGGCACAGGCCTCGCCCGGGTTCGGCACCGCGGGCGAGCGGCCGAGGACGGTGAATCGCACGGTCGGCGGATCGGTCTCAGGAAGCCTGGCGTGACTCGATCGGGACGTAGTCGCGAGCGGCGACGCCGGTGTACACCTGGCGCGGCCGCGCGATCTTCGTCTCGGGGTCTTCGATCATCTCCTTCCACTGCGCGATCCAGCCCGGGAGCCGGCCCATGGCGAACAGCGCGGTGAACATGTTCTTCGGGAAGCCGATGGCTCGGTAGATGAGCCCCGAATAGAAGTCGACGTTGGGGTACAGCTGGCGCTCGATGAAGTAGTCGTCCTGCAGCGCCGTCTCCTCGAGACGCTTCGCGATGTCGAACAGCTCGCCGTCGGCGCCCAGCGCGGCAAGGACGCGGTCGGCGGTGGCCTTGATGAGCTTGGCCCGCGGGTCGAAGTTGCGATACACCGGATGCCCGAAGCCGGGCAGCTTGAAGCGGTCGTCGGGATCCTTGGCCTTGCCCACCCATTTCGCGACGTCCCCGCCATCGGCCGCGATCCGCTCCAGGGTCTTGATCACCGATTCGTTCGCGCCACCGTGGAGCGGACCCCACAGCGCGCTCATCCCGGCGCTGATGCAGGCGTACAGGTTGGCCTGGCCGCTGCCCGCGTTGCGCACCGTGGCCGTGGAGAGGTTCTGCTCGTGGTCGGCGTGCATGATCAGCAGCTGCTCGAGCGCCGCGCCCACCACCGAGCCCACCTCGTACGGCTCGGCCGGCACGGCGAACATCATGTGCAGGAAGTTCCCGACGTAGTCCAGGTCGTTCAGCGGGTACACGTACGGCTGGCCGATGCTCTTCTTGTAGGCCCACGCGGCGAGGGTGGGCACCTTCGCGATCAGGCGACGGATGGTCAGCTCCACCGCCTCGCGGTTGAATGGGTCGTGGCTGTCCTGGTAGAACGTCGACAGGCCCACCGTCCCGCTGGCCAGGACGGCCATGGGGTGCGCGTCGTAGGGGAACGAGTCGAAGAAGCGGCGCATCTCCTCGTGGATGAGGGTGTGGTGGACGATGTCGTCCAGCCACGTCTCGTACTCCTGCTGGCTCGGCAGCTCCCCGTAGATCAGCAGGTACGCGGTCTCGAGGAAGCTCGAGCGGGCAGCGATCTGCTCGATCGGGTAGCCCCGATAGCGAAGGACTCCCGCCTCACCGTCGAGGAACGTGATGGCCGATGCCGACGCCGCGGTGTTCTTGTAGCCGGGATCGAAGGTGACCAGCCCGGTATCGGACCGGAACTGACCGATATCGAGTGCGTCATCCCCGTCGGTGCCCTGGACGATGGGCAGCTCCGTCGTCCGATCGCCGATCTGGACCGATGCGACCTTCGGTCGGGTCAGCGTCTCGCCGCCGGTCCGGCCATCGGTGCTCATGTCGGTGCTCATGCGACCAGCTCGCCGACCGCGTCCCGCTCCTCGATGAGCTCGGCGAGGGTGGCGGCGATCCGCTCGGCGGCCCACGCGTCATGGTTGATGCCCTGGACGATCTCGACCTGCCCCGGTTCGGTGCCGCGGAGCGGGAAACCGAATACCAGGCCGGCCGGGATCCCGTACCCCTCCTCCTCGCCCGGGGAGGGGACGGCGGCCGAGAAGATCTGGCCGGTTGGGGCCGCGATGTTGCGGACCGTCTCGATCACGGCGTTGGCGGCGGAGGCCGCGGACGACGAGCCGCGCGCGGCGATGATCGCGGCGCCGCGCTGCTGGACGGTGGTGATGAACTCGCCGCGCAGCCACGCGTCGTCGGCGATGACCTCGGCCGCGGCCCGGCCGCCGATCGTGGCGTGGTACGCGTCGGGGAACTGGGTCGACGAGTGATTGCCCCAGATGACCAGGTCGCGGACCTCCGGCCACGGTCGCGCCGGCGCGCCGCGCGAGCAGGGCCCGGCCGCGGGTCTCGTCCAGCATGGTCATCGCGAACCACCGGTCGCGCGGCACCTCCGGCGCGGCCTGCGAGGCGATGAGGCAGTTCGTGTTGCAGGGATTGCCGACGACCAGGACACGCACGTCCGCGTCGGCATTGGCCGCGATCGACCGACCCTGCGCCGCGAAGATCCCGGCATTGATCCCGAGCAGGTCCTTGCGCTCCATGCCCGCCTTGCGAGGGACCGCACCGACGAGCAGGGCCCAGTTGGCGCCGCGGAATGCCTCATCCGCGTCGGAGGTCGTCACCACCGAACGCAGGAGCGGGAAGGCGCAGTCCTCGAGCTCCATGGCCACGCCCTCAAGCGACGGCAGCGCCGCCTCCAGCTCGAGGAGGCGCAGCCCGACCGTGGTCTGGGGTCCGAACACCTGGCCTGATGCGATGCGGAACACGAGCGCGTAGCCGATCTGGCCGGCCGCGCCGGTCACCGCCACCGTCACATGCTGGTCGGGCATCGGATCTCCTTGACGAGGCCCGAGTGTAGCCCCCGACGTGAGGCGCCGTTCACTCGCCGGCGAGCGTCAGCCGCCAGCGATCAGTTCAGGCCTGGGTCTTGTACCCGTAGCCCCGCTCGCGGCCCTTCAGGGCGCCGCCACCCCACGCCAGGACGTCCGCCAGCAGGCCGAGGCCCAGCAGGACCCACTCGAAGCCTTCGATGTCGGGGAACACCAGGACGTACATGACCATGCGTCCAGGGCAGGAAGAGGAAGCCGAGGATCGGGATGAGGATCCCGTCAAAGGTCGCCGTCCACCGCGCCGGGTCGGCGATGTACCACACGATCGACAGGATGCGGGGGCCTCCGATGAGCAGGATCACGAGCAGACACACGGGCGGATTCCTCCAGTACGGGGACTACGGCGCCGAGCCGGTGGTGGGGATTGGGTGTGGACAATTGTCAACAGCCGCCGCGAAAGTCGGGGATAAGCCGGTTGCGCGGCCGGCCTGTCGATCGGTAGTGTTCACGGCGTCCCGAAGGGACAGCCACCGACGCCGCGGAGTCACATCAACGGTATCGGAGGCGGTCACTTCGGGACCTTTTGTTGCCCCGATTACGGTGGGCTCATCGGCGGCTGGGTCGGCGGGCTCTGGTAGCCCTGCATCTGCCCGCGGCCACGGAACGCGCCCCCCGCCAGTGAGCCGACATCGGCAATGAGGGCGAGGCCGAGTCCCAGCCAATCCAGCCCTGTGATCCCCTGCGGGAGGACCAGGACGTAGATCATCGTCGTCCACGGCAGGAAGAGGAACCCGAGGATTGGCAGGAGGATGGTGTCGAACGTCGCGTTCCAGCGGACGCTGTCCACGAGCCACCAAAAGACCAGGATGATTCTTGGCCCGAGGAGGGCGGCGCTAAGAATCAAGCACATGGGCGATTTCCTCCGGAATGCGGAAGGCCATCATGCCACTCGGCCTCGGGCCGGGAGAGGGTTGCGTCGCGGTCCGGCGCGCTCGTCCGGTCAGGCGCCCTGAGGCTGGCGGGAACGTTCCGAACTGGCGGTCGCCGGCGTCGCCCAGGCCGGGCATGATGTAGCCCCGCTCGTTGAGCTGGCGGTCCACCGCTCCGACGTGGATCTCGACGTCGGGATGAGCGGCATTCAGGGTGGCGATCCCCTCGGGCGCAGCGATCAGAGACACCTGCTTGATGTGGATCGCGCCCCAGGCCTTGAGGATGTCGACCGTGGCTGCGCTCGAGCCGCCGGTTGCCAGCATCGGGTCCAGGATGAGACAGACCTGGACGGTCGCGGCGTCGGGCAGCTTGTTGTAGTACTCGACCGGCTTGAGGGTCCGTTCGTCGCGATACAGCCCGATGTGCCACACCTCGGCCGTGGGCATCAGCTCGAGCATGGCCTCGACCATGCCCAGCCCGGCGCGCAGGACCGGCACCAGGCCGACCTTGGTGCCGAGTCGGGTGCCATCCATCGGTTCCAGCGGGGTCTCCAGCCGATACGTCTCGGTGGCCAGGTCGGCCATGGCCTCGTAGCCGAGCAGCCACGACAGCTCGCGGACCAGCTCGCGGAACTTCTTCGGCTCGGTCGTCCGGTCACGAAGCAGCGACAGCTTGTGGGCGACGAGCGGGTGCGACGATGGATGGACCGTCGCCGGGAGGGCCTCGGGCATCGGTCGGGATTCTAGTCTGGCCGGAAGTACGTCCTCACCCAAGACCGGCGGACTACCGCTGATCGCGTCGGGCTGATAGGCTATCGGGCCAGTTGACATCGCGTGCGCGCGCACAGCGTGCCCGCCGCCGCACGAGAGGTGTGCACATGGTTTTTGGGAAGCGGGGCGATGCCCCACAGGAGGAGCTCATCGGCACCCTGTATTCCGATCCGGCGGACGAGCCTGCGACCCCTGCGGCACCCGGATCGCCCGAACTCCGTCGGGAACCCACCGAGGGCATCCTTGACTCGCACGCGCGATTCAACGGCAAGTTCGTCAGCGACCGCGACCTGCGGATTGACGGCGAAGCCCAGGGCGAGATCGAGTGCCAGGGCACGCTGGTTCTCAGCCCGCAGGCCCGTGTTCGCGCCAGCATCAAGGCCCACAACGTGGTGATCAACGGGGACTACGAGGGGGACGTCGACTCCGGTGGCCGCTTCGAGATCGGGTCCACCGGCCGCGTCAAGGGCGAGGTCAAGACCCAGGTCCTGGTCATCAAGGAAGGGGCCTTCTTCGAGGGCTCCGTGGCGATGACCCGCAAGACGCCGACGGACGGGACCGGCGCGACCGCTGGAGCCGGTGCGGCAGCGAGCGGCGAGTCGAGTTCGAGCTCGTCGGTCAAGGGGAGCGGCGGAACGTCCGCCGCTTCTTCCAAGTCCGCCGCCGCGCCGCCCCGGAGGTCTCGGCCGCCAGCATCTTCTCGAGCGAAGTGATGGAGGAGCCGACCCCCGCTGCCGCCGGCAGCAGCCGGCAGCCCACCGGGCCAGGCGACGACCGCTAGCTCCCCGCTCCTCGTCGAGGTCACGCGGGGGGACAGGGTCGAATCCCGCCACCGCGGAACCATCGCCGTCGCCAACGTCGACGGCAAGCTCCTCGCCCAGCTCGGCGACCCTGAAGAGGTCACCTTCCTCCGCTCATCGGCCAAGCCATTCCAGCTGGTGCCGTTCGTCGTGTCCGGGCACTTCGACGCGTACGACTTCCCCGATCCACAGGAGACCATGGCTGTCATGGCGGCCAGCCACGCCGGCGAGGATCGCCACGTTCGGCTTGTCCAGGCCGCGCTGCGCGCCGGTGGCCTGACCCGCTCCGCGCTGCAGTGCGGAACCCACACCCCCTTCGACGCCGAGACCGCCCAGCGCCTGGCGCGCGACGGGGAGCCGCCAACCGAGCTGCGCCACAACTGTTCGGGCAAGCATGCCGCGATGGTCCTCCACGCCAAGGCCGCCGGCTGGGACGTGGACAGCTACTGGCAGCCCGACCACCCGACCCAGCAGGCGGCACTCGACGTGGTCGCGGCCGTGTCCGGCGTGCGGAAGGCTCGGATCGGGACGGCGACCGACGGCTGCGGCGTGGTGAGCTTCGCGCTGCCGCTGAAGGCCATCGCTCGTTCGTTTGCACGCCTGGCCGACCCATCGGGCTTGACCGACGCGCCCCTCCGCGATGCGCTGACCCGCATTCGGGACGCCATGCTGGCTCACCCTGAGCTCGTCTCCGGCGAGCGGCGCCAGTTCGACACCGACCTCATGCGGGCGGCTCCCGGCCGGCTGGTGGCCAAGGGTGGAGCCGAGGGCCTGCGGTCGGTTGGGGTGCTGGCCGGCGTCTCAGCAGCGGACGCCCCGGCCCTCGGGGTGGTGGTGAAGGTCGAAGACGGAGACGGGGCGCGTCGCGCAGGCCCGGCCGCGACCTGCGAGGCGCTCCGCCAGGTCGGCGTCCTGGGCGAGGTGGAGTTCAGCCAGCTGGTCGACTACGCGACCGCCACCGATCCGCGACCTTCCCCGGGGCGAGGTAGTCGGGGAGGTGCGAGCGTCCTTCAGCCTCGAGCGTGCGGCCCGTCACTAGGACAGCGAACGCCGCCGTATTGTGGATCGTGGCGGGCGTGGCGCTCGCCCTGTGCGGAGCCTGTGCCATGCCCCCTCGGCCCGACTCATCGGTCAGCCCGTCTGCGGACTCGTCCAGCGCCGGGGCCGATGCGCTGCGCTATGTCGCCCTCGGGGACTCGTACACGATCGGCACGTCGGTTTCGCCGGCCGAGAGCTGGCCACAGCAGCTGGTTGACCGCCTCCCCGCGGAGCTGACCCTGGCCGGCAACCTCGCGACGAACGGCTTCAGCAGCGAGGACCTGATCCTCCACGAGCTGCCTTCGCTGGATTCGCTGCGGCCGGAGTTCGTCACCGTCCAGATCGGCGTCAACGACGTCGTCCGCGGGGTGCCGGAGACGACGTACGCCGACAACGTCGACTTCATCCTGGACGACCTTCTCGGCCGACTTGCCGCGCGAGCGGATCGTGGCGGTGGCCACGCCCGACTACACGGTGACGCCAATGGGCGAGTCCTTTGGCAACCCCGCCCAGCAGAGCGCCGAGATTGCGCGCTTCAATGCGGTGCTCGCCGCGGCCGCCGAGCGGCGGGGCATCGCGTTCGTACCGGACATCTTCGCCATCTCGCAACGGGCGGCCACGGACCGATCCCTGGTGGCGGAGGACGGCCTCCACCCGAGCGGTGCGCAGTACCGCCTGTGGGTCGACGCTATCGGACCGGTGGTCATCGCCCTTCTCGACCGATAGCCGGTGGTCGGGCGGTACCATCGTGAGGTTCATGACCGGCGCCCCTGACGATCGACCCATCCGGGTTCGGATGGCACCCAGCCCCACCGGGCCGCTCCACATCGGGACGGCCCGAACGAGCCTGTACAACTACCTGTTCGCGCGGCATGTTGGTGGCACCTACGTCCTGCGCATCGAGGACACCGATCTCGCCCGCAGCACGGCCGATTTCGAGCGCGACATCCTCGACAACCTCCATTGGCTGGGCATCACCTGGGACGAGGGGCCGCAGCACAGCGGCGGGGATGCCGGTGGCGAGGACATCGGTCCATTCGGACCCTACCGCCAGAGCCTGCGGATGGACCGATACGCCCGCGAGGCGGATCGGCTCCTGGCGTCGGGCGCCGCATATCACTGCTGGTGCACGACCGAGGAGCTGGACGCCGTCCGCCGTGAGCAGGAGGCTCGAAAGGAAGCTCCCCGCTACAACGGCCGCTGCCTGAAACTGACCGATGCCGACCGGGCCGCATTCGAGGCCGAGGGCCGCCGTCCGGCGGTCCGCTTCCGGGTTCCGGCGGAGAAGATCCGCTTCGACGACCTCATTCGGGGCGAGGTGGAGTTCGACAACAGCCTGCTCGGCGACTTCGTGATCGTGCGGGCCGACGGCGTGCCGCTGTACCACTTCGTGGTCGTCATCGACGACGAGCAGATGGAGATCAGCCACGTCATCCGTGGCGAGGACCACCTGTCGAACACGCCCAAGCACATCGCCCTGATCCGGGCCCTCGGCTACCGCGAACCGGTGTTCGGGCACATCCCGCTGATCCTCAACCCGGATCGGTCGAAGATGAGCAAGCGCAAGTCGCAGACCGCGATCAGCGACTACCGCGCCCAGGGCTACCTGCCCGAGGCGATGGTCAACTTCCTCGCGTTCCTGGGCTGGTCGCCGGGGACGGAGGAGGAGCTGTTCACGCTCGACGAGCTGGCGGATCGGTTCGAGATCACCGAGGTCCACAAGGCCGGCGCCGTGTTCGACCGCGACCGGCTCGACTACCTGAATGGGGTCTACATCCGGGCCCTGGCCGATGCCGAGCTGGCGGCTCGGCTCCGGCCGTTCGTCTCGGCGGCCGCTGTCCGACGAGACGCTCGCCGGGCTCGTGCCGCTGGTGAAGGAGCGCATGGTTCGCCTGACCGATGCCGCCGAGCTGTCCGGCTTCCTGGCGGAAGCCGATGATGTGGTCGCGTCCTGGTGGACGGTCGACGACCTACTGCCGAAGGGCCGGGCGGCGGGCGAGGTTGCCGATGCACTCGGTGCGGCCCGCGACGCGGTCGCTGCGAGCGGAGAGTGGACCGAGAGCGTCCTCGAGGCCACCTGTCGGGCCGCTGCCGAGGAGCAAGGCTGGAAGGCGGGCGAATTCTTCAGACCGATCCGGATTGCCGTGACCGGGAAACCCGTCTCGCCGCCCCTGTTCGGGTCTCTCGTCCTGCTCGGGCGCGATCGCTCGCTGGCGCGCCTGGACGACGCGCTGAAGCGGCTGCGACCCGAGGTGGCGGCGTGACCGAGATGGTCGTCTGCGCCAACTGCGGGACGGAGAACCAGGCCGGATCTCGGTTCTGCAACAGCTGCGGGGCTCCCCTCGAGGCGGCCGCGCCGACGGTCGACACGCGGAAGACGGTCACGGTCCTCTTCATCGACGCGACCTCGTCCACTGCGCTGGGGGAGCGGCTGGACCCTGAGTCGTTGCGGGCGGTCATGACCCGCTACTTCGACGTCATGCAGGAGGTCATCGAGTTTCACGGCGGGATCGGTCGAGAAATTCATCGGTGACGCAGTCATGGCAGTCTTCGGCGTCCCGGTTGTCCACGAGGACGACGCGCTGCGGGCCTGCCGGGCTGCGCATCGAGATCCACGGCCGGCTGGAGGCGCTCGATGCCGAGATCCGAGCGGAGCGCGGCGCAAGCGTGGAGTGGCGGATGGGCATCAACACCGGCGAGGTTGTGGCCGGAGACCCCGGGACCGGCCAGCGAATCGTCACCGGCGACGCGGTGAACGTCGCCGCTCGCCTCGAGGCTGCCGCCGAGCCGGGCCAGATCCTGCTCGGCGCGGACACGGTTGCGCTCGTCCGGGGATCGGTCGAGGCAGAGCCCGTCGAGGCTCTGGCGTTAAAGGGAAAGGCGGAGCTTGTCCCTGCCTGGCGCCTGACCGGCGTCACCGAGGAGACCGTCCGCCACGGGCACGCCAGACCGATGGAGGCACCCCTCGTGGGCCGGACGCGGCCGATGCGCCTCCTCGAGGAGGCATATCCGCGAGGGGGTCGAGGAGCGGATCTGCCACCTGTTCACCGTGCTCGGCGTCGCCGGCGTCGGGAAGTCGCGGCTGGTGGATGAGTTCATCGGCTCGGTCGGGGGGCGGGCGCAGGTAGCGAGCGGTCGCTGCCTGGCGTATGGCCACGGGATCACGTACTGGCCCGCGATGGAGGCGGTGCGCCACGGCCTGCGGCTCCCCGAAAACGCCGACGCCGATGCGACGTTCACGCGCCTGCGGGAGCTGCTCGCTGACGACCCCGACGCCGAACGGATCGTGACAGTCATCGGTCACCTGATGGGCTTCTCCCCGGAGCCGCCGGCACCATCCGACATCTTCTGGGGTATCCGCCGGGTGTTCGAGGTGATGGCGCGCGAGCGGCCGCTGGTGCTCGTCTTCGACGACATTCACTGGGGTGAGGCGACGTTCCTGGACCTCATCGACCACATCGCGGACTGGACGCAGGACGCTCCGATCCTCCTCATCGCCATGGCGAGGCCTGAGCTGCTCGAGAAGCGGCCGATGTGGGGTGGGGGCAAGCGATGGTCGACGACCATCCAGCTCGAGCCGCTCTCCGAGACCGAGAGCGATGAGCTGGTCGCCGGGCTCCTGGGCCGAGCAGAGCTGCCGGACGGAGGCGCGCGGCCAGATCAGCCGGGCGGCCGAGGGAAACCCGCTCTTCGTCGAGGAGCTCCTTGGGAAGCTGATCGATGACGGCTTCCTGGTCCGGACCGATGACACATGGGCCGCGCATCGGCGATCTGCGCCAACTGGTTATCCCGCCCACGATCCAGGCCCTCATGGCGGCGCGGCTGGACAGCCTCGGCCGCGAGGAGCGGACGGTCATCGAGCGCGCATCGGTCGAGGGCAAGGTCTTCCATCGTGGCGCGGTCACCGAGCTGGCGCCCGAGCTGATCAAGCCCATAGTCCAAGAGCGGCTGGCGACGCTGACGCGGATGGAGCTGCGTCCGCCCCGACCAGGCCGCGTTCGCCGGCGAGGAGGCCTACCGCTTCCGCCACCTGCTCATCCGCGACGCGGCGTACCAGGCACTGGCCAAGCAGACCCGCTCAGAGCTACACGAGCGGTTCGCTGGCATGGCTCGAGCGGATTGCGGGGGAGCGGCTCGCCGAATACGAGGAGATCCTTGGCTACCACTACGAGCAGGCCTACCGCTACCGGCTCGAACTTGGCCCGCCCGACGATCACGCGCGTTCGCTCGCCGAACGCGCAGGCACACTGCTGGCCGCCGCCGCCCGCCGATCTGCGATCCACGTCGACGTCAATGCGACCATTGACCTCATCGAGCGCGTGGTCGAGCTGCTGCCACCCGAATCGGCCGACCGGCGTATCACGGTCGCCCAGGCCGGATGGCTCCTGTACCTGGGCGGACGAGCGGAGCGAGCCGAGCCGCTGCTCGAGGAGACGCCGCGAGGTGCCTTGCGGCGAGGGTGACGAACGGGCGGCTGCGTGGGCGTCGTGGAGCTTGATCGGGAATCAGGAACTCAACGTCGTCCATCGCCGGCGCCGAGGTCCTCGCGAAGCCGAGAGACTCCGCGACCAGTTCGAACGGCATGGGCGATGACGAGGGGGCGCGGCCAGCGCCGAGCTGATGGCCGCGTTGGCCGCTGTTCATGACCGGCCGCGCGGGCGAGGCCATGTCCCGGGCCCGGATGTGCTGGCCGTTTCGGACGACCGAGCCTGATGAACGGCAGCTCGAAGCTGCCCGCTGGATCGGTGCGTCATCGGTCTGGGGGCCATCGCCGACCAGTGAAACGATCCGCTCATCCGCGAAGCCGCGTCCGACATGACCTGCCCGGACGCCGGCCTCGGATTGGGTCGGCATGCTGCTGCTCCAGGGTCGCCTGGACGAGGCGCGCGAGGAGGTCGAGCGAGCAGCGACGTTCTGCGCGAGCAAGGCGACCGGATCATGTTGGCCCAGGCCGACGACGGTGCGCGGCGACATTGCCCTGCTCAACGGGGATGTCCGCGAAGGATCCGCCGCCACCGGCTCTCGTACGAGGGAAAGACCTCGACCGGCGACCGCGGCTTCGCGTCCACGACCGCGGTAAATGCTCGCCGTTCGCTGCTCATCCTGGCCGAGGAATGGGACGAGGCGGCCCGCTTCGCAACCATCGCCATTCGAAACCTCCTCGTTCGACGACATCGCGTCGCAGGCTGGCGGCAAGGTCGCGATGGCGCGGGTCCTCGCCCATCGTGGGGAGCAGGGGACGGCGGAGACGCTCGCCAATGAGGCGGTGGTCATCATGGAGGCCACCGACTACTTGGACTGGCACGGTGACATACGTGTCCAGCGGGCTCACGTCCTGGCCGAAGGGGGCAAGCGTGGCGAGGCGCTCGAGGACCTCGAGCGGGCTCGGGAGCTCTACGATCCGCAAGGAGGCTCCCGTTCGCGTGGCCGAGGTCGACCGCCTGGTGGCGCTCTGGAGCGGCTGACCATGGCGATTCAGCGCGTCTGCGCCAACTGCGGAACGGAGAATCCGGCCGAGGCCCGGTTCTGCTTCTCGTGCGGGGCGCCGCTGGAGGTGCCGGCAGCTCCATCCGAGACGCGAAAGACGGTCACGGTCCTGTTCTGCGATCTGGTGGGGTCCACGGCCATGGGGGAGCAGCTCGATCCCGAGACGCTGCGCGGCCTGCTGACCCGCTCGTTCGACCGGGTCAGCGCCATCGTCGAGAGCCACGGCGGCGTGGTCGAGAAGTTCATCGGTGACGCGGCGATGGCCGTGTTCGGCATCCCGCGCGTCCACGAGGACGACGCCCTGCGCGCGGTTCGGGCCGCGGCCGAGATCCGCGAGGCGCTGGCCGATGCCGCTGGTCCGGCGGATCGGCCACGGTGGCGTGGAGGACGGGGATCGCGACCGGCGAGGTGGTGGCCGGCGACGCGACCGGCGGCCAGCGGCTGGTCACCGGCGACGCGGTGAACGTCGCCGCCCGCCTCCAGCAGACCGCCCAACCCGGCGAGATCCTGATCACCGGCGAGACACACCAGCTGGTCCGCGACGCGGTCGAGGTCGAGCCGATGGGCGAGGTGACGGTCAAGGGACGCCAGGCGCCAATCGAAACGCTCCGCCTCCTCGACCGTGGACCGATCGGCCGCCGGCCACGAGCGACGGCTGGACTCGCCGATGGTCGGCCGGGAGCGCCCCCGCCGGCTGCTGGACGAGGCCTTCGCCGAGGCCCGCGACGAACGGATCTGCCACCTGTTCACCATCCTGGGCGCGGCCGGGGTGGGCAAGTCGCGACTGGTCAACGAGTTCATCGCCTCGCTCGGCGACTAGGCGCTCGCGTGGTCCACGGGCGCTGCCTGTCCTACGGCGAGGGCATCACCTACTGGCCCATCGCCGAGATCGTGCGCGCGGCGACCGGCATCGGTCAGCTCGGCCGGTGGGGACGCTCCGCCGATCTCGCCCGCATCGCGGCGGTGCTCGGCGGACAACGCCGACCGCGATCGGATCGCCGAGCGCGTGGGCGAAGCCATCGGTCTGACCCGTGGAGAACCCGTTCCGGACGAGACCCCGTGGGCCATCCGCTCGTTCCTGGAGGCGCTGGCCGCCGATCGGCCGCTGGTCGTCGTCCTCGACGATCTGCAGTGGGCGCAGCCGCTGCTCCTGGACCTGGTCGAGCACATCGCCGACTGGTCGCGAGACGCGCCGATCCTCCTGATCGTCCTCGCTCGCCAGGAGCTCCTCGAGTCTGCGCCCGGCGTGGGGCGGCGGCAAGCGCTCGGCGACCATCATCTCCCTCGAGCCACTGAACGCCGACGAGACGGCCCAGCTCATCGACAACCTCCTGGGCCAGGCCCAGCTGCCGGCGACCATCTTCGACCGCATTCGCACCGCGGCCGAGGGGAATCCACTGTTCGTCGAGGAGCTGCTGGAGATGCTCATCGACGAGGGCGCGCTGGCGCGGACCAATGGCAACTGGACGGCGAGCCGCGACCTCGCCAGCCTGGCCGTTCCGCCCACCATCCAGGCCCTGCTCTCGGCCCGTCTCGATGGCCTGGCCGGCACCGATCGCGCGATCCTCGAGCGGGGCTCGGTGGAGGGAACGGTGTTCCATCGCGACGCGGTCGCGGCGCTCGCCCCGGAGAGCCTCCGAGAGTCGGTCGGTCCGAGCCTCCAGACGCTGACCCGCCGCGAGTTCGTTTCCCCTGACCGCGCCGAGCTCACCGGCCGGGAGGCATTCCGCTTCCGCCACCAGCTCATTCGCGACGCCGCATACCAGGCGATCGCCAAGCAGAGCCGGGCCGAGCTCCATGAGCGCTTACGCCGACTGGCTCGAGAGCGCGCTCGGTGACCGCCTTGACGAGTATCGGCCCATCCTGGCCTACCACCTGGAGCAGGCGGCGCGCTATCGTCGCGAGCTCATCGCCGGACGATCCCGCGCCTGCCAGCCCTCGCCCGCCGGGCCGCGGTCCACCTCGCGCGAGGCTGGCGCCGCGGCGCTGGACCGCGGAGATGCCACCGGCTGCGTCCAATCTCCTTCAGCGAGCGGTCGCGCTGGTCGAGACCGATTCGGCTCGCGCTGCCATGGCGCCTGCTGGCGGGCGAGGCGATGGTCACCGGAGCCACGGCAGAGGAGGCCAACGCGTTCCTTGAAGCGACGCGGGCGATTGCGGACCAGGTCGGCGATCGGCGCTCCGCGGCCACAGCCGAGGCGCTCCGCCTCCACGCTCGCGTCTCGCTGGCGAAGGAACCCGGCCAGGCGCTGCGAAGCCGATGCCGAGCGGCTGCGCCAGGAGCTCATTACCATGGGCGACCAGGCGGGTGCCGACCGCGCCGCGCTCGAGGTGGCCAAGCTGCGTTTCTTCAGCGGGCACGCCGCGAGCGCGCTGGAGCTCGCGCAGGAGCTGCTGGCAACTGCGTCCCGGCACGGGCAGAGTCCGCGACGAGCTCCTGGGATGGATGTGCGGCGTTCGCCTATTGGGGTCCGATGCCGGTACCGGAAGCGCTCGAGCTCATGGATGAGCTGGCGGCACCAGTTCGAGCGTCGCAGTGGGCCGCGAACCGCATCGCGCGAGTGCGCGGCGCGCTGCTGGCCGAGCAGGGGCGGTTCGACGATGCCCGTTCCAGCACTGGAGGAAGCGAAGCCCAATCGCCGAAGAGCTCGGGGCCGGCTACGTCATCTCGGCGCTCCAGGGTCACTTCATGGGCCCTGTGGAGCTCCTCGCGGGGAATGCGGAGCGTGCGGTGGAGCTCGAGCTCGCTGGCTACGAATGGATGATCGCCACTGGGTTCGTGGGTTTCGCCAACACCGTCGCAGCGCACATCTCGCGCGAGCAATGCTCGAGTTGGGGCGCGACGACGAAGCCGAGCATTGGGCGACCGTCGCTCGAGACATGGGTGCTCGAGGACGACCCGGCCGCGAAGGGACCGGCGCTCGGGGTGCTGGCGCGTGTGCTCGCGCGGCGCGGGGCCTTCGAGGAAGCCGAACGGCTGGGACGAGAGGCTGTCGCATCATTCGACGGGACTGACTACATCGACTGGATGGCTGCCGCGCACGCGGACCTGGGCGACGTGCTTGCACCTCGCTGGCCGAGACGACGAGGCAACCGAGGCCTTGCGCACGGCGCTCGATCTCTACGAGCGGAAGGGCCACCTCGTGGGTGCCGAGAAGATGCGCACCCGGCTAGCAGAGCTTCGCCGCTTCTGCTTCCGATCCCCGCAGCTAGGGGACGAGCACCAGCCTTCCCGGAACCTTGCCAGCTGCCAGGCGGTCGTGCGCGGCGGCGGCCTCGGCCAGCGGCATCCGCTCCACCGACCAATGCAGGCTGTGGCGACGGGCCAGCTGGACGACGTCACGGAGGTCGTCGTGCGAGCCCCAGGACGTGGTCGTCAGCGACGCCTCGGGCGGGAGTGCCTCGAACGCAAACTTCAGCTCACCGCCAGCCTCTCCGACAAGGGACACCAACCCACCCGGCGCAACGAAGCGCGCGGCCAGGGCGAGCGTCTCGTCGGAGCCCACGAAGTCGAACACGACATCGGCGGGCCCGCCCAGGCCGGTGAAGATCAGCTCCTCCTCGCCCGACAGGAATCCGACGTCCGCCCCCAGCTCGGCCGCCTTCTGGACCTTGTCCGGATCGATCTCGCGCACCCCGACGAAGACCTCCGGCAGGCGGCGGAGGAACTGGAGCGCGAACTGGCCGACGCCTCCGAGGCCGATGAGCAGCGCCCGCGACCCCTCGCCCAGCCAGGGCGCCGCACGGCGGACCGCGCGGAACGAGGTCACTCCCGCGTCCGCGAGCGGGGCGGCCTCGACCGGGTCGAGCTTGCCCAGCGGGACGAGGTGACGGGGATGGGGGACGAGGAGAAATTCGGCGTAGCCGCCGTCGACCTGGAAGCCCGGAGCGCGGCTCTTCTCGCAGCGCTGCTCGTCCCCGCGCTTGCAGTCGCGGCATGTCCCGCATCCCCAGCCCCCGAAGACGGCGACCGGCACGTCCTCTTTGAGCCGCGCCTTTCTCACGAGCCCCCCGGCATCGGCGCCCATGCCGGCGATCCAGCCGGCCACCTCGTGGCCCAGGGTGACGGGGCGCTCGACCCGAATCCGATCGGTCCGGGCGATGTGGAGATCGGTATGGCAGACCCCTGCGCCCGCGACCCGGATGAGCACCTCGGTCCCGCGGGGAGTGGGGACCGGGACGTCTTCCAGCCGTAATGGCTCGCCGGCGGCGTACGTCCGGACGGCCAGCATCGGTCTAGGCCGGAAGGGGCTCTCGGAAGGTCTCGAGAATGATCGCCGCCAGCAGGCGGGGATCCGGGTCGTGGTACGCGCTGCGGATGAGGCCGGCCTCATCGACCCCGATGAGCGTCGCGTTCGCGACGTTCGTATTGCCACGCCGCTCCACCAGCGGCACCCCGAGCGCCTGCGACGCGATCTGCCGCTCGTCGCTGAGCAGGAGGAACGGAAGGTTGTGGGCGGCCGCGAACTCCGCCTGCTGGCGCTCGTTGTCGGTCGTCACCCCGGTCACCGCAATGCCCGCCTCGGTCAGGCGCCCGATCTCGCCGGCCAGGGTCCGGACCATGGCGTCGGCTGCCGTCCGCGCGGTTCCGGTCAGGGTCGGCCCCGCGAAGAACAGGTGAGCAACCGGGGACTTGCCGACCCAGGAGCGCAGGTTCAGCAGGTAACCGTCGGTGGCGCGGAGGCCGATCGACGGGATCGGCTCGCCGATGGGTATCCGCAGGCTGGCGGTGGCGCGGCTCACCCGCGGATTGTATCGAGGCGATCAGCGGGCATGAGCGGACCGCGGCGGAAGAGCCGGTGGACGTCGCGGTTCCTTGACTCCCGGTGGGCCAAGGACGAGCTCGCCACCAGACCGATGGACGAGCCGGTCTCGGGCTAACCCGGCGGTAAGCGATTCGTAATCGAGCCCGGTGCCGGCGCCACCGAGGGCCGCACGCGCCTTTCGTTCGCTGAGTCGATGACCGGGCGCGGCGGCCAGGGAACGCAGGAGCGCGCCGCGCGCCGCGCGGCCGGCGGCGGTCGAGGCCGATTGGCGGGGAACCGGCACCCGGCGCGGGTCGGATCGAGACGGGCAGCCACGTCGCACCGGACAGGCTGGGCAGCGCGGTGCTCGGGCAGAGCAGATCCGGGCGCCAAACTCCATCGTGGCGTGGGTCCAGGTTCCCGCGTCGAGGGTGTCGGCCGACGACGACGCGGCGGCCATCCTGTCCGCCAGGTCCTGGAGCTCGCCTCGGTCCGCCGGATCGGCCGCGAAGCGGCGGACGAGCCAGCGGCGGACGTTGGTGTCCACCGCGCCGACCGGCTGACCGAACGCGATGGACGCGATGGCACGCGCCGAGTAGGAGCCGATCCCGGGCAGCCGCTCGAGGTCTGCGACCGTCTGTCGGCCAGCCGTGCGCCGGCGATCTGCCGCGGCCGCAGCATGGAGATTCAGGGCGCGGCGGTTGTAGCCGAGGCCGCTCCAACTGGCCAGCACCTGCGCCGGCGACGCCGAGGCCATCGCTGCGGGCGACGGGTATCGGCGCAGGAAGGCGTCGAACCGATCCGCGATGCGCGAGGCCTGCGTCTGCTGGAGCATGACCTCGGCCACGAGGACCGGCCACGGATCGCGGCTGCGTCGGAATGGCAGATCGCGGTGATCGGCCTCGTACCAGGCCAGGATTCGGGTCCGAACCGTCCGCAGCGCGGCAGTCGAAGGTGACGACGGCACCGGGCGAGGGTACTGCTGAACCACGGGTCGGTCGTCTAGAGTCCGCGCCATGCGCAGCACCGCCGTGGTGGTCGACAAGTTCGGCGGCTCGGTGCTGACCCGGCCAGAGGACATCGCGGCCGCCGTCGAGGTCGTCGTCGCACAGCGCGCCGAAGGACTCCGGCCGGTCGTGGTGGTCTCCGCCTTCGAGGGCGTGACCGACGCCATCCTGTCCTCGGCCGCCGTTCTCCTGCCGGACGGCGGCGCTTCGCTCCGCGGCGATGGCGCGCACGCGTCCGACTCCGCGCTCGCGCGCGAGACCGATCGGGCATTGGCGACCGGTGAGGCCCTGTCGGCCGCGCTGTTTGCGCTCGGGCTCGAGGCCCACGGTCTGCCGGCCCGCTCGTTCAGCGGTGCCGAAGCCGGGATCCGCACCGCGGCCGCCCACCTTGGCGCGGCCGTTCGACGCGTGTATTCGCGTCCGCTGCGCACGGCGGTGGCCGATGGCCTGGTGCCGGTGGTCGCCGGCTTTCAGGGGATTGGCGCCCATGGCGAGCTGACGACGCTCGGCCGGGGCGGCACGGACCTGTCGGCGGTGGCGCTTGCTGTCGCCCTCCGCGCCGATCGGTGCGAGCTGTTCAAGGACGTCGGCGGCGTGTGGGAAGCGGATCCTCACCTCGTCCCCGCCGCACGGCTGCTGCCCTCGGTCAGTGCGCTCCAGCTCGAGCTGCTCGGGGAGCTGGGGGCCGAGGTCGTCCATCCGGTGGCCGTGCGGCGTGCCCGCCGCGGGCGGCTGCGCATGGTGGTCCGCTGCACTGGACGACGATGCCCCCAGCACCGAGGTGGTTCCTCGCGCGGCCCGGGATGACCCGGGGTCGATGATCCTGGCCGTGGACCGCAAAGAGCGGATCGCCCGGATCAGCCTGGTCGGGCCTGCCGACCGGATGCCAGAGCTGCTGCCGCTGCCCGCGCACGGCGAGGGCTCATTCGACGAGGGCGGCCTGCGGGTGGTGTGGGCGGAGGTCCCGGTCGGGCTCGCCGCGCAGGCGGCCCAGGCCGTGCACGCAGGCGCTGATGGCCTAGGTCAGACAGGGAAGCTCGCTGGCCTCGACCACGACGATCTGTCCCTCGCCGGCGGCAGGGATCTGGACCCGGCTCATCGTGCAGTTGTCGGTGTCATCGGTCTCGTAGAAGTTGTTCACCCAGTCGACCGTCGCCTCCAGGTTGTAGGTCCCGCCGGCCATGTTCGAGATGTCGATGTACTGGCCGACGAAGTCCCACCCGTAGCGATCGCCCCAGCCGATGGACAGGCCCATCCGGACCGCGAACGAGGTCGGCTTTCCGCACCAGCTGTTCTCGTAGTAGCTGGTGCTGGTGTACCCCTCGAGCGCGCTGTTGGTGGTCGTGTTGTCGAAGAAGCAGAAGTGGATCTTGTTCCCGGTCCGCACCGACGCCGGCTCGAGGACCGGGCTGAGCTCCATGGTGACCACCTGCTGCGCATGCCAGTGGTTGTGCCCATCGCCGGCGTAGCGGGCGTCGACCCGGGTCGGCACACGTCGGAATCCGCCTGAATCGGTGTACACGATCTGGTCGAGCATCATCACCGGCTCGGCGGCCGATGCCCGGCTGCCCCGGAGCTCGAACGCGCCGACGCCGTAATTGCTGAAGACGGTCGTGACATGGAGCAGGCGCCGGCCGACGTCGTCGTACTCGACCTGCCAGTCGGCGAGCGGCTCCATGACCAGGTTGGGGAGGAGGGCGTTGTCGGGGATGAGCGGTTCAGGGGTGGGCGTCGGCTCAGCGGTTGGTGTCGCCTCCGGTGTTGGGCTGCCTGCGGGGCCTGTGGCGCCAGCTGACCCGGTCGGCGCGCCGGATGGAACGGGCGTGCAGGCGGCGGTCACGACGCCGGCCACCACGAGCGGGATGAGCCACCGGCGCCAGGTCACGAGGGCAGGATAGAGCCATCCGGCGCCGCCTCGTGCTCGGCGGGCTCGACCCCCGGCCGGCGCTGGACGACGATCGCGGCCACGATGATGAAGGCGCCACCCACGATCTGGAGTGGCGTCGGGATCTCCGCCAGCAGGATCGCGGCGAGCGTGACACCCACCACCGGCTCCAGGGTGGAGATGATGGCCGCCCGCGGCGCGCCGAGGATCCGGATGCCCATGATCCAGGCCATGGTCGGGATCCCGGCGCCGATGGTGCCGGCCCACAGGACCGGAAGCAGCGCCGCACTCGATTCGAGCGGCGCGCCGAGCTCACCCAGGTTGCCGACCAGCAGCCCGCCGACGAGGTAGGTGGTGGCGGCCACCGCGAAGGTCACCCCGCCGGCCTGCGGCGCAGGGACCGATGGGAAGCCGTGCCGCGCGCTCAGCGCGTACACCACCTGACAGAGCGCGCCGGCGAAGGCGAGCCCGACCCCCAGCGGGTCCAGCTGGCCGACCTGGCCCGCGCCGACCAGGACGAGGACCAGCCCGATCAGGCTGAGGCCCAGCGCTGCCCAGCGTGTGCCGTCCAGCCGCTCCTTGAACAGCACGGTCGACACCACGGCCACCATCGCCGGGTAGGTGTAGAAGACCAGCAGCGCCAGACCCGATGCTGATGCGGGTGATGGCCACCAGCACCGTCAGGTTGAGCGCGGCGTTGGTCAGGCCGGCGAAGACGTTCATCAGCGCGCTCGCGGCGCGGGATCTCGCCGAAGGGCCGGGCCACGAACTGACCGAATCGCGCCAGGACCAGCGCCACCACCAGCACGACCAGCCCGCCGATGATCGCTCGCCAGGTGACCAGCGTCAGCGCGTCGACGCCGGCCGCGTAGGCGAAACGCGAGGTCGGACCAAGGGTCGCGAAGCAGAACGCGGCCAGGACGACGAGCGACGCGCCGAGCCCATCGCTCGCTGGCCGGCCGCCCCTCACCCGGCGGCCTCGGCGGTCTCGAGCTCGGCCGCGAGTCGATCACGCTCCGCGGTGAGGGCGGCCGCGCGGTCGAGTGCGCGGTTGTGGTCCTCGATCAGGCGGCGCACGAGCGCGGCATCGGCGTAGGTCTGCGGGTCGCCCAGCTGCCCGGTCAGATCGGTCAGCTCCGCGTCGGTGGCTGCCAGGTCGGCCACGGTCCGCTCCAGGGCCGCCCGCGCCTCGCGCGTCTGGCGGTGCCGCTGGTTGCGCGCCTCGGCCTCGGTCCGCTTGCGCGTCGTGGCCTGGTCGGCCGTCTCGCGACGGGGAGCGGGCGCCACCACGCCGCGCGGCGTGGCCTTTCCCTCCGCCGCCCCCGGCCGCTCGATGTCGATGCCGCGTGCCTCGGCGTACGACTCGAAATCATCGGGATACAGGACCGCGGTCCCGCCGTTCACCTCGACGATCGTGTTGGCCACGGTCCGGATCAGGTATCGGTCATGGGTGATCAGGACGAAGGTGCCCCCGAAGGCGGTCAGCGCATCCTCGAGCACGTCGCGGCTCGCGATGTCGAGGTGGTTCGTCGGCTCGTCGAGGCACAGCAGGTTGGCCGGGTCGGCCAGCATCTTGGCCAGGGCGAGGCGGGTCTGCTCCCCGCCGGACAGGACCTTGACCGGCTTGCGGATGTCGTCCCCCGAGAAGAGGAACGCGCCCAGCAGGCGGCGCTGCTCCGCGGAGGTCATGCCGCGGCGCGGCCTCCTCCAGCTCCTCGAGGACCGTGTTTTTCGGGTTCAGGGCCTCGATCTGGTGCTGGGCGAAGTAGGCCACCCGCACGTTGTGGCCCAGCTGCCGCTCCCCGTCCTGGAACTCGAGGACCCCGGCCAGGATCTTGAGCAGCGTGCTCTTGCCGGCCCCGTTGGGACCGATGAGCGCGACCTTCTGGCCGCGCTCCAGGGTCAGGTCAAGGCCGTCGTACACGGTGTGGTCGCCGTATCGCTTCACGACCCCGTCCAGCGAGATCACCGTCCGCCCGCTGCGCGCCGGCTGCGGGAAGCGGAAACGGATGGACTTCGTCCGCGTTTCGGGGACGACGACCCGCTCCATCCGATCGAGGTACTTGATCTTGGCCTGGGCCTGGCGAGCCTTCGTCTTCTTGTACCGGAAGCGTTCGATGAACCGCTCGATGCGGGCCACCTCGCGTCCCTGGACCCGGGCCTGCCGCTCGAGCTCGGCCAGGCGCATGTCGCGCTGCTCGACGAAGTCGGCGTAGTCGCCGACGTACTCGGTCAGCGTGTGCCGGTTCAGCTCGGCGATCCGGTTGGCGACGACGTTGATGAAGTCGCGGTCGTGGCTGACGAGGATGACCGCTCCCGCGTACTCGGCGAGGAACCCCTGCAGCCATTCGACCGATGCGAGGTCGAGATGGTTCGACGGCTCGTCGAGGAGCAGCAGGTCGGGATTGGCGAGCAGCAGCCGGGCCAGCGCGACCCGCATCATCCAGCCGCCGGAGAACTCGCCGATGTCGCGCTCGGCGTCGGCATCGGCAAAGCCCAGCCCGGCGAGGATGCGGCGAGCCTCAGCCTCGATCGACCAGCCGCCGAGCTGCTCGAACCGATGCTGGAGGCGGCCGTATTCGTCCATCAGCTCGGCCAGCTCGGCCTCGGCCTCATCGGTCTGGGCCGATCCGAGCTCGGCCATCTCCTGCTCGATGTGGCGCATCCGCCGACCGATGCCGGTCACCGTCCCGGCCCCGGCCAGGACCTCGGCCAGGACGGAATGGCCGCGCGACTCGGCGACTTCCTGCTTGCAGGTAGCCGATGACGACGTCCTTGCCGCGAGCGACGGTCCCGGTGTCGGCGTCCTGCTCCCCGGTGATGATCTCGAGCAGGGTCGTCTTCCCGGTCCCGTTGGCGCCGACGATGGCCACACGCCGCCCGGCGCTGACCTGGAGCGAGACGTCGCGAGAACAGGTGCTGGGCGCCGTGGCTCTTCGACACTCCCGACAACGAGACGAGGCTCATGGGTCGCGGCTCATGGCGGCGGCTCAGCCGCGTGGCTCGGCGGCGTTCAGGCGGGCCCCGGACGTGTCGAATCGCAGCCGCGTGGCCATGCCCTCCAGGCCGGACGCGTTCCAGGCCTTCTCCACCGAATGGGCGGTGAGGGGCGAGTCACAGATGGCCAGGACCGAGGGACCGGCGCCGGACAGGCAGGCCCCGGCCGCGCCGATCTGGTACGCGGTCTCGATGAGGCGCGATGCACCCGGCAGCAACGGGAGGCGGTAGGGCTGGTGGAGCCGGTCGTCCATCGCCGGGCGAAGCAGCGACGCGTCGGAGGTCAGGATCGCCGTGGCCAGCAGCGCGGCGCGCGCGGCCTGGTCGGCCGCGTCGCCGATGGGGACCCGGCCGGGCAGCGCGGCCCGCATGTCCTCGGTGTGGCTCTCGGCCTGGGCGATGAACAGGACCGGGATCCACGCCTCCGGTACGCGGAAGCGGCGGACGGTGACATCGCGGGAATCCATCAGGGCCAGGGTGAAGCCGCCGTACAGGGCGGCGGCGACGTTGTCCGGGTGTCCTTCCAGACGAGCCGCGAGCGCGAGCAGCTGGTCGGCGGTGGTCGGCAGACGGCCGACGCTCGCACCGAGCAGGATCCCGGCCAGGATGGCCGCCGCGCTGCTGCCCAGCCCGCGGGCGGCCGGGATCATGGACGAGACCTCGATTCGCCAGGCGGCGTTGCCACCCGGCGGGCCGCCCGCGGCGCGCAAGCCCTTCGCGGAAGGCCCGCACCACCATGCTGTCGGATCCGGCGTTCTCGGCCTCGGCCGCGCCCTCGCCGTGGGCGGTCAGGACGATGCCGGGCAGGTTTCCCGGATGCAGCTCGGCGCGCAGCTTCAGGCTGAGGGCGGCCGCCAGGCAGTCAAAGCCGCTGCCGAGGTTGGCGGTGCTGGCCGGGACGTCGACCGATGCGATGGGCGTGGCCACCCGGCGAGTGTATCGGTCAGGCCAGCCGCGCCACCTCGGCGTAGCGGAAGCAGCTCACCGCGTGATCGTTCACGAGACCCGCGCTCTGCATGAAGGCGTAGCAGATGGTGGGACCGACGAACGAGAACCCGCGCCGCTTCAGGTCGCGTGACATGGCGCGCGACTCATCGGTCTGGTCGGGAACATCCCCGCCGTGCCAGGCGTTCTGGAGCGGCCGCCCGCCGACGAACGACCACAGGTGCGCATCCAGGCTGCCGAGCTCGTCGATGACCGCCAGGGCGGCCCGGGCGTTGCCGATGGTGGCGCCGATCTTTGCCCGGTTGCGGATGATCCCCGCATCGGCCAGGAGGCGGGCTTCGTCCGAGGCCCGAAGGCGGCGACGGTCGCGATGTCGAATTCGGCGAACGCGCGTCGGTACCCCTCGCGCCGGTTCAGGATCGTCGACCAGCTGAGCCCGGCCTGGGCGCCCTCCAGGATGAGGAGCTCGAACAGGGCCCGGTCGTCGTGGAGCGGGACGCCCCATTCGTGGTCGTGGTAGTCGCGCATCGCCTCATCCGCGCCATCGGCCCAATGGCAGCGTGGACGATCGGCTTCAGTCACCGACGGTTTCGCCGAGGGCCTCGCGGATGGCGTCGGCGGTGGCCGGGACCGGTTCGAGGTTTTCGACCTGGCCGGGCGCGGTGTCGGGATCCTTCAGGCCGTGGCCGGTGAGGATGCAGACGACCGTGGCCGAGCGCTCGAGGCGGCCGCTGGCCGCCAGCTGGCGGACGCCCGGCCACGCCCGCGGCCGAGGCGGGTTCGCAGAAGACGCCCTTCCAGCCGAGCGATATCGGCCTGCGCGTCGAGGATCTGGTGGTCGGTGACGGCCTCGATGAGCCCGCCGGATTCGTCGCGGGCGGCCGTGGCCCCGGCCCACGAGGCGGGGTTCCCGATCCGAATCGCGGTTGCCACCGTCTCGGGGTTGGCCACCGGTGCGCCGTCCACGATCGGCGCGGCGCCGGCGGCCTGGAAGCCGAGCATCCGCGGCCGGCGGCCCTCGGTTCGACCAGCATCGGCGTATGCGGTGAAGCCGCGCCAGGCGGCGGTGATGTTGCCCGCGTTGCCAACCGGCAGCGCGACCGCGTCCGGCGAGCCGCCCAGCGCGTCGCAGATCTCCCACGCGACCGTCTGCTGGCCCTCGAGCCGGTCGGGGTTGATGGAGTTCACCACGACCGCGTCCCCGGACGCACCGAGCTCGCGGACCGCGTCGAGGGCGGCATCGAAATTGCCGTCGGTCATGACCAGTCGAGCACCGGCCGCCAGCGCCTGGGCCAGCTTGCCCCGGGCGACCTTGCCCGCCGGCAGGACGACGCCGCAGGTCATCCCCGCCGCGGCGGCGTAGGCGGCGGCCGACGCACTCGTGTTCCCGGTCGAGGCGCAGACGACCATCCGGGCCCCGGACGCCACCGCCCGGTTGACGGCCAGGACCATGCCGCGGTCCTTGAAGGACCCGGTCGGGTTGGTGCCCTCGAACTTCAGGTAGAGGCGGTCAACGCCGATCGCGGCCCCCAGCCGACGGGCGTGGACGAGCGGGGTCGCCCCTTCGCCCAGGGTCAGCGGGAAGGTCTCGTCGGCTCGGGCCAGGAGGTCGCGATAGCGGTCCAGGAGCGGCTGGGGAGCGTCCGACATGACCGCCGACGGCGTTCTCGGCCTACGCCGCGAACGCGTCCCGCACGATTCGGGCCTGCTCGGCGGCGTGGGCCGCCGGATAGCCCTCGGCAGGGCGTGAACGCTCCGGCCGTGACACGTCGCCCAGCGGAATCCGGGCCGCGACGATGGAGCGAATCTTGGGCAGGACGAACTTCCGGGCACCCATGTTCCGAGGCTCCTCCTGGATCCAGCTGACGCGGCGGATGCGTCCATAGCGGGCCAGGACGCTGGCCAGGGTCTCGGTCGGGAACGGGTACAGCTGCTCGACCCGGATGAGGGCCACGTCGGCCGCGGCGGCCCGGCCCTCGGAGCGGGCGAGATCGTAGTAGACCTTCCCGCTGCACAGGATGATCCGGCGGACGGCCGCCGCCGCCGCATCGGTCTGCCGCTCGGGATCATCGATCACCGGTGCCCAGCCGCCACCCGCCAGCTCTGACGGCCGGGAGGCCGCCTCGGCCAGGCGCAGCAGCGACTTGGGCGTCATGACCACGAGCGGCCTCGGCTCCTCGTGGAGGCCCTGTCGCCGCAGCAGGTGGAAGTACTGGGCCGCGGTGGTGGGGTAGGCGACCCGGATGTTCCCTTCCGCGCCGAGGGCCAGGAAGCGCTCCAGCCTCGCGCTCGAGTGCTCCGGCCCCTGGCCCTCGTAGCCGTGGGGCAGCAGGAGCGTGAGGCGAGACGTCTGCCGCCACTTCGCCAGTCCGGCGATGATGAACTGGTCGACCACGATCTCGGCGCCGTTCACGAAGTCGCCGAACTGGGCCTCCCACAGGACGAGCGCGTCCGGCACGGTCACGGCGTATCCGTACTCGAAGCCCAGGCACGCGTACTCGCTCAGCGGTGAGTTGTGGATCTCGAAGCTCGCGCGTGCCGCCGTCGAGGTGATGCATGGGGGTCCATGTGGCGTCGGTCGCCGCGTCGACGAGTACCTGGTGCCGTTGGCTGAATGTCCCGCGCACCGTGTCCTGGCCGGTGAGCCGGATGGGCACCGCATCGCGGAGCAGGGACGCGAAGGCCAGGGACTCGGCATGCCCCCATTCGATGGCGGGGTCATCCGATCCCGAGGGCATTCCGGCGCCGACCGATCTGGCGAACGAGCTTGGGATGGACCGTGAAGTCGCGCGGCACGGAATGGATCTGCGTCGTTGAGCGCGAGCAGGACGTCCATCCCGACGCCGGTCGCCGGCTCGTCCGGGCTCTCGCTGGGAAGGGCCTCGGCGCCCACGGTCGAGCGGCGGCTCGGCGTGGGCCTTGCGGACCGCAGCCTGGGCGGCCATGAGCTCGCTGCGGACCTCGTCCTCCATCTCGGCGACCTGCTTGGCGGACACGACCTCTGCCGCCACCAGGCGCTCGGCGTAGAGGGCCCGGGCCGACGGCTGACGGGCGATGCGCTCATACATGCCCGGCTGGGTGTACGAGGGCTCATCGGCCTCGTTGTGGCCGTACCGCCGATAGCCGACCAGGTCGATGACGACGTCGGCGTCGAACTCGGCCGCGATAGGCCATCGCCAGCCGGATCGCGTCGAGGCAGGCTTCCGGGTCGTCGGCGTTGACGTGGATGATCGGCACGTCGAAGCCCTTGGCCAGGTCGCGACGCCCAGGTCGTGCTCCGCGCCTCGGCGACCGAGGTGGTGAAGCCGATCTGGTTGTTCGCGATCAGGTGGACCGTGCCGCCGTTGGCGTAGCCGTCCAGGCGGGACAGGTTGAACGTCTCGGCCACCACTCCCTGGGCGGCAAACGCCGCGTCACCGTGGATCAGGATCGGGACGGTGCGCTTGATGTCGAGCGTGACCAGCGGTCCGCGGTGGTCCGCATCCTCCGCCCGGGCGCGGCCCTCGACCACCGGGTTCACGGCCTCGAGATGCGATGGGTTCGGCATGAGCGTGACCGCGACGGTGCCCTCGCCGCGTCTCGTGCTGGCCGCTCGCCCCGAGGTGGTACTTCACGTCGTCGATCTCCCGGTCCTCGGCCGGCGCCTCGCCACCCTTGCCGGCCTCGAACTCGGCCAGGACCGACTTCACGGGCAGCCCGACGATATGGGTCAGGACGTTCAGCCGGCCGCGGTGGGCCATCCCGACGACCGCCCGCTTCGTCCCGCCCTTGGCGGCCAGCTCCAGGACGAGGTCGAGCATCGGGACCATCGCGTCCAGGCCCTCGATGCTGAAGCGCTTCTGGCCGAGATAGGCCTTGTGGAGGAAGTGCTCGAGCCCCTCCACCGCGGTCAGCCGGGCCAGCAGGCGCCGCTGCTCCTTGCGCTTGAGTGGTGACCGATAGCGGCCCGATTCGATCGCCTCCCGCAGCCACGTGCGCTCGGCATGGTTGGCGATGTGCTCGACCTCGTACGCGATCGTCCCGCTGTACGTGGCCTGCAGGCGGACGAGGACCTCGGCCAGCGTGTCGCCGCCGACGTGGACCCTCAGGAGGTTGCCGGGAATTCGGTCGGCCGCACCCGGGTCCAGGCCATGGAAGGCGGGATCGAGCGCCGGATCGCCGGGCGGTGGCGTGCCGAGCGGGTCGAGCTGGGCGGCGAGGTGGCCGTAGAGCCGATACGCATCGATGAGCGCCATGGCGGACGCCATGTGCGCCAGGTCGGCTCCCGAGACGGTGACCGATGGGCCGGCGGGGCCGGCCAGGATCGGTTCCGACGGGGGCGGCGCGGCCGCGGTCGTCGTGCCGGTCGCTGACGGCTCTGGCCCGGGCGCTGCGGGCAGCGCGGGAAGCGGTCCGGCGTCAAGGCTGTCCGCCACCTCGTCGTAGAACCCATCGGCGCCGTCCAGGAGGGCGGCGACGCGACGGAGGAATGCGCCGGACTCCGCGCCCTGGATGACGCGGTGGTCGTAGGTCGAGGTGATGGTCATGACTCGCGCGTCGCCCACGTCCCGGATCGCCCCGGTGGCCACGATGCAGCCCTGTCCCACCATGAGGCGGGGGACCGATGCGGTGGTGCCCAGCGTGCCCGGATTGGTGAGGGTCAGCGTGGCGCCGGCGTAGTCGTCCGGACCGAGGCTGCCGTCCCGCGCCCCATCCACGAGCTCCTCGTACCGAGCGTGGAAGGCGGCGAAGTCCATGTCCTGCGCGCCGCGGATGACGGGCACGACCAGGAACCGGCTGCCGTCCGGCCGCTCCACGTCCACCGCCAGCCCCAGGTTGACGGTGCCCGGTTCGACGACGTGCGCGGCGCCGCCGACATCGGCGAACGATCGGGTCATGCCCGGCATCTCGCCCGCGGCCCGAGCCAGGGCGAATCCGACCAGGTGGGTGAAGCTCACCTTCCGAGGCGCGATCTCCTCGTTCAGCTGGCGGCGCCGGGCCTCGAGAACGCCCGACGGGAACGTCACGGAACGAGGTGGCCGTGGGGACCGAGAGCGACGCGGTCATGTTGGACGCCAGGCGGGCGGCAGGCCCGCGGAGCGGCGTGGCGCCGACTGGAGCCCGGACCTCTCGGCCGCTCTCCGCCGCGGGCGCCGGTGGCGCCGCAGTTGAACTGGTCGGGTCGGCCGGGTGCACGGGCTCGAAGCCCTTCAGCCCGGCGTCGAACAGGCGCCTCCACTCGGGCTCGACGCTGGCCGGGTCGGATTGGTACTGCTCGTAGACCGACGCGACGTAACCCGCGTTCAGCCCCTCGAGGGCGTCCTCCAGTGGGGTGCGGCCGTTGCTGTCGTCTGCGGGCACACCCTAAGAATAGAGGCGGCTCGGTCCCCGGTTGCGACGAGTCGGGCTCAGCCCCCGTCCGAAAGCGCCAGGCGGACGATGGGGCGGCCCTCGGCGCGTCGCTCGACCTCGGTGAAACCGACCCGGGTGAACATCGCGAGCGTGCCGGTGAACACGTTCGACTGGGGTCGGCGCTCTCCGGCGGTGTCAATCGGATAACCCTCGAGGACGCGTGCCCCGCCGGCCCGGGCATGGTCGACGGCGGCACGGAGGAGCGCCATCGCGATGCCCTTTCCGCGCTCGGCGCGCGGCATCCAGAAGCACACCACTGACCACACGCCCTCGTCGGCGGCCTCGGGGCTGCGGCGGCCGGGACCGATGCTCGGCGAGCGGATCGCACGACCGTAGTCCGGCCGTGGCGCGACACTGATCCATCCCACCGGCCGCTCGCCGCGATAGGCCATCAGGCCCGGCTGGCGGTTTTCCTGGGTCAGCCGCTCGAGAAGGGCGCGATTCCCGGCGCCATGGTTGCGGATCCCTCGGTCGAACTCGCCGCCGGTCTGCCGCCACCACGTGCACCAGCAGTTCGAGAACGCCCCGCTCGGCCCGAACAGCTCAACGAGGTCCGACCAACGCTCAGCGGTGAGTGGGCGGACGTCGATCCCGCCGGCGGTCACGTCGTCGGATCGAGTTCGGCTCGACCGATGAACGCGCGGACCAGGATCAGCACGCCGAGCCCGACCAGGACGACCGGCATGACCCACTCCGGGACCGCCACCAGTCCGCCGGACAGCCCGATGAACTGCTCGAAGAACAGGAAGAAGACGGCCAGCAGGGCGAGGCCGATGACGATCTGCCACAGCCCCGAGTCGCGCGTCTCGCGATCGCCGGTCCGGAGTCCCCCGAGCAGCGCCCCGACGCCGGCCGCGATCGGGATCAGGGCCCACACCCAGGCCCACGTTGCCCACAGCCCGGTCTGGTTCTGCCAGGCCAGGATGAGACCGATGGTCGCCACCACGCAGCCACCGACGAGCATGCCGCTGTTCGGCAGGATCAGCCCGAGGACGAGCAGGAGGAGGCCGGGACCGATGATGAACAGCGGCCAGACGTCCCCGCCCGCGAACACGTCCAGGTAGCGGACACCGAGCACGGACAGACCGATGACGATGAGCACGCCACCCAGGACGACGCCCGGCGGCGGCTGGCGATTCGTCGTCATGCGTCCATGCTACCGGTGACCACCGATTCGAACACCCCTGCGTCCACGTTTCCGCCGGTGACGACGATGGCCACCCGGTGGCCCGCGAGTGAACCCAGCTTCCCGGCCTGGACGGCCGCGATGCCCAGCGCCGCGCTGCCCTCCAGCCGATGGCGCGGCCCGCTCCACGCCCAGCGCATGGCCAGCTGCGATGGCCTCCTCGTCCACGACCACGACCTCGTCGACCAGCCGCTTCGCCAGGCGCAGCGTGATCGAGCCACGCTCGATGTTGCCGGCCACGCCATCGGCCAGGGTTGGCCCGATCGCGACGCGCCGCGCGCTGCCGGTGCCCAGGAACGCGTACATCGGGGGCGAGGCTTCCGGCTGAACGCCGACCAGCCGTACCGTGGGGCTGATGGTCTTGACCCACAGCCCGATGCCGCCGATCAGTCCGCCACCGCCCACCGGCACGACGATGGTGTCGACGTCGGGCCACTCCTCGAGGATCTCGACCCCGACCGTGCCCTGGCCGGCGATGACGTTCGGGTCGTTGTAGGGCGAGACGTACACGCCGGCGCCCAACCCATCCCGTCGCCGGGCCTCGGGCTCGGTGTCATCGGTATCGCGACCGAAGATCTCGACCGTGCATCGGTCCGTCTCCAGCTCGCGGAGCCGTTCGAGCTTGGCTGGGGAGACCGATCCTCCGACCAGGATCGTGACGGCCAGTCCGTGACGGGCGGCCGCGCGCGCGACGGCGATCCCGTGGTTGCCGCTGCTGGCGGTGATGAGGCGCGGGCCTGAGCCTTCCGCTGCGATGGCCGAGACCGCCGACTCTGCCCCGCGGACCTTGAACGAACCGGTCGGCTGGAGGTTCTCCAGCTTCAGGCGGACCTCGCTCGCCTTCGTGGACTGGGCGAGGGGCAACGACCCAAGGAGCGGGGTTCGACTCGCGCCGTCGCCGATGCGCCGCCGCGCGCGGAGAACGTCCAGCGCGGTGGGGAGTGGGGGTGCGTGCCACCCCCGCAGTCTAGGCGGGCGTTGGAACCGTCTCGGCGATGTCGCGCAGGCGCCGGGCGATCCGCATCAGCGAACCCAGCCGATCCTCGGCGCGTGCCCGCTCGGCGGGCGTGGCCCAGTAGCGGAGCGTGTAGTCCAGCTCCTGCTTGTGCCGGGTGGCGAGCATGAACAGCTCCTCGACCTCGGGCGGCGGCTCGTCGTCCGCGGCCAGTGCGAGGCGCCGGAACTCCAGGACATCAACGTAGTACGAGGTCGCCAGGCGATCGAGGTCCTGTTGCTCGTCTCGCGGCCACGGCTCGGGCGGTCCCCCGAATCCGTAGCGGCGCCAGGTCTGGGGCTCCACGGAAGTCACCATGATGCGCAGGACTCCCCTTTCCTCTGATATGGCTGCTTCAGTTCAGCGCACCGACCGTACCGATGTCCATGCGGAACGCGAAGCCGCCCTCTCGGGCTAGGGCTGACGGGACGATCGGCCGGGAGGTCGGTACCTTCGGGTCCGTCCCATAGGGCGTCTGTTAAAATCGCCGGGCCTCGCTGGGGTGTGGCCAAGCGGTAAGGCGCCTGACTCTGGATCAGGAGATCGAAGGTTCGAATCTCTTCCGCCCCAGCCAACACGCTTTTGTCAGGATCGGCAGGCGTGGATCGCCGCTGAGGCTACTCCTTAACCGCGCCGGCGCTGACGTTCATGATCCGCTTCTGGAAGATGAAGAACACCAGGGCGACCGGGATGGTCATGAGCAGCGCGGCGGCGAGCTTGATCGGGAACTGGGAGCCCTGGCTCAGCTGCCCGGACGCGAGCTGCGCAACGCCCTTCGTGAGCGTCGTAAGCTCGGTGCTCTGAGTCGAAATGATGAAGTGACTCAGCTCGTTCCACGACCCCTGGAACGACAGGATGACAATGACCATCAACGCGGGCCGAGACATCGGCAGCACGATCGACCAGAACGTCCGGAACCTCCCCGCACCATCGATTCGCGCCTGCTCCTCGATGGCGACCGGGATCGACTCGAAGTAGTTCTTCATGATGAACACGCCGGCGGCATCGACCAGCAGGGGGATGATCATTCCCGTGTACGAGTCGTACATGCCGAGCTGGTTGATGACGAGGAACTTCGGAATCAGCAGCACCACGCCCGGGACCGCCATGACGGCGATGAGCAGGGCGTACACGACGCCGCGCCCACGGAACGGGATGCGCGCCAGCGCGTAGCCCGCCAGGCTGACGAAGAAGACCCGGCCCACCGTAACGCTGAGGGCGACGATGAACGAATTCATGGTCCATAACGGGAAGTCACTGCGGGTGAACAACCGCTCGTAGGCCACCGCGGTCCACGACCCGATCCCGAGGGACAGTGGCTCACGAACGACATCCGCGTCCGGCCGGAAGGAATTAATGACCTGGAGGAGGAACGGCGCGATGTAGATGATCGCCAGCACGATGAGCACGACGAACGGCGCCCACTTCAGCACGCCTTCTCGTCGGGCGCTCACCGTCCCACCTCCGTCCGCCCGATCCACAGCCGTTGGAGCACGGTGAGGACCACGATGATCGCGAACAGGATGAAGGCGATTGCCGCGCCGCGCGGCCAGTCCTGGTTGTTGAAGGCCGCGTTGAACGACAGGTAGGCGGGTGTCAAGGTCGTCTTCGCTGGCCCCCCCTGCGTGCCTGTGTAGATCTGCTCGAAGACCTGCCACGTCCCGATCAGGCCGAGGGTGACCACGGTGAAGACAATCGGCTTAAGCATCGGCAGGGTGACGTACCAGAAGCGCTGCCAGCCGTTCGCGCCATCGGTCATGGCCGCCTCCTCCACCTCGGCGTTGATCTGCTGGAGGGCCGCGATGAAAAGGAGCATGAACGTGCCCGAGGTGGTGAAGACCGCCATGAGGATGAAGGCCGTCATGGCGACCGACGGGCCGGAGACCCAGTCCCAGCCCGTGATCCCCAGGATCGTGACACTTGTGAGGGGGTTGTCCTGGGCGGTGACGCCGAAGGCGCCGAGGACGATGTGGAAGATGCCTCGCGGGTCCTCGAACCAGTTCGGGCCGTCGATAGCGACCCAGCTGAGCACCTTGTTCACCGGTCCGGTGGCGCTGAACAGGAAGAGCCACAGCACGACGATGGCGACCGACGAGGTGACCGACGGGAAATAGAACGCCGTGCGGAAAAAGCCGCGGCCACGCATGACGCGGCGGTTGACGAGGATCGCCAGCCAGAGCGCCACGGCCGTCTGGATCGGGACGACGAGGAGCACGTAGAACAGGTTGTTGCGGAGCGCGGTGCCGAGATCTCGCGTGGCGAGGCCGGTCCCGCCGAGCAGCTCAGCGTAGTTATCGATGCCGACGAAGTTCACGCCCTCGGAGAATGGCGGACCGATGCCCGACCAGTCCGACATGCTCACCCACGCCGCCATGACGACCGGCACGAGCACAAACAGGCCGACGATGACGATGACCGGGGTGACGAACAGCCACCCCGCCACCGCGCTGTTGCCATGGATCGAGCCGCGCGACCGCGTTCCAGCCACCTCGCCTCAACCGGTGAAGGAGGTCAGCACCATCCGGGTGCCGTCAGGTCCGAGGTCACCGGTCCGAGGCAGCGCGCGGACGCGCCACCTCGGACCGTGGAGGAGAGGCTACTGTTCGTCTAGGACGGCCTGCATGCTCTCCTGGACACTGGCCAGGATCGTCGCGGGATCCGTCGTGGACAGCGTTGCGAGCTGGGCGTTGAAGTCGCCGATGACGTCGCCCATGCCCGGCTGCGACGGGAGGTTGATGGCGTACTCGGCACCTTCAATGAACGCGGCGAGCTCCGGGAACGCGGTCTTCCACTCCTCCGCCGCCGATGCGACCGACGGCATCACACCGAAGGCCTCGGCCGCGGCCAGCTGCGACTCAGAGCTCGTCAGGAATTCGACGAGGGAGGTCGCACCGGGGATGTTGTCCGACAGCGCGGCCATGCCCCAGCAGTTCGTGTACTGGATCGTGCCCAAGCCGCCCGGTCCCTCCGGCAGCTGGGCCACGACGTAGTTGACGTCCGGGAAGTCGTTCGTCATAGCGCCCTGGATCCAGTTGCCCTCGATCACCATGGCCGCCTGGCTGTGGCCAAACGCCTCGCCGCCCCAACCCGCGCCGAGGTCGGACGAGTATGAGAACGCCCCGGCCGCCATCTGGTCCTTCACGTACTGGAGGGCCTCTACGTTTTCGGGTGAGTCGACCACGGCCGTGACGCCATCGTCATCGATGAACGCGCCACCGGCTTGGGCCATGAACACGCCGATGCGCTGCACCTCCGGCCCGTAGGCCAGGCCCACGTGCTCGGCGGTGGTCAGCTGCGCGGCGATCGATGTCAGCTCATCCCACGTCGTGGGGATGTCGCCAGCGGTCAGGCCGGCATCGGCCCACATGTCGGAGTTGATGATGAGCGCCAGGGTCGAGAAGTCCTTCGGCGCGCACATGAACTGGCCGTTGTAGCTGAACGCCTCGCGCAGGTTCGGGTAGAAGTCATCGGCGTTCGAGAGGGACTCCGCGTAGGGCTCGAGCGCGTCGATGGCAGCGTACGAGGCCATCGACTCGGTCGACAGGTAGAACAAGTCGGGTGGGTTGTCCGAGCTGAATCCCTGGGACAGCTCCTGGTTGAGATCCGACGCAACGACGACTTCGGCATTCACGCCGGAATCGGCCGACCACGCGGCGACCAGGTCATTCACGGCGTCGGTCTCGGCGTCGCCGGATGACCCGATCAGGATGGTCAGGTCCGCCCCGGGCTCGGCGCCTCGCCTCAGTCGATGCTCCCGGAGACTCCGAAGCGGGGGCCTCGGATGCGCTGCTACAGGCGGCGAGCAGGAGCGCGGCGCCGGCGATCAGGGCCGGGGCCGGCATACGGAGAAATCGGTTAGTCATGGTTGGTTGATCTCCTCCTTCTGGGTGGTTCCGATGTTTAGGAACAGGGAATGTGTGGCGATCTGGGATCGCGGAACACCGGTGACGGGCGTGGCAGAACGTGCTCGCGCGGACGGTCATCTGCGAGCCGGCTCAGGAGGAGCGTGGATCGCGACGGGCCGGATGTCAACCAGGTCCGGGGTAGAGTGAGGAAACCGATGCCCGACGACCCCCACGATCTAAGCCGCGAGGGGGAACAGCCGTTCCTCCACGACCTCGCCTGCCTGCTCGCGGCGCCGATGCAGGCGTGGACCACGGACGATGGCTCGATCGCGCCCGGCGCGGGCGCGCAGGGCGTGTACATCGGCGACAGGCGGATCGTGCGCGGGCTGGCGACGCGGACCGACGGGTGGTCGGTTGCCCACCTGGGGACCGACGACGGCATGCCGCGTCGCCAGAAGCTGCGCGCCGTGATCCGGCGGGGCGGCGCGGTCATCGACCCGGAGATCCTGCTCGTGCGCGAGCGTGCGATCACGGGCGACGCGCTGACCGAGACGATCACCCTCGTCAACGCCTCCCGCGACCCGGTGACGGTGGCGCTCGCGGTGCACCTGGTTCCGGATGCGACGCCGATGGATGTCATCAAGACTGGCGGCGGCACACAGGCCGGGACCGTGCGGGTGAACGATGAAGGCTGGTCCATCCGCGGACGAACGGGTCAGCGTCCGGCTCGAGACCGATGGCGCCCGCGCGCGTGACGAGCTCGGCTATTCCGTCACATGGGACCTCGCTGCGCCCGCGAGCGGGTCTGCCGCCGGGACCTGGTCGCTGCATGCCGTCGACCTTGGGGCGGTCGTCACGGCTCCTCGCAGCCGCGACCTCGCCGCGGCCGCCGGACGGATCGCCGTCCCCGGCGGTCGGGCCTTCGACCTCGGCCGTCTCCTGCAGCGCGCCTTCGACGACCTTGACGGCCTTCAGCTCGCCATGCCCGGGGCGCCTGACGCGACGTTCATCGGCGCCGGCGCACCCTGGTTCCTCACGCTCTTCGGTCGCGACAGCATCGTGGCCGCGAGCCAACTGCTGCCGGCCGCTCCACACATCGCGCACGGAACGCTCGCTGCCCTGGCTCGCTTCCAGGGTCGGACTGACGACGTCGCCACTGCCGAGGCACCCGGCAAGATCGTCCACGAGCTCCGTCGTGACGTGACCCACCATGTTGGCCACGAGCGGTTCGTGCTGCCGCCGCTCTACTACGGCACCGTCGACGCGACCCCGTTGTGGATCTCGCTCCTGCATGACGCGTGGCGGGCGGGCATGCCGCAGGACGACGTGGTGGCGCTGGTCCCGAACCTCGAGGCGGCGCTCGGGTGGCTGCGCGCCGCCGTCGCGGCCAACCCTCGCGGACTCCTCGCCTATCACGATCCGACCGGCCGCGGGCTTGCGAACCAGGGATGGAAGGATTCTGGCGATGCCATCCGCTGGGCCGACGGGTCCCAGGCCGTCGGACCGATCGCGCTCTGCGAGGTGCAGGGGTACGCCGCGCGTGCTGCGCGCCAGGCGGCCGACCTGCTGGACGCGCTTGGCCGGGACGGCGCCGCCGAGCTCCGGTCGTGGGCCGACGAGATGGCCGAGCGGTTCCGCGCCACGTTCTGGGTCACCGACCGTGCGACCGGGGCACGCCACCCGGCGATGGCGCTCGACGCCGAGGGCCGCGCCGTCGACGGCATGGCGTCGAACATGGGACACCTGCTCGGCACGGGCATCCTCGATTCCGACGAGAAGCGGGCCGTCGTCGACTGTCTCATGGACCCGACGATGTTCTCCGGGTATGGCATCCGGACCCTGTCGACCACGAACGGCGACTACTGGCCGATGCGCTATCACGCCGGCGCGGTGTGGCCGCACGACACCGCGATGATCATCGCCGGCATGCTGGCTGACGGCTTCGCCGAGGAGGCGCGAACCGTCGCCGAAGGGCTCCTCGCTGCGGCGGCATCATTCGACTGGCGCCTCCCAGAGCTCTTCGCTGGCGTGGCGCGCAACGAGTCGACGCGCGCTGTTCCCTATCCCGCCGCGTGCCACCCGCAGGCATGGTCTGCGGCGGCGGCTGTGGTCGTCGCCTTGGCCCTGGGCGGATCGGTCCGCGTCACCATGGCGGAGCCGATGCCTGAGACGATCCGCGGACCACGGAGCGTCCGCTCGGGTCCTTCTGGAGGAGCGTCCTGCCGAAGCTCGCGACGAGGATGTGCGCCGCGTAATCCCCCTACGGCGCTGCGGCGACCGGCGCCGCTGCCGACTCGACGAGCGCCTCCTCTTCCTCGACGTCCCAGATCCGCTTGCGGACCTCGGACACCGGGATGATCAGCAGGCCGACCAGGATGCAGATGGCCCACTGCTCGAGGCTGAGGCCCGTCGTCTCCAGGAAGCGGTTGAAGAAGTCCAGCTCCGCCATGAGGATGATGGTGATGATCGAGGCGACCGTGCCCAGGAAGAACGGCCGGTCGCCCAGGACGTCGATGCTGAACGCGGAAACCCGTTCGTCCTTGGTGGCCAGCGAGAAGGCGACGTTGCCAATGCTGAACACGACCATGCCCATCGTCCGGGCCACCGTGTCGTCGTAGGCGTTGGACGCCCACGCGTTGACGGCGAGTGTCCCGCCGCCCATCACCAGCGCCGGCGATGGCGAGCCAGACGAGGAGCGGCCGGGAGAGGAGGGCCTCCGCGGATGGCCGCGGCTTCCGCTTCATGAGTCCCTCGGCCGGCTTGCCGTAGCCCAGGCCGACGGCCTGAAAGATCTGGATCGTGAAGTTCATGAACAGGGTCTGGAGCGGCACGAACGGCACGCCGCCCAGGACGTTCAGGATCGACGACCCCAGGAACAGGGTGATGTAGCCGATCAGGACGCCGATCTGGAAGCGGATGTACTTCTTGAGGTTGTCGTACAGACCGCGGCCCAGCTCGACGGCGTTGACGATCGTCGCGAAGTTGTCATCGGTCAGGATCATGTTGGCGGCCTCTTTCGAGACCTCCGTGCCGGTGATGCCCATCGCCACCCCGATGTCGGCCCGCTTCAGGGCCGGGGCGTCGTTCACGCCATCGCCGGTCATGGCCACGATGTGGCCCTTCTTGCGAAGGATGTCGACGAGGTGGACCTTGTCCTCGGGCGCGACCCGGGCGATGACGCCGATGTTGTCGATCTCCCGCAGCGCCTCGTCGTCGCTCATCGCTCGGAACTCGGCACCGGTGATCGCCTTTCCGTGGATGCCCAGCTCGGAGGCAATGGCCTCGGCGGTCACCGCGTGGTCTCCGGTGATCATCCGGACCTGCATGCCCGCACTGTGCGCCTCGGCAATCGACTTCTTGGCCGACGGTCGAGGAGGATCCACGATGCCGATGAGAGCGAGCAGGGTCATCCCGTCGAGAAGCGGCAGCAGGTCCGCGTTGGGATCGAAGGTGGCCGGATCGAAGTCCTTGCGGCCGGTGGCCAGGACGCGCAGCCCCTTCTCGCCGAGCCGCAGGTTCTCGGCGTTGACCCGCTCGCGAACGTCGTCGTCGACGGGCCGGGTCGATGCCAGGTCGGGCGTGATCACCGTGGCGCCGCGCTTCAGGAGCTGATCGGGCGCCCCCTTCACGAACCCGCGGATGACGTCCTTTCCGGACTCGTCCTTCATGCGGTGGAAGGTCGCCATCATCTTGTACGTGGAGTCGAATGGCAGCGTCGCGACCCGGGGGTACTGCTCGCGCGTCGCCGCGGTGCTGAGGCCACCCTTCTCGGCGAGGACCACGAGGGCAGCCTCGGTCGGGTCGCCGATGATCTCGCCGTCCTTCACCACCGCGTCCGAGGCGAGCAGGCCGGGCAGGAGGAACGCGTCCAGCGGCACGTCTGAGTCGCCACCCACGCGATCGATCTTGCCCTCGAAGCCGTAGCCGGTTCCCGAGACGGTGTGGCGACGACCGGGGATGCTCAGCTCGACGGCGGTCATCTGGTTCAGGGTCAGGGTGCCGGTCTTGTCGGAGTTGATGGCCGAGGTCGAGCCCAGGGTCTCGACCGAGCGCAGCTGCTTGACGATGGCATGCGCCTTGGCCAGGGTCTGGCTGCCGTACGACAGGATGGTGGTGATGACCGCGGGCAGGCCGGTGGGGATGGCCGACACGGCGAAGGCAATGGCCGTCACGAACAACGTGTCGAAGGACTGGCCGTAGCGGAAGTAGCCGATCGAGATCGAGGCGACCAGGGCCAGACCGGCGATGACGAGAAGCTGCTGGGTGAGGACGTTGATCTGCCGCGTGAGCGGCGTCGCTTCCTCGTCGGATGCCTGGAGCATGTCGGAGATGTGCCCGACCTCGGTGCTCATCCCGGTGGCGGTCACCAGCATCTCCCCCGAGCCGCGGGTGACGTTGGTGTTCATGAACGCCATGTTGGTTCGGTCGCCGAGCGCGGCGTCTTCCGCAACCGGATCCAGCGTCTTCGGCACCGGCAGGCTCTCGCCGGTCAGCGCCGCCTCGTCGATCTCGACCGTCGCGGCCTTGAGGATCCGCCCGTCGGCGGTGATCACGTCCCCGGCCTCGAAGGCAACGATGTCGCCCGGCACGAGCTCCTCGGCCGGGATCTCCTCCAGCTCGCCGTCGCGCCGAACACGAGCCTTGACCACCATCATCTGCTGCAGCGCCGCGACCGCCGCCGCCGCCTTGCCCTCCTGGCTGAGGCCGAGGTAGGCGTTGAAGACGGTCAGCAGGATCAGCATCACGCCGGTCGAGACCTCGCGCACGACCACGATGCTGGCGACACCCGCCACCAGCAGGACGATCTGCATGATGTCCGCGTATTGGCGGAGGAACGCGCGCCAGCGCGACTCCGTTTCCTGCTCGGTGAACTTGTTCGGCCCGTACTTCGCCCGTCGGGACGTGACCTCGGCGGCGCTGAGGCCCTGCTCGGCGGTTACGGCCTGCGCCGCGAGCGCGTCGGCGATCGAGAGGGTGTGCCAGGTCTGGGTCGTGCCGGAGGTCGGGGCGGGATCGGACATGACGGAACTCCTCGCCAGGGCGAACGATCGGGTCCTGCAGCATAGTGGCCAGCGTCAGGCGGAGCAATAATGTCGTGGACCCCGAACGCGCGGGTCCGTGCCCGAGGAGGAGACCCGTTGGCGACGATCATCCCGCGCTGGGAGTGGCGGACCTTCGGATCGCGTTTCGGTGCTGCCGATGTCGTGTTCCGCGCGCTCACCCCGACGGCCATCCAGGAGAGCGACGAGCTGTACCTCCTGTCCGGCGCCGGCGACAACGTCAAGGTCCGCGACGACCTGATGGACATCAAGGTCCTCAAGGAGGTCAACGCCGACGGGCTGGAGCAGTGGACCCCGGTCATGAAGGTCGGCTTTCCGCTTTCCCGGCCCGATGTCCAGCGCGTCTTCGAGGCCCTGCGTCGGCCAACCGCGGAGCTCGAACGGGAGTCCTACACGCTCGACCAGTTCAGCGACGAGCTCGTGGCTCCCGCCGACGGACTGCGGACCGTGAAGGTCCACAAGCGACGCGTCCGCTACACGATCGGCGGCTGCACGTCCGAGGTCTCGGACGTCGTGGCCGACGGGAAGGAGACGCGGACGGTGGCCATCGAGTCCGAGGATCCCGCCGCGGTCATCGCCGCCGTGCGCTCGATCGGTCTTGGCGACTACGTGAACACCAGCTACCCACGCGGCCTCGCGGACCTGATCGACGGCACTCCGCAGCGGTATGCGGTCATCGACGTGGGGACGAACTCGATCAAGTTCCACGTCGGCGAGCGCCTTGCCGATGGCAGCTGGCGGACGCTGGTCGACCGGGCCGAGGTGACCCGCCTCGGAGAAGGCCTCGACGAGTCCGGGGCCATCGGTCCGGAACCCCTCGAGCGTGCGGTCACCGCGATCGCCGGCATGGTTGAGGAGGCGCGGTCGCACGACGTCCGGGCCATCGCGGCGGTGGGGACGGCCGGCCTGCGGATGGCCAGCAACCGCGAGGACGTGGTCGCCGCCATTCGGGCCGGGGCCGGCGTCACGGTCGAGGTGATCCCCGGCGACGAGGAGAGCCGGCTGGCCTACCTGGCGGCGAAATCCAGCCTTGGCCTCGATGAGGGATCGATGGTCGTGTTCGACACTGGCGGGGGCAGCTCCCAGTTCACGTTCGGGCGCGGCAAGCAGGTCGAGGAGCGGTTCAGCGTGGACGTCGGCGCGGTCCGCTACACCGAGCAGTTCGGGCTTGGCGGCGCGGTGTCGCCCGATACCGTGCGACAGGCGCAGGACGCGATCGCTGCGGACCTGGCCCGGCTGGACGGTCGCGAGCCGCCCGACGCGCTGGTCGGGATGGGTGGCGCGATCACGAACATGACCGCGGTGAAACACGAATTGGCCACCTACGACCCGGAGGTGGTGCAGGGTGCGGTCCTGGACCGGTCGGAGATCGAGCGCCAGATCGAGCTCTACCGCTCTCGGGATGCGGAAGCGCGTCGCGACATCGTCGGCCTGCAGCCGAAGCGCGCCGATGTGATCCTGGCCGGGGCCTGCATCGTCGGTACGGTCATGGACAAGCTCGGCCAGGAGTCGCTCACCGTGAGCGATCGTGGCCTGCGGCATGGGCTGCTCGTCGAGCGGTTCGGCGCGTGATGCGGAGACGGAGGACAAACATGAGCAGGTTTCGCGTTCCGGTGCTGCTCGCCGGGCTCCTGATGGCGGCCTGTGCGCCGCAACCGAGCACGCCACCAATCGGTGACCTGTGCGTCAGCAAGGCAGCCTTCGAGGCAAGCCTCGAATCGTTCCGGGCGCTCGAGCCGTCCGCGACCGCGGTCGACGACTACCAGGAGGCCTGGATCCTGGTCCAGCGCACATTCAGGGATTACCGCGAACACGCCGTCGAGCTGGCCGACGACCAGGTGACCGAGGTGGACCAGGCACTCGACGCGGTCGAGCAGGCTCTGGACGACGTCCCATCCGACGCCACGCCGGAGGAGGCGACTGGCGTCGCTCGAGGACGAGCTGGCCGCTGTGTCAACGGCCGTCGATGCGCTGAGCGGCGAAGTGGACTGTCCGACGCCCTAGCGCTTGGCAAACCGTGAGGGCGAGCTGATGGACGAGCAGACCGTTCGGGACCATGCCCGAGCGCACTGCGACGCGCTGCTCGCCGGCGACGTCGGCCGTGCCGCCGAGGATTTCAGCCGCGAGCTGCGGTCGAACCTCGGTCCGGTCATCGCGATCTTGCCGCTGCCAATGACCGAGGCGACCATCGAGTCGGTCGAGGCGACGGGGACTGGATACAAAGCCGTCCTGCGCCTCGTGGGCGAGACCGAAACCGTCCATCTCGAGACGCGCTGGAAGGACCGTGACGGCCGGCCCACGATCGTGGAAGCGAGTCGCGTCCACGAGGAGCCCCTGGACGTCAGCGTCGAGTCCGAGGCTGCGGAGGACCAAGAAGCGCACTGACTCAGTCGTTCGGGATCAGGACGGCGGTCGCGGCGCCCACCTGTCCCAGCGCCAGGTCGGCGAGTGCCGCATTGGCATCGGTCAGGGGATACGTTCGGATCGAGGTCCGGATGGGGATGGCTGCCGCCAGGTCGAGGAACTCGACCGCGTCGCGGCGGGTGACGTTGGCGACGCTGCGGAGCACACGCTCCTCCCACAGCAGCCGGTACGGGAAGGCCGGCACCTGGTCGAGGTGGATGGCGTTGATGACCACGGTTCCGCCGGGGGCGAGGTCGCCGAGGGCGAACACCGCCACGGTCCCCACCGGGGCGAAGGTGATCGCTGCGTCGAGTGGCTCGGCCGGCGGCTCGGCGTAGCCACCGACCGAGGACGCGCCCAGGGCGACCGCCCGCTCTCGCTCCTCGGCCGAGCGGGTAGCCACGTGGACCGTGCAGCCGAGGTGGATGGCCTCCTGGATCGTGAGTGAGGCGGAGGCCCCGAACCCGTAGAGGCCCAGCCGGAAGGGCTCAGACCGATGATCGACCGCACCCGGCGCGACGGCCGCGAGAGCCGGCACGCCCGCCAGGCGCAACGCCCGGTGGCCGATCACCCCGCCGCACAGCAGCGGAGCGGCCTCCTCATCGGTGAACGAATCGGGGAGCCGGACCGCGACATCGGCGGCGACGATGATCTCGTCGGCGTACCCGCCGTCGCGGTCCCAGCCGGTGAACGTGGCATTGGGGCACAGGTTCTCGCGGCCCGCGAGGCAGTAGCGCACAGGTTCCGTCAGCACTCGCCAACCAGGTGACCCCGGCCCGGTCATCGACCTGCCAGTCCGCCACCCCCTCGCCGACGGCGATCACGTGACCGACCACCTGGTGGCCCGGGACGATGGGCAGGCGTCGGGCTTCGAGGTCGCCGGTGACGAGTTGGAGGTCGGTGCGGCAGACGGCGGTGGCCGCCACCCGCAGCGCGATCTCGCCGCGACCCGGCTCTGCTCGATCGCGTTCAGCCGAGACCAGCGGGTTGGTGGAGATGAGCGCCGGTTCGCGCAGCTCCATGACCCGCATCGGTCAGTCGCCCAGCTCCTGCGCCGCGCGGACGAACACGCCGCCCATGACCCGGGCGAGGGTCGGGAAGGCATGGATCGTGTCCGCCAGCGTGTCGAGTGTGGTTCGCAGCTTCACCGCGAGGACGGCCTCGTGGATCGCCTCCGACGCGCCGGGGCCGGCGAGGAAGACGCCGACGACCGTTCGCGCGGCGCGGTCGGCGACGACGATGACGTGGCCCTCGGCCTCGGCCGTGTACCCCTTGGCGGACGTGGCGATGTCCTCCTCGAACTCCACCGCGTCGATGCCCGCCTCCTGCGCCTCCTCGACCTGGAGCCCGACCGATGCCGTCTCGGGATCGGTGTAGGTCGCCCGGGGGATCGCCCGCAGATCGGGCTTGACGTCCTCGCCGAGGGCCATCCGGACCACCATCTCGCCCTCGTAGTGGGCCACGTGGGTATGGAGCTCCGGACCGGCAGGGTCGCCGGCCACCCACACGCCGGGCGCGAGCTGCAGGCGGTCGTCCGCGGTGACGTGGCCCCGGTCGACCGCCACGCCCACCGTCTCGAGGCCCGAGGCCGTCGAGCGGAAAGGCCCGGCCGATGGCGAGCATCACGGCATGGCCCTCCACCCGGCTGCCGTCATCCAGCTCCACCGCGTGGCGCTCGCCGGCTCCCGACGCGGGGTGCACCTTCACCGCTCGCGCCCCGGTTCGAATCGTGGCTCCAGCCTGCTCCAGCGCGCGCTGGAGAATGGCGGAGTTGCGCGGATGGTCGCGGGCCAGGATGCGGGGGTTGGACTCGACGATCGTGACCGGCACGCCGTAGCGGGCGTACACCTGGGCCAGCTCGACGCCGGTCGGGCCGCCACCGAGGATGAGGAGGCTCTCCGGCAGCTCGCTGGCCGACGTGCCCTGTCGGTTCGTCCAGTACGGGATCTGGTCCAGTCCGGGCAGGTCGGGGACGCGCGACTCCGAGCCCACGGCCACGATGACGTTGGTCCCTTCCAGCTCGTGGACGACGTCGTCGTGGGTCACCACCACGCGTCCCGGGCCGTCCAGGCGGGCCGTTCCGCGGACGATGACCGCGCCGACGTCCTCGAGCCGCTGGACGTGGAAGGCATCGTCGGGGTACGGGATGCCGATGCGGTTGATGTTGTAGTCGCGCCGCGCCGCGGCCTTCGGCCACGGGTAGTCGCCGCCGCCGGCGTGGACCGCCGCCGAGTGGAGCAGCGACTTCGAGGGGATGCACGCCCAGAACGAGCAGGAGCCGCCGATGAGGTCGCGGTCGACGATGGCCACGCTGGCGCCGCGCTGGCGCGCCATGTTGGCGGCCGCCTCACCGGCGGCGCCGGCCCCGATGACGACGAAGTCAAACCGATCCATGTCCGCGCTCCTCGCCCCCGATCCAGATCCGGAGGGGCCCGACGTCACCCATGCGCAGGGCGAAGGCCCCCTCGTGCTCAGCGTCCCACGCCACGAGGTCGGCCGCCATCCCCTCCCGGATGATCCCCACCTCGGTGGACAGACCGATGGCGGCGGCCCCGCCGCTGGTCGCCGCCGCGACCGCCTCGTCCACGGTCATGCCCAGCGCCGCAGCGCCGAGCCCGATGACCAGCGGCATGGACGGGTTGGCGTAGGTGCCCGCGTTCGCGTCGGTCGCCAGGGCGACGGTGGCGCCGGCATCCAGCAGGGCTCTGGCCGGTGGCAGGTGGTCGCGGAGCAGCAGCGCCGGCCCGGGGAGGAGCGTCGCCACCGTGCTCGAGCCCGCCAGCGCGGTCATGCCGTCCGCGTCCAGGTGCTCGAGGTGGTCGACCGACACCGCCCCGAGCCGCACGCCCAGCTCCGCGGCCCCGGTTCGCGCCAGCTGCTCGGCGTGGAGCTTGGACCCCATCCCGAGCTCTCGCGCCGCGCCGAGGACCTGCTCCGCCTGCGCGACCGTGAAGAAGCCGCGGTCGCAGAAGACGTCGGCGAACTCGGCTTCGCCGGCGACCGCGGGCAGCATGTTGTGCACGATCTCGTCGACGTAGTCGTCGGCGGAGGCGGCCTCGGGTGGGACGGCATGCGCGCCGAGGAAGGTGCGGACGACGCGGATCCCCACCCGCTCGGCGGCGGCCCGGATGATCCGCAGGCTCCGCAGCTCATCGGCCAGCGTCAGCCCGTACCCCGACTTCGCCTCGAGCGTGGTCGTGCCGGTGTCGAGCGCGGCCGCGAACCGTTCCTCGACGAGGGCCTCGAGGGTGTCGTCGGACGCCGCGCGGGTCGAGGCCACCGTTCGGAGGATGCCGCCCGCGGCGTAGGGCTGGCCCGCCAGTCGTGCCGCCGCCTCGTCGGAGCGGTCGCCGGCGAACACCGGGTGGGTGTGCGCGTCCACCAGGCCCGGGGTGACGAGCGCGCCGCCGAGGTCCTCCCATCGATCAGTGGCCGGCGCCGCGTCGGGCCCCCCGACCCAGGCCACCCGACCGTGGCGCACGAGGACGGCCCACGGCGAGATCGTGGCCGGCGGATCCGCGGCATGGACCTGGGCCATCAGCAGCCGCCCGGTCCCGGTCAGCAGGAGCGGCTCGTCCGTCATCGCGGCAACCATAGCCGACCCCCTACGGACCCTCGGCTGCCTCGGCGACTTCCGCCTGCCGGCCCCGGGGCGCGCGCGCCGTGGCCAGCAGCACGCCGCCGGCCACCAGTGCGACGCCCAGGAGCTGGGTCGGCGATGGCGACTCGCCGAGGATGAGCATGGCCAGGCCCACGGCCGCCACCGGCTGGATGAGGAGCACGATCGAGGTCAGCGCGGACGGCAGGCGGGGAAGCGCCACGCTGATGAGCAGGTAGCCGACGACCTGGCCGCTGAGGGCCAGGATCACGAGCCACCCGTGGGCTGGCCACGATGGCAGGAAGCTGATCTGCGCCAGGACCAGGCCGGCGACAGCCGACGCGACGGCCGAAGCCGCGGTGGCGTCCAGCAGCGGACCGGCCGGGCGGCGAGGATCCCGGTTGCCGAGCCGTTGCACGAGCAGGAATCCGGCGTACGCGGCGCCGGTGAACAGGCCCAGCAGCACGCCGGCGATCGGATTCTCGCCGTAGGTCTCGCCACCGAGGACGCCCGAGATCAGCACCACCCCGCTCAGCGCGATGATCAGCGCGCCGATCAGGCGCGCGGTCAGGCGTTCCCCGAAGAACAGCCAGGCGGCGATGGCCACGAACACGACCTGGGTGTTGCCCAGCACGGTCGCCAGTCCGGCACCGACCATCTGGATGGCGTAATGCCAGGCCACCAGGTCGGCGGCGAAGAACAGGCCGGCGATGACGGCCAGTCGGCGCTGGCCCGGTGCGCGCGGGCCGAAGCGGCGCTCCTCGGCCCGGGCCAGGAACCAGAGCACCGGCAGGGCGTAGACGCACCGGAACACGGCGGCGGTAGCGGGCTCGACGTTGGCCAGCCGGACCAGGACGCCGGTGAAGGAGAGCGCGAGCGCGCCGAGCACGGCGGCGGTGATCGGTCGGGAGCCGAGCCGGTCGAGGGGCGCGGCCAGCTCGTTGCTCATCCAGCCCTACGGTATCCGTTTCGCCTTGCCGCGACCGAACCGAGGCCCGAAACTAGGCGTCCCGATGCCCACCCTTCCCACCGGCACCGTCACCTTCCTGTTCACCGACATCGAGGGCAGCACCCGCCTGGTCGAGTCGCTCGGTGAGGCCTACGCCCCGATCCTCGAGCGTCATCACGCCCTGCTCAGGGAGGCGATCGCTGCCGGCGACGGCACCGAGGTCGGCACCGAGGGGGACGCGTTCTTCGCGGTATTCCCTTCTGCTCCCCGGGCCGTGGCCGCGGCCAGCGGGGCCCAGCGAGCCCTCGCCGCCGAGCCGTGGCCGTCCGGCGCAGCGGTACGCGTACGGATGGGCCTGCACACCGGTGAGGGCGTGCTCGGCGGCGACAGCTACGTCGGGCTCGACGTCCACCGCGCGGCGCGCGTCGCGGCGGCCGGCCATGGCGGCCAGATCCTGCTCTCCGGTGCCACGGAGCCCCTCGCGGCCGGCAGCCTCCCGCCGGGGGTCACCTTCACGGACCTCGGCCAGCATCGGCTCAAGGATCTGTCGCGACCGGAGCACCTGTGGCAGGTGACGGTGGAGGGGCTGCCCGGCTGACTTCCCGCCGCTGCGAACGCTGGATGCCACTCCCAACAACCTGCCGCTGCAGCTGACCACGTTCCTCGGTCGACAGCGCGAGGTGGCAGAAGTCGTCGAGCTGCTGGCCGCCCATCGACTGGTCACCCTCACCGGCCCGGGTGGCACGGGCAAGACCCGGCTGGCGCTCCAGGTCGCCGCCGAGGCCTCCGATCGATTCCCCGACGGCGTGTACTTCGTCGCCCTCGAACCGATCACCAACGCCGACCTCCTGGTCCCGACCGTTGCCCAGTCCATCGGTCTGCCGGATCCCGGTTCCGCATCGGTCCAGCGCCTGGCGGAGCACTTCAGGGAGCGCCGGTTCCTGCTCGTCTTCGACAACTTCGAGCAGGTCGGTGAAGCGGCACCGGTGATCGGTGAGCTGCTGGCTCTCGCGCCGGGAACTTCCATCCTGGCCACCAGTCGGAGCCCGCTTCGGGTGTACGGCGAGCGGGAGTACCCGGTCCCCCCGCTCGGCCTCCCGGACCCTCGGCACCTCCCCGAGCTGGAGCAGTTCACCCAGTTCGAGTCCGTGGCCCTCTTCATCGAGCGCGCGGTGGCGGTGCGGCCCGGATTCGCGGTCGACAACGCGAACGCGCCGGCGGTGGCCGAGATCTGCGTCCGCCTCGACGGTCTCCCGCTCGCCATCGAGCTGGCTGCGGCCCGGGTCCGGGTCCTCAGCCCCCAGGCCATCCTCGACCGCCTGAGCGATCGGCTGGCCCTGCTGTCCGGCGGGGCCCGCGACCTCCCCGAACGGCAGCAGACGCTCCGCGGGGCCATCGCCTGGAGCCACGACCTGCTGGACGAGGTCGACCGTCGGGCCTTCGCCCGCCTATCGGTCTTTGCCGGGGGTGCGACCCTGGAGCAGATCGAGGCCGTGTGCTTCGATCCCGACGAGCGCGCCACGGCCCTCGACGTGGTCTCCTCGCTCGTCGACAAGAGCCTCCTTCGCGAGGATTCGGCGACCGACGAGCCTCGATTTCGGATGCTCGAGACCATCCGCCAGTTCGCCGCAGAGCAGCTCGAGTCGACCGGGGACGCGGAGACGTATCGCGGCCGCCATGCCGCCGCCGTCCTCGCGTTCGCCGAGCAGGGTGCGAGCGAGGTGCTCGGACCGGACGGACGCAGCTGGCTCGATCGGTTCGAGCTTGAACGGGACAACGTCCGGACCGCGATGGCCTGGTCGCTCGATGGGACGCACACCGAAACGGCGCTCCGACTGCTCACCGCCTGCTGGCGCTACTGGCAGATCCGCGGTTATCTCACCGAAGCGCGGGCCTACGCCGAGCGCGCGCTTGGCGCTGCCCGACGCAGCGGCGATTTCCCGAGGCGCGCGAAGCGGCCCTCGAGGCGGCAGGCGGGATTGCCTACTGGCAGGGGGATACCGACGCGGCTCGGGTCTGGTACCAGGAGACCCTGGACCTTGCGCGGGCCCGCCACGACGACCGAGCGGAAGCCAACGCGCTGTACAACATGACGTTCACCTACGCGTGGCAGCCCGAGGCGCCAGGACGAGGCACGGCGCGTGGCCGAAGAGTCGCTGGCGGTGAACCAGCGACTGGGCGACCGCTTGGGCATCGGCCGTGCCCTGTGGGCGATTGCCAGCACGTACTACTTCGAGAGCGACTGGACCGATGCGGCCAAGCTGACCGAGGAGGCGCTCGCCATCTTCCGGGAGCTCGACGACCGCTTCATGATCGGGTGGACGCTGTACATGCGGGCGCTGATCCGACTGCAGATCGACCGTGGTGCGGCGCGGGCGGACCTGACCGATGCCTACCAGATCTTCCGCGCCACCGACGACGTCACCGGCTACGTCCTCGTGTTCGATGCCTTCGCGGCCGCAGCCCATCGCCGCGGGTAACGACCGCGATTGCAGCCCGCCTGGCCGGGTTTGCATCAGCGACCGAGCGCCTGGCCGGCAGCGGGCTGGGGGCGGCGAACCGTGAGCTCGCCGGCTTCGACCCCGAGCAGCTGCGCGCGACCAGCCCCGAATTCGCGGCCGATTTCGCTGGCGGGCCAGCGCATGGAGCTGGCCGAGGCCGAGCGGCTGGCCCTGGGCGGCGAGCCTGAGAGCCGAGGCTCAGGCGGGAGCGGCCAGGTCGCGCCGAGGGAAGACGACGAGCGCCCAGATGACGGGCAGGACGATGGCCACGCCCAGGATGACGAGGTCGATCGGGTCGAAGTTGCCGGTCACGATCTCGCCCGGGTTGAAGTGGTGGAACAGCGAGTACTCCTGGGTCCAGTCGAGGTCCGGCAGGAAGGTGCCCAGGATCTCGAGGAAGTAGTTCACCCCGAGGAACGCCAGGCTCAGACCGATCGCCGGCCCGCGGCGGTCGAACGACGCGCTGGCGGCCAGGGAGAACGCGGCGAACGCCGCCCACAGCAGGACGCCGACGACCCAGACCATCGGGATCCAGGCGACGTCGATCTCGTCCTGGACGCCGAGCAGGAAGATGCTGGCCACCTGGCCGGCGAGCAGGAGGGCCACGACGATCGCCGCCTCGATCTTCACCGCAGCCGCGACCGAGGTGTAGAACCGGCGACGGGAGAGCGGGCGGGCCAGGAGCACCTCGAGGGTGCCCGCCTCGCGCTCGCCAGCGATGGCGTTGGCCGCCGCCCCGACCGCAAAGATCGCGACCAGACCGATCCCGATCGGGTGCTCGTAGCCAATCGTCATCGTCCCGCCCAGGGAGAACAGGCTGCCCGAGCCGAAATTCAGCAGGTTCTCCGGGAAGCCCCCCTCGATCAGCCCCGAGAACAGGTCCTGGAAGGTCACGTAGAACGTCGGGATGAGGGCGCCCCAGGCGAGCGCCACGAGGCCGACGATCACCAGCCGGCCACGCTGCCAGTGCAGCGACTGGCGCAGGACGCGCCAGCTCACGTCGCGCCCTCGGCGTCGACGGCGTCCTCGCCGGCGTAGTACTCGAAGAACACCTCTTCCAGCCGGGCGGGCTCGATGAGCAGGTCCACCAGCGAAGGCGAGGCGATGGCCCGGATGAATGGCGCGACCTCACCGGACAGGGTCGCGGTGATCCGATCGCGTGAGGCCACCACGTCCTCGATGCCGGGCACGCCGGTCAGGTCTGGAGCCGCCCCGCGCCAGGTGAGCGTGACGCGCCGCTTGCGCCGAGCCAGCAGCTCGTCGACGTGCTGGACCGCCATCAGGTGGCCGGCCCGGATGATCGCGACGCGGTTGCAGATCCGCTCGACCTCGCCCAGGTAGTGCGAGCTCATGAAGATCGTCCGGCCCTCGGCCTGCAGGTCCTCGAGGATCTCGTAGAAGGCCAGCTGCATGAGCGGATCGAGGCCCTCGGTCGGCTCGTCGAGGATGGCCAGCTCCGGATCGTGCTGGAGGGCCTGGATGACGCCGATCTTCTGTCGCATGCCCCGGCTGTAGTCGCGGACCTTCCGCTTCAGGTCGGCCGCCGACAGCTGGAGGCGCTCGGCGAGCTCGTCGCGTCGAATCGGATCGCGCTGCTGGAGATCGGCGTAGTAGTCGAGCGATGCCTCGCCGGTCAGTGAGCCGTACACGGCCATCCCGCCCGGGAGGTAGCCCACTCGCCGGCGGAGGGCGACCGAGTCGGCCACGACGTCGAGGCCAAGGACCGTTGCCGAGCCACTGGTGGCGTGGAGGAAGCCGAGGAGGGTCCGGATCATCGTCGTCTTGCCCGCGCCGTTGGGACCGAGGAATCCGAAGATCTCGCCGGCCTCGACCTCGAGGCTGACGTCGTTCAGGGCCCGGATCGGACCGCCTGCGCGTCCCGGTCGGTGGCGCCCACCGCCGTAGTGCTTCGTCAGGTGCTCGGTCGCGAATGGCTGGCACGGCCGCTGGGGCGGACTGGACCTGCGGCCGCGGCAACCATGCGGCTGAGCCTAGCGCATCCGGAAGTTCGTCAAGCCGTCGCCGGAACGGCCTCGTCGACCGGCATGTCCGGAGGCGGGATGTACGCCATTTCGAGGAGCCGGCCCTCGCTGAACGTCAGCGCCCAAACGCTGCCCTTGCGATACGGCAGCGGGTCGGGGATCGCCCGATCGTCGTGCTCGGCCACCCGCCGCAGCAGATCCGGAATGACCGTTCCCTGGCTGCAGGCGACGCCGTCGCGGCCAGGGCCGCCGAGGCTGCGGATGAGCGAGACGGCCTCGTCCTCCCGGCCGGGATAGGCGACCTCCGACAAGACGGGGTCGAGTCGGACCTCGAGCCCCAGGGCTTCGGCGAGTGGCGCCACGGTCTGCGCACAGCGGTCCACGTCGGCCGACACGATCTCGGCCACGTCGAAGCGGGCCAGGAGGCGGGCGAGCCCATCGGCCTGTGCCCAGCCCTCGTCGTCCAGCGGGCGTCCACGGTCGTCACCCGTCCACGCCGACGCCGACCCCGCGCTGCCATGGCGGACGACGAGGACGGTTCGGGTCGGCATCGGTCCGTGCGCGAAGCGCTCCAGGACGACCCGATCGCTGTCGCGGGTCAGGATCGCGGCCGCGGCGTCGAGCGAGAGCCAATGGAGGTCATCGATCTCGTCATTGGCGGCGAAGGCACCGGTCTCCGCCCGCATCGCCCACCAGTGGACGACCTTTGGCCGCGCGACCCCGGCGACGACCTTCATGTAGCGCGTCTCCCCCAGCGGACGGCCGATCCGGACCCGGAATCCCGTCTCCTCCAGCACCTCGCGGACGGCTCCCTCGACCTCCGGCTCGCCCGGGGCGAGCTTTCCCTTCGGCAGGCTCCAGTCGTCGTAGCGCGGGCGATGGACCACCGCAACCTCCACGCCCGGCTCGCCGGTCGTGGCGGTCGTCGGCCGCCAGAGGACGCCACCGGCCGCGCGGATGAGCGGCGTGCTCACCGCGTCCATCCACCGCCGGCGCTTCGGACGCTGCAGCTTCGACCATGCCCGTCGCACGCGTCGGCGCTCGCGTCGGGCGGCCTGGATCTCCCGTTCCATCACGCGTCCGGCAGCGACCACCAGCGCGAGGTCCTCCTCGTGTGCCGCGGCCGCAGCGTGGGCCTCCTGAGCGGCCACCACCGCGTCCTGGTGCCGGCCGAGCAGGTCCTGGAACTTCCCGAGCCTGTCGGCGAAGCGCTGCGCGGCCGTCGGCTCGCTCCGGCTCCAGGCCCCGCGCCGCGGTCTCAGCGGCGTACCGGGCCCGCTTGGCGGCGATCCGGACGCGGTGCAGCTCGTCATCGGTCGAGGACCGCGTGAGCCCGTCTGCCCGCCGCTCGAGTCGCCGCCAGGCCCGGGCCGCCAGGCGTGGGGAGCGCCTCCCCGCTGGGCGCACGCCCGGCTGGGCTGAGCTCGGGGTCGCGGGCGAGCACCACCAGCCGCTCGAGGAGCTGCGCGTACCGGTCCGATCGAAGCTCATCGAGGAGCCCGGCGCGAGCCGTGGTATGGCGCTGGTGGAGGTCGGCGACCATCGGGCCGAGCGCTGTTCCCAGGTCGCCATGGGCCGATTCCACCCGGGCCATGAGGACGTCCAGGTCGCGGACGTCGCCCGAGCCGGTCGGCGAGTGAACGGAGGTCGGCGTCGAGTCCGGTGGCCCACGAGGCGCCGAGCAGCGGTTCGAGCATCCGCAGATCGCTGCGCAGACGGCGCACGCCGACCCGGAACTGGTGGAGGTCCTCCTCGGATCCCATCCGGGTCCCGGGATCGTGGCGGAGGATCCGCAGCAGGCCATCGGCCAGCGCCGCTCGGACGGCCCAGCCCGCGGGGTCATCGGGCCCGAACTCGGGAACCACCACGTCCGGCGGTCCAGTGGCGGTCGGGCCCAGGGCCCGGACCACCTTCGGGATCGGCTCGGTGCCAACCGCGCCCGCCGCGAGGAGGCGGTCGGTGACGGCCGCCAGGTCATCGGGAGACGCCTGCTCGTGCCTCGAGCTCGAGCTCGCTGAACCGCGACCGAACGTCCCCGCCCTCCATCACCGACACGTCGTCGTTCGTCAGCTCCGCCACATCGTGACCGTCGCCGGCAACGAGCCGCCACCCGGCCCGCCGTGGTGGCGAGGACGGCGGCCGGGGTCAAGGGGTGGGAGCGGATGTGGGCGGTGACCAGGTCGACCAGGACCTCGGGAATGGCGTCCGGGCCGCCCTCGATCTCCATCTCGTCCCGTGACGCCGGGGTGACCCCCGCCACGTCAGCCGCGGGTACCGGCAGCTTCAGCGTCCAGGCTGCGTGATCACCGTCGGCGGTCCGATGGCGGAGGGTGATGCCCCATCGGGCGAGGCGGCGGTCCACGGTGTCGTAGTAGGTCGCCTCGAGCTCCTGGGTGGGGATGGGCAGGACGTTGGCGACCGATCCGGCGCCGATCAGGTCGGGCATGGCGAAGGCCCGCCCGACGGCAAACTTCAGCTCGAGCTCGCGGCTCACGCCTGCTGGGTCTGGCGCATGAGCTCGTCCTGGAGGCTGACCGGATCACGACCGGAAGCGACCCGCCCCCATTTCCCGTCAGCCTTCAAGGTCCACGCGTGGGTGTCGTCCGCCCACGCCAGGTCGAGGATGCCGTCCAGACGCTCCATCAGCGCCGGCTCGTCGACCCGGACGAGCGCTTCGAATCGTCGGTCGAGATTGCGATCCATCATGTCCGCGCTGCCGATCCAGACCTCGGACGCCTCGCCGACCCCGAAGCGGTAGATCCGCGAGTGCTCGAGGAAGCGGCCGACGATCGAGCGGACCCGGATCGTCTCGGACAGGCCCTTGACCCCGGGGCGCAGGACGCATGGCCCGCGGACGAGGAGATCGATGACGACCCCGCGCTGCGAGGCCGCGTACAGCGCGTCCACGATCCCAACGTCGACCAGGGCGTTCATCTTCATCGAGATCCGGCCCGGCCGCCGCGGCGTCGAGCGCTCCGCCTCGCGCTCGATCATCTCGACCATCCGGCGCCGCAGGTTGAGCGGGGCCACGATGAGCGCGTCGTACTCCGACCGGCGCGAATAGCCGGTCAGGACGTTGAACAGGTGGGTGACGTCCTCGGTCAGGCGCTCATCGGCGGTGAGCAGGCCGAGGTCCTCGTAGTTCCGCGCCGTCGACGGGTTGTAGTTCCCGGTCCCGATGTGCACGTAGCGCCGCACCAGGGTGCCCTCCTGGCGAACGACCAGGCAGACCTTGCAGTGGGTCTTCAGACCGATGAGCCCGTAGACCACGTGGCAGCCGGCCTGCTCCAGCTTGCGGGCCCAGGCGATGTTGGCCTCTTCGTCCAGCCGGGCCTTGAGCTCGACCAGCACGACCACCTGCTTGCCGGCGGCCGCGGCCCGGATCAGGGCGTCGACGATGGGACTCTCACCGGAGGTCCGGTACAGGGTCTGCTTGATGGCGAGGACCGATGGATCCACCGCCGCCTGCTCGATGAAGGCCTGGACGCTGCCCGCGAACGAGTCATACGGGTGATGGACCAGGACGTCGCCCGCCCGCAGTGCGGCGAAGACGTCGGCCGGTCCTTCCGTGGTCGGGGCCAGCGCCCGGGGAATGATCGGGTGGAACGGCGGTGCCTTGAGATCGGGGCGATCGAGGCTCATCAGGCTCCAGAGATCGGTCAGGCCGAGCGGGGCCTCGAGCTCGTGTGCGTCGGCCGAGCTGACCTGGAGCTCCCTGGTCAGGAGGGCGATGACGTGGTCGGGCATTCCGGCTTCGACCTCGAGCCGCACGGCCCGCGAGAAGCGCTGCCGTCGCAGCTCCTCCTCGATCGTGGCCAACAGGTCTTCGGCCTCGTCGTCGTCGATCTCGAGGTCCGAGTGGCGGGTCACCCGGAACGACCAGGACTCGGCGATGACCATGCCCGGGAACAGGCTGTCCAGGTTGGCGGCAATGACGTCCTCCAGCGGCACCCACGCCGGGCCGTGGCCGTTTTCCTCGACGAACATGAACCGCGGCAGCAGGGGCGGGACCTTGATCCGGGCGAACAGGCGGCGGCGGCTGGCCTGGTCGCGGACCAGTACCGCGAGGTTCAGCGACAGGTTGGAGATGTACGGGAACGGGTGCCCCGGGTCGACCGCCAGGGGGGTGAGCACCGGAAAGATCTGGTCGTTGAAGGTCTCGCGCAGCGATGCCTGCGCCGCGTCGTCGAGCTCGTTCCAGCGCACGATCGGGACGTCGGCCGCCGCCAGCGCGGGCCGGATCTCCTCCGCGAACAGCCGCGCATGGCGCGACGCCAGCTTGCGAGCCCGTCGGTCGATGCGGTACAGCTGCTGGGCGGCCGTCAGCCCGTCGGGTGACGTCGTGATGGTGCCGGCCGCCACCTGTCGTTTCAGGCCGGCGACCCGGACCTGGAAGAACTCGTCGAGGTTCGTGGCGAAGATCGCGGCAAACTTCACCCGCTCGAGGAGGGGCGCCTCCGGGTCCTCGGCCAGCGCCAGCACCCGCTCGTTGAATTGCAGGGTGGAGAGCTCGCGGTTGAGGAACCGGTCCGGGGCGGTCGCGACGGCGGGGCGAGCCGTGGCGGCCGGAGCCGTCCGGCGTCGGGCTACGGTGGCCATTGGGCCGCCTAGCGTACGCAGCCGGTGATAACGGGTCAATAAACGGCGGTCCGGGGGAGATCGGTCCCCCCGGATCCGCCGAATCGCGGAGCGGGTCCGTCCGCGAAGCCAGCCCTCGGGCTACGCCTGCGGCTCGCCCTGCGTGATCGCCGTCTGCCGCCGCGAAACCAGGACGGCCCCGATCAGGCCAATGGCCAGGATCAGCATCAGGATCAACGGCAGGACCGGAATCGACGCGAGTGTCGCGGCGCTCGACGTCTGCCCTGCGGCTGCGGCGGGTGCGGCGACCGGTGGACGCACCTGGATGGTGTCGAGCGTGAAGGTGCCCGCGTACTCCGGACCCTGGACCACGGCGGCCACGGTCCACGTCCCGCCTTCCGGCAGGTCCACGAGCGCCTCCCAGCGTCCATCCAGCTCGGCCGGCGACGCGGCGACGCGGATGACCGTCGCATCAGCGACCCGATTGAACACGATCTCGACCCGGTTCGCGTCGTACGGCTGCTCGTCCTCGAGGACCCACAGCCCCACCGTCGCCGAGCCCCCGGCCGTCAGAGTCCCGCCCGGGTCGAAGGTGGCGCTCACACCCTCGCATGCGTCCGGGCTGTGCTCGCACTTGGCCAGCACCCCTCCAGCGGTGGCGAGAACGAGAGCCAATGCCGCGACGAGCGGCAAGACGGTTCGATTACCAATCGATCGAGACACGGCGGAACCTCCCAATGCAGACCTGATGTGACCCATACCCCGGTTCGCGAGGATCGGTTCCCGGCCTCCCATACTTGGCCGATGACCGCGTGCCGGAACCGAAACCGGTCGACCGGTGTATCGAGCGTGCCGGGTGGAGGGCTGTCCACTGTCCGACCGTGAATTGATGGAGCGGGCGCGGCGTGGGGACGTCGCGGCCTACGAGGAGCTCGTGCGCCGATACGAGGAGGTCGCCTACCGGACTGCCTTCCTGGTCTGCGGCGATGCCGACGAGGCTCGGGATGCCGCCCAGGAGGGGTTCGTCCGCGCCTGGCGGGCGCTGCCGCGCTTCCGCGCCGGCGCCGAAGCCACGCCCGTGGCTGCTCCGGATCGTGGCCAATGCCGCTCGCAACCGCCGCCGCGGCTCCTCGCGGCAGGCCGCGCTGGGCCTCCGCCTGTCGGAGGACCCCCTCTCGGGTGGTGCAGCCCCATCACCCGAGGGGTCGGTCCTGGCCGCTGAACGTCGCGAGGCACTGCTGGCCGCCATCGAGCGACTGGGCGCCGATGACCGGCTGGTCATCGGTCTCCGCTGGTTCGTGGATCTCGACGAAGCCGCCATGGCCGCGGCCCTCGATATTCCGCGCGGAACGGTGAAGTCACGCCTGTCGCGCGCGATGAGCCGACTCCGAGCCGAGGTCGGGACCGATGTCTGACGGGTCGGTGGGCGACATGGACCAGCGCCTGACCGCGGCGCTCGACGAGCTGGCGACGGCGATCCGCTTCCCCGCCACGCCGCATCTGAGCGCGGCCGTGGTCGCCGAGATCCAGGCTCCGCCGCGCTCGAGATGGTGGTCGAGGGAGCCGTCGCTCGGCGGTCGGGCCCTCGGTCGTCCACTCGTCCTCGGCGTCGTGCTTGCGCTGCTGGTGGCCGGGGTGGCGGGCGCGATCGGGATCGGGATCGGCGCCATCCAGATCCGCTTCGCGGATGGCACCCCGTTGCCGACGCCGGTGGGATCGGTCCTCAACCGGGGCTTCGGTGAGCCCACGAGCCTGGCCGATGCCCAGGCCAGCGTTCCGTTCGACGTGCAGGTGCCGGCTGATCCGGCCCTCGGCGACGCCGACGCCGTCTATCTCGCTGCCGTCCCGGACGGCGGCACCGTGACCCTGGTCTGGGGTGAACGGCCCGGCTTCCCGGCCAACGACGATGGGATCGGCCTGGTCGTCACCGCAGTTCCGCGCCGACATCGGTCCGGAGACCTTCGAGAAGATGCTGCTGGAGGGCACCCGGGTGGACGCGGTGGTCGTGAACGGGCAGAACGGCTGGTGGGTCGAGGGCGGCGTCCACGCGTTCTTCTATCGCGACGCGGAGGGTCAGATGGTGGACACCACCCTCCGGCTGGTGGGCTCCGCTCTCATCTGGGAGGACGCTGGCGTCGCGATGCGGATCGAGGGCGCCCCGGACCTGGCCTCGGCCATGCGCGTGGCGGCATCGCTGGAGTAGACTCACGCCCGGCCGTCGCCCCTCGCAGGCGCGGTCGTCCTTCTTGTCTGCACTCCCTCTGGGTCCTGCTCCGCCGTGAGAATCGCCGTCCCGCGCGAGACCGCCGAAGGTGAGGCTCGTGCCGCTCTGACTCCGCAGATCGCCGGCCAGCTGGTGGCTTCCGGCAACGAGGTGCTGGTCCAGTCCGGCGCGGGTGACGCGGCCCACTTTCCCGATGCGGCCTATGCCGAGGCCGGCGCCACGATCGTCCCTGACGCGCCCGCGCTCTACGGCCAGGCAGACCTTGTCCTGCGGGTCGGTCGGCCGAGCGACGAGGAGATCGAGATGCTCCGGCCAGACGCCGTCCTGATCGGCACGCTCGGGACCCTGTCCAACCCTCGGCTCGCCGAGCGGCTGGCGGAGCGGGGGATCACCGCCATCAGCATGGACGCCATCCCGCGCATCACCCGGGCGCAGTCCATGGACTCGCTGTCGAGCCAGAGCACGGTCGGCGGCTACAAGGCCGTCCTCCTGGCCGCGACCCGGCTGCCGAAATTCTTCCCGCTCCTCACCACCGCGGCCGGCACGGTGCGCCCGGCCCGCGGCCTGATCATGGGCGCCGGTGTCGCCGGCCTGATGGCGATCGGCACGGCCCGACGGCTGGGTGCGGTGGTCGAGGCATTCGACGTGCGACCGGTGGTCAAGGAGCAGGTCGAGAGCCTGGGCGCCACCTTCGTGGAGGTACCGATGACCGACGAGGAGAAGGCCTCGGCCCAGACCTCGGGCGGGTACGCGAGGGAGATGAACGAGGACTACCAGCGACGCCAGCGCGAGCTCATCGCCGAACGGGTCCAGGCGGCGGACTTCGTCATCACCACCGCCCTCATCCCGGGCCGCCCGGCACCGAAGCTCATCACCGCCGAGATGGTCCGCACCATGCAGCCGGGGAGCGTCATCGTCGACATGGCGGCGGAAGCGGGGGGCAACTGCGAGCTGACCGAGCCGGGTCGCGAGGCCGTCGTCGACGGGGTGACGATCATCGGTCTCACGAACCTGCCGGCGACGGTGCCGACCCATGCCAGCCAGATGTACGCCAAGAACGTGCAGACCCTCGTCGACCATCTCGTCCATGACGGCAAGCTGACGCTCGACCTCGAGGACGAGATCACGAAGGGCGCGACGATCACCCACGGCGGGAAGGTGGTCCACGAGGCGACCGCGGCCGCCCTGGCCGCGCAGTCGGCGGAGCCGAACCGATGACCGAGGCGCTGGATCCCCGGCGCGCTGGTCGACGCCCTGTTCATCCTCGTCCTGGCGGCGTTCGTCGGCTACGAGATCGTGAGCAAGGTCCCGACCATGCTCCACACCCCGTTGATGTCCGGCGCGAACGCGGTCCACGGCGTGATCGTGGTGGGCGCCATCATCGTGACCGCCACCGCCGAGTCGCCGCTCCAGCTGGGCCTTGGCCTGGTGGGCATCATCCTGGGCACGATCAACGTGGTCGGCGGCTTCGTCGTCACCGACCGGATGCTCGAGATGTTCCGCGGCCGGCGGGATGATCGCGAGTCGGGGGACAAGTCATGACCCCGCTCGAGCTGGCGACGTACGCCGTCTACCTGGTCAGCTCGGTCACCTTCATCCTGGCCCTGAAGTTCCTCGCGTCGCCGCGCACGGCGCGGACCGGGAACCTGCTGGGTGCCGGCGGCATGGCGCTGGTCGTGGCCTGGACGGTGGCCACCGAGCCGGGCCTGTTCGACAACTGGTGGGTGCTGGTCGTCGGCGGGCTCATCGGCGCCGTCATCGGTGTCGTCGGGGCCCGGCGGGTGCCGATGACCGCCATGCCCCAGATGGTCGCCATCTTCAACGGCGCGGGTGGTGGCGCGGCGGCCGTCGTCGCCGTGTCCGAGTTCCTGACCGCCACGGGCGAGGCGGGCGCCGGTGCCGCCCTGCTGCCCACCATTCCGATGATCGCCACGCTGCTCGGCGCGGTCATCGGCTCGGTGTCGCTGACCGGATCGGTCATCGCCTTCGGCAAGCTGCAGGGGTTCATCGCCGCGCGACCGGTCACCTATCCGGGGTCGCGGTTCGTGGCCGCCGCGCTCCTGGCCGCGCTCCTGATCATGGCCGTGGCCCTGGCCTTCGTCACGAACGACGTGACCCTGTTCCTGGTCTTCGTGGCCCTGGCCCTCGTCGCCGGCGTCCTGATCGTGATGCCCATCGGCGGGGCGGACATGCCGGTCGTCATCAGCCTGCTGAACTCGTACACCGGCATCGCGGTGGCGGCCACCGGCTTCGTGCTGGGCAACTACGCGCTGCTCATCGCCGGAACGCTGGTCGGGGCCTCGGGCGCGATCCTCACCCAGCTCATGTGCCGGGCCATGAACCGCTCGCTGCTCAACGTCCTGTTCGGCGCGTTCGGGACCGGCGGCGGCGCGCAGGTCGCCGGAGCGGCGGGGGACCAGAACGTCCGCACCATCAACGCCGAGGACGCCGCGGTCCTGATGGCCTACGGCAAGAGCGTGATCATCGTTCCGGGCTACGGGATGGCCGTGGCCCAGGCCCAGACCCCGGTCCGCGAGCTGATGGACCTGCTCCTGGCCCGCGGCGTGGACGTCCAGTTCGCCATCCACCCGGTGGCCGGCCGGATGCCGGGCCACATGAACGTCCTGCTGGCCGAGGCCAACGTCCCCTATGAGCGGCTCAAGGAGATGGACGAGATCAACGACGACTTCGCGAAGGCGGACGTGGCGCTCGTCATCGGTGCCAATGACGTGACCAACCCCGCCGCCCGGACCGATACCACCTCACCCATCTACGGCATGCCCATCCTGAACGTCGACCACGCCCAGAACGTCATCGTCCTGAAGCGGAGCATGGCGGCCGGCTTCGCCGGCATCGACAACCCGCTGTACGGCGATCCGAAGACGGCCATGCTCTTCGGCGACGCCAAGGCACGTCCAGGCCCTCGTGCCGGGGTGAAGGCCGCCTAGACCGATGGCAACGCCGTGCCGGACTGTGCGCTGTGCCGAGGGACCGAAGGGGACCCTGAGCTCGGTCGGGCGAGGTCTGGGGCGACGCCTCTGGCGGCTGACGATGGCGTCGAGTCCGAGGTGCGGCTTCGCCTACCTGGAGCCGCGCGGCACATCCCGTACATCACCGACCTCGACGGCGGAGGCGGACGTTCGGGCGGTCCTGGCCAGGACCAGCGCAGCCGAAGGAGGCGAGCGGCGCGAGCTGGTCTATCTCTACGTCTTCGGCGGCGGGATCCCGCACCTCCATGTCCACTCGCCCCGCACGAGCCGATCGGCGTCCTGAACACGCAGATCATCCCCGGCGAGGTGGAGGAGCATCCGCTGCCGAGCGGAGCGACGCAGATCACCAGCCTCGAGTACCCCGACCTGCCAGCCGAGGTGAATCGGCCAGGTAGCGGATCGAGTCCGGGGATTCTGGCCGGCCGGCTAGCGGTTGACGCGGACAGCCCGCCAGACGTTGCGCAGGCCGACCTTCTGGCCGTAGAGCAGGACCCCCGCCGAGTAGATGCGGGCGGCGACCCACAGCGCAACGGCGGCTCCCGCGACGAGGAACAGGAACGCCAGGCCGATCTCCCACGGCGCGATTTCGCCCATCACCAGCCGGGTGGGGATCAGGTACGGGCTGAAGAACGGGACGAAGGAGAGGATCCGGACCCAGTCCGCATCGGGAACGTTCAGCGCCGCGAAGGCGATGAAGTACCCGACCACTCCGACGATGATCATCGGCCCGGTGATGTTCTGGACGTCCTCCTGCCGGCTGGCGGTTGAGCCGAGGGCGGCGTAGAGCGTGGCGTACAGGCCAAAGCCACCGACGAAGAACAGGCCCACGACCAGCAGGACCCCCGGGTTCAGGGCCTGGAGATCGAGGGGCGAGCCCGAGGACTCACCGAGGATGAGCTCCGCCAGGGGTACGGCCAGGACCAGCCCGAGGAGCGCGGTGCCAACGATCGCCAGGTACTGGATCAGCCCCGCGCCGCCGGCGCCGAGGACCTTCCCGAGCAGGAGCTGGCGTGGCGTCGCCGCGGTGATCAGCAGCTCCATCACGCGGCTCGCCTTCTCCTCGGCCACGCTGGTGGCCACCCATTGGCCGTAGGTGATGATCGCCATGAACATCAGGACCACCAGCGCCGTGGCCAGCAGGTAGCGCGGACCGAGGTTGTCCGACCGGACCGCCGGCGTCGGGATCGACCGGCGTCACCTCGAACGCGGTCGGGGCGAAGATCTCCCCCACCTGGCTCGGGTCAACGCCGGCCCGGAGCAGCCGGTCGGCAACCGAGACCTGGCCCGCGGCGGTGTTGACCGTGAAGACCAGGCTGCTCGTCGATTCCTCATCGGTGAACAGGTCGAAGGCCAGGTCCTCGTCCGACGCCGCGGTCCACCGTCACCAACCCCGCGAGGTCACCCGATTCGACCGCGGCCCGGGCATCCGCCGTCGTCATCGGCGAGGGTGGCCTCGACCCCGCCGTCCTCCATGCCGTTCAGTGTGTCGACCAGCCCGGCGGCGCCATCCTCCGCATCCGGCGAGGCGGCATAGACCGATACCGATGACGGCTCGTCGAACCCGAGCGCGCTGAGGCCCACGGGCAGCAGGGCCAGGCCCAGGCCGACGACGGCCAGGATGATCGTCACGACCAGGTACACCCGGCTGCGGACCCGGAGCCGGAACTCACGCATGGTCACCGTCCAGGCGTTCGGGAACAGGCCGCCCATCAGGTGCGCTCCTGCCCAGGGGCGAGGTGGCGCTCCTCGGCGAGCTCGGCCGGGCGCCCGACGTGCTCGATGAAGACCTCCTCCAGGGACGGGTCGCTGATCTCGAAGCGGGTCACCCGCTCGCCGCGTTCGAGCGCGGCCTGCAGCAGCGTGGCGGGATCGGTCCCGGTCTTGACGTGCAGCTCGAGGTAATCCTGCCCGCGCCGGGTCAGCGACACGCCGGGCATGGTCTCGACCCAATCCAGCCCATCGGCTCCCGTCGCGGCCCTCGGCGGCCAGCCGGACGACCTGGCGACCCATCGCCCGTTTCACGTCGCGGACGTGGCCGCCGACCACCACCCGACCCTGGTCGACGATCACGATCGACTCGCACAGCTCCTCGACCGTCTCCATCTGGTGGGTCGAGAAGATGAGCGCCTTGCCGCGCCGACGCATCTCGAGGAACGCCTCCTTCAGGAGCTGGACGTTGACCGGGTCCAGGCCGCTGAACGGCTCGTCCATGATCAGGACGTCGGGGTCGTGGAGGATGGCGGCGATGAACTGGATCTTCTGCTGGTTGCCCTTCGACAGCTCCTGGACCTTCCGGTCCCGGTAGTCGGGAATCCGGAAGCGCTCGAGCCAGTCCTCGACGTCCCGGGTCGCCTCGGCCCCGGGGACCCCGTACAGGGCGGCGAAGAAGCGCAGGACGTCGATGACCGTCATCTGGAGGTAGAGGCCGCGCTCTTCGGGCAGGTAACCCCAGGTCCGGCGCGGGACCTCGGTGTTGGGGCGGCCCTGCCAGGTCACCGAGCCGCTGTCGGCACGGAGGATGTCCAGCACGATCCGCATCGAGGTCGTCTTGCCGGCGCCGTTGGCGCCCAGCAGGCCGAAGATGCGGCCCGGCTCGGCCGTGAAGCTCACGCCGTCCAGGGCGACGATATCGCCGAAGCGCTTGCTGATCGTATCGACGACGAGGCTCATCGCTGGCCGATGCTACCCGGTGATGGTCACGGTTGCGTCAACCGGATCGGCCAACCGGTAGAGTCCGGGCATGGACCGATGGAATGGCCGATGGGTGGTCTTCGACGTGGGCGAGACCCTCGTTGACGAGACCCGCGTGTGGTCCGCCTGGGCCGATGTCGTCGGCATTCCGCGGCTGACCTTCATGGCCGTCCTCGGCGCGGTGATCGCCCGGGGCGGCGCGCACCAGGAGGTCTTCTCGCAGCTCGGCCTCCCGCACTGGGAGCAGCACCGCGACCAGCTCGAGGCGTCGTACGGAGCGATCGTCGACGGCGACCTCTACCCCGATGTCCGACCCAGCCTCGAGGCGCTCCGCGCCGCCGACTACCGCCTGGCGATCGTCGGCAACCAGCCCGCCCGCCGCACGGCAGACCTCCGGGCCCTGGACCTGCCGGTCGAGGTCATCGCCATGTCCGACGAGATGGGCATCGCCAAGCCCGACCCGGCGTACTTCGCCCGCGTCCTCGAGCTGCTCGGGAGCCCGGACCCGAGGTCGGTGGCCCACGTCGGCGACCGGGTGGACAACGACGTCCTGCCCGCCGCCGCGGCCGGGCTGCGCTCGATCTGGATCCGCCGCGGCCCGTGGGGGCAGATCCAGCGGCTGCCGCAGGACTTCGGTCCGGCGCTGGTGATCGACTCGCTGGCCGAGCTGCCCGATGGTCTGACGCAGGCCTTCGGTTCCTTGCCGCACCCGGTGTCATCGGTCTAGACTCGACCCAGGGCTGGACCGGGCCCGTATCGCCGGTCGAGGTGGAGACTGCGCAGCCGGTGCGCAGTTTCTTCGTTTCTGGACGAGGTTCGGCCCATGGATCACCTGGCGCAGGTCCTGTTCCAGCTGTTCGTCCTGCTGGCCGCCACGAAGGTCGGCGACGAGATCTTCAAGCGGCTCGGCCAGCCGACGCTGGTGGGCGAGATCCTGGCTGGCGTCATCGTCGGCCCGGCGCTCCTGGGCTGGTACCAGATCACGCCCGAGACGGAGCTGTTCGCCCAGATCGGCGCCGTGCTCCTCCTGTTCGAGGTGGGCGTCCACACCCGTGTCGGCGACCTGGTGCGGGTTGGCGGCACCGCGGTCATGGTGGCGGTGCTCGGCGTGGTGCTGCCGTTCATCGGTGGTTTCGCGGTGGCGTCGGCCATGGGATTCTCGCTGGAGGGCCGCGTGTTTCTCGCCGCGGCACTCACCGCCACCTCGGTCGGTATCACGTCACGGGCACTGGATCAGCTCGGCGCGCTGAAGACCGGCTCCGGGCGGATCGTCCTGGGCGCGGCGGTCATCGACGACGTCCTGGCGATGCTGATCGTGGCCGTCGCGGTCGGGATGGCCAGCGGCGGCGTGGATGCCGGGCGACATCCTGCTCACCCTGGGCCTGGCGGCGGCGTTCATCGGGATCGTCCTCGTGGCGGGAACCGGGATCCTGTCTCGCCGCCCGTCGCTGCTCACCGAGCCGCGGTTCGCGGAGACGCCGCTCCTGCCGGGGATGATCGTCATGCTCGGCCTCGCCGCGCTCAGCGCGGCCATCGGCCTGGCCGCCATCATCGGTGCCTTCCTGGCCGGCATGGTCGTCGGCGAGTCGTCCGAGCGCGAGGCCCTCGAGAAGGAGACGGCGCCGATCGCCGCCCTCTTCACCCCGTTCTTCTTCGGCTTCGTCGGGGCCCAGATCGACCCGACCGTGTTCGGGACGCCGACCACCGTCGGCCCTGCTGCTGGGGATCACCGCGTTGGCCATCGTCACCAAGTTCGCCGGCGCGTTCCTGGGCGCGCTGCGGGTGGGCCGAGACCGCGCCCTGCTCATCGGCTGGGCCATGGTCCCGCGCGGCGAGGTGGAGATCATCGTGGCCGGACTGGCGCTGGCTGCCGGAGCCTTTGGTCCGGACCTCTACCTCGTGGTGGTCGGGATGGTCGTCATCACCAGCATGCTGGTGCCGCCCTTCCTCCCGCCGCTCGTCCGGCGCGCCGAGCCGGGGATCGCGCTCGCGGAGCAGCCGGCCGCAAGACCGGCGGCCGGTTAGCCGGAGGCCCCTCGCGGACGAGGGGCCTCCATCGGTCTCAGGGTTGGCGGGCGATGCCGCCCAGGCGGTTACTCGCCGCCGGGGGTGATCTCCACGACGGGAGCTTCCCAGCCGTCGCCGGTCGTGTCGCCGTCGATGCCGGCCAGCGCTTCCTCGCGCAGGTCGGAGTTGAACGCCGCCTCGTCCGGGCTCCGCGGCGAGGATCCCCGCCGCGGTGGCCGTGTCGACGGTCTGGGCCAGGACGTCCTGGTCCAGGGCACCGATGCCGTCCGGCGCCGGCCAGACCAGCTTGTTGATCTCGTTCATCATCCAGGCCAGGTGGCCCCGACCCCAGATGCTGCCGCGGTCCATGGAGTACTGGACGCAGTCATCGGGATTGTCGCGGCAGTACATCCAGCCCCGGAACGAGGCCTGGAGGAACCGCATCGCGACTTCGGAGTTGTTCCCCTCGTCCAGCCACGACTGCCGGGCCCAGAGCGCGTCCTGCAGCATGGCCGTCCCGAGGTCGTTGTAGTTGAACACGAAGAACTGGTCCGGCTGGAACAGCTCGCCGGTGTTCGGGTCGGTCGTCTCGAGCAGCTGCGCCCACTCGTTGTAGATCATCGCCTCGGCGACGTCGACGCAGTCCTGGTCGCTCGCCGCGCACCCATCCTGGGCGGCGATGAGCTCGTTCATGTCGAAGTCCTGCTCGACCCGGGTGAAGTCCTCGCCTCGGTCAGGTCGGCCAGGATCTTGGCCGAGGCCAGGACCTCCAGCTCGTTGCCGAACGGCCAGGCGCCGATGCGCTTGCCCTCCCAGTCCGACACCTCGGTGATGCCGCTGTCGGCCCACGCGACCGACAGGGTGGCCGAGCGCTGGAAGATCTGCGCCAGGTGGACGAGGTCTGACCCCGCCTCGCGCGCCTGGAGCACCTTCGGCATCCAGGCGATCGTGAACTCCGGGCCGTCCGGGCGCCGAGCCCACCTGCTGCGGAACGATGGTCCCGCCGCCGGGGAGGATCTCCACGGTCAGCGCGACGTCGTCGTAGTAGCCCTGCTCGACCGCGGCGTAATAGCCGGCGAACTGGGCCTGGTCCGTCCACTGCAGCTGGAGGCGGACGCTGGCCGGCTCATAGGTGACCTGGCTGGCGGCCGCGCTCTCCTGCGGCCGTTTCCGATGCAGCCGGACTCTCGCTCGCGCTTGACTGACACGCGGCGAGGAACAGGCTGGCCGCAACGACCAGCACGCCAAAGACTCGTGTGACCCTCATCTCCACTCCTCGATGTGACGGCCCGGGCAGGGCCATCCGTGGAGGCTGATTCTACAGGTCGGCTTTCGGTCAGGCCGGCTTTCGGTCAGGCCGGCTTCTCGCCGCGGACCGATGGATGCCAGGGGATGACCAGCCGCTCGACAACGACGACCAGCAGGTACATCACGATCCCGGTCAGCGACACCACCAGGATCGCCGCCCAGGTGACGTCGAAGCGCAGGGAGCTGGCGGCGGACACCACCACCCGACCCAGGGTGGCGGACAGCCCCCCGAAGTACTCACCCACCACCGCGCCGATCAGGCTCAGGGTGGTCGCCACCTTCAGGCCGGTGAGGAAGAACGGCAGGGCGTTCGGAATCTCGCACCTGTCGCGTGACCGCGGTCGGGTCCGGCCGCGTACGAGCGCATCAGCTCGAGGGCCGAGGGTTCCACCTGGGTCAGGCCGCGCAGGACGTTGATCATGATCGGGAAGTACACCAGCGTGGCTGCGATCGCCATTTTCGAAAGCGGGCTCAGGATGCCGAACCAGTTGTTGGCGACCGGGGCGAAGGCGATGATCGGGATGGCGTTGATCGCGATCGCGAGCGGAAGGACGGTGTCGCGAGACGTCGGGAACCGCGACACGATGAACGCGGTGGCGACGCCCAGGACCGTGCCGAGAATGAGGCCGCCGAGGGCCTCGACCAGCGTCACCCGCGCCGCGGGCAGGATCGCGTAGCCCTCGGTCCAGTTCTCGGCCAGGGCTGCCCAGATCGCGGACGGAGCCGGCAGGATGAACCCCCTGACGCCGGAGAGCTGGACGAGGACCTCCCAGCGCCACCAGGACACCGATGAGGATGAGCGTGGCCGGGAGGTATCGGCGGACGGCCTGCATTCGTCGTCCTTAGCCGATCAGCCCTTCGGCCGCGGTCCGCTCGGCGGAGGCCAGATCGGCCTCGGATCCTTCGCCTGCCCGTAGCGCCTCGCGCACCTCGGTGATGAAGTGAGAAGTAGGACGGGCTTTCCCGGGTGTCGAGCCCGCGCGGACGCGGCAGGTCGACGTCCACGACCCGCGTGATGCGTCCCGGTCGGGCGCTCATGACCGCAACCCGGCTCGAGAGGAAGACCGCCTCCGGGATGGAGTGCGTCACGAAGATGACGGTGATCCCGGTCCGCGCCCAGATGCTCAGCACCTCGGAGTTCATCCGTTCGCGGGTCATCTCGTCCAGGGCCCCGAACGGCTCGTCCATGAGCAGCAGCGTCGGGGAGAAGGCCAGCGCTCGGGCGATCGCCACCCGCTGCTGCATGCCGCCCGACAGCTGGTACGGGTGGTGGCCGGCGAAGTCGGTCAGCGCCACCAGCTCGAGCATCTCGCGGATCCGCTCCGCCTGGGCCGCCTTGTCGTATCCGAACAGCTCGAGCGGCAGTCGGACGTTGTCCTCCACCGTCCGCCAGTCGAACAGCGATCGGCGACTGAAACACCATGCCGTAGTCGCGGTCGAGCCGGGCCTGGGCGGCAGGCTTGCCGTTGACCTGGACGGTGCCGCCGGTCGGCTCGGTGAGGTCGCCGATCAGGCGCAGCAGCGTGGACTTGCCGCAACCCGACGGACCGATGAGCGAGACGAACTCGCCACGGCGGATGTCGAGGCTGATGTCGCTGAGGGCCACGGTTGGCTTCGCTGCGGTCGACCCACTGGCGGCGAACGCCTTCGTGACGCCGGTCAGCCGAACAACCGGCGCCTCACTTCCGCCGGCGGTCATCAGAGCTCCACGCCGGGCTGCGCCCGCACCACCCGGAGCTCGACGAGGCGCACGAGACCGAAGCAGGCGATCCCCACCGCCGACGTGAACAGGATCGCTCCCCACAGCTTCTCGGGAGCCACGGTGTACTGCTGCGAGAAGAACACGAGCGCCCGCCCGAGCCCGGCCTGGAGGCTGCCCGATCCCTCGCCCACGATGGCGCCCACGATGCTGGCGGTGGCGGTGATCTTCAGGGCCGTCATCAGGTACGGCAGCGACGCCGGGAACCGCACCTTCCACAGCACGGCCCGGCGGGATGCGGCGTACGAGCGCATCAGCTCAAGCGCGCGCGGGTCCGGAGAGCGGAGGCCGCGGAGCATGGCGATGGTCACCGGGAAGAAGCTCAGGTAGGTGGCCACGATGACGACGCTCGTCACGTTCTGCCCGACGAGGTACACGATGAGCGGGGCGAGGGCGATGATCGGGATCGTCTGGCTGGCGACGACATACGGGACGAACGCTCGCTCGATGAGCCCGAAATGGACGAATACGACGGCCAGCGCGATCCCCAGCAGGCCACCGATCGTGAAGCCGATGAATGCCGCGCGGAGGGTGTACAGGGACTGGTCGAACAGGTACCCGGCCAGGGTCTGCTCGGCGCCCGAGGTCAGCGGCTCGCCCAAGGCGCTGGAAGATGACCCAGAAGTGCGGCATGTTGACGTCGCTCGCCATCCCGATGTCCATCGGCGGCGTCCAGACGACAACCCCGTCGAGCCGGTACGGGTCGCCGCCGAGCAGCTTGAGCGCCCTCCCACAGAACGGCGATCCCGACGATGAAGAGGAGGAGGAACACCACCCTCCGGCGTCTGCTGGCTCGGGCGGCGCTCCGCTGGCGGGCCCGGTCATCGGACCGTCATCGGGTGGTGGAGAGGGTCAGCGGTCGCTCAGGCGATGGCGGCATCGGTCTCGTCGAGAGCCCGGTCGATGATCCCGAACGCCTCGCGGAGCTGCTCCTCGGTGATGCACAGCGGCGGGTTGGTGAAGACCTGGTGCCAGTGCTGCATGGTGTACAGCCCGTCGGCCCGGAGCCGGGCGTCGAGCGCCGCCATCTCCGGGGAGCTGGCGTTGAACGCGGTCATCGGCTCCTTCGTCTGCGGGTCACGCACGAGCTCGATGACGCCGAACAGGCCGATGCTGCGGGTGGTGCCCACGCTCGGGTGGCGCGCCTCGAGATCGGTCAGCAGCTCGTCCATGACGGTGCCCAGGCGGGCCGCGTTGCCGACCAGGTCGTCGTCGCGGAGGACCCCGACCGCGGCGATCGCCGCCGCGCAGCTGACCGGGTGGGCGGAGTAGGTCAGCCCGCCGTAGTAGACCCGGTCGTTGAAGTAGTCCGCGATCTCCGGTTTCATGGCCACCGCGCCGAGCGGGAGGTAGGAGCTGGTCAGGCCCTTGGCCATGGTCAGCAGGTCCGGGACGACGTCCCAGTGATCGACCGCGAACCATCGGCCGGTGCGGCCGAAGCCGGCCATCACCTCGTCGGTGATCATCAGGATCCCGTGGCGGTCGCAGATGTCGCGAATGCCCTGGAGGTAGCCGTCGGGCGGGATGAGGATCCCGTTGGTGCCGGTCACCGTCTCGAGGATGAACGCCGCGATGGTGTGCGGGCCCTCGTACTGGATGACCTCCTCGAGGTACGCCAGCTGATCGTCGACCGGTTCCGGCTCGGTCTGGCCCCAGCGCCACGGGTCGAGGACGCGAATCACGCCCGGCACCCCCGGCTCGTTGGCCCAGCGCCGCGGGTCACCGGTGACCGAGATCGAGCCGGCGGTGGCGCCGTGATAGGAGCGGTGGTGGGCGACCACCTTCTGACGGCCGGTCACGATCCGCGCCAGGCGGAGGGCGTTCTCGTTGGCCTCGGCCCCGCCCAGGGTGAAGAAGAAGCGGTCGAGGTTGCCCGGGGTCAGGGTCGCGAGCAGCTCACCCAGTCGGCCGCGAACCTCGGTCGCGAACTGCGGAGCGGCGAACGCCAGCTGGTGCGCCTGCTCGGCGATGGCGTCGGCCACGCGGCGGTCGCCGTGACCGATGTTCACGCTCATCAGCTGGGAGTTGAAGTCGATGTATCGCTTGCCGTCGGGATCCCAGAAGTAGATCCCCTCCCCGTGGTCGATGGCGATGGGGTTGATCTTGGCCTGGGCCGACCAGCTGAAGAACGTGTACTGGCGGTTGAGGGCAACGACCTCGTCGGCGGTCAGTCGGCGGGTGGGGCTGACGGTCATGCGTACCTCGGGCAGCTGCGCATGCGGATGGCGGGCCGATTACACCACAACCCGGACCTAAGGCGGACACCCCTGCAGCTGACCCTCTTCACGGTGCTGTCGCGGCACCTCTTGACGCACTCGGATACTGGCGGACCTATGCGAACCCGTCTCGCCCTACGGGTCCTCGGCTCCTGTGCTGGGCCTGTTCGTGGCTGCGGCTGCGCGGTGCAGGCCACGCACAGCGCCAACCGTGGAGCAGGCTGTGGCAGTGGCGACCGGCTCTGGGGATGCGTTGCAGCGTCAGCGCGACCGAGGTCGCCTGCACCGGGCCGGAGCAGTACTACTTTCGATCGCCACGGGGGCGTCATACGGCCAGCCACGGGTCCTCTCCAGCAGATCTTCTCGCGGGTCGACGCGCACAGCAACGGGATTCACGACTTCCTCGTCGAGGACCGGGTCTGGATGACGCGACCTGCATGCGGTCGGCTGCGGGAACGCTGCCAGCGGTGCAGGGCATTCATCGACGCGGTGGCAGCCCAGTTCGAGCAGTCCGAAGGTGGCGGCACATACGGGCCTTTCGCGGTCGGCGAGTGCACGATGATCGGCGAGCTCTCCATCGGGCAGCTGCAGGACGTGCTCCTACGCTGCTGGTTCATCACCAGCCAACCCGACTGGCTGGTGCATTCCCGACACCGACGCCGCAACCGCCGACGCCACCTCCGCCCACGCCCCCGCCGGTTGCCACAGCGACGCCAACTCCGACACCATCGCCAACGCCGACAGCCAGCCCCACACCGAGTCCGAGCCCCCGCCGTCGCCTACGCCAACGCCGAAGCCGTCCGGCAACACCGGAGGGATCGGTGGCGGGCATCACGTTCGAGCCCGCGCCGTCCGTCCCGCCGCCCGACGCCGCGCCGCAGTCAGGAGCCTGGGTCGCATCGGTCCCTGATCCGGCGGATGTGAGCACCGACCCCGTCGCGCTCGCCTCCAGCGCGCTCCTCGCCCTCCTGCTCCTGCTGTTCATGGGCTTCGTCGGCGAGCTGTTCAACAACACGGCCAAGGCCAACTACGACGTCCTCGTCGGCTGGTGGTCCGCGAGCTGGCTGGGCGCCGGCTCCGACGATTCACCGACTTCTGGAAGGCGCCATGAAGCGGATCCTGCTCGCCGTCGTCCTGGTGGCGTTCATCAGCGCCTTCCTGAATCCTGACCTCGGCCCGACCGCCGAGGGTCTGGCCATCTTCCTTGGCTTCCTGATCGCGATCGGCGTGGTGCTGATCACCTTCGAGCTGCCCGGCCTGCTCGTCCATCGGCGGTCACCGGCGAAACAGGGCGGCTGCGGGTCCTCCCCTGGGCCATTCTCCTGGCGGCGGCCTTCGTCCTCGTGTCCAGGATCTGGCAACTCCAGCCGGGCTACCTCTACGGCGTCATCCTGGGCGTCGTCCTGATCCAGGCCGTGCCGCCCCAGATCGAGGGTCGCGAGGCTGCCGCCGGCGCCGCGTTCACGCTGGTCCTGGCCGTGACTGCCTGGCTGCTGCTCACCGGGGTGCGCGGGGCGGGCCTGCCCGCCGGACGACCTTGTCGTGATCATGGTCGAGACCGCGCTGGCGGCCATCGTCGTGGCCGCCCTCGAGGCGGTCGCCTTCGGGCTCATGCCACTCCGATTCATGCCCGGCTACGTCATCTACCGCTGGCGCCGACCGATCTGGGCCGTCCTCTGGGGCCTGTCCCTGTTCGGGTTCATCCACATCCTCGTCGGCCCGAACACCGGCTACCTGTCGGACCTCTCGACCGAGGCGCTCGCTCGCGGCGCTCGGCGTGTTCGCCTTCTTCGGCGCCGTCTCGGTCCTGTTCTGGGCCTACTTCCGGTTCGTCTACCGCGCTCCGGCCGACGAGACGCCTGCCGCCACCGAGGGCTGACCGTCAGGCGGATCCCGCCGCCGACTCGGCCGCGCGGAGGATGGCGTCGACGGTGCGGTCGGCATCGGCCTCGGTGGTCGACCAGTTGCTGACGCTGATCCGCATGGCGGCCTTGCCGTGCCACGTCGTCCCGCCCATCCAGGCCGTGCCCTCGTCCTGCACGCGGCGGATCACCTCGCGCGTGTGAGCGTCAACGGCATCCGCATCCGCCGCACCGCCGGCGCCAGCCGGCGGTGGAATCGGACCAGGACCTGGTTCAGGACGACGTCGTTCAGGACCTCGACCCCGGGCGCCGGCGCGAGGCGGTCGGCCATGCGCCGGGCGAGCCAGCAGCACCGCTCGACCAGCTCGCGCACGCCCGACCGGCCGAGCGACCGGAGCGCGGCGTAGAGGGCGAACGCGCGCGCCCGCCGCGAGCTGTCGAGCACGTACTCCCACGGTTCGCGCTGCGTCTGGGTCTGCATGAGGTACGACGCGAAGGCGGACATCGCGGCGCGATGAGCGTCAGGGTCGCGGACCGCCACGAAGCCGCAGTCGTAGCCCGACGTTGAGCCACTTGTGGGCATCCGTGGACCACGAGTCGGCCCGCTCGACGCCCGCCACCAGGTGGCGCAGCGCAGGTGACGACGGCGGCCCACAGGCCGAAGGCACCGTCCACGTGGACCCAGGCGTTGGGATGGCCCGCCACCGCGTCGGCGATCTCGGGCATCGGATCGAACCCGCCGGTGTTCACGTTGCCCGCCTGGGCGGCGACGAGGAGCGGCCCGCGCACCTGCGCGACCGTCTCTCCGAACGCATCGGCCCGCATCCGGCCCTGCTCGTCGGTGGCGACCCGCACCACCCGGTCGCGCCCCAGGCCCAGGTACTGGAGCGCGGTCAGGAGCGTCGCATGCGCCTCGTCACCGATGACGACCGTGATCTCCGGCGCGCCGTACAGGCCCCGGGCCTCGACGTCCCACCCCTCGCGAGCCAGGACGGCGTGGCGCCCGGCCGCCAGGCCCACCGCGTTGCCCAGTCCCGCGCCGGTTGGAAACCCGAAGCTGGCGGCTGGCGGCAGGCCGAGCAGGTCGAGCATCCACGGGCCGGCAACCTGCTCGATCGCGGCGGCCGCCGGCGACAACGCGTGGAGATTCGCGTTCTGGTCCCAGGCGGCGGTCAGCCAGTCGGCGGCCATCGCGGCCGGCAGGGCGCCGCCGATCACGAACCCGAAGTACCGCGGGCCGGCCGTCGCCACCAGGCCCGGGTCGAGGCCGCCGCGCCATCTCCTCGATGACCGCCACCGGATCCTCGCCGTCCTCGGGCATGGGCCCGCCGAGCGCTTCGGCGAGGGCATCCGCGTCGGCCCGCGGCCCGACATGCCGCTCCGGCAGGCCGGCCAGGAACTCGAGGCCCAGCTCGGCTGCCCGTCGGAGGGCTCGCTCGCGGTCGTCCATCGGTCAGCCCGGCTGGGCCTAGGCACCGGATCGCGCAGCGGCTGGCCCACGACCCGGGCCAGGCGCTCGGCGAGCGCCATCCAGTCGTACGCCTCGGTGACCTGGCTGGCGGGGAGCCGGACGCATCGGTCCGACGAGAGATACGTGGGCACGATCCGGTCCAGGATGGCCTCGATCTCGTCGCGGAACGCGTCGTTCGTGGAGCGCACGCCGTCGGGGAGGAGCGCGACGTCGGGGAGCAGCCGCACGACCAGGTCGTAGGTCTGGGCCCAGCGCCGGACGAGCGGCTCGACCCCGAAGGGATCGGTCGCCATCGGTCACCCGCAGGAAGTAGGCGAAGTTGTCGACCACCGACCGGTCGGTGACCAGGATGTCGGCCTGGCCGGCGAGCTCCAGCTCCTGCTGGACCTGGGCCATGAGGACCCACAGCTGGGCCTCGGCCGAGGCGCCCTCGTTGCGGCCCAGCGGGTTGAAGCGGATGACCTCGCGGCCGACCTCGACGCTGCGCCCGGCGCGGCCCACGGCGGAGGCAAAGGCATGGACGGCGTTCGTCTTGCGGACCGAGTGCGAGCCGATGAACGCGATCTTGGCCGGGTGGTTCCACGGCATGGAAACAGGGTAGCGGGCGGCCTCCAGCCGGGGTGTAGAGTATCGGCTCCCTCTGATCCCACCGCCCAGCGGCGACCACCGATATTGGCTTCACGGAGGTTTGGACAGACCGATGGCGCGCATCGTCAAGGCAGCCCTGCTGCAGGCCGAGTGGACCGGCGACAAGGACTCGATGATCGAGAAGCACGAGCGCTTCGCGCGCGAGGCCGCGAAGCAGGGCGCGCAGGTCATGTGCTTCCAGGAGCTGTTCTACGGGCCCTACTTCTGCCAGGTCCAGGATCCGCAGTACTTCAGCTACACCGAGCACATCCCTGACGGTCCGACCACCAAGCGGATGCAGGCGCTGGCGAAGGAGACCGGGATGGTCCTCATCGTGCCGATGTACGAGGAGGACGACCAGACGACCGGCATCTACTACAACACCGCGGCCGTCATCGACGCCGATGGGAGCTACCTCGGCAAGTACCGCAAGACCCACATCCCCCACGTCAAGGGGTTCTGGGAGAAGTACTACTTCCGCCCCGGGAACATGGGATACCCCGTCTTCGATACGGCCGTTGGCAAGGTCGGCGTGTACATCTGCTACGACCGCCACTTCCCCGAGGGCGCGCGGGCACTGGGCCTGAACGGCGCCGAGATCGTCTTCATCCCGTCGGCCACGTCTCGCGGGCTGTCCGAATACCTCTGGCGCGTCGAGCAGGTCTCGCACGCCCTCGCCAACGGCTACTTCGTGGGCACGATCAACCGGGTCGGGGTCGAGCCGCTCGGCGACGACGACTTCTACGGGCAGTCCTACTTCGTCGACCCGCGCGGCCAGTTCATCGGCGATGTGGGCGACGCGCACGACGAGGAGCTGATCGTCCGCGACCTCGACCTCGACAAGATCGAGGAGGTGCGCCAGACGTGGCAGTTCTTCCGGGACCGCCGCCCGGACGCCTACGACGACCTCGTCCGCCCTAACCCGATGCAGATTCGGCGCGTGGTCCCGGACATCCGGACCGATCGGATGGCCGAGTCGCGCGCCTTCTATGGCGACGTCATCGGCCTCGTGGAGTCCATGGACCTGGGATGGATCGTGGGATTCGTCTCGAGTAGCAACGAAACCGCCCAGGTCCAGTTGCTGACTCACGACGCCACTGCTCCGGTGACACCCCAGATGAGTGTCGAGGTGGAGGACGTCGAAGAGGTCTGGCGACGAGCCAACCAGGCCGGGCTTGAAATCGTCCATCCCTTGACCGACGAGCCGTGGGGCGTGCGACGCTTCTTCGTGCGCGACCCCAATGGCGTCGTCGTCAATGTCATGACGCACCGCGACTAGCCGATGGACTTCGGGTTCACGCTCAAGCTCGAAAACGAGACCGGGCGCACGCTCGACCTGACCCGCCGGGCGGAGGCTGCGGGCTTCGCCTACGGATGGGTGTTCGACAGCCACGTCCTGTGGCGCGACCCGTACCCGCGCTGACCCTGATGGCCGGCGCCACCGAGCGGATGCGGCTCGGACCTGCGTCACGAACCCTGCGACGCGCGAGCCCTCGGTCACGGCGTCCACCCTGGCCGAGCTCAACGAGATCAGCAGCGGACGGATGGACCTGGGCATCGGGCGCGGCGACAGCGCCCGACGGGTGCTCGGCAAGCCGCCGACCACGATGAAGACCCTCGAGGAGGCGATCGCCGTCATCCGCGACCTGGTCGAGGGTCGCGCGGTCTCATACGAGGGCACCGAGCTGCAGCTGACCTGGACCGGCAAGTGGCGGCTCCCGGTGTGGGTGGCCGGCTACGGACCCATGGCCCTGGCCATGACCGGTCGGGTGGCCGACGGGCTCATCCTCCAGCTCGCCGACCCTGACCTCATCCGCTTGTTCGTCGCCCAGCTCCGCGAGGCCGAGGCAGCCGCCGGCCGTACGCCGGGCGAGATCAGGGTCCAGGCCGCCGCCCCGGCCCACGTCGGCCCTCGGGATCTGGGCCAGGACCGAACCCGATGGTTCCCGGCGCTGGTCAGCAACCACGTCGTCGACCTCGTCAACAAGTACCCGCGCGAGCAGCTTCCCGAGGCCCTGACCGGGTACATCACCGACCGCGAGGGGTACGACTACCGCCATCACGCCGAGGTCGGCTCCACGAACGCCGCGTTCGTCGGCGACGAGGTGACCGACCGCTTCTGCGTCCTGGGCGAGCCGGCCGAGCACATCGCCAAGCTGCACGAGCTGGCCGACGCCGGCGTCGACCAGTTCAACCTGTACCTCATGAACGGCGACGAAGAGGAGCAGCTGGACCGATACGGCCGCGAGGTCATGCCCGCTCTGCAGGGCGTTGCCGCCCGTCGCCAGGGAGTGTCGACATGAAGGTCTCGTTCATTGCCGGGTACGGACCGATCACGCCCGACTCGGCGGCCAGCCTGAAGTTCTGGCGCGACGACATTGGCCTGCCGATGACCGAGATCGCGCCCGACTACTGGGGGACCGATGACGTTCCGGGCGTCAACGCATTCGCGGCGTGGCCGCTCGGCGAGGCTGCCGAGTCCTGCTTTGGCTCGAAGACCTGGCCCGAGCACATCACCGCCCCGCAGGCCTGGCTGGAGCTCGACGTCGAGACGCCCGAAGCGGTCAGCGTGGCCGCGGCCGAGCTCGAGGCGGCCGGCAACACGCTCCTGAAGCCACCGACCACCGAGCCGTGGGGCCAGACCGTGGCCCGCCTGCTCAGCCCGGAAGGTTTGCTCGTCGGCGTCACGTACACGCCGTGGATGCACCACGAGCACCACCACGACGACCACGAAGGCCACGACCACGATCACGAAGGCCACGACCACGGCGAGCGGGACCACGACGACCACCATGGCCATGAACAGGGCGACCACCCCGATCACTGACCGGGCGCCGGCCAGAACTCAGCGTTCGCTGAAGGTCCACCTCGTGGCGCCTTGTGGATCCTCGGTCGCCACGCCGTACACGACGTCGAAATTCACCCGGTAGACGAACCACGGCGCCGGCCCCGCGCTGGGCGCGCTGAAGGGCGCGGTCAGGGCGTCGCCCTCGGCCTTGGCCGGCCACCCGCTGTCGTTGTATCGCGTGGCGACCGCTTCCAGAGTCGACCGGTCAGTCACCCGAGCCGTCTGGCCTTCGAACACGAGATCGATGCCGTCAAGCCGGACGCCCACGCTTGCCCTGGGATTCGCAGCGATGTTCTTGGACTTGCGTGTCCCGGGACCGCTCGTGAAGTAGAGGTTGCCCTCGTGCCAGAGCGCCCCGACGCCGGCGCGTGCGGACGGCCGCCAGGCTCTGCCGTGCCGAGGAACCACGTCACATCTGCCGACGCGGACACGGCGAGGGCGTTCTCCGCCCGTGACCACGGCAGGGCCTCGTGGCCGTATCGATCGAGGTTCTTGGTCTCATCAGGCTGTCGGTCGCCCACGGTCGTCTCCTCCGGGCATGGCTTCGGGCAATGGTGGCCCCTGCCAAGGCTATCGGTTGGCCGAAATCGGACAGGTCATCGGCGGTACCCTTCGGGCATGGCGAGCAAGGTGACCGACCCGATCGATGAGCTCCAGCAGGCTGCCGAGGACCGATGGGTCGAGGGCTGGCTGGCGGGGCCGTCCTGGACCCGCTACGACGAGCTCCCAGCCCAGGCGGGCGACCTGGCGCCGGATCTCGAGCTGCCTGACACGTCCGGTGGGAATCGGCGACTGTCCGAGTTCTGGGCCTACGGGCCGGCGCTCGTCATCTTCATGCGCCACTTCGGGTGCTCCTGCCTGATGGAGCGCTGGGAGGCGCTGCGCGACGAGCTCGACGCCTACCCCGAGGCCGGCGCCACGGTGGTGGCCGTCTGCCAGGCCGAGCCCGAGCGGGCCGCGCGCCGTGGCCACGCGTCGCGGCTACCGATTCCCGCTGCTGTGCGATCCCGAGCGGAAGGCGTACCGCGCCTACGGCCTGCTGGAGGGAACGCCGGCCCAGATCCTCCACGACTTCCCGTGGCGGCGCGGGCGACGAGGAGACGGCGCAGACGATGTTCTTCGAGCCGCGACGCGGCACGGAGCGAGCGGTCGTGGACTCCCCGTGGCAGCTCCCCGGGGAGTTCGTGGTGGCCGTCGACGGCCGCATCCAGCTCGCCCACCGCTACCAGTACTGCGAGGACTTCCCGCCCAAGACCGTCCTGCTGGGCGCCATCGCCGCCGCCCAACGCTGACCTCGCGACCCGAAGGAGACTCCCTGTGACCACGACCGCCACGCGCCGCATCGACCGGCTGCGCGCCAGCATCGCCCCGTTCATGGCCTTCTTCGACGGCCCCTTCTCGCGGCTGAACGCCAACCCGGAGGTCGCCAACTTCGCGGTCGGGAATCCCCAGGACATGCCCGATGCCCGGCGTACGTCGATGCGCTGCGGACCCACCTCGAGCCGCGTCGGCGCGACTGGTTCGCCTACAAGGTCAGCGAGCCGAAGGCCCGGATCGCGGTCGCCCGCAGCCTGACCGCGCGGACCGGCATGGAATGGGACCCGGCCGACGTGGCCATGACCAACGGCGGCTTCGCGGCGCTGGCGGTGGCCATGCGGGCGCTGGTCGAGCCGGGCGACGAGGTCATCTTCCTCTCGCCGCCGTGGTTCTTCTACGAGTTCATGATCCTGGCCGCCGACGCGCGACGCCGTCCGGCTTGCACCTCGCCCCGCCGGCCTTCGAGCCGGACCTCGACGAGATCGCGGCGGCCATCACGCCGCGCACCCGGGCCCTGATCTTCAACTCGCCCCACAACCCCAGTGGCCGGGTCTACCCGCTCGAGACGCTGATCGGCGCTGGCCCAGATCCTGACCGATGCCTCCGCGCGCATCGGCCACCCGATCTACCTGATCAGCGATGAGCCGTACAACCGGATCATCTTCGACGGTCGCGAGTTCCACTCCCCGGCCGAGGTCGTACCCGCACACGGTCGTCACCTATTCCTACGGCAAGCAGCTGCTGGCGCCGGGGATGCGCATCGGCTACCTGACCGTGCCGCCCACGTTGCCCGGACCGCGAGGCCTTCCGCGAGACGGTCTTCAGTCGCCCAGTTCGCCACCGGCTACGCCTTCCCCAATGCGCTGCTGCAGCACGCGCTCGAGGACCTCGAGGGGCTGAGCGATCGACATCCCCGCCATGCAGCGCCGCCGCGACCGGCTGGTCGGCGCCCTGCGCGAGATCGGCTACGAGACGACCATGCCGGAGGGCACGTTCTACATCATGGCCCGCTCACCCGATCGCCGACGACGTGGCCTTCACCGACCTCCTGGCGAAGCACCGGGTGCTGGTCCTGCCCGGCACGATCGTCGAGGTCCCCGGCTGGTTCCGGATCAGCCTGACCGCAACCGACGAGATGGTCGAGCGCGGCATTCCCGGCTTCGCCGCCGCGTTCGCCGAGGCACGTTCCGACGGCGCTACCATCGGTCCATGAAGACGCTCATCACCAACGGCACCATCGTCAACGCCGATGCCACGACACGAGCCGACGTGCTGGTCGATGGCGAGCAGATTGCCCTCATCGGTACCGATCTGGCGGCTTCGACCAGCGCCGACAAGACGATCGACGCCAGCGACAAATGGGTGATCCCCGGCGCCATTGACGTCCACACCCACATGGAGCTGCCCTTCGGCGGGACGTTCGCCAAGGACACGTTCGAGACCGGCACGCGGGCCGCGGCGTTCGGCGGGACGACGACGATCATCGACTTCGCCGTCCAACCGCGGGGCAAGAGCCTCCGCGAGGGGCTGGACGCCTGGCACGCCAAGGCCGATGGCAACGCGACCATCGACTACGGCTTCCACATGATCATCAGCGACGTCCGCGACGACGTCCTGGCCGAGATGGACACCCTCGTCGACGAGGGGGTGACCACCTTCAAGCTGTTCACCGCCTACCCCGGCGTCTTCTTCTCCGACGACGGGGCCATCTTCCGGGCCATGCAGCAGACCGCGCGGAACGGCGGGCTGATCATGATGCACGCCGAGAACGGCCTCGCCATCGACGTGGTGGCCGGTCAGACCTTCGACGCTGGCCAGACCGATCCCTACTACCACGGCACCTCGCGCTCGCCCATCCTCGAGGGCGAGGCCACCAACCGGGTCATCCGCCTGGCCGAGACCGCCGGTGCGGCGGTGTACATCGTTCACCTGTCCGCGCGGCATGCCCTGGACGAGGTCCGGCGCGCCCGCGACGAGGGTCTGCCGGCCTACGCCGAGACGTGCCCGCAGTACCTGTTCCTGACCCTGGACGACATGGGCAACGGGTTCGAGGGCGCGAAGTTCATCTGCTCACCCCCGCTCCGTCCGGCCGACCACGCCCCGGAGCTGTGGAAGGGCCTCGTCCACGATGACCTCCAGGTCGTCTCCACCGACCATTGCCCGTTCGACTTCCACGGCCAGAAGGAGATGGGCCGCGGCGACTTCCGGAAGGTGCCCAACGGGCTGCCCGGCGTCGAGAACCGGGTCGACCTCATGCATGACGGCGGCGTGGCCCACGGACACCTCACCCCGAACCGGTGGGTGGAGCTCATCTCGACCGCTCCGGCCCGCCTCTTCGGCCTGCCCCAGAAGGGCGCGGTCGCCGTTGGCGCGGACGCCGATCTCGTCGTCTACGACCCGAACCGGCGCCACACGATCAGCGCCGAGACCCACCACATGGACGTCGACTACTCCTGCTACGAGGGTCGTGAGGTCACCGGCGGCAGCGACGTCGTCCTGTCCCGGGGCAAGGTCATCGTCGATGGCGAGGACTGGCTGGGCGCGAAGGGCGACGGCCGGTTCCTGAAGCGGGTCCGCAGCGAGTACCTCCGCTGACGGCTACCCTCTCCAGACCGATGCGCCTTCGACCGCTGCTCGGCGCCGCCTTGGCGGCGCTGCTCTTCACCGCCTGTCAGTCATCCGCCTCGCCCGATGCCTCCTCGGGCGGAACACCGGACCCGTCCTCGGAGGCTGCCGGCTCCATCGGGCCGCTGCCTTCCACCATCGGCAATGCCGAGCTGGAGGCCACTCTGCCCGAGCGGGCGGCGGACATCGTCTTCCAGTCGTTCTCGATGAGCGGCCCGGACTTCGTGACCGCCGATGTCGACCAGCAGTTCGTGTCGTTCATCGACTCGCTGGGTGCCGATATCGGCGACGTGTCTGTGGCCTTCGCGTTCGGATCGAACACCGACGGAACGAACACGGCAAGCGTGTTCGCCTTCCAGGTGGCGGGAGCCGATGCCCCGGACCTGATCGACGAGTTCAAGGCCACGGCCGACGAGGAAGGGGAGGATCCGCTGGTCTGGAACCCGGAAACCGTCGGCGGGAAGTCGGTCGAGGTCGCCGAGCCGAACGCCGATTTCCCGACGCCGCTGGCCCTGTACGCCACCGGCGACGTCCTGTACTTCGTGTCGGCCACCGACCCAGCGGTCTTCGAGGAGATCATCGCCGCCCTCCCATAGCCGGGTCCTGAACCGGGGCACCGTCTTTGCGATACTTGTCGGTGAAATGCGAATCCGATCACTACTCGCGGCGCTGATCCTCGGCGTTGGACTCGTTGCCTGCCAACCGGCCGGCGGCAACCAGTCCGAGGCGCCGGCCAGTGCGCCGGCGAGCGAGGCCGGGGCCCCTTCCCAGACTCCATACACCGCGCCCGGCTACTAATCACGCGGCGGCGGTCCAGGAGTTGAGGGGACGAACATCCGGTGCTCCAACGCACCGTTTCCGCCGGCCACGAGTGGCAAGCATCGGTCCCCTGGGCTAAGGTTTTGCCGACTCCGCCGCGCGTCCCGTCCCCAGGCGCCCGAGTCTGAATCTGAACGCAGAATCACGGAGGGTCCTGTGCGGAAGACGCTAGTTGGGCTCGTGAGCCTTTCACTCCTGCTTTTGGCGATCGCGGCGGCGCCAGTCTCAGCCGTGAAGCCAATTCGTGACGCATCGCCGCGCCACGACTCCCCCGACTACAACAACGGCCAAGCCCTGGCCCTGAAACAGGGGGAGGAGAAGACTGCGCAGCCACCGTTGGGTCCAGCCAAAGTCGGACAGGTGCGGACCTGGCTTGGGCTTGACGATGCCCAGGGTTCGATCTACCTGAAGAACTACACGTTGCGAGGCGTTGGCAACAACGTCGAGGTCTGGGTTGCCAACAACTGAACTTCCCGCCCGCTGGCGACTGCCGAAATGACGGCGTTCGCAACGTCATCACGAACACGCAGGTCACGCTACCTCATCGACCAATTCGACAGCAACATTTACCCAATCGAGTCTGATTGGTGGAGTACGCCTCCAAACCGCGATGGGCACAAGGCGCTGCTCCCCACCCTCATCCCGAACCTACCATCGAGTGAGTACAAGGGTGAGGGAGACAACGTCGTTGTCCTGGTCGACAACGTGCGCGACTCGAACTACTACGACCAGACAACGTAACACCCTTCGTACATCGCCGGGTTCTACTACAGTCGTCTTCGACGACTTCTTCAACCGGACGGTCATGAGCATCGACGCATTGGACTGGCTCCACCGAACCGGTGCCGATCCAGCCCATGCCCCGACCACAGATCCGTGCACAAGCGCTCCCGCGCGGCCATTCCTGTACGAGGGCGTCTTTGCACACGAGTACCAGCACCTGATGCATCGCTACTCCGATCCGGACGAGGTCAACTGGGTCAACGAGGGCCTCAGTGACTTCACCGAGGTCCTCACCGGCTACGTCGACCTCTCGAAGCACGTGGACGAGAAGGGCGCTGAGAGTCACACCCAGGCTACCTGGGCTGGCTCAGCGTCCTCGAGCCGAGCTGGAACCCCATCCCGAGGGCCAGCGGCCCCGAGAACAGCCTTACGGCCTGGGGCGACCAGGGCGATGACGAGATCCTGGCCGACTATGGCTTCGCGATGTTCTTCATGAACCTCATCGCACAGCCAGGGCTTTGACCGGGACTTCTTCCACGCCTGGCAACACGACGCCGGCAATGGAATCGACGGACTGAACGCGCCCTGGCGGCGGTTGGCAGCGCGGTCACGTTCGAGTCCCTGTTCGATGACGAGATCATTGTCGGCCCTTGCCGATGGCTACATCGACAACGGCGCGGGCGTGACCGGCGGTGCGCCGAGCCAGATCTCCAGAACGCGGCCGCCGAGGCCACGATCTCCGAGCACGACGGAGACGAATGGCACGCCCGGCGCTCCGCCGTGGGGTGCCGACTACATCGACCTGGGTCCCGGCGGCGAGCCTCGCTCGCTCGCGTTCGATGGCGACGACCATTCATCTTCCCAGCGGCCCGGACTGGGTTGACGACGGGGACGGGTACTTCACCACCCCCGACGCGGCGGTGGACCGTACTACGACAACAACCAGGACCTGAGCATCGCCACGCTGCGTCGCTGGCCACGACGGCGAGATGCTCAGCTTCGAGCACTACTACGCGACCGAGCCGGGGTGGGACTTCGGATTCGTCCAGGTCTCGACCGATGGTGGCTGATTCGTGGCAGTCGCTGGCCTGTGACGGGACGACATCGGACCACGACCCGGATGCGCTGTCGCCCAGCATCGTGGCCAACGTGCCCGGGCTACACCGGCCGTGACGACACGGTGCCGCACCTGGGACGGCGGCAGCGCCGGTCCATGTCACCTGTCCGGCGCTGCCGGCCGGCGCCGACTACCTCGCCTTCCGGCTCATGACCGACCCAGCCGTCCAGTTCGACGGCTGGCACGTCAGGAACATCCAGCTCGATGGCGCTGACGTCGGCACGCCGGGCGACTGACCGACTGGGACAACCAGCGGTTCTTCAGCCGATCGACCTCGACCTACGGCTTCGCCGCTGGTCGGGATGAACGGGACTGTGGACGGCTTCGGCGACGTCGACCGCCGGCGACCGGTGTCCGTCGTCCGGACCGACGCTTGGCGGCCGGCGACACCTACTCGCTCACCGCCGGCGATCTTGCGGCGCTCGCCGGCAGAGCCCGTGTGGTGCGATCGTCTGCGGGCATCCCGCGTCGGAGACTCAGCACGCATGTACCAGCCGTACAGCCTGCTGGTTGACACGGTGGGGCGGTGGAGATGGCCGACGGCGGCCCGTAGGCTCGTGCTGACCTGAACCGACGACGAGGCCCCCGGTCCGCCGGGGGCCTCGCGCTTTCCGCGCGTCGAGACGACCATCGGTCCGTCGGTCTACCATCGCTCCCATGCCGCCCGCGACGACCAGCCTCGACACGGCCGCCCACCTGAGTCCCGAGTTCCGCGCCTGGCTGCTGGAGAAGCTGCGCTGGCCGGTCCTGGCGACCATCGGCAAGGACGGGACGCCGAGCCAGTCGGTCGTGTGGTTCGACCTCGACCCGGCCGAGGACGTCGTCCTCGTGAACACCCTCGCCGGCCGGCTGAAGCACCGCCACCTCCAGCGCGATCCACGGGTCAGCCTCTGCTTCGAGGACGAGACGCACTACCTGACCATCGAGGGCCGCGCCGAGCTGCGCGGATGACCCGGGGATGGCCGGGATCTGGGCGCTCGCCCATCGGTATGGCGAAGGCGAAGGTTCGTTCGCGGTCGGCGATCGGATCAACATCCGGGTCCAGGTCGATCGCGTCATCTGGCATCCGTGACCGGTCCCCGTGATCCGCTCCGTGAGCGGCCCCATCACCCTCGGGGCCCTGCCCTGGAACCAGTACACCGACTGGGCATCGCTGCGCGGCGCCGGGATCCGGGCCGAGGAGCTGGGCTATGACTCGCTCTGGACCTGGGATCACCTCTATCCCATCGTCGGCAGCTCCCACGGACCGATGTTCGAGGGCTACCTGACCCTCGCCGGCTGGGGGTCGGCCACGAACCGGATCCGTATCGGGCTGATGGTCGGCGCCAATCCGTTCCGCAACCCGGCCCTGGTCGGGAAGATGGTCACCCAGCTCGACCACATGACCGGCGGCCGGATGGTCGTGCGGAATCGGCGCCGCGTGGTTCGACGAGGAGCACCACGACTTCGGCCTGGATTTCGGGGCGTCGGTGGGGGAGCGGCTGCGCTGGCTGGAAGAGGCCGTCGTCATCCTGCGCGGAATGTTCGACGGGACCGAGCCGTCGGGGACCGATCACTACCCGACGCGCGTCGGTCCGCAACGACCCGCCGCCGGTCCAGGCCCACCTCCCCATCCTCGTCGGCGGGGGCGGTGAGAAGGTGACGCTCCGGATCGTGGCTCGACACGCCGACGCCAACAACCTGGGCGGCGGATTCGAGCGCGTCCGGCACAAGGAATCGGTCCTGCTCCAGCACTGCGCCGAGGTGGGACGCGACCCGGCCGAGATCGAGCGCACGGCGAACCTGGGCGTGGTCGTGATCCGCGACACGGCCGAGGAGGCGACGCGGGTCCTCGGCGAGCTGGCCGCCCACAACGGCGGCGCCCGCTCGTGGCCGAACCAGCTGGTCGGCACGCCGGAGACGGTGGCCGCCGAGCTGCAGCCGGTTCGTGGGGATCGGCTACCGCCACCTCATCGCCGGCTTCCCGGCTCCGGTCGACGCCGAGTCCATGGAGCGCCTGGCCGGCGAGGTCCGGACCGCGGTCGAGGCCGCCGCCTAGCCACCGGCCCCGACGGGGAGCGGCCGCGCTACTCTCCCGCCGTGCGGGTCGCGCTGCTGTCGGGCGGCACGGGCGGGGCGAAGCTGGCGCACGGATTCCAGCAGGTCCTCGACCCCGCCGGACGCCTGAGCGTCATCGTCAACATCGCCGACGACCTCGAGCTGTTCGGCCTCCACGTCAGCCCCGACCTCGACAGCGTCCTGTACACCCTGGCCGGCCTCGTCGACCCGGTCCGCGGCTGGGGCGTGGCCGGCGACACCGACCGCGCCCTGCACCATGCTCGAGCGCTACGGCGAGGAAACGTGGTTCTGGATCGGCGACGCGGACCTCGGGACCCTCGTCCGCCGCTCGGCCCAGCTCCGCCGAGGCGCAACCCTCACCCAGGTCACCGCCGACATGGCCACCGCCCTCGGGCGTCCGCAGCCCGATCCTGCCGGCCACCGACGACCGGCTCCGGACCCGGATCCTGACCGATGGCGGCGACCTCGAGTTCCAGCGCTACTTCGTCGAGCGGGGCCAGCGCGACGAGGTGCGCGGCATCAGCTTCGAGGGAGCTGCCGAGGCCCGCCCGACGGAGGCCGTGCTCGACGCCCTGCGCGACGCCGACCTGGTGGTCATCGGTCCATCCAACCCGCTCGTCAGCATCGGTCCCATGCTGGCCATGACCGAGCTTCAGCGAAGCCGTGGCCGGCGCATCCGGGAGGCGGGTGGCGGTCAGCCCCATCGTCGGCCGGCCGCGCGCTGAAGGGGCCGACCGACCGGATGCTGGCCTCGCTGGGCCACGAGGTCAGCGCGGCGGGCGTCGCCCGGCTGTACGAGGGCCTGGTGGACCGATACATCCTCGACGAGACCGATGCCGAGCTGGCCCCCGCGGTCGAGGCCATGGGCATGGAGGCCATGACTGCTCCAGACGGTGATGCAGACCGATGCCGACCGGGCCGGGCCTGGCCCGGTTCCTGCTGGAGGCCGCCGGCGCGCTAGGCTGCGCGGGTGACGAACCGGATCATCGTCCCGCACCGCGGGCTGGAGCACGCCAAGACCCGGCTGGCCGCGCGTGCTCGAGCCGGCCCAGCGGGCCGCGGTGGCCGAACGCCTCCTGCGCCACGTCCTGGAGGCCGCGGTGGCGACCGGCGACGAGGTCGTCGTCATCTCGCCGGAGGCCGGTCTGCGCCTGCTGGTCGCGAGATGCGGGGCGCCAGCTCGCGGTCCAGCACGGGCTGGGGCTCAACGCCGGGTTACGGGAGGCGCGCGCCGAGGCGTTGGGTGCGGGAGTGACGCGGCTGGCCGTCATCCACGGCGACCTCCCCGAGCTGACCGCGGCGGACGTGACCGCGCTGCTGGACGCGGTCGACGGTCCGGCGGCCGGCGGGCCCGCGGTGGCCATTGCCCCCGACGCCGCGGGCCGCGGCACGAATGGGCTGGCGCTGTCGCCACCGGACGTCATCGCGTTTCATTTCGGACCCGACAGCCTCGCCGCCCACCGCGAAGCCGCACTGCGGAGCGGCGCCCGAGACGGTCATCGTCGAGCGGCCGGGTCTCGCGTTCGACGTGGACACGCCCGAAGACCTCGCGGCATGGGTCGCCAGCGGCTTCGCTGACTGATCGAGCTGGTGGCCCTCGGCGGGCATGCCCGAGGTCTCGGTGGGGGACGACCTGGGATCGCTCATCGCGGCGGCGCTGGGCGCCGCCGGCCATCGGTCTGACCGATGACGACGTGGTCGTCGTGACCCAGAAGATCGTGTCCAAGGCCGAGGGCCGGGTGGTGGACCTCGCCTCCGTCGAGCCGGGCGAGCAGGCCCGGGAGTGGGCCGCGCGCTGGGGGAAGGATGCGCGCCAGGTGGAGCTCGTGCTGCGCGAGTCGGCCGAGGTCGTCCGCTGGGCCGATGGCGGTCTGATCATCAGCCGCACGCGCGCACGGGTTCGTCTGTGCGAACGCTGGCGTGGACGTGTCGAACACCGGGCGTGGAGCCGGAGAGCGGGCCACGCTGCTGCCCGAGGATCCGGACGGATCCGCGCGGCGCATCCGCGAACGATTGGCCGCGCTGACCGGGGCGCATCCCGCGGTCCTGGTGACGGACTCGTTCGGGCGCCCGTGGCGCGACGGGATCACCGACGTGACCATTGGAGCGGCCGGGATCGATGTCCTCGCCGACCTCCGCGGCACCCCCGACGCCGATGGTCGCGAGCTTCACGCCACGGTGGTGGCGGTCGCGGACGAGCTGGCATCGGCCGCCGACCTGGCCGCCGGAAAATCGTCAGGCCGGCCGGTGGTCGTGGTCCAGGGCTATCGGTATGCCCGCCCGTCGGGCGAAGACCCCGGTGCCCGCCCCCTCGTCATGGATCGGGCGCGAGACCTGTTCCCCTAGTTCAGCCGCTCAGTTCGGTTGGAGGAACAGCGAGACGATCTCCCCGTTCTCAACCCGGAAGTTGGCCTCGACGTGGAGCGGGTCGATGCCGGGCCGGATGACGGTGACGTCGGCGATGAGCGAGGCGCCCATGTTGCGGCTGTCGTTGACGTACATCCGGAAGCCGTCGCCGGCTCGGATGAACCAGCCGCCGACCTTGTCCCGTCCCCGCAGGTTCGTGCGCTCGTCCGAGCCGGGGGTCGAGATGCCCATGATCGCGTGCTCGGCGAACAGGTCGACCGCGCGCTCGCGCTCGTCGTCATTGATCAGCTCGAGGAACAGGTCGATCGTCTCGGTGGCGCCCATGGCCCGGGCAGGATACCGTGAGGTTCGTGGAACCGCTCCGCATCGGCCTGGTGGGCTGGGGGACGGTGGGCTCTGCCCTGGGCGACCTGGTCGAGCGCGGCCCGCTGCCCGATTCGGCTGGCGTGGGTCGCGGTGCGCGAGCCCCGTCGTGAGCGTGGCGTGCCCCTCCCCGAAGGCGTGCCGGTGGCCGGCGAGCCGGGGCCGCTGGACGAGATCGACGCCCTGGTGGAGCTGGCCGGCAGCGTGACCGAGCCACGGCGCTGGGCCGAGCAGGCGCTCACCGCCGGACTGGCGTACGTGACGGCCAACAAGGCGCTGCTCGCGACGCACGGCGGGGAGCTGGCCGAGCTGGCGACGCTTCCACGATGCCGCCTTCCTGGCGTCGGCATCGGTTGGTGGCGGAACGCCCATGCTCGAGGTCACCGAGCACCTGGCCGCCTCCGGCCGTGTGACACGCCTTCGAGGGCTGCTGAACGCGACGACCACCTTCATCCTGTCGGCCATGGCCGAGGGGCGGTCCTATCGCGACGCGCTGGCCGACGCCCAGTCGGCCGGCTATGCCGAGGCAGATCCATCGTTCGACGTGGACGGCCGCGACGCGGCCCAGAAGCTCGCCATCCTGGCCTGGGTGGCGTGGGGCCGCTGGCTGCCCGAGAGCGAGGTGGAAACGCGCGGGATCCGCGACGTGGCGGTCACGCCCGGTGCGGCCGTGCGGCTCGTCGCCGACGCCACGCCGCAAACGCTGCGGGTTGGTCCCACCGAGCTTGCCGCCGCCGACCCCCTGGCCGGCGTGACGGGCGTGGAAGGCGCGCTCGAGATCCACAGCGCCGGCTTCGGACCGTTGACCGTCCGCGGTCCCGGGGCCGGTGGCCCCGCCACCGCCGGCGCGGTCTACGCCGACCTCGCCCGGCTCGTCCGCGGCGAGCGCCCGATCGTCGGCCGGCCATCCGATCGGAAGGCCGGTCCATGCCTGAGTGGCCGGTGGTCGGCGTCGCGGGCGCTCGGGGGATGGTGGGTGGCGTCTTCCTCTCCATCCTGGCCGATGCCGGCCTGCCGGCCGGATCGCTCCGCACCTACGGGACCGATGTCGGCGCGGTGGCCTACGACGGGGCCGAGGTGCCGGTCGGGATCCTTGACGAGGGCGCGGCCGCCGACGCTCGACGTCCTGTTCCTGGCCACCGATGGCGACATCTCGCGAGCCCTGGTCGAGGGCCCGGCTCGCGACGTCCCGCTGGTGGTCGACAACTCGAGCGCGTTTCGCCTCGACCCGGCGGTGCCCCTCGTCGTCCCCGAGGCCAACGCCGCCGCGTTGGACGGCTACACCGGCCGCCTGGTGGCGAACCCGAACTGCACGACGGCCGCGGCGGTGGTCGCCCTGGCGCCGATTCGTGATCTCGCGGGCCTCGAGGCGGTTGACGTGGCCTCCTACCAGGCGGTCAGCGGCGCTGGCCGCGCGGGGGTGGATGCCTTCGTCGCCGAGCGCGCCAGCGATGGACGCCAGGCCGCGCCCGACACCCCGTTCCACGGCCGGATCGCCGATTCGGTGGTGCCCCAGATCGATCGCCTCTTCGACGACGGGTGGAGCGGCGAGGAGCGCAAGGTCAGCGCCGAGCTGCGGAAGATCCTGGACCTGCCTGACCTGGACGTGGCCGCCACCACCGTCCGCGTCCCGGTCCACACCGGCCACTCGGTCGCGCTCCACGTGCGCACCCAACGGCCGACGACAGTCGACGCAATCGAGGCGGCCCTGCGCGCGCGCCCCGGGCGTGGAGTACCGCGCCGCGGACGGATCGGAGCGCCATCCCATGCCGCTCGACGTGGAGGGCCGCGACCCGGTCCTCGTCGGCCGGCTGCGGGCGATCCCAGGCCGGGAGCGCGGGTTCGCCCTGTTCGTGGCCAGCGACAACCTGCGCAAGGGCGCGGCGCTCAACGCCATCCAGGTGGCGGCCACCTTCGACCCGGACCGGTTCGGCTGCCTGCTGCCGCCACCGCGATGACCCGGCGGCAGTGGATCGCCGTCGGTATCGGTGGCGTGGCCATCCTGATCGCCGGGTTCGCCATCGGCTTCGCTGTGGTCTCGGGCAGGGACCCGTCGCCAACGATCACGCCAGTCGCCATCGGCGTCAGCGGTGTTGTCGTGCGAGGTCAGCATTGAGCCGACCACGATCGTGGTGGACCCCGACACGGGGCGGGCGACCTCCACGACGTTGTTCATGGCCGGCACCGGTTTCCCGCCAAGCTCGGGCGTCACGCTGCTGCTCACCGGCGCATCGGAGGACCTCGTCAGTGATGCCTCGGGCAGCTTCTCCTTTTCCTTCCCGCCCGTTTCGGGCGAGACCTATCCCGAGCCGGCCGAACTCGAGCCCGGGCCCCTGACGTGGACCGTCGTCGGCTGGGATGCGCCGGAGGCACCGGGTGATTTCGCCAGCATCCCGCCCCGGGCCTGCGAGACCCGGGTGACGGTCACGATCGAGCTGACCCACACCCCGAGCCCGACCCCGCCCACCGACCTGTCGGCCGGGGGCTATGCCGAGATCCTGGCCGACGGGGTCCGGGTTCGGATCGAGCCCTCACTGGAGGCCACCGTGGTCGGCGCCCTGTTCACCGGAGACGTCGTGCGCATCCTGGCTCCGGCCCAGGTGGTCGAGGGGCTGGCCTGGTACCGAGTCGAATCGGTCGTCACCCAGAGCGGCGACCGGGTGCGCGGCTACGTCGCGGCCGGCGCCGACGGCCAGGTGTTCCTGCGGCCCACGGTCGAACCGCCTCCGACCCCGACGCCCGGGCCGTCCCCCTCCCCGTCACCGACCTAGCGCGGGTACTCCACGAAGTCGAACATGTGGTCGGTGTCAGGCGACAGGTAGGTCACGTCTGGCAGCAGGTCGAGGCCCGCATCGAAGTACGCGTTGAACAGGATCCGGAAGGCGTTGACCGGGCTCGTCCGGTCGGTGAAGCCCTCGGCCTGGTCGTCCACACCGGGCAGCCGGTACGCGGTCAGGACGTTGAACTTCCATTGGATCTCGTCGTCGGTGGCCTCGAGCCACGGGAAGTTCTCCTGATCGGGCCGCGCGAAGCGAGGCGGGAACGGCCCCTCATCGGTCTGGAGCAGGATGATCGGGTCCGGGTCGCCGGGTTGGGTGTTGGCGATGATTTCGTCGACGACCTCCAGAGCGCGCCGGTTCGCGTACTCGAGCTGGGCGACGTACTCCTCCTCGGTGCTCCGCGCTTCCCGCTGCTGCCTCGGTGGGCTTGGAACCGTCCGGGTTGAAGGCGTACGGGGGTGGGGGATGGTCAGATGGGCAAGCGTGAACGTCGGTCCCGGCCGGGTCGACGCCGCGACGATCGAGTCGAAGCCCAGCAGGACGTGGGCGCGCTGGAGGTCACTCCCTCGCAGCTCTTCGGGCTCATTGTCGGTCACCGCCTCTGACGAGAAGACGCTCAGCAGGGTCGTGGCGAACAGGATGGTGCTGAACTCGCTCTCCTGGGTGTACCGATAGACGATGTCGGCATCCGCATTGCGCGAGGTCGGCTCCCACCAGTTCGCGATGTGGACGTACTCATAGCCGAGCTGCTTGAACGTGGCCGGCACCGCCATCCGGCCCTGGAAGGCGGCGTGGATCGGCCCGAACGTATCGGGATCGGCGTCGTCCCACTCGTCGCCGTCGATGTGCTCCATCGTCAGCGTGCTGAACATCGACAACGCGGTCTTGAAGTAGTTGGCCCACGAGTCGTGGGCGACGGAGAACCCCCGCTCCTCGAGCGCGTCGAGGAATGGGGTGTTGTCGAAGTCGTAGAACCGGCTGAGGGTCGTCTCGCCGGCGTAGCGGTCGAGCACGATGTAGTACACGTCCGGCCGGCCGGCGTCCCCCACCTGGACGTTCGGGATCGTCCCGCTCACCGAGCCGAAGGCGCGGGTGTTCGCGACGAACCCTCCGATGATGACCACGTTGAACAGCACCAGGCCGGTGAGCACCAGGTTCAGGGCACTCGTCAGTGGCCGGACCCATCGTCCGCCGCGCCACGCCAGCTGGACCAACCCCGACGCCCCAGACGAGCCAGAGGAGCGGCGAGGAGCCAGCGCGCGGGGAGGATCTCGTCGACCAGGTTCCAGACATGCCCGAACGAGAAGAACGCGGCCAGCACGGCACTGGCCATGAGGCCGGCCCGCATCCAGTCACGGCGGAGCGCATAACACCCCAAAAGCAGGGCGACGGCGGCCCCGATGCAGATCCAGAGCGGGACCCACAGCTGCTGGAGGGTGACCTGGTCGGCGATGTTCTGGGCGTACAGGAACAGAGCCGGGTAGGCGCCGAGAAGGACGACGTGCCAGGGCCAGTACCACCAGCGGGTTGCGCCGATGGCGGACTCCCGGGTTACCATTCGGTTAACACACTACCCGCAGCGGGGATCCGCAACTGCTCATGCCGCCGATCGCGTACATCGACCCCGGGTCAGCCAGCCTGCTCCTGCAGGCGCTGCTGGCTTCGCTGCTGGCGGTGCCGTTCATCTTCCGTCGCACAATCGGCGGATTCTGGCACCGACTGCGCGGGAATGCTCAGACCGACGAATCGGCGACCCCGGAAGTCGGTCCGCCCGACGGCCCGAACCAGCCCGACCGCTGAGCACCGATGGCGCCAGACGGCGCCCCGGTTTGACTGACCGATGACGGATGCCGGCGCATCCGTGGACATGATCGATCCCGCCTCCTTCCGCGACCCGAGCGGCTACGTCTTCCGCCGCGACGGCGTCCTCTATCGCGCCATCCAACCGATGGCCGCGGACGATTGGGCCGCCTTCGAGGACCGCGGCCTGGCGGCGCAGCTCGTGGCCGCTGGGCTCCTGGTGGACCACGCCCCGGCATCGGTCGAGCTGGCCCCGACGCCCGGCGCCGCGCTGGTCATCCGACCGCGCGAGCTGCCGCTGATCTCGTACCCCTACGAGTGGGCCTTCTCGCAGCTGCGAGAGGCGGCACTCCTGACCCTGGAGGTTCAGCGCCGGGCGCTGGCGGCGGGGATGTGGCTCCGCGACGCATCGGCCTACAACGTCCAGTTCGACGGCGGGCGGCCCATCCTCATCGACAGCCTCTCGTTCGAGGTCGCCGACCTGACCGCCCCGTGGCCGGCCTATCGCCAGTTCTGCAAGCATTTCCTCGCCCCGCTGGCCCTGATGGCCCACCGCGACCCGCGCTGCGGCCTGATGCTCCGCGACTTCATCGACGGCCTGCCGCTCGACCTCGCCGCCGGCCTCCTCCCGGGGCGGACCCGCCTCGGCGGGCTCCTGCCCCACCTCCACCTCCATGCCGGCGCCGACCGGCGGGCCCAGCAATCCCAGATCACCGGTGCGTCGGAGCCGGCAACGAGCGGGCCGCGCGCCAGGCCGATGAGCGTCACCCGCCACGAGGCTCTGCTCGACAGCCTGCGCCGCTCGGTCGAGGGCCTCCGTCTCGAGCTGGGCAGCCACTGGCTGTCGTACTCCCGCCACACGAGCTACAGCCAGGTCGCGTCCGATTCGAAACGGGAGATCGTCGAGCGGATGCTGGCGGCGGCCGGCGGCAGCCTCATCTGGGACCTCGGGCGCCAACGTGGGCACCTACTCGGACCTGGCGGCCGGGCCGGGCCGGCAGGTGATCGCCTTCGACCAGGACCCGGCCGTCGTCGAGCTCCACTGGCGGAACCTCTCGGCCGAGCAGCGCGCCGCGGTCCTGCCGCTGGTCATGGACCTCGCCAACCCGAGCCCGGCCCTGGGCTGGGCCCACACCGAGCGGCGGTCGCTCCTCCAGCGCGGGCCGGCGGACGTGGCCATGGCCCTCGCCCTCGTCCATCACCTCGCGATCGCGAACAACGTCCCGCTGCCGCGGATCGCCGACCTGCTGGCCGCTGCCGGCCGCACGCCTCGTGGTCGAGTTCGTCCCGAAGGAGGACCCCATGGTCCAGCAGCTGCTCGCCGCCCGCCGCGACGTGTTCGACGACTACTCGCTCGACGGGTTCCGGGCCGCGTTTTCCGAGCGCTTCACGATCCTCGACGAGGCGCCCGTGGCGGACAGCCTGCGCACCCTGTTCCTCATGGAGCGGCGCCCGGCCTGACGGCTCGGTGGCGGGTCAGCCGGCGACGGCCTCCGCATCGCGCAGGACGCGCCGGATGTTGCCATTCGCCAGCTTGGCCAGGTTGTCCTCGGTCCATCCCCGCCGCAGGAGCTCGGCGAACAGGTTCGGGTAGCAGCTGACGTCTTCCAGGTCGACGGGCCAGAAGCGGTTGCCGTCGTAGTCGCCACCGATCCCGACGTGGTCGTGGCCGGCCACGCGACGCCACGTGGTCGACGTGGTCCGCCACCGCCTCCAACGGCGGGCTGGGCACGGTCAGGGAGTCGACGATCTCGCGGGCCAGCGCCTCGCGCGTCGGCCTCGTCGCGTGATCCCCGCCGCGCGGCGACCGAACTCCGGCGATGGCCGGGATGAGGACGGCCGCCGCCTCGGGTCCGATGAAGCCGGCGACGAAGGTGACCATCACCACCCCGCCGTTCGCCGCCATCCGGCCGCAGGATCTCGTCGGGGACGTTGCGGGCGACGTCGCACAGGGCGCGGGCCGACGAGTGGCTGAAGATCACCGGCGCGTCGGATGGCGTCCAGCGCGTCGCGCATGGTCTCGACCGAGGTGTGGGACAGGTCGACCAGCATCCCGAGCCGGTTCATCTCCGCCACCACGCGGCGGCCGAACGGGGAGAGGCCGCCGTGGCGTGGCGCGTCGGTCCCCGAGTCGCCGATCTCGTTGGAGGTGTTGTGGGTCAGGGTCAGGTAGCGCGCGCCGAGCTCCCAGAAGGCGCGCAGCGCGCCGAGCGAGCCCTCGAGGACGTGGCCGCCCTCCATGCCCAGCAGTGACGCGATCCGCCCGGCAGCCATCGCCCGGTCCACGTCGTCGGCGGTGACACACAGCTCCAGCGCCTCGGGGTAGCGCGCGATCATCCGCCGCGCGAGGTCCAGCTGCTCGAGCTGGAGGACCGCGCGTCCGGCACCGCCTTCGCCCGGGAACGTAGACGCTCCAGAACTGGCCGCCCACCCCACCGGCGCGCAGGCGCGGGATGTCCGTGTGCCCTGGCGCCGGCGCGCGCAGCCGGAGGTCGTACGCGTCCAGGTCGCCGGGCGCCGCCGGGTATTTGCGGATCTCCCACGGCAGGTCGTTGTGGCCGTCCATGCACCGGGTGGCGGGCGAGGAGGTCGCGGGCCGCCGCCAGGTGCGCGCGCCAGGATGGTGCGCTCGAGCCGGGGTCGTCCGCCATGCGCCGAGCATAGCCCGGCTACCATGGGGACTCCGTCCCCGCACGCGAGGTACGCATGGAATTCCGCGCCCTGGTCGATCGACCTGCTGGCGGAGTACTTCCGCCTCGACCCCGTTCACGCCACCGACCTTGGTCACCATGCATACGACGGAGACTGGCCGGACCTGACCGATGCCGGGCGGGCCGCTCGGCTCGCATCAGCCGAGGATGCCCTCGAAAAGCTGGCCGAGATCGATCGCGCGGGCGCTGAGCCGCGACGACGCGATCGACCATCGGATCCTGACCGATGCCTTTGCGGCCATGCAGTTCGGCGAGGGCACCCTTGTCGAGGAGCGCTGGAATCCGCTCGTCTTCGTCTACGTCCTCGGGAATGGCCTGTTCGCCCTGCTGGCACGTCCGTTCGCCCCGCTCCCGGATCGGCTCCGCAGCGCCGCATCGCGGTTGCGCGGGCTGCCCGCCGTCCTCGACGCCGCGCGCGCGACGCTGACCAACCCCGGCGATCGCGCCGTGTCGCAGTTCCACGCCGAGAAGGCCATCGAGCGCCTGGCCGGCATCTCGGGCCTGGTCGACGCGGTGATGGCGGAGATCGACAAGGTCGAGGACGCCGATGAGGCTGCCGCCATCCGGGCCGAGCTCGAGCCGGCCGCCGCCGCTGCCCGCGAGGCGCTCGAGGTCTTCGGCTCGTGGCTGCGCGACGAGCTGCTGCCGAAGGCCAATGGCGACTTCCGGCTCGGCTCCACCCTGTACCGCGAGAAGTTCCGCCATGCCCTGCGGGTCGACATGGCCCCGACCGAGCTGCGGGCCCGGGCCCTGGGGGCGTTCGACGTCGTTCGGGCCGAGATGCTCCGGCTGGCGACCGAGCTGTGGCCCGCCTGGAAGGGCGACGAGCCCATGCCCGAACAGTCCGACGCGATCGTCCGCGCCGTCCTCGACGCCATCGCGACCGACCACCCGGCGGCCGGCGAGCTGCTGGACTTCTGCCGGGCCGAGAACGAGCGGATCGAGACGTTCTGCCGCGACATCGGTCTCATCGGTCTGGCGGACGAACCGATGGAGATCATGTGGACGCCCGAGTTCCTGCGCTCCTTCGGGGGCGCCATGCTCATCCCGCCCGGCCCGCTGGACCGTGGCCTGTCGAGCTTCTTCGCCATCACCCCCATGCCGGACGACTGGACCGATGAGCAGCGCGAGTCGTACCTGCGCGAGGACAACAACCGGATGCTCCGGCTGCTCACCATCCACGAGGCGGTGCCCGGCCACTACCTCCAGCTGGCGTACTCGAACCGCTGCCCGTCGCTGGTGCGGGCCATCTTCCAGTCCGGGGTCTTCGCCGAGGGCTGGGCGGTGTACGTGACCCAGGTGATGATGGACGTCGGCTACGGGTCCGAGGACCCGGCCCTCATGCTCGTCCACTGGAAGTTCTACCTGCGGGCCATCACCAACACGATGATGGACATCGCCATTCACACCGGTTCGATGGACCGCGAGGAGGCGATGCGGCTCATGGTCGAGCAGGGCTTCCAGGAGGAGTCCGAGGCCGCCGCCAAGTGGGACCGCGCCCGACTGTCGAGCACCCAGCTGTGCGAGTACTTCCTCGGGTCGATCGAGATGTCCGATCTCGAGCGTGAGGCGCGCCGCCGGGCGGCCGAGGCCGGTACTCCCTTCCGCTGGCGCCCGTTCCTCGAGTCGGTGCTGGCGCACGGCACGCCGCCCACCCCGGTCATCCGCGACATCCTGTTCGAGGCGACCTGAGCGGATGGGCCGCGGCTTCGGGGCCCTCCGCCACCGGAACTTCCGCCTCTACTGGTCCGGCCAGGTCGTCAGCCTGGTGGGGACCTGGATGCAGAGCGTCTCCCAGCCGTGGCTCGTCCTGGAGCTGGGCGGGTCGGCGTTCCAGGTCGGGACGGTCATCGCGCTCCAGTTCGCGCCGGCCCTGTTCCTGGCGCCCATCGGGGGCGTGCTGGCGGATCGGTTCGACAAGCGCGGACTCCTGCTCATCACCCAGGCCCTGGCCATGCTCCAGGCCGCCACCCTCTTCGCGCTGACCTACGCCGGCGTGGTCGAGATCTGGCACATCCAGGTCCTGGCCCTGATCCTGGGCATCACCAGCGCCTTCGACATGCCCGTCCGCCAGTCGTTCGTGGCGGAGGTCGTGCCCCGCAAGGACCTGCTCCAGGCCATCGCCCTGAACAGCGCCTCGTTCAACCTGGCCCGCGTCGTCGGGCCGGCGGTGGCCGGCATCACGCTGGCCCTGTTCGGCAGCGCGTTCAACTTCGGCATCAACACCCTGACCTACACCGCGGTGCTCGTCGGCCTGCTCCTGATCGACTCCTCGACCCTCATCCGCGTCCCGCTGCCGGCCATCCACCCGACCATCCGCTTTGCCCTGGCGGAGGGCTTCGGCTACGCCAGGCGCACGCCGAGCGTGCTGTGGCTCCTCGTCCTGCTGGGCGGGCATGAGCGTGTTCGCCATGAACTTCCAGGTCCTGCTGCCGCTGTTCGCGCGGTTCACGCTGGGCATGGACGCCGGGGCCTACGGGGCGCTGTTCGCGGTGATGGGCCTCGGCTCGCTGGCCGGCTCGCTGGTCCTCGCCTTCATGGGGGAGCGGCGGCCGCGGCTGAGTCTCATCCTCGGCGGCGGAGCGGCCTTCCTGATCTTCGAGCTCATGCTCGGCCTCATCCGCGCCCCGGCCCTCGCCTACCCGGTCGTGGCCCTCGTCGGGCTCGCGTCCATGCTCATGGTCAACACCATCAACGCCACGGTCCAGCGCTCGGTCCCCGACGAGCTTCGCGGTCGGGTCATGGCCCTCTACGTCACCGTGTTCGCCGGCTCCGGTCCCCTGGGCGGGCTGTTCGCGGGTGGCGTGGCTCAGCTGCTCGGGCCCCCGGCGGGCTTCATCCTGGGCGCGGTGCTGGCGGCCGCGTTCCTGGCACTCACCGCGTGGAAGCTCGGTCGCGGCGGTGCCGTGCCGGTTGCCACGCCATATCCCGCCTGAGCCCCGGCCGACCGGACGGTGACCATCCCCTCCGTCGCCGTCGCCATCCGTCCCAACCTGACGCTCGGCCTCCTCGCGCTGGCCCATTCGCTCATCCACATGCAGTCGGCCCTCATGCCGCTGGTGTACATCGCGGTCATCGACCAGTTCGGCCTCGACGAGGCGGCCATCGGCCTGTTCATCGCGGTCACCACCGCCGTCGCCGGCGCGATGCAGCTGTCGTACGGGTTCCTGACCCGCTACATCGCCCGCCCGGTGCTGATCGGCGTGGGGCAGCTCGTGTTCGGCATCAGCCTCATGCTGGCCGGGTTTGCCACCAGCATCGGTCAGCTGCTGGCAGCCATCTCCGGCGCCCGCATCGGTGCCAGCCCGCAGCACCCGGTCGGGAACGGCATCCTGTCCGACGCGTTCCCGCCGGAGCGGCGCGGGTTCGCGATCAGCACCCACATCGCCGGCGGCAACGTGGGGACCATCCTCGTCCCGTTCATCGGCGGGGCGCTGCTCGCGCTGGTGGGCTGGAACCTGACCCTGGTCATATTCGGCATCCCGGCGCTGGTGGTCGGGATCCTGGTCCTGTGGTTCGTTCGGGAGGACTCCCAGGCGTACCGCCGCCAGGCGCGGGCGGCGGGGAGCTGGAGCGGGCAGGTGCGGGCCGTCCTGCGGCGCGGGGACCTCATGAAGATCCTGGCCGCGGCCCTCGTCTCGGCCGGCGGCCGCGGGCTCGACATCGCGGCGCCGTTCCTGCTCCTGTACTTCCGCTCCGAGCTGGGGATCGACGACGCCACGGTCCTGTGGCTGTATGCCCTCCTCCTGGTGGGAGCGGTGGTCGGGCCGGTGCTGGCCGGGATCCTCTCGGACCGATACGGGCGGCGCCGGACCCTGATCGTCTACTACGCGCTGTCGTCGGTCGGGATCCTGGCCGTCGTGCTGGCCGGGGGCAACCTGCTCCTGCTGGCGCCGTTGCTCCTGCCGTTCGGGACCGCCGTCTTCAGCGAGGGGCCGGTCCTCCAGGCATTCCTGGCCGACCGTGCCGTGGGGCCGATCCGCGACGTCGCGTTCTCGATCTACTTCACCGCGGCGTTCGGGATCGGGGCGCTGTGGGCCCTCGTGATCGGGGCCATCGTGGCCGGGCCGGGCTACGTGACCGCGTTCGTGGTCATGGCCCTGTCGTACATCGCCGGCGCCGTTCTCATCTCCCTGGTCCGCGACCGCCCCCCGGACACCGCGGAGCCCGCCGCGGTCGCCTAGGGCGGGGTCGCTTCGTCGCGAAGCGGTTGGCCTCCTTCTCGAACCGATTCCCGCGATACGGGTTCTGGCCGTGGAGCAGGGCGGAGACGCTGGACGCGGCATAGGCGAACGGGAAGAGCAGGCCCCAGCGTTCGTACTGCGCGACGTGGACCCGCTCGTGGGGCCGGCTCGCCTCGAGCGCCTGGGCGTTCGCCCCGAGCACGACGTGGCCCAGGGTCAGGGCGCCCGCTCCGCCTCGCCCGACCGGCACCAGCCCGAGCGCCCGCCGGATCACGCCGCCGTATCCCTCGATTGCGCCGGCCACGAAGGCCACCCGGCCGCCGGTGAGCACGCCGGCCACCAGGATCGCGATCCCGACCAGCGTCATGGGCAGCGCCCACAAGCACGCCGAGCGGCCACGGCAGGCGAATCCCGTCGCGCATGAGCGGCAGGGTAGCCGACGGCTAGAATCCGGCCGGATACCGACCGTCACAGGAGCGCCCCTCCGATGACCACCGAAGCCCAGCCCGACGAGGCCACGATCGAGAACCTCCTGCGCGAGGACCGCACCTTCCCGCCACCCGCCGCATTCACGGCCGCGGCCACGGCCAACGATCCGGCCATCTACGAACGGACCGCCACCGACGAGGGCTTCGAGCAGTTCTGGGCCGAGGAGTCGCGTCGCATCGACTGGATCGAGCCGTGGCAGCAGCTCCTGAAGTGGGAGCCGCCGTTCGCCGAGTGGTTCATCGGCGGCAAGCTGAACATCAGCGTCAACTGCCTCGACCGCCACGTGGCCAACGGCCTGGGGGACAAGGTCGCGTACTACTGGGAGGGGGAGCCGGGCGACCAGCGGACCATCACCTACGCCCAGCTCCTGGCCGAGACCTGCCAGATGGCGAACGCCCTCCGCGAGCTGGGCGTCCGCAAGGGCGACCGCGTCGCGATCTACATGCCGATGATCCCCGAGCTGCCGGTCGCCATGCTGGCCTGCGCCCGGATCGGTGCCCCGCACAGCGTCGTCTTCGGCGGCTTCTCGGCCGACGCCCTGGCCGGGCGTCTCGAGGACGCCCAGTGCACGACGGTGATCACCGCCGACGGCGGCTACCGCAAGGGCGCGGTGGTCCCGCTCAAGGACAACGCGGACGACGCCATGGGGCGGTCACCATCGGTCGAGCACTGCATCGTCGTGCGCCGCACCGGCCAGGACGTGGCCTGGACCGAAGGCCGCGACCACTGGTACCACGACATCGTCACCCGCCAGGAGACGACCGCCGAGCCGGAGGTCATGGACGCCGAGGACCTCCTCTACCTGCTCTACACCAGCGGGACGACGGCCAAGCCCAAGGGGATCATGCACACCACCGCCGGCTACCTGGTCGGCACGGCCACCACCCATCGGTACATCTTCGACATCAAGCCCGACGACACCTACTGGTGCATGGCGGACATCGGCTGGGTGACGGGCCACTCGTACATCGTCTACGGCCCGCTGGCCAACGCCACGACCGGGGTCATCTACGAGGGCGCCATCGACTTCCCCGACAAGGACCGATGGGCCCAGATCGCGGCTCGCCTGGGGGTCACGATCCTGTACACCGCCCCGACCGCCATCCGCGCGCTGATGAAGTACGGCGCCGATGTGTTCGCCGCCGACGACCTTTCCTCGCTCCGCCTGCTGGGCAGCGTCGGTGAACCGATCAACCCTGAGGCGTGGGCCTGGTACTGGCAGCACATCGGGGGTGGCCGCTGCCCGGTGGTCGACACGTGGTGGCAGACCGAGACCGGGATGATCCTCATCACGCCGCTGCCGGGGATCACGACGCTCAAGCCGGGGAGCGCCACGCAGCCGTTCCCCGGGATCAAGGCCGACGTGGTGAACGAGCGCGGGGAGAGCGTCCCGCTGGGCGGAGGCGGCTACCTCGTCCTGGAGCGGCCGTGGCCGGCCATGCTGCGCGGCATCTACGGCGATCCGGAGCGGTACCGGCAGACGTACTGGAGCCGCTTCCCGGGGCGCTACTTCGCCGGCGACGGCTGCAAGCGCGACACCGACGGCTACTACTGGCTCCTCGGCCGGGTGGACGACGTCATGAACGTCAGCGGCCACCGAATCAGCACGACCGAGGTCGAATCGGCTCTCGTCTCGCATCCATCGGTGGCCGAGGCCGCGGTCGTGGGCCGGACCGACCCGATCACCGGCCAGGCGATCTTCAGCTACGTCATCCTCCGCGCCGGCCACGAGCCCTCCGAGGCGCTGGCCGATGAGCTGCGCGAGCACGTGGCCACCGTCATCGGCAAGCTGGCCCGGCCCAAGCAGGTGCTCTTCACCCCGGACCTGCCGAAGACCCGCTCCGGCAAGATCATGCGCCGCCTGCTCCGCGACATCGCCGAGCAGCGGGCGCTGGGCGACGTCACCACCCTGGCCGACGAGGGGATCGTGGCCACCATCCGGGAGCAGTCCGGGACCGGCGACGACGAATGACCCGCCGGGCGGCGACGATTCCGACCGCGGGCCGACTGACGTGAACACCGACGAGCTGGTCGGATTCCTCGAGGCCCACGGGTTCGCGCTCGTCTTCTGGAGCGTCCTCGCGCTCTTCGTCTTCCGCCTGGTCCGGCCCCTCGTCCGGCGCCTGGCGGACCGGGTGATTCGATCCCGGGAAGCGCAGGGCATGGATCCCGGCGAGCTGAACGAGCTGCGCAAGCGACTGGCGACGGTCGAGGACCTGGTCGCGAAGCTCCTCCGGGCCCTCGTCATCGTCGTGGTCGTGGTCGTGGTCCTGACCCTCCTGCACCTGACCTCGGTGATCCTCGCGCTCGGGCTGCTCCTGGCAGGGGTCGCGATCGCCGGCCAATCCATCGTCCTCGACTACCTGATGGGCGTCCTGATCCTGCTCGAGGGCCAGTTCTACGTCGGCGATACGGTCACCGTCGCGACCGGCAACGTGACCGTTTCGGGCACCGTGGAGGAGATCGGGCTGCGGCGCACGATCCTGCGCGACGTCTCCGGCACCGTGCACTCGGTGTCGAACGGCGAGGTCCGGGTGTCGTCCAACCTGACCCGGGTCTACGCCATCCTCCAGGTCGAAATCCCGCTCATTCCCGAAGCCGACATCGAGCAGGCGATCGCGGTCACCAACCGGGTGGGGGCGGAGATGTACGCCGATCCGGAGTGGTCGACCCGCCTGCTCGAGGCGCCGGCCTACGGCGCGATCCCCAGCGTGACCGACCTCGGCGTCATCCTCCGCGCGATCGGCCGGGTCCAGGGCGCGGACCGCTTCACCGCCGCGTCCGAGCTGCGCCGCCGGCTGCTGGTCGCGTTCGCGGCCGAGGGCATCGCCGTCGCCCTGCGCATCCGCGCGCCAGCGCCATGAGCGGCTACGATGCGCCTCGTATGACTCCACTCAGCCAGTGGCCGCGATCGCGGCGCGTGATCCTGGCGGTCGTGGTCACCGCCGTGTGGCTGGGCTACATGGTCATCGGCCTGGCGGTCATCAACGCCCTGTTCCCAACCATCGAGGGCGAGGGCCCGTCCGGCACGGCCGCCTTCATCGGCCTCATCAGCGGCTTCTTCGTGACCGGCTTCATCATGTGGGCCGCGTCGGACTGAGCCTGGAGATACCGAATGGCCACCGTCACCTTCGACCACGTCACGAAGCGCTACGGCCCGGAGGGCGTCGCCGTCAACGACCTGAACCTGGAAGTCACCGACGGCGAGTTCCTGGTCCTGGTCGGCCCCTCGGGGTGCGGGAAGACCACCGCCCTGCGCTGCGTGGCTGGGCTCGAGACGATCAGCGAAGGAAAGCTCCGCATCGGTGAGCGGGTCGTCAACGATGTCGTGCCCAAGGATCGCGACATCGCGATGGTCTTCCAGAGCTACGCCCTGTACCCGCACATGTCGGTCTACGACAACCTCGCCTTCGGCCTGAAGCTGCGCAAGATCCCAAAGCCCGAGATCGACAAGCGGGTCCGCGACGCGGCCGCCATTCTCGGCCTGGAGCCCTTCCTCACCCGCAAGCCAAAGGCCCTGTCCGGAGGGCAGCGCCAGCGCGTCGCTCTGGGCCGCGCGATCGTCCGCGAGCCCCAGGTGTTCCTCATGGACGAGCCGCTGTCCAACCTCGACGCCAAGCTCAGGGTGCAGACCCGCGCCGAGATCCTGCGGCTCCACCAGCGGCTGAAGACGACGGTGATCTACGTCACCCACGACCAGGTCGAGGCCATGACCATGGGCGACCGCATCGCCGTCATGCGCGACGGCGTCCTCCAACAGGTTGGAACGCCGGAACAGCTGTACGAGCACCCGACGAACATCTTCGTCGCCGGATTCATCGGGTCGCCGGCGATGAACTTCTTCACCGCCACGGCCGATGGGTCAACGTTGCGAGTTGGCGATCTGCAGCTGCCGCTGAAGGGGAAGGCGGCGGAGGTCATCGGGGACCTTGAGAAGGGGACCGAGACAAGCATGGGCTTCCGGCCCGAGCACCTCGAGCTCGGTGACGGTGCCCCGGCCGACGCGCTGCGGATTCCGGCCCGCGCCGAGGTCGTCGAGTTCCTGGGGGACGAGGAGCTGATTCATGCCCAGACGGCCGGTGGCGAGATCCTCGCGGTCGTCGGCTCCGACCACCGCTTGAAGCCCGGCGACCGGGTCGAGTTCTGGCTGGCGATGCCCAAGGTCCATCTCTTCGACCCGACCACGGAGCTGGCCCTGCTCCACTGAGCCCCGTTGACCTCTGGATGAGATGCCGTTTTCGCGCCTCGCCGGTGGTAAACTTCCCCTGCCCACCCGACACCATGGCCGTCCGCGAAGCATGATCCGGTCCCGGCCCACGGTCCGGCGAGCCCGAACCGTGGAAACGAGGAGCGAACAACGTCGGGGCATCGGCAACGCTCCTCCGGGAATCACGATCATGCCGCCGCGCCGGACCGAGAGGGAGGTCCCATGCCAAGAGGCAGATTCTTTGCCGCTCTGGTCGTTCTGTCCACGCTGGCCGTTGCCTGCCAGCCGAGCGCCAGCGGCTCACCAGCTGAGTCGACCAGCGGCAGTGAAGCGCCAGCCGGCTCCTACCTGGAGCGGGCGGAGGCCGGCGAATTCGACGGCACAACGGTCACGATCGAGGCCCAGTGGATCGACGCCGAAGGTGAGAACTTCGAGGCCAATCTCACCGACTTCGCGGAGCGAACCGGCATCGACGTCCAGTACGAGGGCCTCACCGACTACGAGTCGACCCTGATCCGTCAGGTCGATGGTGACGACGCCCCCGACATCGCCCAGATCGCCCAGCCGGGCCGGATGCGCGCAGTTCCAGGCTGACGGCAAGCTCGTCAACCTGTCCGACTTCATCGACACGGCCGAGTTCGAGGCGACTTCGCCATCGTTCGTCGACCTGGTCTTCGGTGGACGGCGACGTGTACGGCATCCCGTACAAGGCCGACCTGCAAGTCCATCGTGTGGTATCCGAACGCGGCCTTCGAAGAGGCCGGCTACGCGATCCCGAGACGTGGGACGACCTGCTCGCACTGACCGACGAGATCCGGGCCACGGCGTCACCCCGTGGTGCATCAGCATGGAGCACGGCGACGCCACCGGCTGGGTGGCCACCGACTGGATCGAGGACATCCTCCTCCGCACGGCGCCGCCTGAGATCTACGACCAGTGGGTCGCCCACGAGATCCCGTTCAACGACCCGGCCGTGCTGGATGCCGCCGAGCTGATGTCGGAGATCTGGTTCACCGAGGGCAACGTCTATGGCGGCAGCACCGCCATCAACGACACCTTCGTCGGCGACACCCAGAACCCGATGTTCGCCGAGGGCGGCCCAGCAGTGCTGGTTCCACAAGCAGGCATCCTGGATCTCCACCTTCTGGCCGGGGTATGACGCCGACACCGATCCACCGACCGTGGTGAACGAGCCCGGCGTCGACTCGTCGTTCTTCTACTTCCCGCCGATCGAGGAGGAGTTCGGGCAGCCCGGTGCTGGGCGCGGGCGACATGTTCATGATGTTCAACGACCGCGACGAGGTCCGCGCGGTGATCGAGTTCCTGGCCACGCCCGAGGCGGCGCGAGCAGTGGATCGCCACCGGCGCATTCGTCTCGCCGAACCACGGCCGTGCCGCAGGACTGGTACACCGTGTACCCGGCGTCCGGCACTGGCCGAGATCCTGGCCACGCATCGACCCCTGCGGTTCGACGCCTCGGACCTCATGCCCGCCGAAGTCGGGCAGCGCACGTTCTGGGAGGGCATGGTCGACTGGGTGGCGGCCGACGGGACGAACACCGAGGACATCTTCCAGGCCATCGAAGCCAGCTGGCCGGCTGACTGACCAATGACTGGGGGCGCGCCGCCAGGCGCGCCCCCAACAAGACAACCGCTCAGCCCTCGCTGATGGCCACCCGAGTCGGCTCGATCGCACGCGGAAGACCTGCGCGGCCTGGCGCTGCGCCTGGCCGCGCCGTCGGCGCCGTTCTGGCGGTGCTGGCCATCCTGTGGAGCATTGGGTTCCTGGCCGACATCGAAGGGCCGCAGAACGCCCTCATCGGCCTGTACGACACCTTCGGCCTGACCGCCAGGCCGAAGCGCTCGCCCATGACGGGCTCGACCCGTCCTGTCGCAAGGCTGATCCTCGGGATCGTCGGCCTTGCCGTCGGCATCGGCGGCATCTGGTTCATCTACATCGGCGTGCACGCGATCCTGGAGATGCTTGGGTCCGCGGTGGCACAGCCGGCTCGTGCCGTGGCTGTTCGTCGGTCCCGCGCTCCTCATCGTCGGCGTCTTCCTCGTCTTCCCGGCCGTCACCACGATCGTCACCAGCCTCACCGAGGGTGACGGGTTCCTCGAGAACTACGGGTTCGTCTTCACCGACCCTGACATGCTCATCGCCCTCCGCAACAACGCGCTCTGGCTCGTCCTGGGCACCGGCGGCAGCGTGGGCTATCGGCCTCGCTGATCGCCGCCCTGGTCGACCGGGTCAAGCGCGGAGTCGCTGGCCAAGACGTTCATCTTCCTGCCGCTCGCCATCTCGATGGTCGGAGCGGCCGTGATCTGGCGGTTCGTCTATGCCTGGCAGCCACCGCAGGCAGGCGCAGATCGGCCTCCTCAACGCGATCTGGACCGGTCTCGGCAACGACCCGTTGCCGTGGCTCCAGACGCCGCCGGTCAACACGCTCGCCTCTGATCGTGATCATGGTCTGGCTCCAGACCGGGTTCGCCATGGTCGTCCTGTCGGCGGCGATCAAGGGCGTGCCCGAGCGAGATCATCGAGGCGGCCCGCATGCGACGGCGCCAGCGAGTCGCAGATCTTCTTCCGGATCGTCGTGCCGTCGATCCGGGGCTCCGATCATCGCGGTCGCCACCACCATCGCCATCGCCATCCTCAAGGTGTTCGACATCGTGTACGTCACGACCGGCGGCCACTTCGAGACCGAGGTCGTGGCCAACCGGATGTTCGACGAGATGTTCCGTCTTCCGGAACTTCGGGCCACGCCAGCGCCCTCGCGGTGATCCTGTTCCTCGCCGTCGTCCCGATCATGGTCATCAACATCCGCAACCTGCGCCGGCAGGGGGTCGGCGCATGACCGAGCGACGCGCTCGCCGACGCCGCTGGCCGAGACCCGGCGCCATCGCCGCTCGGGCCAGCTGGCTGGGCGTACGCTCGGCGTCCGCGTCGCCGTCGTCGTCATCGCCGTGCTCTGGTCCCTGCCCACCACCGGGCTGCTCGATCACGCTCGTTCCGCGACCCGCGACGACATCGCGAGACCGGGTGGTGGGACGCGTTGCTCCATCCGTTCGAGGCCGCGACAGTGGACGCTGGCCAACTACGCCGACGGTGCTCACCGCCGACGGGATGGCCGACGTCGTTCATCAACTGCCTCATCGTCACCATCCCGGCCGTCGGTCATCCCGATCACCATCGCCGCCTTCGCCGCCTACGCCTTCGCCTGGATGCGCTTCCCGGGCCGGCCCTCCTGTTCGCGATGGTGGTCGGCCTGCTGGTGGTGCCGCTGCAGATGGCCCTGGTCCCGCTGCTGCGGCTCTACACGGCGCTGGACCTCAACGGCACCTTCCTCGGGCGTCTGGCTGGCCCACGCCGGGTTCGGGCTGCCGCTGGCCATCTTCCTGCTCTACAACTACATCAGCCAGCTGCCGCGCGACCTCTTCGAGTCGGCGTTCATCGACGGCGCCTCGCACTACACCGTGTTCATGCGGCTGGTCCTGCCGCTGTCGCTGCCGGCGCTGGCCGTCGTTCGCCATCTTCCAGTTCCTGTGGGTCTGGAACGACCTGCTGGTGGCCCTGGTCTACCTGGGCACCAGACTCGGACGTGGCGGTGCATGCCCGCCCGGCTCAACGAGCTGGTCGGCACCCGCGGCGAGCCACTGGCACGTCCTCACCGCCGGCGGCCTTCGTGACCATGGTCGTGCCGCTGATCGTGTTCCTCGCCCTGCAGCGGTACTTCGTGCGCGGGATCCTCGCCGGATCCGTCAAGGGATGACGACCGCCCGGCCGCGCCCGGGTCGGACGACGCCGTCCTCGGCCGGCTGATGCTCGCCTTCGAGGGCACCGAGCTGCCGGCCTGGATCGCGGACCGCCTGGCGGCCGCGCCGGCGGCGGGGTTCACCCTCTTCCGGCACGCAACGTCGCGAACGCCGGCGCAGGTCCGCGACGCTGACCGATGCGCTGCAGGCAGCCGGCGCCCGGCGGGCCGCCGCTGCTGGTCGCCGCCGACCAGGAGGGCGGCCAGCTCATGGCGCTCGGCGACGGCACACCGTTCGCCGGCAACATGGCGCTCGGGGCGGCCGGCGACGCGGACCTCGCCGAGCGGGTCGGCCGCGCGATCGGCGCGCGAGCTGCGCGCGGTCGGGCGTCAACGTGAACTACGCCCCGGTCTGCGACCTCGCGTCCAACCCGGACAATCCCGGCCTCGGCGCCCGCTCGTTCGGCGACGACCCGGCCGCCGCGGCCGGGCTCGCCGCGGCGACCGTGCGCGGGCTCCAGGCGGCCGGCGTGGCGGCCACCGCCAAGCACTTCCCGGGCAAGGGCGATGTGAGCGTCGACACCCATCACGAGCTCGGCGGCGTGCCGCACGACCAGCGCTCGGATGGAGGCGGTCGAGCTCGCCCCGTTCCGGGCCGCCTTCGACGCCGGCGCGCGGCTGGTGATGTCCGGCCATTTCTCGCTCCCTGCGGCTGACCGGCAATCCCAGCCTGCCGGCGACCGTCTCGAGCGCGGTGATGGACCATCTCCTCCGTGACGACCTGGGGTTCGCGGGAGTCGCCATCAGCGACGCACTCGACATGAAGGCCCTGTCGCAGGGGCCGACCCAGGTCGTGGAGCTGATCGCGGCGGTGCGCGCCGGCGTGGATCTCCTCCTCTGCACTCCGGACCGCGCGAGCCAGGAGCAGGCCACCGAGGCACTGCGGCTTGCCGCCCGGCGCGAGCTGTTCGACGCCGAAAGCGCTGGCGCGGAGCCGCGACCGAATCGCGGCGCTCCGAGAGTGGGCGGGCGCCAGTCGCCCAGCCGGATCTCGAGGTCGTGGGCTCCGCTGACGCACCGCGCGCTGGCCCGGGAGCTGGCCGAGCGATCGATCACCCTCGTCCGCAACGACGCCGGGCTCGTGCCCCTCCGAACCGAGGCCGACACGCAGGTGCTGGCCGTCATGCCCCGACCCCGCAACCTGACCCCGGCCGATACGTCGGAGTCGGTTGAGCCGGGGCTGGCGCGCGCCCTGCGAAGCCGCTTCTCATCGGTCGACGAGATCGTGACCGGCCATCCACCATCCGCTGCGGACATCGCGGCCGTGCGCGCCAGAGCGCAGGACGCCGACCTGGTGGTGGTGGGGACGATCAGTGCCTGGTTCGACGCGGCCCAGGTTGAGCTCGTGGATTCGCTGCGTTGCGACCGGGGTGCCGCTCGTCACCGTCGCGCTGCGGGTGCCCTTCGACCTCGCCCGCTACCCGTCAGCCGCCACCCACCTGTGCACCTACTCCATCCTGCCGCCTTCCCTCGACGCGCTCGTCGCCGGCCTGATGGGCGACCTCCCGCTGTCCGGACGGCTGCCGGCCGCGGTCCCCGGCCTGTACCCGACCGGCCATGGCCTGGCGGCCTGAGGACTGACCGATGGGCATGCGCGACGAGATTCTCGAGCAGCCACAGGTCGTCGAGCGGCTGCTGACCGACCAGCGAGGACCGATGGCCAAGCTGGCAGCACGGCTCCGGCGGCGGGCGATCGACTCGGTCGTGATCGCGGCCCGCGGCACGTCCGACCACGCGGCCATCTACGCGCAGTACGTCCTCGGCACGCGGCACCGCCTCCCCGTCGCGCTCGCCGCGCCCTCGGTCCTGTCGCTGTACGGCGCCGCGCCGCGCTTCCGACGGGCGCTGGTGGTCGGGATCAGCCAGTCCGGTGCGTCGCCCGACGTCGTCGGCATCGTCGAGGCCGGCCGCGCCCAGGGCGTTCCGACCCTGGCCATCACGAACGACCCGGGCTCCGCCCTGGCCGCCGCCGCCGACCACGTCATCGACCTGGGCGCCGGCCCGGAACGGGCGGTCGCCGCGACGAAGACCTACACCGCCGAGCTGGTCGCGGTCGCCATGCTGTCGGCCGCGCTCAGCGACGGTCGCGACCGGCGCGCCGCGGCGCTCGCGCGGCTGCCCGCCGCCGTGGCCGGCGCGCTGCGGGCGGAGCCCGAGGCCGAGCGGATCGCCGCCGCGCAGCGGACCATCAACCACGGCGTGGTGCTCGGGCGCGGATACGAGTACGCCACGGCGCGGGAGTGGGCGCTCAAGCTCAAGGAGCTGACGCAGGTGCTCGCCGCACCCTACTCGGCCGCCGACTTCCAGCACGGCCCGATCGCCCTCACCGGGCCCGGCTTCCCGGCATTCGCGGTCGTTTCGGGCGGCGCGACGACGGCGGATCTGCTCGCCGTCCTGCGGCGGATGCGGAAGCTGGGCGCCGACCTCCTGGTCGTCTCCAACCGTCGCGTCGCTGCGGGATGCGCGGCGCGCATGCGCTGGCGGTCCCCGGCGGGATCGCGGAATGGCTGATGCCGGTGGTCAGCATCGTTCCCTGCCAGCTGCACGCGCTCCACCTCGCGCGAGCCCGCGGCCTGGATCCGGACGCTCCCCGGCACCTCCGCAAGGTGACCCTGACCCACTGATCCTCAGCCGGGCGGGGTCTCCTGCAGGATGACCGCCTCGTGTGGCCGGAGCGGCAGCGGACCCGGCGGCAACGACTCGGGACCGATCCGACTCGGCATCCGGCGGAATGGGTGCTCAGCTCGACCCGCCAGCCCGGCCCATCGGGCAAGGGCAGGGCCGTCGTCGTGGATCGGATATTGATCGCCACCAGCACCCGTTCCGAGGGTGTCGTCCGCCAGTACGCCAGGATGCCGTCTCGGGCCCGGACCTCCCAGCCGAAGTCGCCCGACTGCAGCGCCGGCGACGACCGGCGCAGCCAGAGCAGCCGGCGGTAGAACGCCAGGACCGATTCGGGGTCCGCGGCCTGGCGGGCGACGTTCCGGGTCGCGGCGTCGGCGGGGGGCCGCATCCAGGTCCGGAGAGCCGGGTCCGCCGACCACGGCAGCGGCGCGCGCGCCGCGTCGCGGTTACGCCACAGCGGCAGCGGCCAGTAGCGTCGGGCGGGCGGGTCGACGATCTCGGCGCGCGGAATGCGGACGTCTGCCATCCCGATCTCCTCGCCGTAGTACAGGAACGGCGTTCCGCGCAGGGTGAGCAGCAGCACGGCGGCCGCCTTGGCCACCGCGTCGCGCTCGGACCGCCGCGCGAGACGCGAGAGCGTGCCGTGGCTGGTCGTGGTTGGAGAGCACGACGGTTGGCCATCGGTCAGGGCCGAATGCCGCCTCACGCTCGTCGATCGCCGCGGCCAGCGCCTCGTGCCCGCCATGGCGTGAAGCACAGACCGAAGTCGAAAATGAGGTGGTGGGGCGCGGCGTAGCCGGCCGCGTCGTGCCGGGCCACCGAAGAACAGCTCGCCCACGCTCATCCTGCCCGGGCGTGGCGTCGAGGAGCGCCCGGAACTCGGCCAGGAACTCGTGGAGCTCGGGCTGGTCCTTGTCGTGGACGTGCTGCTGGCGGTCCCAGGACCGGATGCCGCCCGGCCAGCGGCGCGGGTTCGAGCGCAGCGCGGCGTCCTTGTAGAACACGTTGAAGACGTCGAGGCGGAAGCCGTCCACGCCCCGCTCGAGCCAGAACCGGACGATGTCCAGCATCGCGGCCGGCACCGCCGGGTTCCGCCAGTTCAGGTCCGGCTGCTGCGGCGTGAAGATGTGGAGGTAGTACTGGCCGCGGCCGGCATCCCAGGTCCAGGCGGATCCGCCGAAGAACGATGGCCAGTTGTTCGGCGGCCGGCGTCGGCCGAACCGGCCCCGCACGCCATCCCGCCACAGGTACCAGTCGCCGTGCGGTCCGCCAGGATCGGCGCGGGATGACATGAACCAGGGGTGGAGGTGGCTGGTGTGGTTCATGACGAGGTCGATGATCACGGCCATCCCCCGCTCGTGGGCGCCGCCACCAGCCGATCGAAGTCGTCCATCGAGCCGAACGCCGGATCGATGGCCTGGTAGTCCGAGATGTCGTAGCCCACGTCGAATCCCGGCGAGGGGTACATCGGCGAGAGCAGGACGGCATCGACCCCGAGCGAGCCGGGCGTCCCGTCGTTCAGGTGGTCCAGGTGCTCGAGGACGCCGGGCAGGTCCCCGACACCGTTCCCGTCGCTGTCGGCGAACGAGCGCAGGTAGACGTGGTACACGACCCCCCGCTGCCACCAGTCCGGGTCCAGCGCGCGGTCCCCGTCGGCGGCTAATCGGTATCGCCCGAGTACTGGTCCGCGCTCGGCGGATGGAGGCGGTTTCGGGCCGGCTCCAGCAGCCGGTGGTACAGGCCGGGGCGCCGATCGCCGATCGTGTCCCACTCGTGCTCGCCCGGGATCCGACGGTGGTGCGTCTGGCGCGCGAGCTCCCAGTCGACGTCGCCGGTGATCGTCTCCTCCTCGGTGTCGCTGGCGGTGGCCAGCGCCTTGCCGTTCGTGTCGAGCAGGATCGACCGACCGATGAACGTCGTGCCCCGCTCCTCGCCGACCCGGTCGCAGGCGAGCAGGTAGCACGTGGTTCTCCGCGGCCCGCGCCGGGGCGAAGATCGCCGGATGGAAGTCGACGCCGACGGGCCAGTTCGTCGGCAGCGCGATGAGGTCGGCACCCTCGAGGGCGCAGATCCGCGCCGCCTCGGGGAAGCGCAGGTCGTAGCAGATCAACACCCCGACCCGCATCCCGGCCAGGTCGTAGACCTCGGGAGCGTCCGGGCCCGGGCGTCGCGAATCGGTCCACCCCGAGGAACGGCAGGTGCATCTTCCGATACCGATAGCGACGCCCGTCGGACGCGAAGATGAGCGCGATGTTGAACAGCTCGCGGCCCTCGGCCTCGAGGCTGCCCACCACGAGCGCCACCCCGAGCCGCGTGGCGAGGTCCGCCAACCGCTGCTCGGCGACGGCCGATGCTCGCTGGGCCACGGTGAGCGCCTCGTCCAGGCTCGCGAAGACGTAGCCGGTGACGGCCGCCTCGGGCAGGACGATGAGCTGGGCGCCCTTCCTGGCGGCCTCGGTCGCCACCCGCTCGATGTGCTCGAGGTTGCGGTCGACCTCGCCCAGGCTGGGGTCGATCTGGCAGGCGGCCACCCGAATCGTCATCGGCTCAATGCTCTGCTAGGCTCCCGCGGATGTCGATGGGCCCGAGTGTAGTGCGCATGAGCAGCCAGCCACCGCCGACGCTGGCGAGCGAGCGCCGCTGGCTCCTGCCGGCGGCCTTCCTGTTGCTGGGGACGATCTGGGGCTCCTCGTTCGCGTGGATCAAGGTCGTCATCGAGGAGCTGCCTCCGGCCACCCTGGTCGCCGAGCGGATGACCCTCGGCGCGGTGGCCATGCTCGCCCTGCTCGCTGTTCACCCGCCCGCAGCGTCCGACCCGGGCGCCAGGTCGGCCACCTCGCGGTCATGGGCGCGGTGAACGCCGGGCTTCCGATCTTCCTCATCACCTGGGGCGAGCAGTTCATCGACTCCGGCACGGCCGCCGTGCTGAACTCGCTGGTCCCGATCTTCTCGCTGCTCATCGCCGGGCCTGATCCTGCGCACCGAGATCGTGGTCGCTGCTGCGGGTGATCGGCATCCTCATCGGGTTCGCCGGCGCCGCCGTCCTCGCCAGCCGGGAGTTCGCCTTCAATCCCGGCCCGGCGGCCGATCGGCGGCGCGCTGGCGGTGACCCTCGCGTCGCTGAGCTACGCGATCGGCGCGAGCTACGGCAAGGCGCGGATCCAGAGCACGGACCGATACGTGGTGGCCGCCGGCACGCTCGTGTTCGCGGCCCTGTACGTGTGGATCATGGCCCTCGCCGTCGACGGCAGCCCGGTCGCTGCCCACCCAGCCGGCGACGCATCATCGGCCTCCTCTGGCTCGGCCTGCTGGGCTCGTTCTTCGCCTACGTCCTGTACTTCTTCCTGCTCACCCACATGGGCGCCACCGTCGTCGACCATGGTCACGTACATGTTCCCGGTGGTCGGGGTCACGCTCGGCGTCTTCGTCCTGGGCGAGGTCCTCGACGCGCGACTCCTGCTCGGCACGGGCCTGGTCGTGCTCGGGATTGCGATCGTGGGCCTCCGATATGATTCGGTCGTGAGCCTCGCAACCCGCGTGGCGCGGCGGTGAGCGGGATCGGGGAGCCACCGCGCGGCATCGACCGGGAGCCGTCGGACCCGGAGCCGCTCGACCGGGAGCCGGTGGAGCCGGAGCCGTCCGACCCGGAGCCGGCGCGGACCCGGAGCCGTCGGGCCAGGAGCCCGATCGCCGGCCGCGGATCTCGCCACCGAATCGTCGTGGGACGTCCGGACCTATGGCAACCGCCGCCGCCCGACGCGGGCCGAGCAGGCCGTGCCCTGGCTGATCGGGCTGGTCCTCGCGCTGTCGGGCATGATGATCGTGCTCCTCGCCCTCATCTTCTCCAGCAACCAGGGGCTCCTTCCGGCGTACGGCACGCCGTCCCCCGACCCGAGCACCGACGCCGCCACGCCGACCCCACGGCCCACGCCCACCCCCGAGCCGAGCGTCGGACCCATCGCTCTCGGCCGAGCCGACCCCGACCCCGGCTCCGGTGTCCGCCTACCCGCCGCTCGAGATCGTGTTCATGCAGCGCACCGCGCAGGCCGGGCCCGCGCACCTGTTCAGCCACGACTTCGCCGTGCAAGCGGAGCCGGTTGCCCAGGCTGCGCGACAACCGGGGCGTGGACACCTACGACTGGGCGCCTGACGGTGTCCACGGGATCGCCGCTGGTCGAAGGGGACCCGCTGCTTCCTGACGCCGGGCAGCGGACCGCGACTGATTTGGGCGATGGCTTCGACGGCGATCGCCTACGCGCGCCGATTCCGTGACGGCCTACGCCGTTCGGGCGACGCTCGCCGGGGCGCAATGACCGAGCCGAGCTCCTCCAGGTCATCACCAGCTACCGGTGCGGTGCAGTCGCTCGCGCACCTGGACCTACCCCCACCCCACGACCTTCCAGGAGGACGTCCTCTCGGAGGCCCAGTTCGCCGACGACGGTGGGTTCAACCGGGTCTACGTCCTCGAGGATGGCACGGTCGTGGTCTGGATCCTCGGCGCACCGGCCGTCTACACCTACGACCCCGCCACCGGGGCGGCCGGCACGCGACCGATCATGCTCCCGATCCTGTGGTCGCCCAATGGCCAGATGCGGATCGTGGTCACCGAGTCGGGCGCCAACTCGCGACTCAGCGTGCGGGGCCTCGCCAACGAGGAGCGCGGCGCCATCGGACGTCACCGGGCTGGTCAGCCACGTTCGCTGGGCGGCGACACAGCAACCAGATCGTCTTCACCCTCACCAGCGCTGCGCCGGACGGCGGCGTCGCGCAGGACCTGTACGTTTGGGACCTCCAGACCGGAACGGCCGCTCGTGCGACTGACCCAGGACCTGCGATCCACTCGGGGGCGAGTTCCGCGGCGTGCGAGAGCGCTGGCAGCCGTGACCAGCGAGATCGTCAACCCCATCGCGCGTCGAGCTCGACGAGACCGCGCGGCTGATGCGGATCCGATGGGACGACGGCCACCTCGGGGTCTGGGGCTGGACGGAGCTGCGCCGCGCCTGCCCGTGCGCGCTGTGCGCCGGCGAGGGCTCGCTGCCGGGGGTCGTGACGCTCGAGACCGTCTTCCCGCCCGAGGCGGTGACCATGGAACGGGTGAAATGGATCGGCCGATACGCCCTCGCCCCGATCTGGGCCGATGGCCACGACACCGGGCTGTTCACGTACTCCAAGCTCCGAGCTGTCATGCGCCTGCGAGGAGCATGCCGGCCACGGCAACGCGGATTGAACGCCGGGTAGGGACCCTGATTCGCGGTATGACGTTTCGCCGGGGGGTCCGCCTCGATCCGCGGCAGGTCCGCGACCTTCGAGGCAGCCCGCGCGGCCTCGCCGTCGGCGGCGGCCTGGGCGGCATCGTGCTGGTCGTCATCGTCCTCCTGCTCGGCGGCTCGCCGCAGGACGCCGCCACGCTCACCAGCGCCCTCGACCAGGTCAGCGTCGGCACCCAGCAGGAGAACGACCTCACCCAGGAATGCCAGACCGATGTCGACGCCAACGCGCGCGAGGACTGCCGGATCATCGGCTACGTCAACAGCATCCAGGCCTACTGGAGTGAGGCGGTCGACGGCTACAGCTCGCGCCCACCACCTTCTACACCGAAGGCGGTATCGACCGGCTGCGGGCAGGCGACCAGCGCGGTCGGCCCGTTCTACTGCCCGGTGGACGCCAGCGGTCTACATCGACCTCGGCTTCTTCGACGTCCTCCAGACGCGGTTCGGGGCCGAGGGCGGCCCGTTCGCCGAGGCGTACGTGATCGCGCACGAGTACGGCCACCACGTCCAGAACCTGCTCGGCGTCCTGCAGGCCGGCGGCGGCGGGACCGGCGCCGAGAGCCAGGCGGTCCGGACCGAGCTCCAGGCCGACTGCTTCGCCGGGGTGTGGGCCGCGCAACGCGGTCGAGACCGGCTACCTGGTGCCGTTGACCACCGAACAGGTGGCACAGGCACTCGACGCCGCCCAGGCGGTGGGCGATGATCGCATCCAGGCCCAGACCCAGGGCCAGGTGAATCCCGAGACCTGGACCCACGGCTCGTCGGCCCAGCGACAGGAGTGGTTCCAGGTCGGGCTGGAGAGCGGTGATCCGAATGCCTGCAACACGTTCGAGGCCGATCTGTAGATGGTGACCCTGGCGTCGGGGTTCACCCTGGCGCTGGGCGGGGGCGGTGCGCGGGGATACGCGCACCTCGGCGTGGCCGAGGCGCTGGCCGAGCGCGGACTCGTCCCGAGCCGGATCGTGGGCACCTCGATGGGCTCGGTGATCGGCGCCGGTCTGGCCGCCGGCCTGACGCGCCGAGCGGATGATGGTCATGGCGGCTCGGATCGACCCGTGGCGGATGGCACGGCGGCCGGCCCGGCTGGCGATGTTCGACCATCGGCCGCTGATGGAGCAGATCGTGGCCGAGGTCGGCAGCCCGCGGATCGAGGACCTGCCCATCCCGTACGGAGCGGCGACCTTCGACCTCGTCACCGGCCGCCACGAACTGATCACCACGCGGCCCGGTGGCGGACGCGCTGGCCCGCAGCTGCGCCATCTCGGTCGTCTTCTCGCCCGTGGTGGACGGCGACGCGATCTGGGCCGATGCCGGCGTGTGGGAGGTCGTGCCCGTGTCGCTGGCCCGCGCGCTGGTCGACCGGATCCGGTCATCGGCGTCCAGGTCATCTCCCCCAAGCCGGCGTGGTTCGCTGACGCCGCCGCTCGCCTGGTCGTTGCGGGCCGGGGCCCGCGCTGCTGGGCACCCAGTCCCGTGGCGCGCGGCTGGACGCCCGCCGCTACACCGCGCTCCTGGCGGAGCGGATCACCGACCCGGTGGTCGACGCTCGGGCCGACCTCCTCATCCTCCCAAAGCTCGGCCACCTGAGCTGGGTCCGCTTCGGCGCGGTCGACACGCCGCGCATGCAGGGGATACGAGGCCGCGCGCGCGCGCGCTCGAATCGGTCCGCGAGCCGCCGGACCGCCGCATGACCGAACGTCGCATGAGCGGAGGCGTCCTGCTTCGTCCATGCCCACCCCGACGACGAGGTGATGGCCACCGGCGGCACGATCGCCCGTGCGGTGGCGGAGGGCCGCCGGGTCGACCTCGTCGTCTGCACCGGCGGCGAGGAAGGGGAGATCCACGATCCCGACCTCGACCCGGTCGAGGCCCAGCCGCGGCTGAAGGAGATCCGCCACGAGGAGCTGCGCTGCTCGCTGGCCGCGCTCGGGGCGGCCGCCGCGAATCAGGCGGCGTCCTCCAGGACCACCTCCTCGGCTACCGCGACAGCGGGATGATGGACACCGCGCCCAACAGCCACCCGGACAGCTTCTGGCGGGCCGACCTGGACACGGCCGTCGCCGAGACGGTGGCGTTCATCCGGACCGTCCGCCCCGACGTCGTCGTCCATTACGACGAGAACGGCGGCTACGGCCATCCGGACCACATCCAGGCCCATCGGCTGGCGGTCGCAGCCTGCGCCGCCGCCGCCGACCCGGATCGAGTACCCCGAGGCCGGACCGCCGCATCGGGTCCGGAAGCGCTACGAGACCGCCTTCAGCCGCGAACGGTGGCTGGGCCTGATGCGGACCATGCACGCCCGCGGCCTGTCGCTGCCATGGAACTTCGAGGAGGAGCTCGTCCGGCTGGCCGCCGGTCGCCCGCTCGAGCAGCTGTACCCGGCCGATCGTGGAGGCCCTGCGCCAGGCGGGCGAGACAGCTGGCCGCCGGCGTGGAGCCGCGCGAGGGCTTCGGCGCGCCGGAGTCGGCACTCACCACCCGGGTGGACATCGCGCCCTGGCTCGACGCCAAGCGGGCGGCGATGGCCTGCCACCGCACCCAGCGCCAGGACATGGGCTGGGCGCTCGAGCTGCCGCGAGGATCTCCAGGCCGCGGCCCTCGGGGTCGAGGTGTACGTCCTGAAGGAGCTGGACGGCAGCCCGCCGCCTCGAGATCTGGCGGAGACGAGCCTGTTCGACGGGCTGTAGGCCCGCTACAGTTGGCGCCCTGATGGGGATCCTGCGGTGAACTGCCCTGCCTGCGGGACCGCGAACGAGGCCGGCCGCAAGTTCTGCGGCGAGTGCGGCACGCGCGCTGAGCGCCGCCTGCCCGGCCTGCGGCACCGCCAACCCGCCCGGCACCAAGTTCTGCGGCGAGTGCGGCACCGCCTTGACCGATGCGCCGCACGCCGTCGCCGGCGGCGCCATCGGCCGGCCGCGACGCCGCACGGCGCGGCGTCCGCCGCAGGCGCCGAACGGCGGCTGGTATCGGTCCTGTTCGCGGACCTCGTCGGCTCGACCACCCTGGCCGAGGACCGCGATCCCGGAGGAGACGCGGAACCTCCTGACCCGCTACTTCGAGACCGCCTCGGAGATCATCGGTCGCTACGGCGGCACGGTCGAGAAGTTCATCGGTGACGCGGTCATGGCGGTATGGGGCGTGCCGGTTGCCCACGAGGACGACGCCGAGCGGGCGGTCCGGGCCGCGCTCGACCTGATCGCTCGGCGGTGAGCACCATGCCTATGCCGGCGCAGCCGCTCCAGATGCGCGCCGCGGTCCTGACCGGCGAGGCGGCGGCCACGGTGGGCGCCGCCGGGCCAGGGGATCGTGGCCGGCGACCTGGTGAACACCGCTCAGCCGCCTCCAGGGCGTGGCGCCGCCCGGGACGGTGCTGGTCGGCGACTCCACGTAGCGCGCCACGGCCGAGGCCATCGCCTACGAGGAGGCGGGCGAGCAGCTCCTGAAGGGCAAGACGGCCCCAGTCGACCGCCTGGCGGGCGGTCCAGGTGCTCGGCATGCGGGGCGGGGCGCGGCGTCGCGCGGCGCTCGAAGCCGCCGTTCGTCGGGCCGCGACGAGGAGCTGCGCCTGGTCAAGGACCTGTTCCACGCCACGGTCCGCGAGTCGCAAGCCGCGGCTGGTGACGGTCATCGGTCAGGCCGGCATCGGCAAGAGCCGGCTCGGCTGGGAGTTCGAGAAGTACATCGACGGCGTGACGCTGACCGCGTACTGGCACGCCGGCCGCTCCCCGTCGCTACGGGGAGGGGATCAGCTTCTGGGCCCTGGCCGAGATGGTCCGCGAGCGGGCCGGCATCGCCGAGACCGATGATCCGGCCGACGGCACGCCAGAAGCTGGCCGCCACGGCCGCCGAATGGCTGACCGATGAGGAGGAGCGCCGCTGGGTCGAGCCGCGCCTCGCGGGGCTCCTGGGCCTGGAGGAGATGCCGGCCGGCCAGCGCGAGGAGCTGTTCGCGGCGTGGCGGACGTTCTTCGAGCGGATCGCCGACCGCGATCCGGTGATCCTCGTCTTCAAGGACCTCCACTGGGCCGATGCCGGCCTGCTCGAGTTCATCGAGCACCTCCTGGCCTGGTCGAAGAACCACCCGATCTACGTGCTGGCCATGACCCGCCCGGACCTGCTGGAGCGCCACCCGCAGTGGGGGACCGGCGGTTCGCAACGCCACCACCATCGCGCTCGAGCCGCTGCCCGATTCGGCCGATGTGCGATCTCCTCGCCGGCCTCGTGCCCGGTCTGCCCGAGGATGCCGTCGCGGCCATCGTGGCCCGGGCCGAGGGCGTGCCGCTCTACGCGGTCGAGACCGTCCGCATGCTGCTCGACCAGGGCCAGCTCGTGGCCGATGGCGACGCGTACACGCTGACCGGACCGATCGAGCGGCTGGACGTGCCCGAGACGCTCCACGCGCTGGTCGCCGCCCGGATCGACGCAAACGAGCCAGAGGACCGGTCCCTGCTGGCCGATGGCGCGGTGCTGGGCCAGAGCTTCACCAGTGCCGCCCTGGCCGGGATGGCCGGTCGATCGGAAGACGCGCTCCAGCAGGGCCTCGATCGCCTCGTCCGGCGCGAGCTCCTGATCCGCGACGACGACCCCCGCTCCCCGGAGCGCGGCCAGCTACCGGTTCGTCCAGGCGGTCGTCCGCGAAGTTGCCTACGAGACCCTCTCGAAGGCGGACCGGCGCGCAAAGCACCTGGCCGCAGCGCGCTATTTCGAGGGCTCGAGCGACGAGGAGCTCGCCGGGGTCCTGGCCACCCACTACCTCGAGGCCCTCAAGGCGACGCCGCCGGGTCCGGAGGCGGACGCCCTGGCCGCCCAGGCCCGGATCGCGCTCCGCGCCGCCGCTGAACGGGCCACCGCCCTCCACGCCTGGAGCGTGGCGGTCCATCACCTGACGGCCGCCCTCGAGATCACGACCGATGACGCCGAGCGCACCTCCCTGCTGTTCGGCCTGGCGCGAGCCGGCATGCGGCTGATCGATCCCGCCACGCCGAAGCACGCGTTGGAGGCGGCTGCCCTCGCGGACGGACTTGGAGACCGCGGCAGCGCCAACCGGGCGCGGGCACTGGCAGCCCAGTACTACAGCCACGTTGGCCGCTCGGTCCAGGCACTCGCCGTCGTCGAGCCGGTGATTGGCGCGCTCTCGGAGGACGAGCCAGGCGCGGGAGCTGTGTTCGCCGAGGCGGCGCGCGCGTACATGCTCGTCGATCGGTGGGCCGACTCGGAGGCACAAGCGGAAAGGGCACTGCGCGCCGCGGGACCGAGGCGCGAGACCGATGTGGTGGCCAGCGCCCTCACCACCCGAGGTGCCTGCCTACCTGCGCTCGGCCGGCCCGATGAGGCCGTGGCTCTGCTTCGTGGAGCGATCGCCCTCGCCGACGAGTCGGGGCACATCGATCACGCGCTCCGAGCCCGCAACAACCTCCTGGCAAGCGCCCAGAACGACATGCCGATCGGCGTGGCGCTGCCCCTGCTCGACGAATCGGTCGAGATCGCACGCCGGTATGGCATGGCCGGCCATCTGGCATTGAGCCTCGAGGGCCGATCCGATGCCCGCTTCACCGCTGGTATGTGGGACGGTGCGCGTCAGGACATGGAGGAATCCGACGAGCTCCCGCTCGCCGAAGCCCGTCGGGCATTGAACCATGCCTATTTCGCGCTTCTCGAAGCTGCCACGGGCAATGAAGAGGCGGCGCGTGCTCGACTCGAGGAAGCCGACAGCCTGGGGGGCATGGTCGAGTCCACACCACAGGTTGGGGCGCTTGCGCTGACGAAGTCGATCGCCCATCTCTTGCTCGGCGAGCCCGAGACGGCCGTCGCGGACATTGACCGACGTGTCAGGCGGTGGGCAGGACGCGATCTTGCTGGAGTGGCACGTTGCCGCGGCAGCCGAGCTCGGGGACCGGACCCAGCTGGGTCGCGCACGAGCCCGCGCGGTGCCCCCGGCCGGTGGCGCACTCTCGCGCGCCATCGGTCACCACGTCGCGGCGGTCGATGCCTCCCTGGCGGAGCGCTGGGATGAAGCCCGCCTGGCCTACGAGCGCGCGATCGATGGCTACCAAAAGATGGGCTTCGCATTTGATGCGCAGTTGACGGCCCTCGCGTTCGACGCCTACCTGGGAGCGCGGTACCCCGACGCGCGGAAGGCCGGGCGAGGAGGCCGAGTCGTGGTTCGCCGAGCGCGGCGGCATCTCGGTGGTGGAGCGCTACCGCGCCGCGTTCCGCGGAACACCGGCCCCATCCAGCCGGGACCGGCGCCCCGGCGGCCCGGCCCAGCACGAGCGAGGTCGAGGCGCGATGAACTGCGGCGTCTGCGGCACCGAGAACGTTGCCGGCGCGAAGTTCTGCCTGGAATGCGGAGCCCGCCTGAGCGCGGCGTGCCCGAATTGCGGGACCGCGAACGCCCCAGGGGCGAAGTTCTGCGTCGAATGCGGGACCGGGCTCGTTGCGGGAGATGGCTCACCGCATACCGGTCGGAGCCGACGCCGCGGCGCAACCGGGAGTCTCGACGGCGAGCGCCGAACGGCGGCTGGTATCGGTCCTGTTCGCCGACCTGGTCGGGTCCACCACGCTGGCCGAGGATCGCGACCCGGAGGAGACGCGCGACGCTGCTGACGCGGTACTTCGACACCGCGACGGACGTCCTGGGCCGCTACGGCGGGACGCGTGGAGAAGTTCATCGGCGACGCGGTCATGGCCGTGTGGGGCGTGCCCGTCGCCCACGAGGACGACGCCGAGCGGGCGGTCCGCGCCGCCCTGGACCTCGTCTCCGCGGTCAGCACCATCACCGACGCCGGGCAGCCGCTCCAGCTCCGGGCCGCGGTCCTGACCGGCGAGGCGGCCGCGACCATCGGCGCGGCGGGGCAGGGGATCGTGGCGGGCGACCTGGTCAATACGGCCTCGCGTCTGCAGAGCCTCGCCCCGCCCGGGACGGTGCTGGTCGGCGAATCCACCCACCGGGCCACGGCGGAGGCCATCGCCTACGAGGAGGTCGGGGAGCAGCTGCTGAAGGGCAAGGCATCGCCAGATCCCGGCCTGGCGGGCGGTCAGCGTCCTCGGGATGCGCGGCGGGGCGCGGCGCCGCTCGGCGCTCGAGGCGCCGTTCGTGGGACGCGACGAGGAGCTGCGCCTGGTCAAGGACCTGTTCCACGCCACCATCCGCGAGCAGAAGCCGCGGCTGGTCACGGTCATCGGTCAGGCCGGGATCGGCAAGAGCCGGCTGGGCTGGGAGTTCGAGAAGTACATCGACGGCGTGACGCTGACCGCCTACTGGCACGCCGGCCGGTCACCGTCGTACGGGGAGGGGATCAGCTTCTGGGCGCTGGCCGAGATGGTCCGCGAACGGGCCGGCATCGCGGAAAGCGACGCCGCCAGAGGTCGCCCGCGAGCGGCTGGCGGCCTGCCTCGTCCGAATGGCTGACCGATGCCGAAGAGCGGCGCTGGGTCGAGCCCCGGCTGGCGGGCCTGCTCGGCCTGGAGGAGATGCCCGCCGGCCAGCGGGAAGAGCTCTTCGCCGCGTGGCGGACGTTCTTCGAGCGGATCGCCGACCGCGATCCGGTGATCCTCGTCTTCAAGGATCTCCACTGGGCCGATGCCGGGCTGCTCGAGTTCATCGAGCACCTCCTGAACTGGTCGCGTTCGCATCCGATCTACGTCCTGGCCATGACCCGGCCGGATCTGCTGGAGCGCCAGCCCGGCTGGGGGACCGGCGTCCGCAACGCGACGACCATTTCGCTGGAGCCCCTTCCCGATGGGCCGATGGGCGAGCTGCTCCTCGGCCTCGCGCCCGGCCTGCCGGACGCCGCGGTGGCCGCCATCGTGGCCCGCGCCGAGGGCGTGCCGCTGTACGCGGTCGAGACGGTCCGGATGCTCATCGATCGCGGCCAGCTCGTCGCCGGCGGATGGCGGGTACCGCCTGGAAGGACCGATTGACCGGCTGGCGGTGCCCGAATCGCTCCACGCCCTGGTCGCCGCCCGGATCGACGCCAACACGCCGGAGGACCGCTCACTGCTGGCCGATGGCGCGGTCCTGGGCCAGAGCTTCACCCTGGCGGCGGTCAGCGGGCTGGGCGGGCGCGGCGAGGACGCGGTGCTACCCGGCCTCGACCGGCTCGTCCGCCGCGAGCTGCTGATCCGCGACGACGACCCGCGTTCGCCGGAGCGCGGCCAGTACCGCTTCGTCCAGGCCGTCGTCCGCGAGGTCGCCTACGAGACGCTGTCCAAGGCCGACCGGCGCGCCAAGCACCTCGCCGCAGCCCGCTACTTCGAGGCGCTGGGCGACGAGGAGCTGTCCGGCGTCCTGGCCAACCACTACCTCGAGGCGCTGCGCGCGACGCCCGCCGGGACCCGAAGCGGACGCCCTGGCCGCGCAGGCCCGCATCGCGCTGCGCGCCGCCGCCGACCGGGCCACTGCCCTCCATTCGCTGGACCGTCGCGGACCGGCACCTCGCCGACGCCCTCGAGATCACGACCGATCCCGCCGAACTGGCCGCGCTTCACCTGGCCATCGCCGGCCGAACTCGTCCGCGCGCTCCGGTGGGACGTGGAGCACCGCGCTGCAGGCGGCCGAGCTGGCCGTCGGCCTCGGGGACCGCGGGACGGAGAATCGGGCCCGCGCTCTGGCCGGCCAGATCTACGTCAACCGGAGCATGGGCTCGAGGCGCTCGCGCATCCTCGAGCCGGCCGCGGCCACCCTGGGCGAGGCCGAGCCGAACGCGGCGCCGGTGTTCGCCGAGCTGGCTCGGGTCTACATGATGACCGACCGCGCCGAGGAGGCGGTGAACATGGCCGAGAAGGCCCTGCGCGCCGCCGCGCCGCAGCGCGACACCGAGGTCATCGTCAACGCCCTGGTCACCCGCGGCTCGGCGATCTGCAACCTCGGCGCGATCGACGAGGCCGAGGCCATCCTGCGCGGGGCCATGAACCTCGCCGATCGGGCAGGTCATATCGCGGCCGCCCTGCGGGCACGGAACAACCTCATTCCACCGCTCTCGTCGGAGGCCCCCGCTCCGCGCTCCTCCCGCTCGTCAACGAGAGCGTCGATCTCGCCCTCCGCTACGGCCTTCGCCGGGTCGGGTGCCCAGCACCTGCACGTCGCGAATGCTGGCGCGCTCTTCGAGTGGGCGACTGGGATGCGGCCCGAGCTGACCTGGCCCTTCTGGCCGACTGGGACCTTCTCCGAGCTCCACGCCGCGCTCAGCGCCATCGGCGCATGCGTTCCTGGCCGCCGCCTCCGGCGATGCCGGCAGCGCATGCCGCCCTGGCCGATGCACGCGAGCGCTCGGCAAGATCGACACGTTGCCGCAGGTGACCGCGGTCGCCTCCGGAATCTGCGGCTGACGTACCTGTTGCTCGGCGAGTGCGCGAGCGCCGCTCTCGATGCGGTGGCAGCGGCTCGAAGGCGGCGGAAACGACCCGCTCCTCTGTCAGCTCAGCGGTTACGCCGCGGCCGCACCCGGTGATCAGCGATGCGACCGCCGGCTATCGTCGGCGCGGACCGACACGCTCGACCAGCTCGCGGTCGCGAACGCGTCCGCGACGCCACCTGAAGCGCCAGCGCCGCTGCGACCATCCGGCCGCTGGGACGAGGCGCGCGTCGGATATGCCGCGACGATCGCCGAGTACACGAGCTCGACTACGACCTCGAGGCGCGCTCTTCTCGGGCTCGAGTTCGCCGCGTACCTCGGCGACGCGCTTCGAGGACGCGCGCCGGCGGGTGCGAGGCCGCGGCGCCTGGTTCGCCGAGCGAGGCGGCTCAGCGGTCGTCGAGCGCTACCGCGCCGCGTTCCGAGGGACGCCCGCCCCGCCGGCGACCCGCGCCGCGCCAGCGCGCGCGCCGTCCCGGTCGACGCGGAGCAGCCTGCCTGACGCTCACCGGTCGCGGGTTCGGAGCGCCTCCTCCAGCCGGTCGATGAACGGAATCTGGGATTCCTTGATCCGCCGGCGGGCCTCATCCGGCGTCAGCCACGCCACCTCGTCGAACTCCGGGTAGTCGGCAAACCGGCCCGAGCGAGGCGGCCACTCCACGCAGAACAGGTTGCTCTGCGCGGTGGCCGGATCGAGATCGCCCTCGGCCGCCCACGCGACCACCCGCTTCCCGCCCTTCTGGGTGATCTCGCCGAGCGGCAGCAGCTCGTCCACTCGCACGCGGGACCGGGCTGCCCGTCTCCTCCTCGAACTCGCGAAGCGCGACGAGGCGCAGGTCACCCGCCTCGGCCTCGCCCGCCGTCCGCCTCGCCCTTCGGGATGGACCAATGCCCGTCGCCCTTGTTCGTGAAGTACGGGCCGCCGGGATGGCCGAGGAGCACCTCCAGGCTGTCGCCCCGCCGTCGGTACAGCAGGATGCCGGCACTGACCCGACTCCGCACATGCGGCAGTCTAGGGCGACATTCGAGTCGTCCTCCTCGAGGCCCAGCGGCTACGCTCGGGCCGTGACCCTCCCGGTGACTCCCCCCGACCAGCTACGCGACGCGGCGACCCGTTGGGGCACGCCGCTCTACGTCACCGACCTCGATGCCGCCGCCGCCCGGCTCGCGCGAGTACCAGGCCGCCTTCCCCGGCGCCCTGGTCGCCTACGCGGTGAAGGCCAACCCCGACCCGCGGCTCCTTCGCCGGCTGCGCGGCCGAGGGCGCAGGCGCCGAGGTGGTGAACGCGGTCGAGCTTGCCCTGGCTCGAGCGCGCCGGCTTCCCACCTGACCGGATCGTCATGAATGGGGTGGGCAAGACCGATGCGCGACCACGCCGCGGCCCGCGAGTCCGGGGTGCTCATCAATGCGGAGTCGCTCGACGAGCTCGACGCGCTCCTCGACGCTCGGACGGCGCGCGCATCGGTCTGCGCCTCAATCCCGCGCTCACGCCGGACACCCACGCCCACCTCGCCACCGGCGCCGCCGACAGCAAGTTCGGCATCGCCTGGACCGATCTCGACGACTGCGCTGGACCGATGCCGCGCGGCCGGCCGCCGGATCGAGAGCGTGGGCGCCCACGTCGGCTCGGCGATCGATGATCTCGACACGTTCGCCCGCCTGGCGGAGCGGCTCGCCGAGGCGGCCGCCCGCGCGGAAGCGCCTCGCATCAATCTCGGCGGGGGAGCGGGCGACCGGCGTCTCGATCACCGCACTGGCCGACGCGGTTCGGCCACACGTCCCCGACACCACGCGCCTCATCCTCGAACCGGGACGGAGCCTCGTGGCGGACGCCGGCTGGCTCCTGACCCGCGTCATCCGCGTGCAGCCTCGCCCCGAGGCCGGCCTCACGTACCTCGTCGCCGACGCGGGCATGGCCGAGCTCATCCGGCCGATGCTCTACGGCGCCGACCACCCGGTCACCCTCCTCGAGCCGGGCGACCCGCTCGGCCCGGACCTCGGCACTGTCCACCTGGCCGGACCGGTCTGCGAGGCCGGCGACATCGTGGCCCACGATATCGGTCGCTGGTTACCGCCCGATGACCTTCGGCTTACCGGCACGGGTGCGCTGCTGGCCATCGGTCAGGCCGGCGCCTATGGCGCCGCCATGGCATCGGTCTACAACGGTCGACCGCGTCCCGCGGAAGCGGTGCTCGACCACGGGGAGCTGGGCCTTTCCCGCCGCCGCGAGACGCTCGACGACCTCATCGTCCGCGACGTCGATCCCGCCGACCGCCGCTCGATCCGCAGCCCGGCGCATCGGCGCGAGCTCCTGCGCGAGAGCCTCACGATGGCCCTCTACGTCAGCTTGTCCCTGTTGGCGGTCATGCTGGCCTTTCCCGGCCAGAGCGCGTCGGCGCCGGTGGCCGCGGCGATCGAGATCGGCCTGACATCGGCCGGGCTGATCCTCGCCCACCTGGTCGCCTTCCGCCTGTCGTCGCGGATCGTCCACGGAATACAGACGACGCCGGAGAGGGGCGAGATTGTCGCGGCCCAGGTGATCGGCGGGTTGGCCGTCACGGCCCTGGCGATCGTTCCGTTCGTGCCGTTCGGCCTCGCCAACGCCAGGGTCGTGTCCGAGTTGCTCCTCCTGGCCTTCATCGCGGTGGCGGGCTATGCCGCGGGCCGCATGGGCGCGCTCTCCCGGGGTCGGGCCCTCGTTTACGTGGCCGGCGTCGTGCTCATCGTGCTCGTGGTCCTGGGAGTGAAGAGCCTGGGCTCGCACTGACCGAGCCCCTCCCCGACTGCGGCCAGACCTTCCCCTGACCGCCGGCCGCCGGGCTACCGGCCATGGTGAGCCGGTGGTCGACCCACCGCCTCACCTCCTTTCGTGGTAACCGAGTTCGCCCAGCGTCCTTACCGCGTTACCACGAATGCAGGTGAGCACGCACCACCAGTCGCCATTGCCCTCCGTGGCCGCGTCGAGCATATATTGACAATCGGTCGATATACTGCCGGTGTGAAGTCCACCGATCCCGACGTCGAGCTCCTCCAGGCCATCGCCGACCCCGTCCGGCTGTCGATCCTGCGCCAGCTCGCGTCCTCCCCCGGATCGGTCTGCGCCTGCGACTTCACCGAGTGCTGCACCGTCAGCCAGCCGACCGTCAGCCACCACCTGAAGGTGCTGCGCGAGGCCGGCGTGGTCACCACCGAGCGCCGCGGCACCTACATCTACTACGAGCTCGCGCCCGACTTCTCCCGCCGCTGGGCGGGGATCGGCGCCAGCCTGGCCGGACTCGTCCCGCTCGCGTAGCCAACGACCCCGGAACCCAAGGAGAAACCGATGACCAACCAGATCCACGACATGGTTCGCGACCACTACGCGAAGTCGGCGCTCCAGGTCCTCGAGAAGGGCGCCCAGGCATCGTGCTGCGGCGACGGCTGCTGCAATGGCGTGTGCTGCACCGATCCGGGACACGGCACGGCGGCGGTCACGTTCTACTCCGACCTCGAGCGCGCAGACCTGCCCGACACGGCCGTGCTCGCGTCGCTCGGCTGCGGCAACCCGATCGCGGTCGCGGACCTGCACCCCGGGGAGCGGGTGCTGGACCTCGGCTCCGGCGGCGGGATCGACGTCCTGCTGTCGGCCAAGCGGGTCGGCCCCACCGGCCGCGCCTTCGGCCTGGACATGACCGATGAGATGCTGGCCCTCGCCCAGCGCAACGCGGCCGAAGCCGGCGCCACGCAACGTCGAGTTCCTGAAGGGCCACATCGAGGCCATCCCGCTCCCGGCGGACTCGATCGACGTCGTCATCTGCAACTGCGTCGTCAACCTCGCCGCCGACAAGCCGGCCGTCTTCGCCGAGATCGCCCGCGTCCTGCGCCCCGGTGGGCGGATCGGTATCACCGACATCGTCGCCGACGACAGCCTCACCCCCGACGAGCGGGCCGAGCGCGGCTCCTACGCCGGCTGCATCGCCGGCGCGCTGTCGGTCACCGAGATGGCCGACGGCCTGCAGGCGGCCGGACTGACCGATGTCAGCGTCACGCCCACCCACGACGCCGCACCGGGCATGTACTCGGCCATCATCCGCGCCACCAAGCCGGCGTCGCTAACACCGATTTGACGCGGCGTGCCTACCATTCGGCCATGACCAGGAAGCGCATCCTGTTCGTCTGCACCCACAACAGCGCCCGATCGCAGATGGCCGAGGGCATGGTCAACGCCTGGGCTGCCGACACGTTCGAGGCGTTCAGCGCCGGGACCGAGCCCGGCACCCTCCGACCCGAGACGATCCAGGTCATGACCGAGATCGGGATCGACCTCGAGGGCCATCACGCGAAGTCCATCGACGAGTTCCGCGATGAGCCGTTCCACTGGTTCGTGACCGTCTGCTCCGACGCGGAGGAGCGCTGCCCGGTTCTGCCCGGCGTCGAGCAGGTCGCCCACTGGAACATCGAGGATCCATCGCTGGCGACGGGCCCGACAGGAGCGGCTCGACGCGTTCCGGACGGCCCGCGACCGCCTCCGCGACCGAATCCACATCTTCCTGCTGGCCGCCGGCCGCGACGACCTCCCGACTCCCGAGGCCGCGACCCTGGGCTGACCGCCCACCGGCCTAGCGGCTGTACGTCCCGGTCAGCTCCGCCTCGGCGATCACGAACCCCTCGATCAGCCCGCGCACGGCGTCGGCGGTCAGCTGGCTCGGCTCAGCACCCACGGCGAGGGCCTCGGACAGGGCATACAGGGTGAAGACATACCGATGCTCCCCGCTGGGCGGGCACGGACCGATGTATCCAAGCTCGCTGGAGCCGGCTGCCCCCTCGATCGTCCCCTCCGGCATCGATCCGGACGCTCCCTCGTCGAGGCTGGCTCGTCTCGGGCGGCAGGTTGACGACCACCCAGTGGACGAACCCGCTCGCATCGGGGTCTTCCATGATCAGGCACGTACGCGGCGGTGTCCGACGGTGCGCCGGACCAGGCCAGCGGCGGGGAGACCTCCTCCCCGTCGCAGGTGTAGACCACCGGGATCGCCTCACCCTCTCCGAACGCGGAGCTGGTCAAGACGAAGCCCGCGGCACTCTCCGTCGGGGCCGCCGACTCAGCCGATGCCGCTGCTGACTCCTCGGGCGAGGACGGCCCCGGCGATGCCGGCGAGGCCGATGCCTGGCAGCCGACCAGGACCGTCAGCGCCGCGCCGACCAGGACGCGCGAGACCGCGCCGCACGCCTCAGAACACCCCGGCGATCAGAACGCCCCGTACTGGTTCGGGCTGTCGGCCGGAATCTCCTGGGCGACGTCCCACATCTCCAGGATCTTCCCGTCCTCGATCCGGAAGATATGGACCGTCGCGAGGTCATCCGGCCCTGGCCCTGGTCAACCCGGGAATGGAGGGCGACGAACGGACCCTCGGAGATGGCCCGCATCACCTCGAGGCGCTTGCCGGGGTTGGCCCGCGCGTCCTCGTCCATGCCGCGGACCAGCGACTCGCCGTCACCGGCGAAGAACGGGTTGTGATGCCGGAAGTCGAGTGCCCCGTAGCGGTCCAGGGCCTCCTGCCCGCGGCCGGACGCGGCCAGCTCGAGGAACGCCAGCGCGAGATCGGCGTTGACGCCCAGCGTCTGGCCGACCTCGACCGATTCGGTGATGACCTGGGTCATGCCTGGCCCCCTTTCGCGGCCGCACGGGAGTAGCGGCCGGTCAGCTTCCCCTCACCCAGCACCTTGCCGAACATGTCGGCCCGGACCTGGGTCGCGGTCAGCTCGGCACCCTGGACCAGCGGCTCGGACAGGGCGTACAGCGAGAAGACATACCGATGCTCGCCGGATGGCGGGCACGGGCCGCCGTAGGCCGCCGGACCGTTATCGGTCTCACCCTCGACCGCGGTGGTCGGGAGGTTGCCCGAGGCGCCCTCATCCAGGGACGTCGTCTCGGCCGGCAGGTTGACGACCAGCCAGTGCACCCACTGGCGGGCGTCGGGATCCTCGGTGATCAGAACCCAGGCCGCGGTGCCCGCGGGCCCAGGCTCCCACGTGAGCGGCGGAGACACGTTGTCCCCGTCACAGGTGTACTTCGCGGGAATGGCCCCGCCTTCGGTGAAGGCGGGACTGGTCAGGCGCAGCTGTGTCGTGACAGTCATGCGTGCCTCCAGTCACTAGGCCGGGCGCAACGGGAGGGCAACGTGTGAGTAACGTGACCACTGAACCACCACGGGGTGGCGCGCCCGGTCGGCTCCTAGCCTACGCCTCTGGTCCAAGCGGCGCCAACTCGCGCTGCCCCGCTACGATGGCCGGCACGCATGAAAAGCCCGGACCCCAAACCGACCGGCGTCCGTCGCATCGTGCGAGCCACCCGCTCGTCCCTGAACGGCCTGGCCGAGGCCATTCGCGGCGAGGCCGCCTTCCAGCAGGAGCTCCTGCTGGCCGTGGTCCTCGTTCCCCTCGCCCTCTTCCTCGGCGAGTCCGGCGTCGAGCGCGCGCTGCTCATCGGCTCGATCATCGGCCTGCTGGTGGTGGAGCTGTTGAACACCTCGGTGGAGGCTGCCGTGGATCGGACCTCGCTGGAGCTTCACCCGCTCTCGAAGCGCGCGAAGGACCTGGGCAGTGCCGCGGTGGCGCTGGCGTTGCTGAACGTTGTCGTGATCTGGGTGCTGGTCCTCCTGACCTGACCTCGCCCGTACCCCGCCGGCCCCTGTGATGCCGCCTGGCCTAGCGTCACCACCATTCGTGGTAAGCGAGCTCCGCACGACGCCTTACCGCGTTACCACGAAGCGATGTGACGCGGAGGGTGCCCATCCCACCAGCCCGAAGCAGCAGCGCCGACCGTTCGTTCCCGAGACTGGCTGCCCTGGAATGTCATACATTCCACCGATCCGGGCTCGGAGACGTCAGCCAAGCTCGGGCGCCGGCGAATCGGTCCACAGCGAGTCCACAGACGGTCCACATCCTGTCCCAAGCCCGGAACGGCGACTGCCCATCATGTAGGGGCACCCGCTAGCCCGACACCACAATATGTTGTGATTTTGGCTTGACTGGGCCACAAGCCGGGAGTACAGTGAACCTCCCTGAGACTGCGCCCGGATGCCCTCCGGTCGCAGGCTCGCAATCGAGCCGTGGCGGACCTCTCCGATCTCCTCCTGAGGGGTCCGCCCGTCACACAAACCGACCAATCTGACCGAAGGAGCACCCGGACCGATGGCACGCAGCGAAGCCCCCCAGGCCCCGACCACGACCAACGGCAATGGGCACAAGGGAGGCAAGGCCAAGGCCACCGGGCCGGGCAACGGGGCGGCAGCCGCGGCGGACGAGCTGACCGGCTACCGCCAGCTGCAGCCGGGCGAGGAGCGGAGCTGGACCGGGATCAGCGTCGAGCGGCGCTTCACGCGGCCGGGCGTGGACCCGTACGACACGGTCGAGTGGGAGGCCCGCGAGGCGACCATCAGCAACGAGCACGGGGAGACGGTCTTCGAGCAGAAGGACCTCGAGTTCCCCAAGGCGTGGTCCCAGCTCGCGACCCAGGTGACCGCCAGCAAGTACTTCCGCGGCACCCTGGGCACGCCGGAGCGCGAGTCATCGGTCAAGCAGATGATCGGCCGGGTGGCCGACACCATCACCGGCTGGGGCCGGACCGACGGCTACTTCGCGACCGATGCCGACGCCGACACCTTCCACGACGAGCTGACCGACATCCTGCTCAAGCAGCGCGCGGCGTTCAACAGCCCCGTCTGGTTCAACGTGGGGATCGACGCCCATCCGCAGTGCAGCGCCTGCTTCATCAACAGCGTCGACGACACGATGGACTCGATCCTGACCCTGGCCCACACCGAGGGCATGCTCTTCAAGTTCGGCAGTGGCACCGGCTCCAACCTGAGCACCCTCCGCTCCAAGCGCGAGGGGCTGCGCGGTGGGGGATCGGCCTCCGGCCCGGTCAGCTTCATGAAGGGCTTCGACGCGTTCGCCGGCGTCATCAAGTCCGGTGGCAAGACCCGACGCGCGGCGAAGATGGTGATCCTCAACGTCGACCACCCCGACGTCGAGGAGTTCATCGACTGCAAGATGAAGGAAGAGCGCAAGGCCTGGGCCCTGATCGACGCCGGCTATGACGGCAACTTCAACGGGGGCGAGGCGTACGACTCGGTCTTCTTCCAGAACTCCAACAACTCCGTCCGCGTGACCGATGCCTTCATGGAGGCGGTCGAGGCCGATGCGGACTGGACGACGAAGGCGGTCCTCGACGGCCGGGCGATGGACACGGTCAAGGCCCGCCACCTCCTGAACAAGATGGCCCAGGCGGCGTGGGTCTGCGGCGACCCGGGGATCCAGTACCACGACACGGTCAACCGCTGGCACACCAGCGCCAACACCGCGCCGATCAACGCCAGCAACCCGTGCAGCGAGTACATGTACCTCGACGACTCGGCCTGCAACCTGGCCAGCCTGAACCTCATGAAGTTCGTGACCGATGAGGGCGACCTCGCGATCGAGGACTTCCGCCACGCGGTCCGGATCGTGCTGACGGCGCAGGAGATCATCGTCGACAACGCGAGCTACCCGACCGAGCGGATCGGGAAGAACAGCCACGACTACCGGCCGCTGGGGCTGGGCTACGCCAACCTCGGCGCCCTGCTCATGAACCGCGGCCTGGCCTACGACTCCGACGAGGGGCGCGCCTACGCGGCCGCCATCACCGCCCTGATGCAGGGCGAGGCGGAGCTCCAGTCAGCGCGGATCAGCCGCGACCAGGGCGGGGCGTTCGCCGGCTACGCGAAGAACGAGGAGCCGTACCTCGGGGTCATGAACCAGCACCGCGACGCGGCGTACCGCCTCGACCGGCAGCGGATCCCGACCGACCTGCTGGACGCCACCCTGACGACCTGGGACGAGGTCATCGCCCTGGGCGCGGAGCACGGCTTCCGCAATGGGCAGGTGTCAGTCCTGGCCCCCACCGGCACGATCGCGTTCCTCATGGACTGCGACACGACCGGGGTGGAGCCGGACATCGCGCTCATCAAGTACAAGCGCCTCGTCGGCGGTGGCTACCTGAAGATCGTGAACAACACCGTCCCCACGCCCTCAAGCGGCTGGGCTACTCCGCCAAGGAGGCGGAGGAGATCGTGGCGTTCATCGACGAGAGCGAGACGATCGAGGGCGCCCCGCACCTCAAGGACGAGCACCTCGACGTGTTCGACTGCGCCTTCAAGCCGGCCAATGGCCATCGGTCCATTCATTACAACGGCCATCTCAAGATGATGGCCGCCGTCCAGCCGTTCATCTCCGGCGCCATCTCCAAGACGGTGAACATGCCCGAGGCATCCACCGCGGACGAGATCGCCCAGGTCTACATCGATGGCTGGAAGCTGGGCCTGAAGGCCATCGCCATCTATCGCGACAACTCGAAGCGTTCGCAGCCGCTGAACGTGAAGAAAGAAGGCTCCCAGGGAGCGGCGGTCACACAGGCAGCTGAGGGCACAGCTGTCGCCGCCGCTCCCCCCAAACCATATCGACGGCGCCTGCCCGATGAGCGGGCGTCGATCACCCACAAGTTCAACGTGGCGGGCCACGAGGGATACCTCACCGTGGGCCTCTACGAGGACGGCCAGCCGGGCGAGATCTTCCTCCGGATGGCGAAGGAGGGGTCGACCATCAGCGGGCTGATGGACGCGTTCGCGACCGCGGTCAGCATCGCGATGCAGTACGGCGTGCCGCTGCCGGACCTGATCAACAAGTTCAGCCACCTGCGCTTCGAGCCGGCGGGGTTCACGACCAATCCGGACGTGCCCATGGCCAAGAGCCTGGTGGACTACATCTTCCGGTACCTGGCCACCAAGTTCCTGTCACGTGACGAGCAGGACGTGGTGGGGGTGATCAACCGACAGATGTCATTGGCCGAAGCGACGGTAGTGAGTGGGGAAGCCACCGCGGCTGGGTCCTCCTCCCAGGGGTCGGAGGACGCCCCCGCGGCGGCTCAACCATTCTCAGAGGCGGCTAAGGCACATGACGTGGGGTTGATGGTTCCCCGCAGGTCAGCGAGTCAGGCAGACCGATGCCGGCGTCCAGGAAGAGGCGGAGTCAGAGCCGCTCCCGGGTTGATGGATGGGTTGAAGATCGTGGCCCAGAACGGGCACGCTCGCGAAGAGCGTCTCGCGGCCGGTCAGCCGACCGTGATCTTTGATACCGCCGATTCGCCCGGCCTGCACGGACTGTGGCTCGATCATGGTCCGCAACGGCAGCTGCTACAAGTGCCTCAACTGCGGCTCAACGAGCGGCTGTAGCTGACCACGACGCAGTCTGTCGCGATGCCTGGGCTGTTCGTCAAGGGCAGGCATATGATCGCGCCATGTTCGTCGATCCTCCCTGGACCGAGCCGCCGCGACAAGTCCGGCTGACCACGCGATGAGCAAGACCGAAACCCGCCCACGAGGTCAGGAGAGTCCTCCAGTCGACTAAAGACTTCATCGCCCAGCCTCAGGCAACGTCCGTTAACGAGGCGGACACTCGAGCGCATTTCATCGACCCGTTACTTCGTGCGCTCGGTTATGTCTCCATCGGAGACATACAACGCGAAGTCTTCGTCCCAAACGCGAAGCAGTATCTGGACTACCAGCTTGTGGTCGACGGCGCCCCGAGAGTAGCCATCGAAGCGAAGGCGGTTGGCCTGCCGCTCTCGGAAGCCAATGCGGCCCAGGTGGTCCAGTACTGCGCCGTGCTCGGGACTGAATGGGCAGTCGTAACCAACGGTCGCGAGTGGCGGCTTTACGACGCATTCGCACGAGGTGGCCTTCCTGAGAAGCACGGTGTTCTCGGTGGACATAGTTGGGTGGGGGAGGGCGACGGCCAATTCGACTCTGTATTCGAGCAGCTTTGGCTCATCAGCAAAGAGACCTTCGTCACTGGCGGTGGGCCGTCTGTTTGGTTAGCAGCTCGTCATCTGGATCGGGTACTGAGCTCCGCCCTCACCGATCCATCAAGCTCGGAGGTCAAGTACCTCGCCAAGCGGGCGAGTTCCCGCGGGGCGGAGGCAAACCCGGAGCAGATCGCTTCGTGGCTGAAATCTCGCCTCGAGGGTCACTCTGTCGCTGAGACCAGCCTCCCCCTTGAGCCGCTACAGACGAAGCCTCCACCCCCGCCTTTCGCCCCTGATACAGGCTCCTCAAACCAGCCACTGGTTGATCCCGGCAGGGCGCAAGAAAGGTGTAAGCGCCCTACAACATCTTCAGTGGTGGCTTGGGGCGGGTTTTTGGGGTTCTGGGAATCGACGCCCGGACGGAAGGCTGTGAAAGCGGGCGACCTTGTCGCCTTTTACGCATCCAAACAGAACGAGGTCGTCGCTTACGCCCGGGTAACTGCGGACGCAAGTACGCCTGTCGCGCACACATGAGTGGCCAGAGCCTGGTTCGCCTGACCATGACGTCACCTATAAGTTGCCCTTGGACGGGATCACCTGTCGAGCACCCCGGTCAGGCTCGACGCCCAGATACGATCCGGGCTCGATGCATTCGCCAACCGCGCCCCTAGCGCGAATTGGGCTTGGTTTGTGCAAACGACCAGGAAGGTTTCGGAGCCAGACTTTCATCGACTCACGGGACGATCGACCCGCTGACCGCCACAATCGCCGCATGCCACGGCTGCAGTTCAAGACCTTCGACTCGCCGGACGAGCATCGGCCCCTGCCCAAGGGCAGCGCCGAGATCGTCAGCCTGGGCGACACGACCGTCGGTCGGGCGCGGTGGGAGCCGGGCTGGCGCTGGTCGACCGACCTCAAGTCCGTTGGCCGGGACCGCCAGTTGCACGTACCACCATCTCGGGTACTCGGTCTCCGGCGTGCTGCGGGTGGTGATGGACGACGGGGAGACGCTCGACATCCCGCCAGGATCGGTCTACGAGATCCCGCCCGGCCATGACGCGATGGTGATCGGCGACGAGGCATGGGAGACGGTCGAGTGGACGAGCGCCCGGACGATCGGACTTCCGCCGGAGCACGCGGACGAGCGGGTCGTCCTGACCGTGCTCTTCACCGACATCGTGGACTCGACCCGCACGCTGAAGGAAGCCGGGGACACCGCCTGGCGCGACCGGCTCTCGCAGCACAACGTGCGGCTGCGAGACGCCCTGAACACGTTCCGCGGGCGCGAGGTGGCGACCACCGGCGATGGACTGGTGGCCGTGTTCGACAGCCCCACGCGCGCCGTTCGGGCGGCGGCGGCCATGGCCCAATCGGCCCGCAACATGGGCTTGCCGATCCGGGTCGGCGTGCACACCGGCGAGGTCGAGTTCGTCGGAGGTGACGTTCGTGGGTTGGCGGTCCACCTCGCCGCGCGGGTCATGGCCGCGGCTGGTCCGGACGAGGTGCTGGTCTCCTCGACGACGCGTGACCTGCTGGAAGGGTCTGGACTCGTGCTGGAGGATGCCGGCAGCCGCGAGTTCAAGGGTCTGTCCGGCGCGCGATCCGTCTACCGACTCGCCCAACCTCCGAAACCGGGTTGATGAGCCAACCGGCGCGAGCGCGAAGTAGCATCGGAACAGATCTCAGTAGATCAGCGGAGGGACGCATGCGGCGACAGCTACCGGGGTGGGGGGTCGTGGCTCTGATCCTGTTGACCGTGGCGGCGTGCTCGACAGTCGGCAACGTCTTCGCCGTCATCATCTCCGGTTCTTGAATCATCGAGCCCGGCCGCAGAACCCAGCGAGGCCGCCTGGCGCTCGTCAGACGGCCTGACCGCCCGGCCGCTGGGCGAGTCCGATGCGCCGCTCGGCTATTACGAGTACCTGCCCCCCGGCTACCCCGATGGCGAGGCTCCGACCGCTCCTCGTCGCGCTGCATGGCTACGGGGGCTACGGCGATGGCAGCGCCACCGAGCTGTTCAACCTCTTCGAGACGGGCATTCCGGCCATGATCCAGGCCGACGACTGGCCCGAGGACCGGCCGTTCGTGGTGCTCATGCCGCAGCGTGACTTCGAGGCCGACGACTCGATCTACGCGCCGTGTGACGAGAGCCCCTTCATCGGGTCCTGCGTCATGGCGATCCAGCATGACAACGGCAATCCAGCCGCTGACTCCTTCTGCATGACACCGACCGAGGTCCACGACTTCCTCACCTTCGCCGATTGACGCCTACGAGGTGGACCCCAGTCGCGTGTACCTGACCGGTCTCAGCTGCGGCGGGTTCGCCGCCTACGAGTACGCCGCGGCGTATGGCGCTGAGCAGATCGCCGCCATGGTCCCCATTGCCGCAGATGCGCGTTCCGCCTGGGAAACGGCGGGGTGCGAACTGGGCAACATCCCCATCTGGGCGTTCCACGGGGACGCGGACGACGTGGTGGAGCCGGCTGACCACATCGACCCGATCACGGCGCTGATGGAATGCGCCCTGCCCGTGCGCATGGACGTCGAGCTGACCGTGTATCCCGGTGTCGACCACGACTCGTGGACCCGCACGTACGACCTCAGTGCGGGGAACGACATCTACGACTGGCTGCTGGGGTTCTCTACTTCCGGATCCTGAGCGCCTCGCGGCGAGCGGACGCCTTGTGACCCGGGCCGTCGGGTCAACGCTGCCAGTAGGGCTCGGTCAGGCCGATGGCGGTGACGTGGGCGGCGAATTCGGCGGAGGCTACGTGGTCAATGCCCTGAACCGGCCTGACCGGTCGCTAGAGTGAGGCCATGACCGATCTGATGCTCGCCCACCTGCCGACACCGTTGGAGCGGGCCGATCGCCTCGGCGCCGCGCTCGCGCTCCCGCCTGGCCGACTCTGGGTCAAGCGGGATGACTGCACCGGCCTCGCGACCGGTGGCAACAAGGCTCGCAAGCTCCAACTCATCGTCGCCGACGCCCTGGCGACGGGCTGCGACGTCCTGGTGACCGCCGGCGGGCCGCAGAGCAATCACGCTCGCTCGACGGCCGCAGCCGCAGCCAGGGCGGGAATGGGCTGCGTCCTCGCGTTCAACAGCGATCCGCCGGGCAGGACGGAAGCGAACCAGCTCCTCGACGTCATCTTCGGCGCAGAGCGTCGCTTCGTCGGACCCCTTGCCATGGACGATCTCAATGCCGTCGTCGAACGCATCGCGGACGAGCTCCGTGCCGCCGGCCGAAGGCCGTACGTGGTCCCGGTCGGCGGCTCGTCGCCGCTCGGCGCAAGCGCGTACGTCACCGCCGCCGACGAGATCCTGGCCGACCTCGGCCACGACGACGTCCTGGTGGTCACCGCCACGGCCTCGGGAGGGACCCATGCCGGCCTGGCTGCCAGGCTCGGTCACGAACGAGTGCTCGGGATCGACGCAGGAGCCCTGGCCGACCCGGCGCGGCCGTCCGCCGTCTGACCATCGAGGTGGCCGAGCGCCTCGACCTGCCGGCGCCCTCCGGCGAGCCCCGGATCGTGCGTGACCAGATCGGCGACGGCTATGGCGCCGCGACCGACCGCCTGTCTCAGCGCGATCCGCCTCGCTGCCCGGACCGAAGGACTGCTGCTCGATCCCGTCTACTCGGGCAAGGCGATGGCCGGGCTGATGGCCCTGCCCACGTCCGACTTGCAGGCCAGGGCGGTCGTCTTCCTGGCAACCGGCGGCGTTCCGGCTCTCTTCGCGTCCCGCTATGAGGCATGGTTATCAGGCCCCGAACACGACAGGACGACCCCATGAAGCACGTCGCGGATCGGCGGCGCCCGCCTGGTACAGGTTCCTTGGGCCGGGGTCCGCCGCGTCCGACATCAGGTTGGCGTTGTTCAGGCCGGGAATGTTCTGGTTGAGCCGGAACAGGTTGGTCGGGTCGTAGCGGCGCTTGAGGGCGACCAGCCGATCCCAGACGGGGTCGGATAGGCGCATCCGGACGCGCTTCGGGCCCTCGTCCATCGAGGAAGTTCACGTAGGCGCCGGCGCCGTCCGTGATGGCTCCCCGGAGAAGTCGTCGATCCAGGCCTGGCGTACCGGCGATCTTCGGGCGTGCCGTCGTGGAAATTGACGAGGTGGGTCATGACCCGCCGCTCAGGCGATGGGCGTAGGCCGTGGCCTCGACCGGGACCCGCGCCACCGCACCACCGAGCACCCGCAGCTGGACGGCGCGCAGCGTGCGCGTCGGAGGACTCGAGGAAGTCGACCATCGTCTCGGCTGTCTGCCCCGTCGATGCGGTCCTTGAAGGTCGTGCACCGGACGACCATGGCCGGTAGCCTCGGTCCTCCGGCGGGTAGATCTCCGGGTAGGCCATCGGCTTGACCAGGTCGGCGAGCGGCTCCGCCAGGGCCCGGAAGGGGCGACCGCCCGCTCGCCGGCCTCGAGGTCGCCCGTGGACGACATGGCGAGGATGACCAGCTTGCCGTGGTGCTCCTCGGGAGGAACGGCATCGGCGGCGCGGGCATGACGTTGGCGATGGTCGACAGCTCGTCGGGCGCCGCCTTGCCGCGGCCGATGAAGCCCTCGATCACCTCGGCGGTCGCGGGCAGCACCAGGATCCCGCCGTACGACCTGTCGAGAACCGTCCTGGAGCCGGAACTTGAAGCGGGTGACGACGCCGAAGTTGCCGCCGCCGCCGCGGATGGCCCAGAACAGGTCCGGGTCGTGCTCGGCGTCCACCCGCGGATCTCGCCGTCGGCGGTGACGATCTCGCCGCCAGGAGCGAGTCGATGGTGAGGCCGTAGCTTGCGCGCCAGGTAGCCGACGCCGCCGCCGATCGTGAGGCCGCCGATCCCGACCGACCCCGTGTCGCCGAAGCCGACGGCCAGTCCGTGCTCGGCGGCGGCCTGGTGAGTCAGCGGCGGTCAGGCCGCGTCCGGCCGATGCCGTTCGGGCCTCGGGGTCGATCTCGAGGGCTTCAGCTCGCGCAGGTCGAGGACGAGCCCGCCCTCGGTGGTGCCGTGGCCGGCGCCGCTGTGGCCGCCGCAGCGGACCGCCAGCTCGATCTCGGTCTCGCGGGCGAAGCGGATGGCGCGCGAAACGTCCTTGGCGTTGCCGGCCCGGATGATGGCCGCCGGATGCCGATCGGCGTCAC
>CAWJIR010000006.1:0-106172 GCA_963843015.1 uncultured Chloroflexia bacterium | reverse complement strand
GCGCATGCTCGACGCGTCCGAGCTGCTGACCAACTGGCACCTTCGCGAGGTCGACGAGTCCGTTCCCGGATGCCGACCTCGCGCCCGGCCGCGTCTACTTCCTGAACACGCAGAAGCTGTCGAAGTCCAGCCGGCTCGCCCAGAGCGGCACGAACGCGCGCGAGTTCTCGTTCTGGGACATCCTGCGCAACACGATCCGGGGCGGCACGACGGACCTCGTCCTGGTCCTCGACGAGGCGCACCGCGGCATGAAGCGCGCGGCCGACCGGCAGACGATCGTGCCGCGGCTCATCCACGGCGAGCCCGGGTCCAACCCGCCGATGCCCGATCGTCTGGGGCATCTCCGCCACGATCGAGCGGTTCACGCGCGCGATGGGCGAGGTGACGGACCGGACCGGCTACCCGAACGTCGTCGTCGACATCGAGCGCGTCCGCGCATCGGGCCTCGTCAAGGACGAGATCGGCCTCGACCAGCCCGACGAGAAGGGCACGTTCTCGACGACGCTGCTGCGCGAGGCGGTCAAGGCGACGCGTGTCGTTCGAGGAGCGCTGGGCGGCGTACTCGGCCGCCGAGGGCGAGCCCGAGGTGCTGCCGGTGCTCGTCGTCCAGGTGCCGGACAAGGCGAGCGACGCCAAGCTCGACCGAGCTCGTCGGCACGATCGAGGAGGAGTGGCCGGGCCTCGGCCCGCGGGCGATCGCGCACGTCCTCGGCGAGCACCAGACGCTGACGCTCGGCGCGCGGACGGTCGAGTGGGTCTACCCGGAGTCGATCCAGACCGACACCGACGTCCGCGTCGTCCTCGCCAAGGAGGCGATCTCGACCGGCTGGGACTGCCCGCGCGCCGAGGTCCTCTACTCGGAGCGGCCGGCGAAGGACGCGACGCACATCGCCCAGATCATCGGCCGGATGGTCCGCCAGCCCCTGGCGCACCGCATCGCGACCGACGACGCGCTCAACTCGGTCATGTGCTACCTGCCGCTGTTCGACCGCAAGGCGCTCACGGCGATCAAGGACGAGCTGGAGGGCAAGGGCGCGGACAACGGGCAGAACCGCGTCGGCGCGACGGTCGTGCGGGCGCCGATGGTCTTCGAGCGGAACCCGCAGCTCGATCCCGGCGGTGTTCGAGTTCGTCGACGCGCTGCCCAGCATCCCGACGCCGGACCGGACCGCGAGCCCGCTGCGGCGGGCGCGGACGCTCGCGCGGCTGCTCGCGGACGACGCCGACGGCGCGCCGCTGCTCGCCGACGCCGGCGCGGCGCTGACGAAGCGGCTGAACGCCCGGCTCGACGGCCTGGCCGCCGAGCACGCGGCCGAGGTCGAGCGCGAACGTCGAGGACCTGCTGACCACGGCGGTCGCGCGGCTCGCGGATCACGACGGTCGGGGAGGACATCGGCGCGGAGCCCGAGGTCGCGACGATCGCGACGCACGCGCGCGACGTCGCGCGCGACAGCCCAGCGGATCATCAACTCGGTCCGCGAGGGCGTCGGGCAAGGCGTGGTTCGCCCATCGGCTCGCGGCCGAGCCCGGCGCGGACCGGGACGCGCGTCCGCGTCCGATGCGCCGCGCTCCTGCGGGTCGACGGCGTCGTCGCGACGATCGAGGCGACCGCGACCGAGTGGGTCAAGGAGCAGCTCGACCAGTTCCGGGTCGAGATCCTGAACACGACCGGCGCGACGCGCGACGCCTTCACGCGCGTCCAGGAGCAGACGACGTCGCCCGAGGCCGTGACGGTCGCAGCTGCGCGCGAACGAGCGGGCCGCGACGAAGGACCGCGAACGGCGACGACCTGCCGCGCTACGCCGGCCACCTGTTCGCGGACGCGGACGGGACTGTTCCCGGTCGACCTCAACGACTGGGAGCGCGCGGTCGTCGAGGCGGAGCTCGCCCGGCCTGGCTTCGTCGCCTGGTATCGGAACCCGGGCAGCGCCACGCCGGCGTCGCTGCGGATCGCCTACCAGAACGACGAGGACGAGTGGGCGTCGCTCCAGCCCGACTTCATCGTCGTGTCGCGACGCTCGGACGGGACGCTCGGCGCCTCGATCGTCGACCCGCACGGCGACCACCTTGCCGATGCGCGCGCCAAGCTCCGGGCGCTCGCGGCGTTCGCCGAGCAGTTCGGCGACCGGTTCGTGCGCATCGAGTCGGTCGCCAAGGTGGACGACGGGAGCCTGCGGGTGCTGGACCTCGCTGATCCGGCTGTCCGGGCCGACGTCCGCGTTCGAAGGCGGCAAGGTGACCGCGCTCTACCAGTCAGAGCATTCCCGGCCGTACCCTTGAGAACCCCGTGGACGCGCAGACCTTCGCGGAGGGGAACTGCTGACACACTCGGTTCCAAGGGAAGACCCGGCGCTAGCCGAGGTGGTCGTCGGGAGCTCACCCTTCTAAGAATTCCGGCATGGCCGAAGAGGTCCATATCTACACCAGCCGGAATGCGCCTGAGGATCTGCGCAAGCAGCTGAGCCATTCGCTGGAACGCCCTGGACGGACTGTTGAACTCGGGTGGTTTGAGACCCGCTCTGCGGAGCTCCCTCCCTTCATAACCATCATTCTCGCCTGGGTTGCGATGACGGCCGGTGATGAGCTCGTCCGCGAGTGCGTGCGCCAATCGGTAGCCGTGTTCCGTGAAGCCCGCCGGTCGCACCGGGTGCAGGGCCAGATCAGGCTCCCGGGCGACCACCCGCTGGAGTATTGGGCCGGTGAAGACGTCCCCGAGGAGGCCATGGAACTGATCGCGACCGACGCCTTGACTGCCGAGCCCGGCACCTCTCGGTGGTGGAGCCACAAGCGCCGCCGCTGGGCGTCCATGGAAGAGATATGGGAGGACGAGAAGGTGCCGCCGGCCTGACAGCGGCTCGTTCGCGGTAGCAACGGCTGGTAGCAGCGCCGGCGGACGTTGGCGCCCAGACCAGCGGCCCACGCGTGGGGCTGGCCCCAGGCGTACGCTGGCGCACGCACCGGGGGTGCTTCGTAAACCGTCGGTCGTGGGTTCGAATCCCACCTTCGGCTCCACGACCCGGCTATCCGGCCGGAGGGCCACTCGTTGGCGGTGGTGCCATGGGCTCGCCGGTCATCGGGTCAACATCGGTCGGTCCACCAAGGCCATCGGTGGGCGGCGGCTGGTTGCGCTGGTTGTACCAGAGGACCACGCGCAGCCGCTCCGGTCCCGAGCAGGCCGAGAATGATGATCCAGGGCAGCAGCCCGCCACCGGCGTCATCCGGGGCCGCGCTGGGCGACGGGCTTGGCTCCGCCGATGCCGATCCGCTCGCTGACGTCGCTGGGGGTCGGCGTCGGGGACGCCGTCGCGGTCGGCTCGGGCGTGGGAGTCGGAGCGCGCGGGCGTCGCTGTCGGTTCCGGCGTGGATGTCGGAGCTGCCGTCGGCGTCGGGGCCACGGCTCGGCGCGGGAGTCGGGGTCGGCGCCGGCGTCGCGGTGGGTGTCGGCTCGGGGACCGGGGTCACGACCGGGGTTGGCGCCACGGATGCGGGGACGCTGGCGGATGGCTGCTCGCGATGGCGAGACGGACGCGCCCGGGCAGTCGATCCCGAGGCCATCGACGACGTCCTGGAACGCACCGATCGGCATCCGAGGCCAGCTGGACCTGGCTCATGGCCGAGGCCACGGCTCGCGGCATCCCCGGCGTCGATGGCCGACGCGGAGGTCGGCCGATGCCGACGAGGTGGCGTCGAGGACCGCCTGGAATGCCGCGCGCACGACCGGCCCGACCTCGTCGTCGGTCGCCGCGTCGAGGGCCGTCCTGGGCGGCCGTCACCGTCGCGTCGAGCGAGTCGAGCGCGGCCAGGGCAGCCACGTTCTCCGGGGTTCCGGCCTGGGCCACGAGCGCCGGATCGAGGCTCAACAGCGTGTCGAGCTCGTCCTGGATGTCGGAGCTGTATCCGGCGAGCCCGCAGACCGGCGCCCTCGATCCCGCCGCAGGCCACGCCCAGCACGAGGACCGTCGCGATGGCCGCCGAGGGCTGCGCGGCGATGCTGTCGCCATGAAGTTGGTCAGGGTAGCGGCTGTGCCGCGGGCCGTCGAATGCGGCCGCGGCGGGGTCGTACCATCGCGGCCATGCAGGTCCCCGGCCGCGCATCGTGGTCACGGTTCAGTCGCCGGAGCACGCCGCCAACGAGGAGGTGGCGTGGCGGAAGAACGACCGCTACTTCGAGGCGGTCCATCGCCATGGTGGCGACGTCATCGTCCTCGACGAGGACAGCAGCGCCGAGGAGCGGGCCGGCGCCTTCGCCGCCATGGACGGCCTCCTGCTCTCGGGCGGCGCCGATCTCGACCCGGCCCTGTACGGCGAGGAGCCGCTGCCCACCACCGTCGTGGAACCGGGGCGGGACGCCCTCGAGCAGGCCGCTTTCGCGGCCGCCGAGGCAGCGCCGCAGGTGCCCGGTCTTCGGGGTCTGCCGCGGGATGCAGGCGGTCAACGTCTTCCGCGGCGGCTCGCTCGTCCAGGATCTCGAGGGCCATACCAGCCCGCCGTACCCGGCGCCCGAGGCGACGTCCCACGACCTCGAGATCGAGGCCGGCACCCGCCTGGCCGATGTCCTCGGCGAGGGGTCAGCCACGGTCAACACCTACCACCACCAGGCCATCCGCCCCGAACAGGTCGGCCGCGGCCTGCGGATCAGTGGCTACAGCCCGCACCCGGACGGCGACCTGGTCGAGGCCTTCGAGGACCCCGATCCCGAACGCTGGCTGATCGCGGTCCAGAGCCACCCGGAACGGACGGAGTTCACCTCGCCCGAGTTCGAGCGCCTGTGGGCCTCGTTCCTCGACGCCGCCAGGGAGTACGCCGCGAGGGAGTACGCCGCGCTGAGCGACCGCTACGACCGGCCATCGCCGGCGATCAGGACCTGATCCGCACCCCGTCCGGGTCGAAGAGCGGCTCGGCGCGTGACCGTCGCGCCGACCCACTCCCCGAAGACCTCGACCTCGACCCGGGTTCCGACCTCGGCCTGCGCCACGGGCAGGTAGCCGTAGGCGATGCTGGCACCGACCGCGAACCCATACCCCCCGCTCGTCACCCGCCCCACGACCTCGCCCCCGGCCCGGATCGGCTCGTTGCCGAGCGCCCCGGCCAGCGGATCCTCGAGGACGAGGCAGCACAGCTTCCGGTCGAGTGGCGCCTCGTGAGCGGTCCGCAACGCCTCCTGACCGATGAAGCCCGGCTCCTTGCCCAACCGCACGGCGAAGCCGAGCCCGGCCTGGTACGGGTTGTCGTCGGGGGTGATGTCCGAGGACCAGACCCGGTAGCCCTTCTCGAGGCGGAGGCTGTCGATGGCCCGATATCCCCCGGCCACCATCCCGTGCGGCTGCCCGGCCGCCCACAGCGCGTCCCACAGGGCGAGCGCCATCCTCCATCGAGCAGTACAGCTCCCAGCCGAGCTCCCCGACGTAGGTGACGCGCAGCGCCGTCACCGCCACCGGGCCGACCGAGATGTCCTGCGCGGTCAGGTACGGGAACGCGTCGTTCGACAGGTCGTCCGTCGTGACCGACGCCAGGATGTCGCGGGCGCGCGGACCCCATATGCCGAGGCAGGCCCGTTCGATCGGTGACCTCCGCGACCTCGACCGATCCGTCCTCCGGGGCGTGTGATCGGATCCAGCCCAGGTCGTGGTTGCCGAAGGCGGTGCCGGTGACGATGAAGAACCGATCCTCCGCCAGGCGCGTCACCGTGAAATCGCACTCGATCCCGCCCCGGCGATTCAGCATCTGGGTGTACGTGATCCGGCCAACCGGACGATCCATGTCGTTGGCGCACAGGCGCTGGAGCAGGGCGACCGCGCCCCGGCCCGCGGATCTCGATCTTCGAGAAGCTCGTCTCGTCGAAGAGGGCGGCGGTCTGCCGCGTCGCCAGCGCCTCGGCGCCGATGGCCGGCGACCAGTGCTTTCCGGCCCAGCCCCGTGGACGGAGGGATTCGTCACCGGCCGCCGCGTTGGACTCGAACCAGTTCGGCCGCTCCCATCCCGCCTTCTCGCCGAACGCGCAGCCGAGCGCCGCGAGTCGGTCGTAGGTCGGCGACATGCGCAGTGGCCGTCCGGACTGTCGTTCCTCGAACGGGTAGTGGATGTCGTAGTAGGTCGCGTAGTTCTCGGTCGAGCGGGCCAGGGTGTAGTCGAGCGACCGATACGGCGCCCCGAAGCGGCGGGTATCCATCTTCCACAGGTCGTACTCCGGCTCGCCGTCGACGATCCAGTGGGCGAGCTGGCGGCCCATCCCGCCGGCACCGGCGATGCCGTGGGCCGAGAAGCCGGCGGCGATGAAGAAGCCGCGGACCTCGGAGGGGCCGAGGATGAACTCGTTGTCCGGGGTGAAGCCCTCCGGCCCGTTGATCACCTGGCGGACCCCGGCATCGGCCATGGCCGGGACGCGGTGCTGCGCGCCGCGGCTGATCTCCTCGAACCGCGGCCAGTCGGGCGGCAGCAGCTTGCCGTTGAAGTCCGGTGGAATGCCATCGAGGCCCCACGGGGCCGGGTTCCGTTCGTAGCCGCCCATCACCAACCCGGCCACCTCGGGGCGGAAGTAGACGAGGTTGTCCGGGTCCCGCAGCTGGGGCAGGTCAGGGGTCACGCCCTCGATCGGCTCGGTGACGAGGTACTGGTGGGCGAACGGGATGACCGGCACGGTGACGCCCGCCATGCCGGCCGATCTCCGGCGCGAACATGCCGCCGGCGTTGACGACGACCTCGGAGTGGATCGGTCCGGCATCGGTCTCGACCCCGGCTACCCGGCCCCGGTCGACCGTGATCCCGGTGACCCGGGTCCGCGGCCGGATGACGACGCCCCGCTGCCGCGCCCCGGCCGCCAGGGCCTGGGTCAGGCCCGACGGGTCGAGGTAGCCGTCGGTCGGCAGCCAGGCCGCGCCGAGCACGTCTTCGGTCGACATCAGCGGGAATCGCTCGTGCGCCTCCTCGCGCCGAGATCAGGTCCATCTCGAGCCCATAGGCCTTGGCCCACCCCGCCTGGCGGCGCAGCTCTTCCATCCGTTCGAGGGACGACGCGAGGCGCAACGAGCCGACCTCTCGCCATCCGGGATCGACCCCGGTTTCCGCCGCCAGACCGCGGTAGGTCGCAACGCTGTCGACCATCATCCGGGTGAGGGTCGGGCTTCCGCGGAGCTGCCCCACCAACCCGGCGGAGTGGAAGGTGGATCCGCTCGTCAGCTCGGACCGATCGACCAGGACGACATCGGTCCAGCCGAGGTGAGCGAGGTGGTAGGCGACCGCCGCCCCGCCGACACCGCCCCCGATGATGACCACCCGGGCGGTGTCAGCCACGGGCGACCTCGAGCAGAGCCTGGTCGAAGCGGGGCTCGTCGGCGTGACGGGCGAGCCGCTCGAAGTGCTCGTCGGCGTAGGCGACGAAATCGACGTCGAGGGTGCTGATCGCCTGCTGGAGGACCCCCCACATCGCCTCGCGGAAGTCGGATACGACCCGCATGAGGGTCAGCCGCGCCAGGCGGGCGGCGATCGGGCGCATCGGTCTGGTCATAGGCGCACAGGAGCGCGACGTCCTCGTCGGGCGTGAGCTCGTGGTTGATGCTGAAGTTGCCGAGGTCGAAGAACGGGTCGCCCATCCCCGCGTACTCCCAGTCGACGATCCGAATCCGGTGGCCGTCGTCGATGAAGTTCGCGTTCAACAGGTCGTTGTGGCACGGGAGCATGGCGGAGCGGCGCGTCGAGCAGCGCGCGCTCGATGCGGTGGCCGGCGGCATAGGCTGCCTTCCACCCCGCGGGCCGGGGTACGCCCCGAGAGATGGCCAGCGCCAGGTAGGCCTCGGCCACCCGGAGCGGAACGAACAGCCCGGGAATGGCCGGTCCACCGTGAATGCGGCGGATGGAATCCGCCACCCGGACCAGGGTGGCGGGCTGATGGACCTGCTCCATGGACACCGGCTCCCCGACGATGAAGCGGGTGACGAGGTAGCCCTCGGGCCGGATGAAGGCGGCCACCTCGGGGCCGACGCCGACCCCGGCCGCGGCGACCGTGGCGGCGTGCTCGACCTCGCGGCTGATGCCCAGCAGATGGGTGTCGTTGCCCGCCAGGCGGATGACATACCGATCCGGGCTCGTCATCCATCGTGATCAGGAAGTTGCGGTTCGTGATGCCGCCCGACAGCGGGATGAAGGTGAGCGGACGCCCGGCCGTCTCGGGGACCCGCTGCAGGGCGTCGGTCAGCTGGTCGGCCAGCTCGCCGCGGAGCGGCTCATCGGCCGGGGGCGAGGCGGGGGATCGGTCAATCCATCGGCCCTCGTGATCTGCCACCGGAAATGCGCGAGCGGCCCGACGCGGGCGCCGAGCCGCTCGCCTGGGCGGGCGCGGGGAAACGCTAGCCGATGACGGTCTCGCCGGTGGCCGTGTCGGACTCGACGTCGTGCTTCGTCCCCCGGATAGCGATCACGTAGTAGATCAGCCCGAGCAAAAGGAGGGCGCCAACGATGGTCTCGAACAGGGGCCACTGCGGGAGCCACTCCAATGGCTGCCCGAGGAACTGGAACGTGGTGTTGATCCACGGGTTCCACAGGGCGCGCGTCGCCGTCCCGAAGTCCCCGAAGAGCGCCTCGTCGTTCCACAGGCCGATGTTGATGATCATCAGCCCGCCGTAGATCAGGGCCAGGATGTTGATCAGCATGCCCCAGCGGCCGAGGTTGAACCATGCTCGGGTCCGCGGCCAGCCCTTGCGACGCGCCAGAGCCACCCCGAAGTTGCAGAGGAAGTAGCTCAGGTAGATCAGCCCGGTCGCCGCCAGCGAAAGGTTGTAGCCGCCGAGCGGGCCGACGAGGAGGATGGGAATGGCTGCGAGGATGCCAACGCCGACTGCCGAGTTGGCCGGCGTCTTGAACGTGGGCTGACGTGGCCCCAGACGCGGCCGACCGGGCAGCTGCCTGTCGCGGCTCATGGAGAACATCATTCGGGTCGCGGCACCCTGGATCGCCAGGGTGCAGACCGAACACCGACACCAGGATCACGACCAGGTAGATCTCGCCGAACGTGATCCCGGCCACGAGCTCCTGGTTCAGGTTGTCGAGGATCGTGGCCGCGATCGGGAACTCGGCTCCCGACAGGCCACCGGCCATGCGCGCCGGGATGTCCTTGATCGAGAGGATGATCGCGAGGAGGAACACGACGCCGACGGCGCCGCTGATCCAGATCGACGACAGGACGCCGCGCGGAGCCTGGCGGCTGGCATCGACCGTCTCCTCGCCGAAACTTCCGGCGGTGTCGAAGCCGTACACGATGAACACCGACATGAAGAAGCCGACGAGGAAGGTCGCGAACAGTTGCCGTTGTTCGCGTCCTCCGCCCCGAACGTCTGGAACAGGACGTCGACGGGCTGGTTGTTGGCCAAGACGAGGAGGACGACGGCAAACACGAGCATGCCGAGGATCTCGGTGGCCACCCCGATGTTGTTGAGGAGCGCCAGCAGCCGTACGCCGAAGGCGTTGATCAGGGTCGTGAGCACGAGGGCCACGATCGAGATGAACGTGAACATCGTGGTGAGACCGGTCGGGTCGGGCGAGTCGAGGAACGCGGTCTCGCCGACCACGGGGCTGCCCAGCAGTCCGTCGACCGCGAAGGCCACGATGACCGCCACGGCCGACACGGTGAAGACCTGGGCCCAGAAGTACAACCAGCCGGTGAACCAGCCCAACGTCCGGTTCGAGAGTCGCTTCGACCACTGGTAGATGGACCCGGCGACCGGGAAGTGGCTCGCCAGCTCGGCGAACTCCAGGGCGACGAGCGTCTGGCCGATGATGATCGACGAACCAGGTCCAGAAGAATCATCGGTCCGCCCATCCCGAATCCGTACGCCGAAGTTGCCGAAGGATCCGGTGGAGACGCTGATGAAGCTGAACGCGAGCGCGAAGTTGGAGAAGAAGCCGAGGCGACCGATTGAGCTGGGGCTTGATGCCGAGCGATTCCAGGTGGGCGTCGTCGCGCGCGACCTGATCGGCAGTGGGTCTGATCCGCAGTCAAGGCGAGCCTCCTCCATCCGTTTCTGGGCGATTGCACAGACGCAAGGGACACCAGGATCAGCGGCCCGCGGCAGCAGCCGCGGGGCGTAATCGGCGGCGAGTATGGGCGCGGCCTTTCGGCCGCGTCAACGACTATTTTTCAGCGGTTGCGGACGAGCTCCGCCGGGGTCAGGGCCGTGTACTGGCCCTTGTTGCGCATCGCCTTGGCGAGGGCCACCTCGTGGGCGCGATCCTCGGCCGTGTCGTCGAGCGGCGCGAGCTCGACCGGGTGGCCCATTCGGCGCTCCAGGGCGATCGAAATCAGCTGGTCGGTGAGCCACGGGTTCTTGGGCAGAACCGGGCCATGGAGGTACGTCGCGAAGACATGATCCCGGACCGCGCCCTCGGTCCCGTCCTGGCCGTTGTTGCCGGCGCCGGCGACGATCGTGCCGAAGGGCTTGGCCCCGGGTCCGAGGACCGTCTGGCCCGAGTGGTTCTCGAATCCCACGACCGTGCCCGTCTGCCCGTTCAGCGTGACCTCCACCGCGGCGTGCTGCATGAAGCGCTGCGAGCCACCGTGGGTCTCGAGATCCAGGATGGCCGCGCCTTCCATCGGCTCGCCCACCGACGGGATGTACCGATGCCCGAGCAGCTGCAGTCCGGCGCACACGGCGAAGATCAGGACGCCCTGGTCCGCGGCCTCCCGGAGCGACGGGATCTTCAGCCCCAGGTCGCGGGCGACGACGTCCATCTCGACGTCCTGGCCGCCGTGGAACAGGATGAGGTCGAAGGTCGTGAAGTCCGGGGTCTCCCCCTGCTCGACCTCGACCACCTCGGTCGGGATGCCGCGCCAGGCGCAGCGCTGGACGAGGGCCATCACGTTGCCGCCGTCTCCGGCCACGTTCAGGAGGGACGGGTACAGGTGGGCGATCCGAAGGGTGGGGTATTCCATCAGGCTTCCCAGTATCGCCCAACCCAGCCCCGGCGGCGCATCTCCTCGCGGAGCTCGATGGTCGGGGTGTAGCCGGCGACGATGGTCAGCGGCTCCCCCGGCGGGGTCGTGGCCAGCGCGGCGTCGAGGGCGGGGACGCGCTCGGCGATGACCGTCATGCGGACCGGGTCGAGACCGGCGTACTTCAGGCGGTTGGCCAGCTCATCGGCCCGAAGGCCGGAGACCGTGGCCGTCTCGATCCGCGGCACGCTCGCCTCGAAGTCGACGTCCCACAGCCAGCCGAAATCCTCTCCGTCGACCAGGGTGTTGCTGACCGCGATCAGGAGGTGGCGGGGCAGCTCCTCGCTCGCCAGGGCGCGCAGCGTGGCGTTGTACGAGGTCGGGTTCTTGGCAAAGCCCAGCACGATCTGCCGCTCGCCGGCCGTGATGCGCTCCAACCGGCCGAAGGCCGGTCCCACCTCGGCCAGCGCCGCCGCCGCGCCGTCCAACGGGACGCCGAGGCCAACCGCCAACGCGATCGCAGCCGCCGCGTCATAGGCGACATGGAGGCCCGATTGCGGGATCGCGAACTCGTGGTCGCCGAACGCCGTCCGGACGGTGAACCGTGTCTCGGCCAGGCCCTTCACCTCGACCGCGGTCACCGCCACGTCGAGCGGCGGGCGCGCCAGGCCGCAGGACGGGCAGCGCCACGCTCCCATGTGGGACAGGTAGACATGCTCGTACTCGAGGTTGGCCCGACACGACGGGCAGCGAATGGTGTCCGCGGCGCGGGTGATGACATCGGTCGACGCCGGACAGGTCCAGGCCGAACGTCACCCGCCGCCCGTCACGTGCCGGGGCGAGGCCGGCGACGATCGGGTCATCGGCGTTCACGACCAGCACGCTGTCCGGTGGCAGGGCAGCGGCCACGACCTCGAACGCGTCGGCGACCGCGTAGATTTCGCCGTAGCGGTCGAGCTGGTCGCGGAAGAGGTTCGTGACGAGGACGGCCCGCGGCCGGATCTCGGGTGCCACCAGTGGCAGGGCACCCTCGTCGATCTCGGTGACCATCACGACCGGCTCCACGTGCCCGCGCAGGTCGGCGGCGGACACCGCAAGCGACGTGACGCCCTGGACCAGGTTGGCGCCCGACTGGTTGTGCGCAACCGGCAGGCCGGCGGCCCGCAGGATGGCCGCGGTGAACCGCGCGGTCGTCGTTTTCCCGTTGCTGCCGGTGATCGCCACCACGGTGACGCCCTGGTCGGCCACGAGGGCGCGAAGGATGCCGGGGTCCAGCCGTCGAGCAACCATGCCCGGCAGCGAGGTCCCGCCCCCGCGACCCATCGCCCGCGAGCCAACCGCGGCCGCTTTCCCGGCCATGAGCGCGGCGAATCGGCGGACGGTCAGTGGCGGTGCCGAGCGGGGAGCGGGGAGGCGGAACGGCGGCGTCGTCACCCTAGGTCAGGTCGACGAAGACGTTCTTGACCTCGGTGAACAGGTCGAGGGCACGACATCCCCAGCTCGCGGCCGATGCCGCTCATCTTGTAGCCCCCGAACGGCGCCTCGGTGTGCACGCTGCTGTTGCGTGTTCACCGAGATCACGCCGGCCTTCACGCCCTTGGCCACCCGGAGCGCCTTCCCGATGTCGCGGCTCCAGACCGATCCCGACAGCCCGTATGGCGTGTCGTTGGCGAGCCGCACCGCCTCGGCCTCGTCGGTGAATGGGATGATCGGCCACCACCGGGCCGAAGATCTCCTCGCGCACGATGCGCATGTCGGTCCGGCACCCATCGAAGATGGTCGGCATCAGATACGCGCCGGCGTCGAACGGGTCGCCAGTCGGCGCCTCGCCGCCGTAGGCCAGCTCGGCACCCTCGTCCTGGCCGACCTGGATGTAGTCGGTCACTCGCTCGCGCTGGCGCTGGCTCACGAGACTTCCCATCTCGGTCTTGTCGTCGGCCGGGTCGCCGACCTTCAGGTTCGCGGTGGCTTCGGTGAAGGCGGCCACGACCTGGTCGTGGACCGATGCCTCGACGAAGATCCGGCTCCGGGCGCGTGCAGTCCTGGCCGGCGTTGTCGAAGACCGCGTAGGGTGACTCGCGGGCGAATCGGTCGAGGTCGGCATCGGCGAAGACGATGTTCGGGCTCTTGCCGCCGAGTTCCAGGCTGACCTTCTTCACGTTGCCGGCTGCCAGGCGGAGGATCTCCTGGCCGGTCGTCGTCTCGCCGGTGAATGCCACCTTGCCGACGCCGGGATGGGCGGCGATGGCCGCGCCCGCGCTGCCACCGGGACCGGTCACCACGTTCACGATGCCCGGTGGGAAGCCGGCCTCCAGCGCCAGCTCGCCGAGCTTCAGCGCGGTCAGCGGGGTGTAGGACGCGGGCTTCAGGATGCAGGCGTTGCCGGTGGCCAGGGCCGGGCCGAGCTTCCAGCTGGCCATGTTCATCGGGAAGTTCCACGGCACGATCAGCCCGACCACCCCGATCGGCTCGCGGAGGGTGAAGTCGAGGCCGGGCTGGCTGGTGGGGATGGTCTCGCCGAAGTGCTTGTTGGCCGCGCCGGCGTAGTACTCGAACACGAGGCCCACGGCCAGCGCCTCGCCACGGGCGCCGGCGATCGGCTTGCCCACGTTGCGGCTCTCGAGCTGGGCGAGCTCCTCGAGGTGCTCCTTGGCCAGGTTGCTCAGCTTCTGGAGCGCGCGCCCACGCTTGGCGGCCGACCACGAGGAGAAGCCCTTCGGCTCGTCGAGCGCCTTCTGGGCCGCGGCCACCGCCCGGTTCACGTCCTCCGGTCCGCCGAGTGGAGCGGTGGCCAGCAGCTCTCCGTTGGCCGGGTTGATGACGTCGAAGGTCTGCCCGTCCGCGGCGTCCACGTGCTCGCCGCCGATGATCATCTGCACGGCGCCCAGGGCCGGCGCGATGTCGGCGGAAGTGGTGGTTTCAGTGGTCAACGCATGGTCCTCGGCACACCTTGGGAGCGGGCCGAGTATATCCCCGGTGCCTCAAACTGCCCTCCGCCAGGATTCAGGCGCCGAACTCCGCCCTGGCCCGGAGCAGGGCGACGACGATGACGGCGTACGTCGCCGCCATCCCGGCCGGGATGGCGAGGACCGTGAGCGGAACCTCACCCATGACCGGCGGACCGTTTCCCAGGTTCGCCGCCAGCGTGAGCAGCACCGCGCCGCTGCCGAGCAGACCGATGACGCCCAGGGCCAGGCCGAGCCGGCGACTCCAGCCGATCCGTCGCAGGATCCCCACCGCCGCGACGAGATGCCCGCCGGCGAGGAACGCGCCGAGGACGGAGACGCCCCCATCCCACAGCGGATCGTCGCTCAGCAGGGTCGGAACGCTGACGTAGGCGATGAGGCCGGCCCAGGCCAGCAGCAGCAGGGCGGCGACATCGGTCAGGACCGAACGTTCGCTCGGCGCCGCCGCGGCTAGAAGTAGTTGACGCTGATGCCCCCATCGATGACGAAGTGTGCGCCGTTCGTCCAGCGGGACTCGTCCGAGGCGAGGTAGATCGCCACGTTCACGATCTCCTCGGGCTTCCCGAACCGCCCCGTCGGGTTCCGGGCCAGGCGCAGCTTCCGCGCGGCCTCGTCCTTGACCAGCCACTCCATGAGCATGGGCGTCTCGATCGGTCCGGGGCAGATGGCGTTCGACCGCACGCCCTGCGGTCCGAACTGGACGGCGAGCGATCGGGTCAGTGACAGCACCGCCCCCTTCGAGGCGGTATAGGCGTCCTGCGGGACGGAGCACCCGAGCAGCGCCACGAACGAGCTGATGTTGATGACCGATCCCGCTCCCTGCTCCAGCATCCGCGGGATGGCGTACTTGCAGCTCAGGAACACGCCGCGGACGTTGACGGCCATGACGTGGTCCCAGGTCGCGACGTCGGTGTCGATGACCGAGTGGTCGGGCTCGGGCATGACTCCGGCATTGTTGTAGAGGACGTCGACCCGGCCATACCGATCCATCGCGGCGGCCACCATCGCCGCCGCATCGGTCTCCTCGGAGACATCGGTCCGGACGAACGTCGCGTCGCCGCCGGCGGCCCGGATGAGCTCGACCGTCTCGGTGCCCCCGGCCTCGTCGAACTCGGCGGCGACGACCTTGGCTCCCTCGGCAGCGAACATCTGGGCCGCCACCCGGCCCATGCCGCTGCCGGCGCCGGTGATGATCGCGACCTTGTCCGCGAGCCGCATCGGTCGATCCTCAGCCGCGCTCGAGGTACCGCTCGCGGTCCCAGGGATGGACGATCGCGTCGTACTGCTCCTGCTCGACCCGCGCGGCATTGAGGTAGTGGGCCACGACATCGGCGCCGAAGATGTCCACCGCAGCCTGGCTGGCCTCGAGCTCGCGGATGGCCTCGTGGAGCGCCCGCGGCATCCGGTCGCAGCCGGTGGCCACGTAACCGTTGCCGTGGTACTCGTCCGGCGGCTCGATCTCGCGCTCGATGCCCAGCAGCCCGGCCCCGACCACCGCGGCGTAGGTCAGGTACGGGTTCATGTCCCCGCCGGGGAACCGGTTCTCGATGTGCAACCCGGCCTCGTCGCCCACGATCCGGAAGCCGGTCGTCCGGTTGTCGCGACCCCACACCACGTTGACCGGCGCCCACGACGCGACCGCGTACCGCTTGTACGAGTTCACGTTCCAGGCCCAGAAGATCGCGAGCTCCCGGGCGTACTTCATCATCCCGCCCAGGAAGTGGCGCATCGTCTTGGACATGCCGTACTGCTTCGCCTTGGCGTCGTAGAACAGCGGCTCACGGCCCTCCTTGTCCCACAGCGACATGTGGAGGTGGCCGCTCGACCCGGTCCAGGTGTGATCGGGCTTGGCCATGAAGGTCAGGCCGAACCCGTTCAGCCAGGCGATCTCCTTGGCCCCGTGCTTGAACAGGACCGACTGGTCGGCCATCTCGAGGACATCGGTGTAATGGATGTTGACCTCGTGCTGGCCCGGCGCCGCCTCGCCCTTGCTGAACTCGACCGGGATCCCGGCCTGGGTCATGAGGTTCCGCAGCCGGCCGTGGATGGGCTCCGCCCTTGGTCGCCTGCAGGAGGTGGTAGTCCTCGTTGTAGTAGCCGAACCGCTCGAGCCCGATGTAGCCCTTGGCGTGGGCCTGCTCGTAGGTATCGGTCAGCAGGTAGTACTCGTACTCCGAGCCGGCCATGACCCGGAAGCCGAGGCCCGCCGCCTTGGCGGATGACCTTCTTGAGGAGCGTGCGGGGCGAGACGGGGATCTCGTTGCCGTGGTGGTCGACGGTGTCCGAGAGGACGATCGCGGTCTTCTCCAGCCACGGGACCTCGCGGTAGGTGTCCCACACCGGGTCCGCGATCCAGTCGCCATAGCCCGTTTCCCAGTTCATGAGCTCGAACCCGTCGGGCGTGTTCATCTCCATGTCGGTGCCCAGCAGGTACGTGCAGAAGTGCGCGCCGTGGTCGATGGCCCCGTTCAGGAAGGCCTGGCCCTGGACCCGCTTGCCCATCAGCCGGCCCTGCATGTCGGTCAGGGCCACGACCAGGGTGTCGATCCGGCCGTCGCGGATGGCCGCCGTCAGCTCGTCACGCTTGGGGTGGGTCTGGGGCTTGGTCATGTGTCGCTCCGATGATTGGACCGATGGTCAACGGGCCGGCCGGTGGCCCGGCCGACCCGTCGCGTGAGGCGGGGCGAGGAGCGTCGTCAGGCGGTCAGGGCCTCCGCGGCGTCCTCGAACTCGCGCTCGATGGCCGCCAGCTCCTCGCGTGCGTGCCCTGCGGGACGGGTCCATGGAACCGGGTCCGGGCCCACACGAGGTAGTAGATCAGCCAGCAGCACCAGGAACCCGCCCACGGTCGCCAGGGAGGCGACGTTGAGCTCGAAGGGGTAGAGGAACACCGGGGTGAGCAGGATGATCCAGATCACCGAGATCACGGCCAGCGGCTTGCTCCAGCCCCCAAGGCTCCAGGTCTGCTTTGACCGCCATTCCTGGTTGCCCCACAGGCCGAGGGCAGATGCACAGCCCGTAGGCCCAGTACAGCAGGACCGTGCTCACGGTCGTGATGCCGGCGATCAGGAACACCGGATCGCCGCCGAAGGCGCTTGAACAGGACGTACACCAGCATGATCAGCAGCCAGCTGAGGACGCTGATCGCGATCACCGCAGTTGGCCGGAGTCCGGAATCGGTGGCTGACCTTCTTCAGCCAGCGACTGCCGGGCACGCCGTCGTCGCGGCTGAAGGCGAACAGCATTCGACCGGCCGAGGCGATCGACGAGAAGCCGCAGAAGGTCATGGCGATGGCCACGCCCGCCGCACAGCAGGCCGCCGAGCTGGTCAAGGCCCGATCCCAGGTTCACGCCGAGGATATAGGCCACGCCGTACCCGCCGCTGTTGGCCATCACGTCCGCCGGAGCCGGCATCTTCAGGTTCAGCGCCATCGAGCACAACGTAGCCGGCGACGGCCGAGACGGCGACCGACAGGAACACGCCCCAGGCCGATGCCCGACGGGCGAAGACGGTCTCTTCGGCCACATGCGCCGACGCGTCATAGCCGGTGTACGTCCACTGCGACTGGAGCAGGCTCAGGGCGAACGCGCCGGCGATGCCGAACGGGATGATCTGTGCCCAGGGCGTTCCATCGGCGGCGGTGCCGGCCGGCTCGATCGTGAACAGGAAGCCGATGTCGTTGGTCGGCTGGGTGCCGAGGGCCAGCAGGGCGATCGCGATGGCGGCCACGAAGAAGATGTGCCACCACACCGAGAGGTCGTTCATGAAGGCCACGACCCTCGTCCCGGCCACGTTGAACACGACCTCGATCGCAATGAGGATGCCGGTGACCCAGATCGCGTTCTGGACGCCGAACGTATCGGCGGTCGGGTCGAACGTGCCGCCGAGCAGCGGATTGATGATGGTCGCGGTGAGGTAGAAGGCCGCGGAATAGTTGATGCCGGCCACGATCGAAATCTGGCCGCCGAGGTTGAGCCAGGCCGTCCACCAGCCCCAGTTCTTGTTGCGCAGCTTGCTGGCCCAGTAGTACAGGCCGCCGGCCGTGGGATAGGCCGATGCGATCTCGGCCATGGTGGCCGCGATCATCAGCGTGAAGAAGGTGACCAGCGGCCAGCCGATCCCGACCGCCCCCGGTCCGGCCAGGTTGAGGCCGTAGTTGTAGAGGATGACCGCGCCGGTCAGGATCGAGATGATCGAGAAGCTGATCGCGAAGTTGCTGAATCCGCCCATGGTCCGGAGGAGCTCCTGGGCGTAGCCAAGACCGTGCAGGTCCTGCCGGTCCTGCGCGATGACGTCTTCCCTGCTGGACATCTGCGACATCGGTGCCTCACTACTGCTTCAGTCGAGGGCGACGAACCCGAGCGGGCCGACGCGAGCATTGCGAGGGGTGACGGATGCGGGCTGGCCGTCTCCTTTCTGCCGCAGCGCGGACATCTCGGCGGAGAGCGGCGCCGGGTGCCCGCAGGCGGCGTACCGCGGAGGACTATATCCCCGCGCAACCTCGCGACGCCGGGCTTTCCGGGCACGTTGTCGCGTAGGATCGGGCAGTGACCGAGACCCGAGCGGCCGCTCCCCGCAGAGCGCGGTCGCGCGTCACCGTCCGCCACGTCCGCTGGCTCCTCGGGGCAGCCGTGGCGGCCCTCGTGATCGGCACGGCCGGGTTCGTCGTGTTCGAGGGATGGTCGGTCGAGGACGCCCTGTACCAGACCGTCACGACGCTGACCACGGTCGGGTTCCGCGAGGTCCACGAGCTCGACACCGCTCGGTCGCGCCTGGGCGATGGTGGTCGCGATCTCCGGGGTCGCGATCATCTTCGGCTCGATCGGGATCGTCAGCGAGTACCTCGTCGACGAGGTCGCCAGCGGGCGGCGCGAGGCGCGGTCCATGATGCGATCGGTGGATGCCGCGAAGGAGCACTTCATCCTGTGTGGCTACGGCCGGGTCGGAGCCGCGGTGGCCCGCGAGCTGGCGCATGCCGCGCAGACGGTGGTGGTGGTCGACACCGACGAGGCGTCGCGTGAGCAGGCCGTCGCCGAGGGCCACCTCATCGTCCCGGGCGACGCGACCCTCGATGCCACGCTCGAGACGGCTGGCGTGCGGCGGGCCCGGGGCCTGGTGGCCTGCGTGGACTCCGACTCGGAGAACGTGTTCATCGTGCTGTCGGCGCGCCAGCTCAACGCCGAGCTGTTCATCGTCGCCCGCGCCAACAGCGCTGACTCGGAGGCCAAGCTCCTGCGCGCCGGGGCGAACCGCGTCGTGTCCCCCTACGGGACGGCCGGACGTCGGATCGCGGAGCTGGCCATCCGCCCCCGGGTCATCGACTTCATCGACGCCGCTCTCTCCCACGGGGAGCTGACCTTCTCGATCGAGGAGCTGCCGGTGACCAGCTGGGGGCTGGCTCGCCGGCCGGACGGTGGGCGAGCTCCGCTCGCTCGGCGTGTTCACCCTCGCCGTCTTCCTGGGCGAGGAACGGCATGAGGCCCACCCACCCGATGACCGGGCGTTCGCCCCGGGCGAGTCCATCGTGGTGACCGGTCCCAGCGCCGAGCTGCGGACGGTCTCGCAGCAGGCCTGAGCGCGGACTTCTGAACCCCGCGCCATCGGTCAGGCTTTAGTAGGCAGGAGGATCCGCGTCTGATCGGCTACATCATTCGTCGACTTGCCTGGGTGGTCCCCGTCGTCCTGGGGGCCTCGATCGTGGCGTTCACGATCATGCACGCCGCCCCCGGTTCGCCGTGGAATCGGGAAGGCCGGCAGCTCCCGCCGGAGCTCGTCGAGCGCCTGACTGAAGAGCTCGGCCTGGATCAGCCCCTCCCGGTCCAGTACCTCGCGTGGCTCGGGCACATGCTCCAGGGCGACTTCGGGGTCGGCACCACGACCCAGCGTTACGAAGTCGCCGACATCGTCTACCCGGCGATCGGGACCTCGCTCGCCCTCTGCGCCCTCGCCTTCGTCCTGGCCGTGGCGGTGGGCCTGCCCCTGGGCGTCGTCGCCGCGCTCCGCCACAAGACTCCGGTCGGATGGGCCGCCACCGGGATTTCCATGTTGGGCATGGCGCTGCCCGGCGTTCGCCCTGGCCGCGTTTCTCGAGCTGGTCCTCGTCCCGGCGCAGTACACCCGTGGCGGAGGTTTGCCCCGGCCACCGGAATGGGCGACCACCACCCAGTGGGTCCTGCCGACCATCGCCCTCGCCGCGCTGCCGATGGCCCAGATCGCGCGCCATACCAAGGCCAGCGTGCTCGAGGTCCTCCACTCCGACTACGTGCGCACCGCGACCAGCAAGGGGCTGCGCGAGGAGCACATCGTCCGCTTCCACCTCCTGCGCAACGCGGCGATTCCGGTGGTGACCATCTCCGGATCGGTCCTCGCCCTGCTGGTCACCGGGTCCATCGTGGTCGAGCGCGTGTTCGACGTGCCGGGCATCGGCAACCTCTACTACTGGGCCATCCGCGGGCGCGACTACACGCTGCTGATGGCGATCACCGTCATGTACGCGCTGTTCGTCGCCCTCGCCAACGCCGCGGTGGACATCGCCTACGGCTTCATCGACCCACGGATCCGCGATGGCGACGCCGACCGGCAGCGAGGACCTGGCCCGTGGCTGAGGCACGGGTCGAGGCTCGCCCCGAGCTAGAGGCCGTCGGAACGGAGCCGTGGCTTCTGGGCCGATGCGTTCCGCCGCCTCCTCCGCACGCCGGCGGGGATCGCCGGGCTGGTGATCGTCACCGCGCTGGCGCTGATTGCCATCTTCGGTCCGTTCCTGCTGCCGTACACCTACTACGAGCAGGATCTCGAGGCCGTAGTCGCCTATGGCGGGGCGCTGCCCCCCGGCTCGCCGGGCCACCTGCTCGGCACCGATGCCCTCGGACGGGACCTGCTGGCCCGAACGGTCGATGGCGCCCGGGTGTCCCTGACCGTGGCCCTCGTCGCCCAGCTGGTGGTGCTGGCCATCGGCGTCCCGGTCGGCCTCTTGGCCGGCTGGCGCGGCGGAAAGGTCGAATCGGCGCTCATGCGCTTCACCGATGTCATCGCCACCTTCCCGGACCTGCTGTTCATCATCATGATCTCGGCCGCGGTGGTCGAGACGCCGTTCTTCGGGGTCATGAACGGGCTGCTCGCGACCTTCGTCGCCATCGGCCTCATCGCGTGGGTCGGCACGGCGCGCCTGGTCCGGGCCCAGACCCTCTCGCTCAAGCAGCGCGAGGACATCGAAGCGGCGCGGGCGGTTGGCGTGCCGGAGGGCAGGATCGTGCGGCGCCACATCCTTCCCCAGGCCATGGGCCCCATCGCGGTCGCCATCAGCCTGGGCATCCCGCTGGCGATCCTCGCCGAGTCGACCCTGTCCTTCCTCGGGCTCGGCGTCCAGATCCCGCGCGCCTCGTGGGGCAGCCTCATCGACGCGGGCATCGACAGCTTCGCGCTCGCCCCATGGCTCGTCTTCCCGCCCATGGTCGCGCTCGCCGTGGCGCTGGTCGGCTTCACCCTGCTCGGCGACGGCATGCGCGACGCCTTCGACCCGCGCGCCTCGCGGCGGCGGTGATGGGTCCTCGGAGCTAGCCCTCGTCCCCTGAGCTCGGCGACTCGCCGCCGGTCTCTGAGCCCTCGCCCGCCTCGCCCGCCTCGCCGGCCGCGGCCTCCCCTTCCTCGCCCTCGCCCTCTTCGCCCTCCTCGACCACGGGCTCCTCGACCTCGATCACGCGCGGCGGCATGACCCGGGCGACCATCTCGTCAAGGTCGTTCAGGACGTGGACGGTGTCCGACTCCACGCCCAGGTCGCGGACGTGGATGGCGGCTTCCAGGTCGACGAGGGATGACACGTCGACGGTGATCTCGTGCGGCAGGTCGGCGGGCAGGGCGCTGACCTTGAGATGGTCGAGCGAGGTGAACAGCGACCCGCCGGTGGCCTCGATGGCCGGCGCCTCGCCGACGAACACGAGCGGGACGTCGATCTGCAGCACGGCCGTCAGGTCGGGCAGGAAGAAGTCGACGTGCATGGCGCGGCCACTCAACGGGTGGCGCTGCACCGACTTGATGATCGCGCTGCGGGTGCCGCCGCCGGGAACGCTCAGCTGGAAGATGGTCGTCCGACCGGCGGCCTGGTACAGGGACTCGAACTGCCTGGCATCGACCTGGACCGCGATCGAGGCCGTGCCCTTGCCGAACACGACGCCCGGCACCGCGCCGGCGCGGCGGAGGCGCTTGGTCTGCTTGCCGAGCACGCTGCGGGCGTCAACGGCCAGCTCGAGGGTCATCGGTCGGAGGATCTCCAGGTGGCGGGAGGCGGGATGTGGGAAGCCGGATGGTACAGGCGGACCGATGGACGGGCAAACGGCCGGCGCCGGCCTGCGGCGGTCATCGGTCTAGAATCGCGGGTCGTGGCCGCCAGCATCATGATCGTCGAGGACGAGCCCGCCGTTGCCCACGGCGTCCAGGTGGCGCTGGAGCGGGAGGGGTACGCGGTGCACGTCATCGGCACCGGCGAGGAGGCCGTCGAGCCGATTCGCCGAGCTGCGCCCGGATCTCGTCCTGCTGGACGTGCGCCTGCCCGGCATCGACGGCTTCGAGGTCTGCCGTCGGCTGCGGCGCGAGACCCGGGCACCCGATCCTGTTCCTCACCGCTCGGACCGATGAGGTGGACAAGGTCGTCGGCCTCGAGCTGGGAGCCGATGACTACCTCGTCAAGCCATTCAGCCTCCGCGAGCTCATCAGCCGCGTGAAGGCGCTCCTCCGCCGGGCCTACGGGGAGCTGGCCGACGTGCAGGCCACCGACACGCTCCGCCGCGGCGACCTCGTGATCGACCTCGAGCGCCGGCGCGTCACCCGCGCCGGCGAGCGGATCAGCCTGACGACGACCGAGTTCGACCTGCTCCGCCACCTGGCCGCGCGACCGGGCCGGGTCTTCACCCGGAGCCAGCTGCTCGAGCTGGTCCGCGACTACGACGCGGCGATCGAGCAGGACGAGCGGACGATCAACGTCCACGTCAGCCACATCCGCGACAAGATCGAGCCCGATCCGGCCGAGCCGCGGTACATCCGCACCGTGCGCGGCGTGGGCTACGCGTTCGCCGAGGACTGAGCCCACGTTCCTGCGTCGCTTCGTTCGCCGCCTGGATGTTCGCCTGGTGGTGGCGCTCGCCAGCACCGCGCTCATCGCGCTGCTCATCAGCGGCGTGGCCCTGAACCAGATCCTGCCCGGCTACTTCGAGGAGCAGGGACGCGCGCGCACCGAATCGGCGGCGCAGGCGACCGCCCTGCTGATCATCGACACCGTCAACCGCTCGGAAACGAGCGGTCTGGGCGAGTTCGTCAACGATCCCGAGCAGCGCGAGGCGCGGATCATCCAGCCCGCGGCCCAGGCGGCCGCGGATCGGCTGCTGGTGACGGTCGAGGTGCTCAACGTCGTCGACGGATCGGAGGCCGCCTTCGCCGAGCCGGAGGACGTCGAGGCGGCCGAGGCCCAGGACCTCGCGCCCGATCCGTTCGCCCCGTCGAGCCGGGTCGGCTTCTCGGTTGAGCTGCCGCTCTCCGAAATGCCGCTGGCGCCGAACGGCACGCTCGCAGATGGAGGTCGTGGTGTCCGTGCCGTACACCGCGCGCGACGCGACCCTGACCCAGGTCCGTGGCGCGCTGGTCGGCGCCGGCGCCCTGGCGCTCATCGTGTCCATGCTCGTCGGGGTGCTGGTCGCTCGCCGCCTGACGGTCCCGTTGAGCCGGCTCGGGCGGTTCTCGAGCCGGCTCGCGCATGGCCACCTCGACGCCCGGGTGCCGCCGGCCGGCGTCGAGGAGATCGACCAGCTCGGCGACCAGTTCAACCTCATGGCCGACCGGCTGACCGAGTCGCTCCGGCTCCTCGAATCGGACCGCGACCGGCTGCGGGAGTTCGTCGCCGACGTGAGCCACGAGCTGCGGACCCCACTGGCCGCCCTGCGCACCTACACCGAGCTCCAGCGCGACGGGGCCATGGATGACGAGACGCGTCACGAATTCCTCGACCGCTCGAGCGAGCAGCTGAGCCGGCTGGAATGGATGAGCGCGAACCTGCTCGACCTGTCGCGGATCGATGCCGGCATCTTCCCCCTGGACGTGCGGATCGGCGACCTGCGGGAGCCGGTGCGGGCCGCGGTCGAGGCGACGGCCGAAACCGCGGCGGCGCGCGGCATCAGCGTGACCTACGTCGCCCCGTCGACCACGGTGGCCATCCGATTCGATCGCGAGCGGGTGGTGCAGCTCGTGAACAACCTGGTCGGCAACGCGCTGAAGTTCACGGCCAACGGCGGGACGGTCGCGGTCCAGGTGCTCGACGAGGCCGACTCGGCGGTGATCGAGGTCAGCGACACCGGCCCGGGCATCCCGCCTGCCGAGCTGCCCCACATCTTCGATCGGTTCTACCGCGGTACGAACGTGGGCGAGGCGCGAGCATCGGGAAGCGGCCTGGGGCTGGCGATCGCGCGGTCGATCGTCGAGATGCACGGCGGTTTCATCGAGGTCGCCAGCGTCCTCGGCGAGGGAGCGGTGTTCCGCGTCGATCCTGCCCCGACAGGGCGCGGCCGCCTCGGGCGAGCGACCCGCCGATGGCCCCGCACCGGGGACACTGGCCGTCGAGCCGGGCGAGCTGGCCACCGAGGAGACACCCGCTTGATCAACAAATCTTCACCGTGGCGCCGGCGACGGCCGCAACGGTTCGACGCGCACACTCCGTCGGTGACCCACAACGACTTCGAGGTCGAGCCGCCCGCCGCGGTCGAGACCGACCGCTATGGCGCCAGCGATCCGTCCGCGCCCATCCCTGAACGCTCCGACAGCTGGTCCTCCGCCCCGGCCTGGTCGACGCGGCGCCATCTTCCGCCCGAGCCGGTCGAACCGGCTCCCACCCGACCGCGGCTGATCGGCTTCCTCGCCGTCGCCCTTGCGGCCGGGGTGGTGGCCGGATCGCTGTCCGGGCTGGCCGTCGTCAACCTGGTGGGCATCACCCAACCGCGAACGACGGAGGTGCCGCCCGGCGACACCGTTTCCGAGGTGACCCTCGACGAGACGTCGGCCGTCATCGATGCCGTCGCCAGCGTGGCCCCGGCCGTGGTGACGATCGACGTCACGGTGGCCACCGGTGGGTCCGGGTCCGGGTCGGGCTTCATCTTCGATCCCGATGGCTGGATCCTGACCAACCGCCACGTCGCGGGAGACGCCTCGAGCATGGTCGTCACCCTCGCCGACTCCCGGCAGTTCGAGGCAACCCTGGTCGGGACCGACACCCTGACCGACCTGGCGATCATCAAGATCGATGCGACCGACCTGCCGACCGCGCCCATCGGCTCATCGGCGGCGTTGGAGGTCGGCCAGCTGGCCATTGCCATCGGCAATCCGCTCGGTGACTTCTCCGACACGGTCACGACCGGGATCGTCTCCGGCCTGAGCCGGCACGTGAACGCGGGCGGCGGGCACGAGCCTGGAGCAGCTGAACAACCTGATCCAGACCGATGCCGCCATCAACCCGGGCAACTCGGGTGGACCACTGGTCAACAGCGCCGGCCAGGTGGTCGGCATCAACACCGCGGTGTCGACCGATGCGCAGGGCATCGGCTTCGCCATCCCCATCGACTTCGCCAGACCGATCATGGCCCTCGCGCTGGAGGGCGAGGAGATCGCGAGGCCGTGGGTCGGGCGTCTACTTCACGATGATCGACCAGCAGCTGGCCGCCGACCTTGACCTCTCGGTCGACGAGGGCGCGCTGATCGACGAGGGCCCGCAACGGCGCGCCGGCCGTCTTCCCCGGCAGCCCGGCCGAGCAGGCGGGTCTCCAGCAGGGCGACATCATCACCGCCGATTGCCGGCCGAACCGTCGACGAGGCCCATGACCTCATCGTCGCTGCTCCTCCCGTATCGCCCGGGTGACGTCGTCGAAGCGACGGTCGTTCGCGGTGGCGAGGAGCTGACCATCGAGATCACGCTGGGGACGCTGCCCGCTCAACGCTGACCGCGGCACGCGCTCAGCCGTTCCGCGTCAGCCGAACGCGGGCTTCGACCCGCTCGAATGGCGCGGGCATGGGCGCCTCCAGCTTGCGGACCGCGACCTCGACCTCGTCGACCACCGCCCACCGGCCGATGCATCGCGTCGCCGATGGCGGCCGCCAGGGTCTCGATCAGGCGGAAGCTCGTCGCTGCGCACCAGCTCGATGACGAGGCGCCTGCGACCGCGGCGTAGTCCACGGTCTGCTCGAGATCGTCGCCGGCAACCGCCTGGCCGACGTCGAGGCGCGCGACGACGTCCACCTCGAACGGCTGCTCACGCGACCGCTCCTCGTCGCCCACCCCGTGCCGGCCGGCGGCCGCGGATGCCGAGGACGGCGACGCTGGCCCGGCAGCGCGGACACCGGCTCGACCGGCTGGCCTCCGCGAACGATGGCGTCCGCGACGCGCACCGCGCGGGCGACGGCCGCCACGTCGTGGACGCGGACCACGTCCGCTCCGGCGGCGATGGCCAGCACCGAGCTGGCGGCCGTTCCCTCGAGCCGCTCGTCGGGCGGCGCGCCGTCCAGGATCTCGCCGATGAAGCGCTTGCGGCTGGTCCCGACCAGCAGCGGCAGGTCCAGCGCGGCCTTCAGCTCGCCCAGCCGATGGAGCACCTCGAGGCTGTGTTCCGGTGTCTTCCCGAAGCCGATCCCCGGGTCGACCACGATGCGGTCGCGCGCGACGCCGGCCTCTGCGGCCGCCTCGGCGGCCGAGCGCAGCCAGCCGATCACCTCGGGCAGGACGCCGTCGGGGTACTCGGCCACGTCCTTGTTGTGCATCACCACGAGGTACGCGCCGGCCGCCGCCGCGGCCTCGGCCGTGCCCGGGTCTCGCCGGGCGGCCCACACGTCATTGACCATCCCCGCGCCGGCGGCGAGCGCCGCCCGCGCGACCTCGCCCTTGGTGGTGTCGATGCTGATCAGCACCTCCTCGCCGAACGCCGCGTCCAGCGCCTCGACCACCGGGATCGCCAGACCGCAGCTCCGTCTCGACGTCGACCGCGGGGTGCTCGCCGTAGACGGCGGCCGGTCGCGACGACTCGGCCCCGACGTCGAGGATCTCCGCTCCGCCGGCCACGAACGCGCGCGCCTGGTCGAGCGCCGCGGCCACGACCTCCGCCTCGGACCGCCCGGTTGGCGCCAGGCCGTCACCGGAGAACGAGTCGGGGGTCACGTTCAGGATCCCCATCACGAACGTCCGTTCCCCCCAGGTCAGGCGCTTCGTCCGGCGCGGCGTCTCGGGCGGCATCAAGCGTCCGGTTCCTCACCGGTCAAGGCGGCGCGGATCGCACCGACCAGGTACAGGGAGCCGGCCACCACCACCGGCCCGTCACCGTCGAGCGCGACCGCGCTGCCTCACGGCGTCGACCGGGGTGGCCACGATCGTCCCGGCCTCCGCCCCGCGGGCGGTGGGGACGACCCGGCGCCAGGTCCGCAGCAGCTGCTCCGGGAGGTTGGGCGTGCGGGTCCGCCACCGCGGTGAAAACGGGGCGCGGCTCGAGTGGGGCGAGGGCGCGCAGGACGGCGGACACCCGCTTCCCGCGCATGGCGCCGAACACGAGCGGGAATCGCGCCACGCCGAGCTCGCCGAGGGCACGGGCCAGCGCGCGCGCGCCGGCCGGGTTGTGCGCTCCGTCGAGGAGGATGTCCCGCCCGTCGACGGCGCCGCGGAACAGCTCCAGGCGGCCCGGCCAGCGCGCGCCGGCCATTCCCGCCCGGAGCGCGGCCTCGTTCACCGGGACCGGTCGCCCGCGCCGCTCCCCGTCCTCGCTGGAGGGCATCGACGACCGCTGCGGCGACCGCGGCGTTGGCGGCCTGGTGGCTGCCGAGCAGTCCCACGCGCAGGTCCCGCAGGGTGCCGTCCGGGCGTGCGAAGGTCCACGGTCACGCCCTCCCATCCGCTGGCCATCACCGTCGCCTCCCACGGCTGACCCGGCCCCGTCCGCCGCAGCGGGACCCCAAGCGTCGTGCATCGGTTCGTGATCGGTCCCAGCCCTCTGCCCGTCGCGCCCGGTCACCGCCAGGTTCGACCGCCTTGACGATGGCGGCTTTCTCCCGACCGATGGCCGCCAGCGTCCGGCCGAGATGACGCTCGTGGTCGTGGGCCACGTTGGTGATCACCGCGACGCCGAGATCGGCGGCGTTGGTGGCGTCGAGTCGGCCCCCGAGACCAACCTCGACCAGGGCGATACCGACCGCGGCCTGCGACAGGGCCAGGAACCCGGCAGCGGTGAGGACCTCGAACTCGGTCGGGGGGCCGTCGGCGCCGGCTGCGCGGTCGGCGACGTCGAGAACGCTCCCCACGGCCGACGCGAAGGCGCGACGGCCGATCGCCTCGCCGTTGACCGTGATCCGCTCGCGGTAGGTGACGAGGTGCGGCTTGGGCATCGCCCCGACGACGTACCCCGCCTCGCGGAGGACGGCCCCGGCCAGGGCGACCACGCTGCCCTTGCCGTTCGTGCCGGCCACGAGCGCCCCGCGCAGCTCGCGCTCCGGATGCTCCAGGTCCTCCAGCAGGTGGTTGATGCGGTCGAGGCCCAGACTCACCCCGAACCGACCCCGGCGCTGGATTGCCGCCACCGCGGCCGGGTAGGAGAGGGCGGTGCTCAGTCCTGCTCGTCCTCGAAGAAGACGCAGTCGCGATACTGGCCGGTCAGGCAGAGGTCGGTGACGTACCCGCTGTCGAGATGCACGCCACCGCGGACCCGGCAGCGGGACACGGTGCCCTCCTGCTTGGCCAGCGAGCGCAGGAGGTGCGGAGCGTCGACCGGGATCCGTCCGCCTGATCCGTGGGTGACGAAGAAGTTCGGGCAGCTGTGGCGTCGCGGGCGCGTGAACCCCAGTGGCGCCCCTCGCCGCCCGACATGGACCTCGAGCGGCTCGGCCGTGCCTGGCGAACCGCTTCTCGGCGATCGCGCACCGACCTGGCTCGCAATCGGTGTCGTTGTGGCAGCAGGCTCGGGCCGGACCGATTCCCTCCACCGCCCACAGCTCCCAGCAGGGTCGGCGCAGGATGAACGCCGGACACCGGTACCGGATGGCGAGGTCGCAGTTCTCGACCTCCCAGCACATCGTCCGCCGGTCCCCCTGGCGCCGGTCCGACGGCGCCTCGGCCTCGGCCTGCCGCCGCTCGGAGCCCGCGCGGCGCTCGGGCTTGACGACGATCTGGCGGGGTGGCGGCCGTCCCTCCATCGCGGTTGCCTAGAGCCAGTTCCTGAGGCGCTCCTCGATGACCTGCTGCGGCATGTAGCCGACCAGGCGGGCCGCCTCGCGGCCGTCCTTGAACAGGATCATGGTGGGGATGCTGAAGATGCTGTACCGCATGGCCAGGTCCTGGTTCTCGTCGGTGTTCAGCTTGGCGACCGCGATCTTCTCCGCGTGCGAGTCCCCGATCGACTCGACCACCGGCGAGACGAGGCGGCAGGGGCCGCACCATGGCGCCCAGAAGTCCACGAGAACGGGCTTCTCGCTGTTCAGGACCTCGGTTTCGAAGGTCGTTTCGTCGACGGCGACGGCGGACATGGGCACGTGAACCTCAGCGCGATGGACGGTAAGCGGCGGCCATCCTAGCACCGCCGACGGCCCAGGTCGGGCTACGGGCTGGGGGACGGCGTCGGCGGCGGCGGTGGAGGCGGGGTCGGCGTCGGCGGCGGCGTCGGCGCCGGTGTGGGGGTCGGCTCCGGGCCGCGGGACAGGACGATGTCGACCTGGGAATCGGTCGGCACCGTCGTGCCGGTGGCTGGGTCCGAGCGGATGACCGTCCCCACCGGCCGATCGGAGAACTCCTCGTCGACCGATCCGAGACGGAGGCCCGCCTGGGTCAGGGTGATGTTCGCCTCGCTCCGGGTCTGCCCGACGAGGGTCGGGACCTCGACCGTCTCCTCGCCGGAGCTGACGAAGACCGCGATCGTGTCGCCCTCGCTCACCTCGCTCCCCGCTTCCGGATTGGTCCGGACCACCGAATCCTCCGGCACGTCCTCGCTGATCTCCTGTCGCTCGTCCAGCTCAAGGCCGAGGTCGTCCGCCTCGAGGCGAACCTGGGTGATCGGGTCGCCCTCCCAGTTGGGCAGGGCGAAGGTGTCGGCGCTGGGACTCGGCTCATCCCGGCCTCCGTCAAGCAGCTCGGCGCCGAGAAAGCCCATGGCTCCGAGCAGGATCACGGCCAGGAAGGCGAGCACCCAGATCCACCAGGGCCGGTCCTTCTTCGGTGGCGGCCCGGGCGGGATGTACGGCGGCGGGGGCGCGGTCGCGGGAACCGGCTCCGGCGCGAGCGGAGGCGGGACGACCGCGGCCGCGGCCACGGCGGCGGGGGCCACCATGGCCGCGGTCTCCTCCTGGCTTTGCCAGGTGCGGAGTGCCTGGGCGAAGGCGGCGGCGTCGGGGTAGCGCTCCGATGGGTCGCGGGCCAGGGCCCGCATGACGACCGACTCCAGGGCGGGCGGGATGGGCAGGATTCCGGTCGACAACGGTGGCGGCGGTTCGTTGAGCCGCTTCAGCGCGACCCCGGCGGCGGACTCGCCCTCGAATGGGCGACGGCCGCTCAGCATCTCGTAGATGACGATCCCGAGGGCGTAGATGTCGGATGGGGGCCCGACCTCCTCCCCGGACGCCTGCTCGGGGCTGAAGTAGTGCACCGATCCGATCGTCGTGCCGGTGACGGTCATCGAGGCATCGGCGATGGCGCGCGAGATGCCGAAGTCGGTGACCAGGGTCCGCCCGCTTGCGGTGATCAGGATGTTCCCGGGCTTGATGTCGCGGTGGATCAGGCCGTGGCGGTGCGCGGCGTCGAGGGCATCGGCCACGGCGGCGCCGATGGACACCGCCTCGTCGAACGCCAGGGGACCGCGCTCCTTGAGGACGGTCGAGAGGTCCTTGCCGTCGACCAGCTGCATGACGATGTACTGGTCGCTGGACTCGACATCGGTCCCGAAGTCATAGACCTGGACGACGTTGGGATGGGAGAGCGCTCCGGCCGCGCGGGCCTCGTTTCGGAAGCGGGTGGCGAATCCGGGGTCGACGCCGAACTGGGGGCGGAGGATCTTGACCGCCACCTCCCGCTCGAGCTGCTCGTCCATGGCGCGCCACACGGTCGCCATCCCGCCCTCGCCCTCGATGGCGATGAGGCGATAGCGTCCCGCGATCACGCGGCCCTCGGGCATCGGCTGTCATGACCGGCTAGTCTCGCAGGTCGAGTCCGCGGAGGTAGGCGCGGAAGTCGTCCGCCATGTCCGACTCCAGAGCCAGGGCGACGTTGGCCTCCAGCCAGCCGAGACGGGTGCCGGCGTCGTGCCGGTAGCCGGTGAATTCGTACCCGTAGACCGGCTGGTCCGCGATGAGAGCGCGGATGGCATCGGTCAGCTGGATCTCGCCGCCTGCCCCGGGCGGCGTGTGCTCGAGCATGTCGAAGACGCGCGGGCTGAGCACGTAGCGGCCGAGAACGGCGAGGTCGGACGGCGCCTGGTCCACCGGCGGCTTCTCGACCACGTCGGACAGCTCCCACAGCCGTCCCTCGCCGCGCGTGGTTCCCACGATGCCGTAGCGGCTGACGTCGGTCCGCGGCACCTTGGTGATGGCGATGACCGATCCGCGATGCGCCGCGTGCGCCTCCACCAGCTGCGCGGTCACCGGAGCCCCGCCGGGGTTGACCATGACGTCGTCGGGCAGGAGGACGGCGAACGGCTCGTCGCCGATGAGCTCCTTGGCCATCAGCACCGCGTGGCCCAGGCCGAGCGGCTCCTTCTGGCGGACGTAGGCGATGGCCGCGATCTCGGACTGCCGGCGCACGGCGCGGAGCAGCTCGATGTCCCCGCGGTCCTCCAGCCAGCGCTCGAGGGCAGGGTGAGAGTCGAAGTGCTCCTCGATGACGCTCGTCCCCGAACCCACGACGATGACGATCTGCTCGATCCCCGAGGCCACCGCCTCCTCGACCGCGAACTGGATGACGGGTCGGTCGAGGAGCGGGAGGATCTCCTTGGGGATGGCCTTGGTCGCCGGCAGGAATCGAGTCCCGTAGCCGGCGGCCGGGACGACCGCCTTACGGACGCGCGCAGTGATGCGAAGGTTCCTCCGAGGCGGGTGTCAACGACGCGGGTCGGTCCTGCCGGGCGGGTGGACGGACGCTCTCACGCGGCGGCCAGTATACCGATGGGCGGGCGGCCGTCCGGCTGGCGGCATCGGTACAATCGCCGTCCGATGGTTCGCAGCCTGTGGCGCACGCTGATGGGTCCCAGCCGGGACACCAACATGCGGCTACATCAGTCGCCCGCTGCCTCGCGACCTGCTGGACGCCCAGGTGGTCGAGGCGCTCGACCGGGCGCTCGCCGCCAACCCCGATCCGGCCTACCTGGTCGAGACCCTGCCGCGCCGCCCTGCGCGACATCACCGGGCGCGATTTCGAGGTCCTGGACCGATCCGCGCGGGACGTGACCGGGGTCGTATTCCGCCGGTCGGTGATGATCCGCGACGGGCGACGTCGGTCACTGGCCGGGCTACGACGCCATGCGCTACTCCCTGCTGGCCAGCCCGGAAGACGCCGCCGCCGCGCGGGCCGCGCTCGCCGAGCCACCGAGCTCGGATGGCCGGGTGGGAGCCGCCCGGTCCCCCGCCAACGGTCGACGACGGCGAGTCGGGTCAGGCGGCCGAGGCGCCTCCGGCCGGATCCGCTGACGGTGCGCCCGACGTGCGTCCGACGCTGCGCCGATCCGGCCACCGCAGGCGAGTAGCGCCGCCATGAGTCGCCAGTCGCTGCCGCGCAGCCAATGGCTGGAGATCGGCGCGGAGTGTCCGACCTGCGGGGAGATCGTGACCGAGGCCGACGTGTACACCTGGCGCCCGTCCCGCGAGGAACCGACGCTCCTCCTCCTGTATTGCCCCGAGTGCGGCGAGCGGATGGAGATCCATCACGTCTGACGAGCGGGCGGGGCGGCGGAGTGGCGCCCCCAACCGGATTCGAACCGGTGATCTCCACCTTGAAAGGGTGGCGTCCTAGGCCTCTAGACGATGGGGGCGGCGCGGCCGCAATGGTAGGCCGATCCCTAGAAGAAGAAGAGCAGGACGATCCAGATCGCTCCCGAGATCGCCACCGCGCTGACGATCAGCATCACGCCTGACAGCGAGGGCGATGGCGGCCGCGCGACCCTGCGCCCCGCTGGCGGCCGCCCGCTGCGACCCCCTCCAGCCCTGGACCGCGGCGTAGATCCCGACCGCAACCGCGATCAGGGTCGCGGCCAGGACGAGCGGGACGAACAGGTTGCGGCTGAACAGCGACAGGGCGACGAGCGCACCCGACACGGTCAGCCCCACGAAGGAGATGACCAGGGTCTGCCACAGGGGCCCCGTGCGGCGTGGCTGCTCGGTGCTGGGCGCGGGTGCTGGGCGCGGCGGCAGCGGGCGGGTAGGGGTCAGTCATCGGAGTACCGCTCCTCGCGCCAGGGGTCGGCGTTGTTGTTGTAGCCGTTTCGCTCCCAGAACCCGGGGCGATCGTCGACGCTGAACTCGATGCCCCGCAGCCATTTCGCGCTCTTCCAGAAATAGCGACCCGGGATCAGGGCGCGGAGGGGATAGCCATGCTCGGGCTCGAGGGGCTTGCCGTCGTAGTTCCAGGCCACCAGCGCGTCGGGCTGGAGGGCGATCGCCAGCGGGACGTTGGCGGTGTAGCCGTACTCGGAGTGGAAGATCACGTGCCCCGCTTCGGGCTGGACGGCGACGACCTCGGCCAGGTGGCTGATCGGCGCGCCCTCCCAGGCGGTATCGAGCTTCGACCAGCGGGTGACGCAGTGGATGTCGAGCGTGACCTGGCGGGCCGGCAGCTGGCGGACCTCCGCCCAGCTCAGGGTGATGGGGTTGCTCACCGCTCCCCAGACCCGGAGATCCCACCCCGCGAGGTCCGGGTAGGCGGGCACCTGGCCGAACTGGAGGACCGGAAACTTCTCGGTCAGGACCTGGCCCGGTGGCAGCCGCTCGGCGACCGCCGGGGGCACGTTGCGGAGGAATGAGGTCATGCGCGAGCAAGCGTGGCGGGACCGATGGCGCCCGTCAAGCGGGCGCATAGACTCCAGCCATGCCTCCCCGCAGCTCGCCCTTCGCGGCGTTCGCGTCGACCGCCGACGACATCGGGGCGACGCGTTCCAAGATCGCCAAGCGCGACCGGCTGGCGACCTACCTGCGCGCAGCTGCCTGCCGCGGACCTGCCGTTGGCGGCCACGTTCCTGGCCGGGTCCCCACTCCCCGGTGCCGCCGACCGGCTGGGGCTCGGCTGGGTCCAGCAGGCGGCGGCCCTCGCCGCGGCCAGCGGCGCCGATGACGCCGCGCTGTCGGCCGCGTGGCTCCGTCACTCGGACTTCGGGGACGTCGCCGCCGACCTCCTCGCCGGTCAGCAGCCGTCGGCCGATCCATTGACCGTCGCCGACGTGGCCGCCGGCTATCGAGCGATGGCCGCTGCCCCGAGCGCCGACGACCGGGTTGGGCTCATGGCCGACCTGTTTCGGCGAGCGACGCCGGCCGAGGCCCGGTACGTGGCTCGGATCGCGGCCCGCGAGCTGCGCATCGGCCTGCGCGAGGGGCTGCTGGAGGAGGCGATCGCGGCCGCCTTCGATGCTCCACAGGATTCGGTCCGTCGCGCGCTCATGCTCCTCGGCGAGCCCGGCGAAGCGGCCGCCATGGCTCGCCGCGGGACACTCGACCAGGCAACCCTCCACCTCGGACGACCGATCCGGCCCATGCTCGCCACGCCGGTCGGTGACGCGGACGAGGTCATGCGTCGGGTGGGCGACGAGGCCTGGATCGAGGACAAGTACGACGGCATCCGCGCCCAGCTCCACCTGCACGGAGGGACGGGCGCGCCTGTTCAGCCGAGACCTGAAGGACATCACCGTCTCGTTCCCGGAGGTGGCCGCCGCCACGGCCGGCCTCGACCATGCCCTCCTGCTCGACGGCGAGCTGGTGCCCTTCCGGGAGGGCGTGGTCCTCGACTTCGCGGCCCTCCAGACCCGGCTCGGGCGCGTCCGTCCCGATCCGCGCTGCTCGAGAAGGTCCCGGTCGTGCTCGTCGCCTTCGACCTGCTCCACCTTGACGGCGAGGACCTGCTCGAGCATCCGCTTCGAGACCGCCGGACGGCGCTTGAACGCCTCGCGCTGCCCGATCGGACCGATGCCCGGTTCCTCTACGCCCGGCTGGATCGGGCTCGCTCGGCCGACGAGGTGGATGCCCGATTCGACGAGGCCCGCGACCGGCACAACGAGGGGCTGATGGTCAAGGACCCGGCATCGGTCTACCAACCCGGGCGCCGCGGCCTGGGCTGGCTGAAGCTGAAGAAGGCGCTCGCCACCCTCGACTGCGTGGTGGTCGGCGTGGAGTGGGGCCATGGCAAGCGCCGTGGCGTGCTGTCGGACTACACCTTCGCGGTGCGCGGACCGGACGGCGACTCGCTGGAGGTCATCGGCAAGGCCTACACCGGTCTGACCGATGCCGAGATCGCCGCCTTCACCGAGCACTTCCAGCGGACGACCGTGCGCGACTTCGGCCGGTTCAGGAGTGTCGTTCCCGAGGTCGTGGTCGAGATCGCGTTCGACCGGATCATGCGCAGCGGGCGCCACGGGAGCGGGTTCGCCCTCCGATTCCCGCGGATCGTGCGGATCCGCGACGACAAGACCCCGGCCGATATCGACAACCTCGCGACCGTGGAGGGCCTGTTCGAGGCCCAGGCCAGCGGGCGCATCCTGCTCGCCACCGGCCGCGGCGGTCGCGAGGCGCGGATCGCGGCCACCGGGAAGCTGGAAGACGAGTAGCCCTCGCTTCGGGCGCAGCGCGCCCTAGGCGTCGGCGGCGGCCAGCGACTCGTCCAGGGCGGCGACGATGATCTCCGCCTGCTCGGCGGTGATGACCAGTGGCGGCCGAATCTTCAGCACGTTCCCTCGCGGCCGGTCGTGCTGACGAGGACGTTCCGCTCCCGCATCAGGTTCATGACCCGCTTCGCAAGTGCGGCCAGCCGGGGCGCGGGTCGTGGGATCCTCGACCAGGTCGACGCCCACCATCAGGCCGCGCCCGCGAACGTCGCCGATGGCGGGGTGCGTCGCCATCAGGCCCCGAATCGCCTGGGTGAGGTGACCGCCGACGGCCTGCGCGTTCGCAACCAGGTCCTCGGACTCGATGACGTCCAGCACCGCCAGCGCCGCCGCGCAGGCGACCGGGTTGCCGCCGAAGGTGCTGAAGAACTCGTGGTCGGCCGCGAAGTGGTCGACGATCTCGGAACGGGCGACGACCGCGGCGATGGGATGGCCGTTGCCCATCGGCTTGCCCAGCGTCACGAGGTCCGGGGTGATGCCCGCGGGACCGAAGCTCCACAGCCCCTCGCCCGAACGCCCGTGGCCGGACTGGACCTCGTCCGCCACGAACACGACGCCGGCCGCCCGGGCTCGCGCCGAGACAGCAGCTCGAGGTAGCGCTCGCTGGGCGGGACGATGCCATCGGCGGTGAACATCCCGTCGAGGTACAGCGCCGCGGCCCGCACGTCGCGGTCGGCGAGCCGCGCCACCGCGGCATCGAGCTCGGCGGCGCTCGCGGCATCGAGGTCGGGGTCGTCGCGGTGCGGGCCGCGGTACGGGTTCGGGGCCGGGATGGTCTCGATCGTCCGAGGCTGCTCGCCGCGCGGCCACTCCGACGAGGACAGGTCGGCGATGGCCGCCGTGAGCCCGTGGTACGACCAGCCGCTGACGATCCCCCCGGTCCCTCCGGTGTACGCGGTCGCGAGCCGCCAGGCGAGGTCGTTCGCCTCGCTGCCCGAGTTCACGAACATGACGGTGTCGAGGCCTGGCGGCATGCCGGCCACGATCCGCTCCGCGAGCAGCACGACCGCCTCGTGGAGGTACCGGGTGTTCGTGTTGAGCGCCGCCGCCTGGCGCGCGACGGCCTCGACCACGGCCGGATGGGCGTGGCCCACGACCGGCACGTTGTTGTACGCGTCGAGGTACCGGTTGCCGTCGGCATCGAACAGCCACACGCCCTCGCCCCGGACCAGGTGGAGCGGCCGCTCGTAGGTCAGCGGCGAGAGGGCTGACCCGAGCACCGCCCGCCGCGCGCGCCAGCTCCGGGGTCGGGATCGGCGGGTAGGAGACGGTCCTCCTGGTCGCAGCCGGCCAGCCGTCGTGACGCCTCCTCCCAGCCCACCGCCTCGAGCTGCTCGAGCAGCTCGTAGGCCGGCGCCAGCCAGCCGGCGATGTAGGCGTTGTCCGGGTACTCCGCGGTTCGCCACACCGAAATGAGGACGGTCTGCACCATCCGCGCCGCGAGCAGATCGGCGAGCAGGTCAGCCTCCTCGGTCTCCAACGGCGTCACGGCCGCGAATCCGCCGATCGCCGACGCTGGCCGCGTCGAAGAGATCGGTCCGGCCGCGCAGCACCGACTGCAGCATGGCCGGCAGGTCCAGGACGAGCGCGGTGTGGGCCATGTCCCCGAAGTCGAGGATGCCCGCCACCGCGTCGCCGTCGACGAGCAGGTTGTCGAGCGTCATGTCGTTGTGGATGACCTGCGAGCGCAGCGTCGGCAGCACCGGCGCCACGTGGCGGTCGTACCGCGCCAGCGCGCGCTCGACCATCGCTCGACGCGCCGGGTCCGTGCACCGCGTCGAGGTGCGGGCGCAGCGCGTCCAGGTGCTTCAGGTCCCACAGGATCACCCGGCCCGCGGCCGGATGGAAGAAGCCGCGCAGCGCTCGGCCGAGGCGCGCCGTCACCCGGCCGATCTCCCACAGCGCGGTCGGGCTCAGGCTGCTCGGCTCGACGTGGCGGCCGGGCGAGGAACGGGATCAGCCGCACCTGGTGCTGCCCACCGGCACGGCCGGGCACCTGGACGACGGCCTCCCCGTTCTCGGCCAGGCGCGGAACGGGCACCGGCAGCGAAGGGTCCATGCGTGCCACGTGACGGACGGCGGCGACCTCCATGTCGACGACCGCCGGGTCCTCGACCGCGTTCGAGATCTTCAGGACCCAGGCGACGCCGTCCTCATCGGTCAGGCGGAAGTTCTGGTCCCGTTCGCTGACGAGCGGCTCGGCCGCGCCCCGGACGCCGAAGAGGGCGCGGGCCAGGTCCTCGGCTTCGGCCGCGCTGAAGTCGGGCGCATCGGCGCCGAGCACGTTGGCCGCGGATCCATGAACCGATCGTACACACTGGCCGGGTGAGCGACGACGTGCCGATCACATCCAGCGCAACCGCGACAGCGTGGGACGGCTACGCACGCCGAGTACGTCGAGAGCGGCGAGCGGGCGTGGGCCTCGACCGACCCGAGCTGGGGCATCTGGGGCGTCCCCGAGTCGGAGCGTTCACCTTCTGCCCGATGACCTCGACGGGCAAGGACGCCATCGAGCTCGGCTGCGGGACGGCGTACGTCTCCGCCTGGCTCGCCCGCCGCGGGGCGCGGGTGACCGGGCTCGACAACTCCCCGCGACAGCTCGAGACCGCCGCGCGGCTCCAGCAGGAGCACGGGCTCGAATTCCCGCTGCTGCTCGGCTATGCCGAGCGATGTGCCGCTCCCCGACGCCAGCTTCGACCTGGCGATCTCCGAGTACGGCGCGGCCATCTGGGCCGATCCATATCGCTGGATCCCGGAGGCGGCGCGCCTGCTCCGGCCCGGCGGCGATCTCATCTTCCTCGGCAACAGCGTGCTGGTCATGCTGGCCGTGCCCGACGCTCGAGGCTGATGGACCGGCCACCGATCGGCTCCTGCGTCCGCAGTTCGGGATGCATCGCTTCGAATGGCCCGACGAGGACAGCGTCGAGTTCCACCTGTCGCACGGCGACATGATTCGGCTGCTGCGCGACAGCGGATTCGAGGTCATGGACCTGGTCGAGATCCGACCGCCGCCGGCCGGCCGCGACCACGCGTGGCCGAACATCGCGCACCATCGAGTGGGCGCGCCGGTGGCCGAGCGAAGAGGTCTGGAAGGCCCGCAAGCGCTAGGATCGGCCCATGGGCTGGGACGCGGGATCGATCGGTCCCCCGGTCAACCGGGTGCAGGTCGAGCTGTACACCTCGGGCTATCGGGTGAGCGGGCGAGATGGCGACCCGGTTTCGCCGGGTCGCCGACATCCTCAACCTCAGCGGCTCGACCCACCTCAACGTCGACAACGCCACCGTGTCCGAGTACGCCAACGCGGGCGCCGTCGCGCAGCGGCGAGACGGTGATGGTGGCGGTCGAAGCGGTCCTGTTCGGGATCAGCAGCGGCGTGGACGACGCCGCGAGCGAGGACCTCATCGTCCAGAAGCGCCCGGTTCAGATCCAGGTCGGCCTCCCCCCGTTCTGGCTCACCGGCAAGGTCCACGTCGCGCAGGGCAGCCACGCCGTGGACGTCCTGAACGTGGCCGATCCGTTCCTGCCCCTGACCGATGTCGCCGTCGCCTCGGGCGCCTTCGCGGGGTTCGACCGCAACGCCCCGGTGCTGGCCATCCAGCGCAGGCTCGCGGAGCTGCTGGTCGTGACCGATGACGCGGGTCCCGGCTCCGCCCTCGAGGAGCTCATCCCCGAAGAGGAAGCACGGAGCTGGCTGCCGCCGGAGGTCGAGTCCTAACCGGCCGATCCGGGCCCGGGCCTCCTGATCGACCGCTCTGGCGGACCCGGTGTATCCTCAGCCACCCTATGGCACGCGCGATGTGGCGGGGGGCCATCCAGTTCGGGCTGGTGACCATCCCCGTCAAGCTCTACCTCGCGACCGAGTCGAGCGGGATCGGCTTCAACATGCTGCACGCCAGCTGCCTGAACCGGATCCAGATGAAGATCTACTGCCCGTTCCACGACGAGGTCGTCCCGCGCTCCGAGACCGTTCGGGGCTACGAGTGGAGCAAGGGCCGGTACGTGGTCGTCACCGACGACGACCTCGAGGCCGTGCCGCTGAAGACGGTCCGCTCCATCGAGATCGCGATGTTCGTGGACGCCGACAAGGAGGCCCACGGCGCCGAGTTCGTGAAGAGCGCCTACTACCTCGAGCCCGACCCGGTCGGCAAGAAGGCGTTCTTCCTGCTCCGCCAGGTCCTGGCCGACGAAGGCAAGACCGCGATCTGCAAGGTGGTCATGAAGGATCGCGAGCAGCTGGCCGCGATCAACCCGTACTCCGAGTCGATGCTCCTCACCACCCTCCACTGGCCCGACGAGATCCGGTCGGTCGAGGAGCTGGCGGTGGACAGCAGCGGGATCGAGATCAAGCCCTCGGAGCGGAAGATGGCCGAGCAGCTCATCGCCTCCATGACCGGCGAGTTCGACGCCGAGGAGTTCCGTGACGACTACCGCCAGGCGCTGATGGGCGTCATCGAGGCCAAGGTCGCCGGCGAGGAGCCGACGCCGATCGCGGCCACCGAGCCGACCAAGATCGGCGACCTGATGGCCGCCCTCGAAGCGAGCGTGGCTGCTGCCCGCGAGGCGCGACGCGACGCGGCGGCAGGGGCCGATGCGAGCTGAAGAGTCCACGCCGACGCCCGCCCGGCGGAGCCGGGCGAAGAAGTCGGCCGAGGCTGAGGAAGCTCCCCAGACCCGGCGGCGCAAGACCGCCTGAGCGGCCGCGTGCCGCCCGAGCAGCTCCCCCTCCCCGCCACCGCGCCGACCGACGCCCCGCCGGTCCGGCTGCCGGATCGGATCGCGCCCATGCAGCCGGCGGACGCCGACGCGCCCTTCGACGACCCCGACTACCTGTTCGAGCCGTGGTGGCCGGGCGCTCGGGCGGTGGCCTTCGCCGAGCGCGGCCGCGTCCGGCTCCAGGTCGCGGGCCTGGCCGATGCCGGCGCTGCGTTCCCCGAGCTGGCTCGAGCTTTCCGGCCAGCTGGCCGAGGACGGCGTGGCCGCTCGACGGGACCCTGCTCGTGCTCGACGCCGAGGGCCGGCCCGATGCCGATCTGCTGCGGGCCAGGCTGAGCGGCGGTGCGCCCGGCGCCGGCCGGGCGGCGTACGTCGCCGCCGACCTGCTGTGGGCCGGTGGGGAATCGGTCCTGAAGCGCACCTTCCGGATCCGACGCGACTGGCTGAGCGCGATCCTGGCGCCCGGCGATCGGATCACGGTCGGCCATGGCTACGTGGGCGACGGGACGCTGGTGGCCGAGGCCCTGGCCCGGCTCGGCATCGACGGGCTCTCCGGCCGGCGGCTGTCCGCCCGCCACCGCGCCGGCGTGGCCGGCGACGCGTGGCTCCGGATGCCGGTGACGCCCGGCCGAGCCCCGCGCGCGCCCGACCCTCGCCCTCCTCCTCGCGCCTTCCCGCTGGGCGACCCTCAGTCGTAGCGGCCGGCCGCTCCCCGCAGGGCGGCCGCGACCACGTCACGCAGCTCCGGCGGCTCCAGGACCTCGACCTGGTCGCCCCACGACAGGATCCACGGCCGGATCTCGATGATCCCGGCCACCCGGACGGCCAGCTCGAGCGCGCCCGTCGGGCAGCTCGGTCAGCACCTGCGACCGGTGCCAGATCGTCTCGCGGACGCGTCGCGCGACGCCGGCGTCGAAGCGCAGCCGGACGTCGACCGGTGGCGTGGTGTCCGACGACCAGATGCCCCACGAGTTGGCGAGGAACTGGTCCGGGTCGAAGTCGTCGGGGATCTCGTATCGGTCCATGGTCAGGATCGGCCTGCCGGATGCGCTCGATCTTGTAGGTCCGCATCGCGCCGGCGGTCTCGTCATGGCCGATGAGATAGATGCTCCGGCCCGCCGCGAACGGCTCGAGCAAGTACGGCCGAAACCGGGTCTGCCGCGGCTCGCCCGTCCCCGGCTCGTAGGTGATCTCGACCACCCGGCCCTCGGCCCAGCCGCGGGCGACGCTGTTGAAGATGGCGGTGAACGGCTCGTTCGAGTCCTGCTCGCCGACCGCGAGCATGGTCGCCGTCACGTGGCGGGCGATGGGCTGCGGCAGCTCGGAGGCGATCTTCGTGAACGCGCTGATGACCGCCTGGTCCGACTCGTCGGACCACTGGGCGATGAGGCGCGACGCGAGGAACAGGACGATGCCCTCCGGCACGGTCAGCTGGAGCGGCGGCAGGAAGTACTTCCGCTCGATGCCGTAGCGGCCGCGCCCGGCCTGGAAGATCGGGACCGCGAGCTCGTCCTCGAGGGCCTTCAGGTCGCGGTAGACGGTCCGCTTGTTCATCCCCGTCAGGCGGGCGATATCGTCGACCGCCACGCCCTGCTCCCTGCCGCCACGGCTGTAGAGGATCGTGATCACCGACAGCAGGCGGGCCAGTCGGTCCCGCTTCCGGCTGGAGCCGCTGCAGCGCCATCTGCCGGCTCGTCGTCGAGTCTCACGTCGTCGCCGCTCAGCCGATCGTCGTCGGCCAGCGGCGTCCTCGTCATCGGTCAGCCGGTCCGTCACGCGCCGACAGTCTAGGAGCCGGATGGGCTGGCCGATGGCTCCTCGGCTGGCGCTGGCGCCCGGGCTGGTCGACGGCGCCGGGCTCGGCGTGGGCGGCGGCTCGCCGGGCAGCAGCGCGAGCAGGGCACGGTTGATGCTCGTCGTTGACCCCGATCATGAGGAACACGACGTCGTCCGCGGCCCAGGTGTAGACCGTGGGTCCCGGGCAGGGTCGCGTTGTCCGACGGCCGGACCCAGACCCAGTGGCCGGCCACGTCCGTCAGCTCCCACGGCTCCGGGTCGAGGCCGGCGATGCCGACGTATCGGCCGGCGGTGGCGAGGTGTGGCTCGAGGTCCGTGGTCAGGACCGGCGGGCCGTCCACCCGCACCGCGTAGAGGCTCAGCCGCGGGTCGCGGATGAAGGCGATGACGAGCGTCTCGAACCGCGCGCCCGAGCTCGCCGTACGCGGCCTGGCCGATGTCACCGGGGGTGATCGCGTACTCGGTGAGTCGGCGGTTTCACGACCACCAGGCCGGTGACCTCGTCCGGGATGAGCGCCGACAGCGCGGGATCGTCCTCGTTCGAGAAGCGGGGGTGGGCAGCGGGGTCGGTGTGGGGATGGGCGTCGCCGGCGGCAGGACGCGCTCGGCGACGGCGATGGCGTCACGGTGCCGCACGCGGCCGCCACGGCCAGCGAGGAGCAAGGAGGGACCACGCGCCGCGCCCGCGGAGGACGGTCCGCGGCGCAGCGCGCAGCGGGACGCGGCGTCGATCACGCATTGGGGAGGCGAGGATAGCATCCGGTCCGCGGCGCGCCCGGGACGCAGGTCAGGCGGCGGTGGTCTTCGGGCTCGCGGGTCGCTCGGCGCGTCGCTCCGCCGCCGTCGGGGACGATGGCCGTGTCGCGGTCGCGCGGCTTCGGCGGCTTCGCGGCGGCCGCCGGCGTCGGCCTCGCCCGGGACCACGACCCGGTCCCCGCCCGCCTGCTTGCCGGCGTACATCGCGGCGTCGGCCGCGGCGATGAGCGCATCCTTCGTCGCCCCGTGGTCGGGGAACAGGGCGACGCCGACCGTGATCGTGACCGGCGCCGCTCCGCGCTCGAGCGACACCGCCGCCACGAGCCGCCGGGCACGCTCCGCCACCCGCTGGGCCTCGGCCAGGTCGACCCCGGACAGGACGATCGTGAACTCGTCGCCTCCGTATCGGTACACCCGGTCGTCGCTTCGGGTGGCGGCGTACAGCGCCTCGCCCACCGCGTGGAGCAGCGCGTCGCCGGCCGGATGGCCGAAGCGGTCGTTGTAGGTCTTGAATCGGTCGAGGTCCATCATCAGCAGACCGAGCTGACCTGCCTCGGGTGGGGCGCTGGCGGCCGCTTCGGTCGCGGTGGCCAGGTCGCGCTGGAACGCGCCGTGGTTGCCGAGGCCGGTCAGGGCGTCGGTCTCCGCTCGCATGCTCATGGCGTGGTGCTCGTCCGCGTTGCGGAGCGCGACCGCGGCCTGCGCGGCGAACAGCTGGACGAGCTCGAAATCGGTCTCGCTGAAGTAGACGTCCTCGCCGCCGATTCGGCCGACGTTCATGGATGCCGGTGACCTGGCCGTCGCTGATGAGGGGGACGACGACCAGCGCCTCCTGGTCCGGCGGGCGTGCCGGGGATCTGCACGGCCCGGGGGTCGGCCAGGGCGTCGTTGGCGAGGACCGCTTCGCGCGTGCTCCACCACCCAGCCCATGAGCCCGCGCCCGAACGGGATGATGTAGCGGGCGACCTCCTCGGCGTGCTCCTCGCGGGTCAGGACCGGGACGAGGACCTGCTTCGCCAGGTCCGCGCGATAGATGGACAGGTTGTCGTACGTAGACCACGGCCTTCAGGCCGTCGGCCACGACCTCGAGGACGTCCTCGTGCTCGAGCGTGCCGGTGACCCGGGTGCTGACGTCGAGCAGCTTCCGCTGCGACTCGAGCTGGCGAGCGAGCTGGCTGGACTGCTCCTCGAGCCGTCGGTAGCTGCGGGCGTTGACGAGGGCCTGGGCCGCGTAGCCGGCGAAGATCATCATGGTCTGCAGGTCGTCGGTCGAGAACTGGTTCACGCCCAGCTTCGACAGGGCGATGACGCCCACCGATCGGCCCTCGTAGACCATCGGCACGACGAGCATCGACTCCTCGATCTCCTCGGTGCCCTCGATCGTGTGGCCCCGCTCGTCGTTCAGCGCGTCGTTGCTGAGGATGGGCTGCGCGTTGGCGGCCACCCAGCCGGTGAACGAGCCCGGACCGATGTCGACCCGCAGCAGATCGCGGAAGTCGCCGTCCCCCAGCAGCCGGTCGGTGAAGGCGATCGGCTCGCAGGTCCCGTGCTCCCAGTCGACGGTGTAGATCCGGATGTCGTGGAACGCGGCCAGGGTGCTCGCCTCGGCCACGATGGCGTCGGCGATGGCCTGGACATCGGTCAGCCGGTTCAGGCGGGCGGACAGATCGTGGATGGACCGCATCCGCGCGGCCTGCTCGGCGGTGTTGCGGTACAGGCGCGCGTTGCTGATGGCCACCGCGGCCTGGTTGGCGAAGGCCTGGGCCAGGGCCAGCTCATCGTCGGGCCATTCCCGGTCGCGAGAGTGGTAGAGGCCGATGACGCCGACCGCGCGGTCGTGGCTCACCAGCGGCACGAGGCATGCCGTCTTGACCCCCTCGTCGCGGTAGACGGCCTGGAGCGCGCCGACGCTCGGGTCGGTGTCCGCGTGGCGGGCCACGAACGTCCGCCGCTCTCGGACGGCCTGCGTCCCGAGCGAGGGGCTGTTGAACGTGAGCTGGCTGACCATCGCCTGGAAGGCGGGGCTGATCCCACGCTCGGCGGCCAGGTCGAACGGATGCTCCCGCTCGTCGTTGATCATCCACAGGCCCACCCGGTCGGCGTCGAACAGGCCGCGCGTCCGATCGGCGATGTCACTCAGAACCGCGCCGAGCTCCAGCTGCCCGGTCAGCTCCCGGGTGACGCTGGCCAGGGCCCTGGCCCGCGTCAGCTCGCGACGGGCGCGGGCGATGGTCCGGGCATGGCGGAGCGCCACGCTGGCCGTGGCGGCGGCCGCGGTCATGAACCGCCGTCGGCTGCGAATCCACGCGCCGTCGACGTCATCGGCGGCCAGCAGCACGCCGATGCGCTCCTGGCCGATGGTCAACGGCAGCCGGATGCTGCCATCGGGGGCGATGTCGTCAGCGTCCGCGGGCCATGACAGGGTTGGCGGCGGAGGTGCGCTGTGCCCGGCGTGGGTCTCGAGCACGAGCCGGTCGTCGCGCACGAGGTACACCGCGACCCGGGCGATGGCCTCGACGGTACGGAGCGACTCCACCGTGACCCGGCAGACGGCAGCCACGCTGCCCGCATCCACCGTGCCCTGGGAGATTCGGGTCAGGACGGCGGCCTCCGCGTCCGTGTCGGCGATCCGCGTCCCCGCGGTCGGCGTGCTGTCGAGCCCGGCCGTGCCCGCCCCTTCGGCCAGCAGCCGTTCCACGTCCGCCCGCCGATAGCGCCGATCACCGCGGGGGTTGATCCGCCAGGCGGTAAGCCGGCCGTTCTCGGTCCAGGCTCGGACCGTGTTCGGGTGGACGCCGAGCAGGGCAGCCGCCTGCGCCACGCTGATGAGCGCGTCGGGCCGGGATCCGCTGGAAGGCGCTGAAACCAATGAGTCCTCGCTGTCCCCGCCACCAGGAGATGAATGGAGGATCTGGTAGGCGGCGTGCAGCCCATGCTAGAAACGGCAGGTGCGGGTCTCCATGCCCCGTTCGTACCACCGCACCGGCCAGGTGGCTGGTACGAAGCGCGGTTTGCGGTCGCTCAGACCATGAGGGTGACGATCGCGCTGGCCGCTCCCGCCACCAGGACCACGATGCCGCCCAGGGCGACCGCGTAGCCGGCCACCATCCGCCGTCGCTGCGGACCGGCGAGGAGGCGCATGGCCACGTCGAGGTCCACATTGGTGACCAGGAATCCACCGGGCGGCGGATCGAGCCTGAGCTTCCCGTCGTCGCCGCGAGCCGGCACGGCGAGCACGATGAGCTGATCCACCAACAGCACCTGCCGGGTGGTGGCTCGGGCGGGTCCCGGCGCTCCATGCTCTGCCCGGACGCGCTCGACAGCCGGTTGCATGGCTGCGCCCAGCTCGTCGGCGTCGCCTTCCCACAGGTGGGGGATGGCGATCAGCGGCTCGGCGATGTGCGCGAGGTCCAGACCGACCGAGGCCGACCGCTCCCAGAGGTCGATCGTCCGGGCGTCGCGCACCCGCTCGATGGTCCGCCACCGACCGTCCTCCGACAGGAGCTCGATGTCGCGATGGAGGAGGGCCAGCCGCTCGCCGGTCGGGCGTCACGATGGGGTCGGCGCAGCGCACCCGGCCCTCGACCCGCACGGCAGCGCCCGGCAGCTCGTTCTCGCTCGGCCAGGCCGTGGAGGTCAGGCAGGGCCATGTCCGCGGGCCCCGGCCAAGCGTCGACCGGCGCCGGTGTTCGCGCCGCTGGCCCGGATGAGCGCAGACGCCGGCGACCGTTCCGAGCGCACCGAGGGCCACCGCCACCAGCGAGATGGCGAGGTCAGTCACGGCCAGTGGGTCACGTGGACGGCGCTCATGGGCGGGGAAGTATGCGGTACGTGCCCGGTAAGTGAGACCTCGCAGGCTACGCCTGTATCCCGCCAGCGAGGCAACGAACCGCCGCCTGAATCGTCCGCATCGATTTCGCCTCTCCACCTTGCATCGTTCGGAGGTTCGTCGTGCTCCACCGCTTTCCCCTGCTCCTCGTCGCCGGCGCCCTGTGCGCTCGGCCTCGGTATCACCGGGATTCTCATCTCGCTCCCGGTTCAGGCTGGCCCGCCGCCCCCGGTCACCGTACGCGAGGCCGCATCGCTGCGGGACAGCGGCCGCATCCTCACGCTGACCACCCGGGCGGTTGAAGGCGTGGGACTGGTCGAGGCCCAGTCAGCCGACCGCACGCCCGGGCCTGGCATCCTGGCCGCTTCGCCGGATGGGTTGACCGTAGCCTTCACGCCGGTCGGCCCTGGCCAGATCGGGCCCCTGGGCCTCGCCCACGCCGACGGCACGCAGATCGAGGTTGCCCTTCCCGGGGTGCGCGGCGCCGCATTCGCGCCCAGCGGCGGTTGGCTCGCGGTCGTCGACCAGGCCGGCTCCCTGTGGCGCGTTGACCGGGCCACCGGCGACGCAGCCCTCGTGGCCGACGGCCCATTCGGCTCCGATGTCACGGTGCTGCCCGACGGCCGCATCCTCGCCCTCCGCCTGTCATCGGTCGAGGCTCCGTACTGGGCCGCGGCCGAGATCGTGGACATGGAAAGGGGAGGGGTCCGAGTCGGTCGCTGGGTCGGTCGCCGCGCAGGACCAGCTCGTGTACCAGGCGGTGGCCCTCCCCGATGGGGCGTTTGTCCTGGCCCGCCACCGGAGCGAGGGCGGTCTGTCCGTGGTGCGCGTGGCCGCCGACGGGTCGGAGACGTCCTCTGACCGGCTTGGACCGCGGCACGATCGTCGACCTCAGTCCGGTCGGAGACCGGCTCGCGTTGGCCGATGCCGGGGACATCTGGCTGAAACGGATCGGCAGCGGTCCGCCGCCCCGCGTGATCGGCACCGGGTCGGCGGCTCGATTCTCCCCTGACGGGACGCTGCTCCTGCTCTTCGGAACCGATACGACCGGGGTCGTCGACGTCAGTGGCAGCCGCCTGACCGAGGCCGGCTCGTCGAGCTGCTGGCTCGGTGGCGGGCGGGGGTGCCGGCCATGACTCGCCGCGTATCGGCTCATCGCCAGTCTCGTTGGCGTCGTTGTCGTCAGCCAGGCTTTCGCGCCCCGGGTCGCGGCGGCGGACGACTTCACCCTGCCCTTCTACAACCCGTCGATCGCGCTCAGCTACGGCGTCGACCGCGACCCGCGCGCCGGGTACCAGCTCGACTGGACGGGTCAGCTGTGGATCGACAGCGTGCCGCACTTCGGCCGGGTCTACGACCAACCACACCGGGCTCGACTACGGGATGCCAGTCCAGACCCCGGTCGCCGCCGCTCGCAACGGCACCGTCGTCAGCTTCCAGGAGGGCTTCGGGACCTACCAGTACGGGTCGTTTGGCAACTTCGTGCGGCTCCGCCACGCCGACGGTCGCGAAACGCTGTACTACCACCTGGCCCAGAACGGAGCGTTCGTCTCGCTGGGCCAGGCCGTGGTGGCGGGGCAGCACATCGGCCACTCCGGATGCAGCGGGAACTGCACCGGGCCCCATCTCCACTTCGAGCTGCTCAGCCGTCATCGGGCGTCTCCGTCGATCCCATGGCCGGTCGGCTGTGGACGACCTGGCCCGGTCGAGTCGCCGTACCTGGCCGCCTATCACGCCGAATCGAACGGCAGCACGGTGGCCATCAAGCGGCTGACGACGATCACCCACTGGGTGGAGTTCCGGAATACCGGCGGACGAACGTGGTTCCGCGACGCGGCCGGCAGCCAGCTGCTGCTCGGGACCTGGAACCCGGCTTGGCGCTCGAGCGCGTTTCGCGCCGCGGACTGGCCCGCCTCGTGGATCCCCACCTACCTGGATCCGGCCAGCAGTTCCGCCCGACGGCGTCGGCCGATTCACGTTCGGCCTTCGGGCGCCGAGCACGACGGGCTACTACACCGAGGCGTTCAACCTCGAGGTCGATACCGATCTTCTGGTTCGACCATGCCCGGCTCGGCAGCTACTACATCCCGCTGTACGTGTACTCGGGCCAGCAGCCGTGATCGCGACTCAGGCCGCGCCTCGGTCGGCTGCGAGATCCGCCACGCGGGCACCGCTCGCGCGCCGGAGTGCCTCCGGGGCGACCGCGAAGACCGCGTCGGGTCGACCGGCCGCGGCCCACACCGTCTCGTACGCGAGCAGCGCCCGATCCATGAGGACCGGCAGCGGCTGGGCGTGACCGAAGGGCGGCACGCCGCCAATGGCGTAGCCAGTGGCGGCCCGGACGGCGTCGCCGTCGGCGCGCTCCACCCGTGACAGCGGCGAGCGTCGCGGCGAGGCGATCCGTGTCGAGCCGGTCAGCACCGGACACCAGGGCAACGACCGGCTGACCGTCGGCCATGAAGACCAGCGACTTCACGATCTGCCCCACCTCGCAGCCGACGGCCCGGGCCGCATCCGCGGCCGTCCGGGTTCCCTCCGGAAAGCGCTCGACCACGATCGTCGAGTCCGGCTGCCGTCGCCGCGGCGGCGACCCGTTCGTCTGCGCCCGCCATCCGTTCGATCGTACGCGGAGTGCTAGGCTGCCGTGGACAGGGACACGACAGGGGAGCGCCTTGGCGCTGAGAGTGCGGGACACCGCAGACCCTCGAACCTGACCTGGGTCATGCCAGCGTAGGGAGTCGACATCGTGAAGGCAGTCATCGTGGCCGACGGAGCGCACGCGTCGACGGATCGGGACGTCCTGGCCGGTGCCGACGTCGTGATCGCTGCCGACGGCGGAGCGAACTGGCTGGCCACGCTCGGTCGGAGCCCGGATCGCGTGGTCGGCGACTTCGACTCGATCGATCCGGACCTGCTCGACCGAGCTGAGCGAGCCGGCGTCGCCGCTCGAGCGTCACCCGGTCGACAAGGATGCCTCCGATCTCGAGCTGAGCGTGGCCGCGGCCATGGCCGCCGGCGCCGACGAGCTGGTGATCCTCGGCGCACTCGGGGGCGAAGTCGACCATCTCGCGGCGAACCTCCTGCTCCTCGGTTCCGATCTCGCCGCCGGCCGCCCCGTCAGCCTGGTCCATGACCAGACCACCGCCCGACAGCTGGCCGGCCCATCCCGCGTCGAGCTTGCCGGCCGCCGGGAACACGGGTCAGCCTGCTTCGCGGTGGGCGGGCCGGCCGATCGGGGTGACGACCCGAGGACTGCAGTGGCCGCTGGACGACGACCGCCTGGAGGCTGGCTCGTCGCGGGGCCTGGCGAACATCGTCACCGAGTCGCCCGCGTCGGTGTCGGTCGCATCGGGCCAGCTGCTCGTCATCGAGATCGCGCCACGCGAACGAGGACGTGCTGCCATGAGATGGCGAACGGTCGACATCGTGGTCACCGCCGCGCTCGGTGTGGCCTTTGGCGTGGTCTTCACCGCCTGGAACGTGGTGTTCAACGCGGTGGCCGCTCCGGCGTTCGCCCCACCGCTCTACCTCCTGTCCGGCGTGTGGCTCATCCCCGCCGTCCTGGCGCCGCTCATCGTTCGCCTGCCGGGCGCCGCGCTGCTGGCCGAGACGATGGCGGCGGTCGGTCTCCCTGCTGCTCGGTTCGCCGTATGGGCTCGACACGATCTTCTCGGGCCTCGTCCAGGGAGCCGGCGCCGAGCTCGTCTTCGCCCTGGCCCTGTACCGCCGCTGGACGCTGCCGATGTCGGTCCTGGCCGCCTGTGGAGCCGCGGTCGGGATGTGGTTCCACGACATGACCGTGTACTTCGCCGGGCGTCGCCGTCCCCGTCCAGCTCGCCTACGGGGCCTTCATGCTGGTCGGCGCCGCACTCGTCGGCCGGGCTCGGATCGTGGTACCTCGTCCGCCTCCTGCGGCCGACCGGCGTCCTGGCCGCGTTCCCATCCGGCCGCGACACCGCCGAGGCGGCCACCTGACCGAGGCGACGTACCCGGCGCCACCGGCCGTCGAGGCCGAGGGTTGGGGCTGGCGCCACCCCGGCCGCACCAGCTGGGCCGTCCGCCACCTCGACCTGCGGATCGCCGAGGGCGAGCGCGTGCTGCTCCTCGGCGCCTCCGGGTCAGGAAAGTCGACGCTGCTCACGCACGTCGCGGGGCTGACCGACGATCGTGGTGGCGGGAGAGTCGGAGGGCGAGCTCCGCGTCTTCGGCGAGGCGCCGCGTGCCGTACGGACGCGGACGGCGCTGCTCATGCAGGACCCGGAGTCCCAGATCGTCATGAGCCGGGCCGGCGACGACGTCGCCTTCGGCCTGGAGAATCGCGGGTTGCCGACCGACGAGATCTGGCCCGCGGTCCGGGCCGCACTGGAGACTGTCGGCTGGCCATACGGCCCGAACCGCCCGACCGACCAGCTGTCGGGCGGGGAGCAACAACGGCTGGCGCTGGCTGGCATCCTCGCCCTCCGGCCCGACCTCCTGCTCCTCGACGAGCCGACGGCCAACCTCGACGCGGAGGGCGCGGCCGCGGTCCGCGACGCCCTGACCCGTATGGTCGCCGCGCGCCCGATGACGATGATCCTGGTCGAGCATCGGGTTGCGGAGTGGCTGCCGCTCGTGACCCGGGTGGTGGTCATGGCCGAAGCGAGCTGGCATCCTCCTCGATGGCTCCGCCGGCGGAGGTATTCGGCGGTCACGCCGAGCTGCTTGACCGCCACGGGATCTGGACCCCGGACCATGCGGGCCGTCGGCCGGCGCGGCCGCTGCTGGCCCCGCCGGCCGAATCGCTCATCGTGGCCGAGCAGCTCTCCGCACGCCCGCCGCTGGCCGAGCCGACCGATCTTCACCCGGCTCGACCTGACCGTTCGGACCTCGGAGGCCCTGGCCGTGATCGGGCCCAACGGCTCGGGCAAATCGACGCTCGCCCGACTGCTCGGCGGCCTCCTCCGTCCGCAGGGCGGTGAGGTCACCGCCAGCGAGGCCCTCGCGCCCGGTCACGCCGGGTCGGTCATCTGGCGCTGGCCGGCCCGCGAGCTGGTTACCCGCATCGGTTCGGTCTTCCAGGATCCCGAGCACCAGTTCCTGACCGGCCGGGTGTCGGACGAGCTTGCCCTCGGACCGATCCGGACCGGCCTGCCCGAGGCGGAGGCGAGGCAGCGCGCCGCGGAGCTGGCTGAGCGGCTGCGCCTCGACGGCGTCTGGGAGGCGAACCCCTTCACCTTGTCGGGCGGGGAGAAGCGGCGGCTTTCGGTCGCGACCGCCCTGGCCACGGCACCGCAGGCCGTCATCCTCGACGAGCCGACGTTCGGCCAGGACCGCCGCACCTGGGACGAGATGCTGTCGCTGCTGGCGGGGCTGGTGGACAGCGGCCGCGCGGTGGTCATGGCCACCCACGACCGGGCCCTGGTCGATGCCCTGGCCGACCGAACCCTGACGCCTGCGGGCGCCGGAGGCCTGACCGATGCAGATGCGTCCGCCGGTGATCGCCGACCCGACGGCCTTCCTTCCCTCCGCCGATCCGATTGCCAAGCTCGGGGCCGCGGTCATCCTCATGGCCGTCGCCTTCGCTTCGCGGGATCCCGATCACCCCGGCCGTCCTGCTCACCGGGGAAGGGCTGGCCGGCCCTGGCCGGGACCGGCATCCGTCCCCGGGACCTCGGCCGACTCCTCCTTCCCCTCGTCGCCGTCGCCGCGCTGCTCGGGACGCTGAACGCGCTCCTGGCCGGGACGGCGGCGGTTCCGTCCACCGATCCCGGAACGGATCGAGTCATGCTCGGCCTGGGCCTGGGCCTCCGGGTGGCCGCCATCGCCCTGGCCGGGACGCCTGGCACTGGCCACGACCGATCCCGCCGACCTGGCGGCGGGGCTCATCGGCCATCTCCGTTTCCCGCCCCGGCTGGCGGTCGGCGCGCTCGCGTCGCTGCGGCTGGTGCCGGTCCTGGGCGTCGAGTGGCAGCACCATCGGCATGGCCCGCCGGGCGCGGGGCGTGGATGCGGGGCGCAACCCGCTCGTCGCCGCGCGGCTGGGGATCACGGCCGTGGTCATCCTCCTGGTGTCGACCATCCGCCGCGCCTCGAGGCTCGCGCTGGCGATGGACGCGCGAGGCTTCGACAGCGGCACCCCACGAACGCTGGCCCGGCCGCCCACGATGCGTCGTGCGGACTGGCTCCTGCTCGGGGCAGCCGCCGTCCTCGGGGCGCTGGCCGTCGCCGTCAGCGTCGCGCTCGGGAGCTGGACCTTCATCTTCGGTTGAGCGGGGCGCGGTGGCATGATGCCCCGACCATGTCCCGCGACGAGGAGCTGTCCATCACCGCCGGCGAGGTCGTCCTCAGCGGAACGCTGACCCTCCCCGATCCGCACCGGGACAACCTCGACGACCGCTGGCCGGCGGTACTCCTGCTGGCCAGCCTGCTGCCGCGTGACCGCGATGGACGCTTCGATCGAGTGGGCCACCCCACCTGGTTTGCATCCGCGGAGGAACCCGACCCGGGCATCCTCGGGCAGATTGGCCTCGGCGCTGGCGGTGCGTGGCGTGGCCAGCCTGCGATACGACAAGCGCGGCTGCGGGCGCTCCGGCGGCGATTGGTCGGTGGCCGGCCTGTTCACCCTCGTCGACGATGCCCGGGACGCGGTGGCTGCGCTCCGGGGTCATGCGGCGATCGATCCGGCTCGGATCGGGCTCGTCGGGCACGGGGAGGGCGCGTGGCTGTCCCTGAGCGCCGCCGCCGCCGATCCCGGGATCGGCCCTCTGACCCTGGTCGGTGCCCCCGCCCGTGGACTTCGAGACGTGCTCCGGCGCGCGGCAGCGGAGCGGACACGCCGGCGCGGGGGCGCCGTTCCTTCAGGCGACAGCCGGCCGGTCTCCGAGCATCCCTTCGTCCTCGCGTTCGATCGGGGCTTGGAGGAGCTGATCGAGCGGAGCGATCGAGGTGAGCCGGAGATGACCATGACCCTGCCCGGTGGTGAACGAGTACACCTGGGCCTGGCCGGATGGGAGCAGGCCCTGCAGATCCCGACCCGGGCGCTGGCCACGCTCCAGCGGCGGTCGGTCACCGTCGTCCACGGCGCGACCGACGACTGGGTGAACATCGGGGAGGCCGACCTGCTGATGTCCGCCCTGGCGGCCACGTCCGCCCCGCGGCGTATCGTGGTGCCCGGCGCCGACCACGACCTGGCCGAGGCGCCGTCCGACCTGTTCCGTGACCTGGCTGCCGATCTCGCCGCCCGTCTCCAGCCACGCCGCCTGCCCACCGTCCTGCTCTCCATCGGCCTGCGCTAGGATGGCCCGGCCGTGACGTATCCCCAGCCGGGCGAGAAGGCCCCGGCATTCGCCATGCATGCCGACGACGGCAGCCTCGTCACCTCCGAGAGCCTCGCCGGACGGCGCTACGTGCTGTACTTCTACCCGAAGGACGACACGGCCGGCTGCACCGCGCAGGCCTGCTCCCTGCGCGACAACTGGTCCGTCGCGGAGGCGCTGGATGCCGAGATCTTCGGCGTGTCGCCCGGACAGCGTGGCCAGCCACGTGAAGTTCCGCGACAAGTACGGCCTGCACCACCGGCTTCTGTCCGACGAGGGCCACAAGGTGGCCGATGCCTACGGCACGTGGGTCGAGAAGACGTACCTCGGGCGCACGTACCACGGCGTCGAGCGGACGAGCTTCGTCGTCGGTGCCGACGGGCGGATCGAGCACGTCCTGCCTCGCGTCAAGCCAACCGAGCACCTGGGCAAGCTGGTCGAGGTCCTGACCGGGTGAAGGGCCGCGAGGCCGCCGCCACCGTGGCGGTCGCCCTCATCGGCCTTGGCATCATCGCCGCCGTCCTGGGGCTCGTGGCACTCACCTCGCCGATCCCGTGATCTGGGTCGGCATCGGTCTGTGCGTGGTCGGCTGGCTGCTGGGGCTGCTGGTGAACGTCGGCCCGGCTGTCCATCTGTTGCTCGTGGCCGCCGTCGTTCTCCTCGTGATCGAAGTGCGCCGGACGGAGGCGTGGTAGCCACGACGCCGCAAGCTGTCACGTCCCGGCCCGTATCCTTGACCCCGATGAAGCTGCTGCACTTCGCCGACCTTCATCTCGACGCCCCATTCGCCTGGCTCGAGCCCGATGCCGCCCGACGCCGGCGGCAGCATCGGCGAGACACCCTGACCCGCATCCTCGCGCTGGCCGAGGCCGAGGCGGTGGACGCGATCCTGTGCGCCGGCGACCTGTTCGAGCACGACCGCGTTCAGCCCGATACCGTCGCGTTCCTCCAGGCCAGCTTCGGCCGGAGCACCCGCCCGGTCTATCTCGCCCCGGGCAATCACGACTGGTACGGGCCTCACAGCCCATACGCCGTCACCGCGTGGACCGACAACGTCCACGTCTTCACCGAGGCCGCGCTGCGGCCCGTGCCGCTGTCGGAGGGCGTCACGCTGTGGGGTGCCGCTCACCGGGCTCCCGCCAACACGGACGGGTTCTTCGCCGGGTTCCGAACGACCGGTGGCGGCATTCACCTGGCCCTCGCCCACGCCTCCGAGCGGAGCTGGCTGACAGCGCAGGAAAGCGGAACGCAGCCGCACGCCCCGTTTGATGCCGAGGAGATCGCGGCCGCCGGCTTGAGCCACGCCTTCCTCGGCCACTTCCACGTGCCGAAGGATGCCGAGCGCCACACCTACCCCGGCAACCCGGATCCGCTCGAGTTCGGCGAGACCGGCGAACGCGGGGTCGTCCTCGCCACCCTGTCATCCGATGGGGTCGGTGGCCACCACCCGGAGGCGGGTCGCGGTCAGCCAGGTCCACGACGTGGAGGTTCCGCTCGACGGGTGTGAGCATGGCGATGACGTCCGGGACCGGGTGGCAGCCGCCATCGGGCCGCTCCGGGGTTCGGTTCGGGTCACGCTCAGCGGCACGCGTGTCTCCCGTCGTCCGCGTCGACGGCGCCGACCTGTCGAGCCTGGGCGGCCATCTCGATGGGCTCGTGGTCCGGCGCGATCGGGTGACCGTGGGCTACGACCTCGCCGTCCATCGCGGAGGAGTCCACCGTTCGTGGCCAGTTCGTGCGCACCGCACTCGAGATCCCGGATCCCGAGCGTCAACGGCGGGTCCTCATGCTCGGTCTCCGTGCCTTCGAGGACCGCGGCGACCTCGAGGTCGCCTGACCGATGTGGATCGAGCGGGTCACCGCACGCGCATTCGGGGCGCTGCGCGATGAGAGCCTGGAGCTCGGGCCTGGCCTGAACGTGATCTTCGGCCTGAACGAGGCGGGCAAGACCACCTGGCACGCCGCGATCCGGATGGCCCTCACTGGCGTGCGCCGCGGCCGCGGCAGCGCCACGAAGGAAGCCTCCTCGGTCGAGGATCGCCACCGGCCGTGGGACGACCGGGATCGCTGGGCAGTCGAGGCACGGCTGCATGTCGGTGATCGACGGATCGACCTCGTCCAGGACCTCTTGGGCAAGGTCGCCTGCCGCGCGACCGATATCGACCTTGGGATCGACGTTTCGACCGAGATCACGCGGCCGGACGGCACGCCCGACGCATCGATCTGGCTCGGCCTCGACCGGGACGCGTTTGCGGCAACTCTCGCGGTCGGCCAGGGCGAGATGCTGGCCGTGGCCGACAACGCGGCCGCCCTTCAGGAGCACATGCAGCGCGCGGCCGCGGCGCACGGGACCGATGCGACCGCCGCCGGCGCCATCGAGCGGCTTCGCGACTACCGGCGCAACGCGGTCGGTGCCGACACCGCGGTCGCCAAGGGCCCGCTGCGGACGGCGATGCGCGACGTCACGGCCCGCGCAGTCGGAACTGGCCGACGCCCGACGACGCCACGACGAGTACCTGGCCACGCAGGCGGAAGCGGAAGTCGCGGCCAGCGCCGTTGCCGCGGCCGAGCGGGATCTGACGGTGGTTCGGCTGGCTACCGCCCGGTCGGCTGCGAGCGACGCGCGGCGGAGAGCTGATCGTGCGGCGGAGCTCGCGAAACGCTATCCGAGCCCCCCGCCCCAGCTCGCGGATCGGGACGAGCAGGCCGATGTGGTGGCTGCAGCCCTCGCCGCCTGGCGCGCCCGCCCGGCTGCGACCGCCGGATCGAGTCGCCCTGTCCACGAAATTGCCGCCGACCTGGCCGCGCTGCCGGCCCAGCCGGTCGGCGATCTCCGTCCGGCCCCTGCCGTCCTTGCCGCGCTCCAGGAGCTGGCGCTTGCCGAGGAAGCCAGGCGGGCGATGGACGAAGCGGCTCAGGTGCCGGCCGAACGGCCGCGGCCCTCCGCGTCGGTGTCGATCGGCGGACTCGTCGGCGCTGGCATCCTGGCGATCACGGGGCTGCTGGCCTTCGTCGCCGGGGCGCCGCTGGTCGCTGCTGTCGTCCTTGCTCCTGGCCATCGCCCTCGGCGCGTGGTCGGTGGTCGGGAAGACCCGGGCGGACGAACGCCGACTGCCGCGCTCGCAGGCCGACGTCCTGACCGAGGCCGCCGCGCGGGTCGCGGCTGGTCAGGCATCCCTCGCGGACGCCCTGCTGGCGTGCGGCGTCGACCCCGGGGACGACCCGCGCGTCGGCCGCGGATGCCTACGAAGCGGCCTGCCTCCAGCGAGCGGAGGTGGCCGTCGCCGCCGGCCGGGCGCCGGCGCTGCAACGCGAACTCGACGCCGCGCGGGATGCGGAGCGCCTCGCGGCGGATGCGTCTCGCGCCGTGACACAGGCCGAAGGCGGGCTGCGTGCGGCCCTGGCCGCGGTGGTCCCCGATCCAGACCCGAACCTTGCCCCGGCAGCCGTGATCGAGCTGCTCCAGAAATGGCAGAGCGAACGCGGCGCGATGACCGCCGAGGTGGAGCGCTCGATCCGGGAGTTCGAGGAGCTGACCGGTCTGCTGAACGGCCGTGCCGTCGAGGACCTGGCCGGCGACGCCGCGCGGTCAGAGCAGGTGGCCCTGCAACTTTCAGCGGCCGTCGGACCCGACGTCCAGATCCCGAGCGAGATCGACGAGGCCGCGGCCTCGGCCGAGCTGGACCGACGTCGCGAGGCCGCGGCGATGCTTTCCGGTGCGGTGGACGTCCGTCGGGCTGACCTGCTCGACGTCGCGTCCGCGGAGGAGGCCGCCGGAGCCGCCGAGCTGCGGCTCGCCCGGGTGACCGAGCTCGCGCAGGTCATCGATGAGACGCTCGGCCTGCTCGAGGCCGCCCAGCGCCAGGTCCACCGCGACCTGGCGCCGATCCTGGCGGCCGCCATTCGGGAGTGGCTGCCCGTCCTCAGCGGCGGAGCCTACGTCGACGCCGGCGTCAACCCCGCCGACCTGTCCATCGAGGTCAAGGAGGGGAGCACGGGCGCCTGGCGCCAGGCCCGCCTGCTCTCGGGCGGGACGCGGGAGCAGATCTACCTCCTGCTCCGGGTGGCCATGGCCCAGCACCTGGTCACCACCGGCGAAACGGCGCCGCTGCTCCTCGACGAGGTCACGGCCCAGGCCGACAACGAGCGCGAGCGGGAGATCCTCGACATGCTCCTCGCCCTGGCCTCCGACCGGCAGCTCGTCCTGTTCACCCACGACGACGCCGTGCTGGGCTGGGCGGAGGCCCATCTCCACGGCGAACGGCATCGGGTCATCCGGCTGTCGGACCCGGCGGACACGCCGGGGCGGGTATCGCCTGACGTCATCGTGGTCGGAAGCGGGAGCTGACGATCGACGCGACCGACCCACGCTCGACGGGACTGCACGCGGGTGGCCGCACCGGGCGGCTGTTGGCCGGAGGGCTCGCTCTCGCCATCGGTCTGACGGCGCTCCTGCCACCGCCGGTCGCCGCGGCATCGGAGCCGTCGTCGCAGGGAGAGGCTCGCGCCGCGGTCGAGCGATTTGTCGCCCTGTGGCGCATCGGCGACCACGCGCGTCGGTACGAGGTCCTGGCTGCGGCCGACCGCGATCGGTATACGCGGGCCGGGTTCGTGGCCCTGCATGAGGCATTCGAGGATGCCATCGGTCTGATCAGGATGGACGTCGCCATCGGTTCCCCGCGGTCCACTGCCCGATCGCCCGAGCCGCGTCCGCCTGGGGTCTCGGCGTCTCCCGCCCCGACCGCGGCGCCTCGGCCGAGCGGGTCCCCGGCTCCGGTCGGATCCACACGGGATCGTCGCCGGACCAGTCCCCGCCGTCGCCTTCCCCGTCCGGCTCACGTTCCACTCCGTGCTCTTCGAGCGAGATCGTGCTCGACCGGGTCCTCGAGCTGACCGAGGGGCCGGCCGGCTGGGAGGTTCGCTGGACCCCGGAGCTCCTCTTCCCCGAGCTCGGGGCGACCGGTGGCACGTTCCTGCTCGAGGAAGGACCGCTCCCGGCCCGCGGCCAGATTCTCGCCGCCGACGGCACGGTGCTGGCCACGAACCGCGCCGACGGCCTGCGGGTCTACCCACAGGAGGCGCTCGCCGGCCAGACGATCGGCTACGCGACGCCGCTGACGGAGGAGGAGGCCGCTGCTCGTCCCGTGGTCGACGGATACCAGGCCGGCCAGGTCGCCGGCCGCCGGGGGGTCGAGGCCGGCGCCGAGTGGCTCCTGCGCGGCCGGGCCGCCCTGACCCTGCTCGTGGATCCCCACGGCGCGGGACCCGCTCGACCGGTCGTCGAGCGGCCGCTCGTTCCCGCCGCGGACGTCCGCCTCACCATCCAGCCCGACCTCCAGCGCTCGGCCGAGGCCGCGCTCGCCGGCTATCCCGAGGCGGCGACCGCGGTCGTGGACCCGCGAACCGGCGATGTCTGGGCCCTGGCCTCGGCGCCGGCGTTCAACCCGAACGCGATGACCCTGGGAACGACCAACGGCGGCGCACCGCTCGCCGCCCCGACCGACAGCCAGATGGCGAACCATGCGCTCGAGACGGCCTACCCGACCGGCTCCTCATTCAAGCCGTTCACCCTCGCGGCGGCCCTGTGGACTGGCGTGGCCACGCCCGCGACGCGCATGACGTGCCGGCCGACCTGGGACTTCGGTGGCGTGCAGTTCGTGAACTTCGAGCTCCACCAGCTGCCCGGGCTCGTGTCGCTCGAGGAAGCGATGGCGTTCAGCTGCAACACGACCTACATGCCCCTGTCGATGGTCATCTACGAGCAGGACACGCGATGCGCTGACCGATCTCCTCGCCGACTTCGGCTTCGGGCAGCTCACCGGCATCGGATGGGTCAACGAGACGCCGGGAGTCCTCCCGGACGCGCTGTGGTTCGAGGGCCACCCCCGCGGCTCCGGCGAATACATCCCCTTCGGGCCGTTCGACCAGGTCCAGCTGGCCATCGGCCAGGGCTCGTTCGAGGGCACCCAGCTCCAGATGGCGATGGCCTATGCCGCCTTCGCCAACCGCGGGACGCTGTGGACGCCGCGCCTCGTGACCAGCGCCACCGGCCCCGACGGCGAGGCCCTGTACCGCACCCGTCCGCGGGTTCGCCACCAGTTCGCCATCGAGCGGGCCGACCTCGACTACCTCGTCACCACCCTCCAGGCGGTGACCACCTACTCGTATGGGACCGCGACACCCGCCTTTTCTGGCTTCGGGATCCCTGTTGCCGGCAAGACGGGAACCGCCGAATCGGGTGGTCCCGACCCCCACGCCCTGTTCCCAGGTTTCGCGCCTGCCGCCAACCCGGAGATCGTGGTTGCCACGCTCCTCGCCCGCGTCCACCTGGGCACCGGCGGTTCCGACGCCGCACCCCTCGTCCGCCGGGTGATGGCGACCTACTTCAACCGCTGAGGAACGCCCGACGGACCGCTTCCTGACGCTCGTCCGTCTTTGACACCGCGAGCGGGCGACGGGTAGCATCGAATCGCCGAAACTCGCCTTCGAAAACGCCGGTCCACGGCAGGAATCTGACGCCGATCGCTGGGGGAGCCAAAGGGGACGCGCGATGAACTGCGAACGCCCATGACGACCCGGGAAGCGGTGCCCCTGCGCTTCCAGACCGCAGAGGTCGGCGTCGACTGGCTCCAGTGCAACATCGAGTGCCAGGAAGGGTGTCCGGTCAACACCAACTGCCGCGGCTATCTCATGCTCGCGGCCGAGGGCCGCTTCGAGGAGGGCTACATCCTCGCCCGCGACCCGAACCCGGTCGCCGCCATCTGCGGCTACGTCTGCTCCGCGCCCTGCGAGAAGGCCTGCCGCCGCGCGGACATCGACAAGCCACTGGCCATCCGGGCCATGAAGCGGTTCCTCGTGGACTGGCACTACGCCAACAACATGCCCGACGACATCCAGGTTGCGCCCGCCACCGGGCGGAGCGTGGGCGTGATCGGCGCCGGGCCGGCGGGCCTGAGCGCAGCCAAGGAGCTGGCCGGGTGGGGGCACGAGGTCCACGTCTACGATGCGCTGCCGTCCGGGGGCGGAACCACCCTCATCGGCGTGCCTGCCTTCCGGCTCCCGCGGGACGTCATCGAGCTCGACGTCAACTGGGTGGCCAAGCACGGGGTCGAGTTCCACTACAACGTCGAGGTTGGCCGCGACGTGACCCTGGACGAGCTGCAGGCGCGGCACGACGCGGTGGTGGTCGCCACCGGCTGCATGTACCCGGTCGCCATGAACGTCCCCGGCGAGGAGCTCGATGGCGTGATCTACGGCGTCGACTTCCTGAAGCGCGCGAACCTCGGCCAGGAACAGTGGGTCGGCAAGCACGTCGTGATCGTCGGAGGCGGCTACACGGCCATGGACTCCAGCCGCACCGCGCTGCGGCTGGGTGCCACCACCAGCGTGGTCGCCTACCGCCGGGGCCCCGAGGAGATGGTCGTCGACGAGGAGGAGCAGCACGAGACCCGGTTCGAGGGCGTGCGCTTCGAGTACTTCGCCGCGCCGGTCGAGATCCTCGCCGACGAGGCCGGCCACGTGAAGGGCGCGGTCTTCCAGCGCACGCAGCTTGGGCCTCCGGACGCCAGCGGCCGCCGGACGGCGGAGCCCATCCCCGGCAGCGAGTTCGTGATCCCGTGCGACATGGTCATCCCCTGCACCAGCCAGTCCCCCGACAACAACGTCCTCGGCGAATACGGGTCGCCGCTGAACCGCCACATCGGCGTGACCGATACCCGCGAGGTCGTGCCTGGCGGCTCGATCACGTCCTGGGGCAGCCAGCCGCTGAACGGCTCGACGCCCGTCGGGCCGGACGGGAAGAAGCTGAACGCGCTCGAGTTCGAGCTGATGCGGGGCAAGATCGTGACCGATCGGAACACCTTCGCCTCGACCGTCGATGGCGTGTTCGCGGTCGGGGACTACGTCACCGGCCCGGCCACGATCATCGAGGCGGCGGGTCTCGGCCGGCGCGCCGCGCGGGCGGTCGACCGCTGGCTGTCCGGCGTCCGCGGCGAGGAGCTGGCCGAGCTGCCGGTCATCAACCGGGCAACGATCACCCAGGCCCTCGACCACGACATGCCGCGCTTCTACGAGGCATACCCGCGTCAGCACATTCCCATGGCCCCACCCGAGATGCGGCGCGACTTCACCGGCCTGGTCGAGATCGGCTACGACACGCGGAGCGCCATCACCGAAGGGTCGCGCTGCCTCCAGTGCAACCACAACATCAACATCGACGGACCCCGCTGTATTCTGTGCGGGCTCTGCGCTGACGTCTGCCCCGAGGGCGTGATCTACATGGTCGACAAGGCGCAGGTGGGCGGTGATGACCCCGAGGTTGACCTGTTCCAGGCGTGGCCGCGGGGCATCGCGATGGTCATCGACGAGGAACGCTGCATCCGATGCAACCTGTGCGTCGAACGGTGCCCCACCAACTGCATCACCATGGACCGGCTCGAGCTCGAGCGGTTCACCCCTGACGGGAAGGTCCTGTTGGAGAGCTACAAGGACAACGTGCTCGGCCAGGTCGGACAGCAGGCCGGAGTGGTGGTCGAGCGGTGACCCGCAAGCCGCCCGGCCAGGACTGGCTCCCCATCCGCCTCGTCAAGGAGTCGAACTTCTGGCGATCCCTGATCCGCCAGCCGTACCCGACCACGTCGCGGACCCGCGCCCTGGCGGTGATGAACAACGTGTTCCTCCACCTCCACCCGGTGCGCGTCAAGCGCCACGCGGTGCGCTACACGTACACCTTCTGCCTGGGCGGGGTCAGCTTCTTCCTGTTCCTGGTCCTGACCGTGACCGGGCTGTACCTGATGTTCTTCTACATCCCCTCGGTCGATCGCGCCTACCAGGACATCATCGCCATCGAGAACAGCGTGGCCTTCGGCTCGCTGGTGCGGAACATGCACCGCTGGGGCGCCCACCTCATGGTGCTCACCGTGTTCCTGCACATGATGCGGGTCTTCTACCACGGGGCCTACAAGCCGCCGCGGGAGTGGAACTGGGCGGTCGGCACGTTCCTGCTGTTCTGCACCCTGTGGCTGAGCTTCACCGGGTACCTGCTGCCGTGGGACCAGATCGCGTTCTGGGCGGTCACCGTCGGAACCCAGATGGCGGCCTATGCCCCGCTCGTGCCCACCGAGTCGAACCTCATCCTGCTCGGCAGCGTGGAGGTCAGCCAGGAGACGCTCATCCGGTTCTACGTCTTCCACGTCATCGCCTTCCCACTCATCACCGCCGTCTTCATGGTCATCCACTTCTGGCGGATCCGGAAAGACGGCGGCATCAGCGGACCGGTATGAGGACTGACCGATGACGATCGAGAAGCGACCCAACGCCACGGCCGACAAGAACGCCCCGACCCAGGCGCCGGTCCCGGTCGCTCCGCCCGCCGTCCCGGGCCAGGGCCCCAAGCTGCCCGGACCACCCGGCGCTCCGGGCACCGAGCGCTTCCGGCTGCTGGCCTACGTCCGCCAGGAGTCCATGGTCCGCGTCGACAAGCGGCCCGACGAGACGGTCCTGACCTGGCCGCACCTGCTGCGGGCCGAGTTCCTGATGGCCTGCCTGATCACCTTCGTGCTCCTGGTCATGTCGTTCTTCATCCAGGCGCCGCTCGAGGAGCAGGCCACGGTCAACGTCACGCCGCACGTGGCCAAGGCACCGTGGTACTTCCTCGGCCTGCAGGAGATCCTGTCCTACTTCAACGCGACGGTGGCCGGGATCTTCATTCCGCCGGTCTACTTCATCGGCCTGGCCCTGATCGCCTACGTGGATCGCTCCCCGTATCGCGCCGCACGGGACCGCAAGGTGGCGTGGATCTTCTTCCTGAGCATCATGTTCTTCGGCATCGCCGTGACCCTCATCGGCGCCTTCTTCCGGGGGCCGGGCTGGATCTGGGTCTGGCCGTGGGAAGGCCTGTTCTTCACCCTATGACCCTGCTCTCATGACCGCCGGCCAGCCGCCGAGCTGGGGGAGCAGCCGGGCCCGCCGGTCCGCGAGATCAGCCGACGGGGCTTCCTGCGACGCGCCGTGGGCGTCGGCGTCGGCCTCCTGACCCTCCAGTTCATCGGCGGCACGGTGCTGTTCCTGTGGCCGAACCTGAGCGGCGGCCTCGGCGACCCGAACCTGGTCATCGGCTCCGCCGCGGACATCACCACCCAGCAGCCGGAGTGGGTGCGCGGCGTGCCATTCATCTTCAACAAGGCCCGCCTGTTCATCGTCAACGTGCCCGCCGCCGAGGCGCGCGTCAATGGCACCGGGGAGGAGACCGCCGACCCGGGCATGGACATCCTGGCCATGTACCGCAAGTGCCCGCACCTCGGCTGCAACATCCCCCAGCTCTGCGACCGCAGCAACTGGTTCGAGTGCCTGTGCCATGGGTCGAAGTACACGGTCCTGGGCGAGAAGCGAGATGGGCCGGCGCCCCGCGGAATGGACCGCTTCGAGCACCGGATCGAGAACGGGGTCTACATCGTCAACACCGCGGTGCTGATCAAGGGACCGCCGATCGGGACCGCGACCTTCGATAACCGCCTCCCCGAGGACATCCCGCATTGCGCCATCTAGGAGCACGCCGATGCGGATGAAGGCACTTGGCGTGGCGCTGATGGTCGGCTTCGCCGCGTTCACCACCTTCTACTGGATCACCGATGCGCCACGGCGGGGTGTCGGGGCCGAGACTCGGCACGAGGAGCTGCTCGAGTTCGGTCCGGTCGTCTTCCTCCCCGACGACACGTACACCGTCGAGGTCATCGTCACCGACACCGGCTTCGCCCAGGAGGCGGGAGACACCCAGCTGGTGCCACTGACGTCGATCAACCTCTTCGTGAACTCGTCCATCAGCTTCCGGAACGACACCGCGGCGACCGTCTCGGTGGCGGGAAGCGGCATCGAGTCGTTCGAGGTCGAGATCGGAACCGCAGAAGACCGCGCCGGTGAAGTTCAACGAAGACGGCGAAACGACGGTCACCGCGGGCGGCATCGAGGGCACGCTCACCGTCACCGCCGGTCCGCCCCACCTCCAGCCGTACGGCGCGAACTGCGCGCGGTGCCACGGGGTCGATGGCATGGGCGGTGCCGGCCTCATCGGCCCGAACCTCCATTCGGTGAGCCTGGCCAACAAGTGGCTCCAGACCGGTGGCCCGCAGACCCTGAACAACTACGTGTCGTGGGTCATCACCCTGGGCGGGATCGTGGTGGCGGGCAACATCAACAGCCCGATGCCGGCGTGGGGCCAGGACTTCGGCGGCACCCTCACCCGCCAGCAGATCGAGGCCCTGACCGCGATGATCGGGGAGTGGGCACAGGAGACGCTCGACAACCCACCGCCGTCGGTCGAGGTGCCGGACACGGTGGAGGCCGGGGCCGAGGTGTTCGCCACGGTCGGGTGCGTGGCGTGCCACGGGCCCGAGCTCGAGGGCGTGACCGGGCCGAACATCCAGACCATCGGCACCTCGCTTGTCACCGAGGGCCTGACGACCCAGACCCTTGATCTCGAACAGATGCAGGCCGACTACGATGCGGATCCGCGGGCCTTCCTCCAGGCCTGGATCCGCGACTCATCGGTCTACAACGGCGGGAATCCCGACCGCCATGCCGGCGTTCGACGAGACCGAGGTGAGTGACTCCCAGCTCCAGGCCCTGATCACGTTCCTCCTGGAGGGGGACCACACCCCATGACGACCTACGCCCTCCCCCGGCGCCGCGGTGTGCTCGCCCGTCTCATCGGTGAGGCGGACGACTTCACGAACTGGCTCCTGTTCGGTGGCGAGACGTGGCTCATCGCCAGCCTCAAGGCGGTACCCCTGTTCCTGTTCATCTACTGGCTGTTCACCTACGTCCCGAACTCGGTCTACTACGGCGTGACCCAGTACATCGAGTTCCTGTCGTTCGCGCCCGAGGTTGGGTTCATCATCGCCAACGGGGTGGCCTGGACGAACGTGGTGCTGGTCGTCATCCTCGCCGCGCTGGTCCAGGCATCCCGCGGCAGGCGCGGCCCGGGCTGGACGCTCACCCGGCTGTTCGTCCTGCTCAACTACATCGCGGTCATGCTGCTCCTGATCCCGTACCTCGTGTTCAACGTGGCCGGTGGATCGTTCATTCCGCTCGAGCTGCCGCTCATCGCGCTGGCGCTGGGGGCGATGACCGCGGGCATGGGCACCCTTGCGCTGGGCTACCTGTACTACGAGTTCCGTCGGGCCAGCCGGCGCGAAGCCCAGCAGGCGGCCGCGGCATCGGCGCGGGCTGCGGGCTGAGGCCGGAAGACCAGCCACCTCCTGCGCCGCCTGCTCCTCGTCCACCTCGGCTGGTCCGCCGCCGTCCTGGTCGCGGCCGGGGCGGTCATCGGACTCGAGCTCGCGACCCCCTGCCCGCCCGGCGGCTGGCTGGCGCGTCGACTGTGGCGCCACACGCGACCTCGTCCTGGCCGTCATCGGTCTGGGCGCGATCCTGTACGTGGCCCTGCTGAGCGCGGTCGTCGCCTGGGCCGCGCGCCTCCGCCGCCGTCCCGGAGCGGATCCCAACGGCGGGCGCGAGTGGTACGTGGTGGCCGCCATCGTGGGCGTGGTCATCGCCCCGCTGCTGGCCTTCTCGATTCTCGCCGGGCTGGGGTGGCTGGGCTAGCATGCGGCCCATGACCGTGGCCTCGGCAGACGCGTTGCGGGAGGCCCTCCGTCCGGCCGCGACGATCGGAACCGATGGACTGTCGGTCGCCGATCCCTCCGCGTTTCGCGGCCCGCTCACCGACCGGCTGGTGCGCGACGCGGTCTTCCACCCCGAGCCGGACCTTCGCGACGCTGCGCGCTGGGTGATCTGGTCCGCCAGCCAGGCGCTCGGCTGTCCCTCGGCCTCCATCCGGGACCTGTATGCCGCCCGCGGCCGACGGGCGTTCTCACCGACCGCGTTCACCGTGCCGGCCATCAACGTCCGAGCTGCTGCCTACCTGACGGCCCGCACCGCGTTCGCCACGGCCCGCGAGCGCGCGGTCGGGGCCCTCGTCTTCGAGATCGCGAAGAGTGAGATGGCCTATACCGACCAGCGCCCCGACGAGTACACCGCGGTCATCCTGGCGGCCGCCCTGCGCGAAGGCTGGTCGGGGCCGGTCTTCCTCCAGGGTGACCACTTCCAGTTCAACGCCACGCGGTGGGCGGCGGACCCCGACGCCGAGGCCGACGGGCTCCGCGACCTCGTCCGCGAGGCCGTCGGCGCGGGCTTCCTGAACATCGACATCGACGCGAGCACGCTGGTCGACCTCGCGCAGCCCACCATCTCCGAGCAGCAGCGGGTCAATGCCGAGCGGACAGCGGACCTGACCCGGCTCATCCGCGACCTGGGGCCCGACGACGTGACGATCTCTGTCGGCGGCGAGATCGGGGAGGTGGGCAAGGTCAACTCCACCGAGGCTGAGCTCCGCGCCTACGTAGCCGAGTACCGGGCGGCGCTCCGACGACAACGGCGGGACCGACCTGCCTGGCCTGAGCAAAGTGAGCATCCAGACCGGCACGTCGCACGGCGGCGTGGTCCTGCCCGACGGCTCCGTGGCGCCCCGTCGCGCTCGACTTCGACACGCTCGGCCGGCTGTCGACCGTCGCCCGAGACGAGTTCGGGCTGGCCGGCTGCGTCCAGCACGGGGCCAGCACCCTGCCGGAGGAGGCGTTCGGCCACTTCCCGGCCGCCGGCTGCGCCGAGATCCATCTCGCCACCGGCTTCCAGAACATCCTGTACGACGACGGCGGTCTCCCGCCGGAACTGCGGGCCGAGATGATGGCGTGGTGCGTGGCCAACTGCGCCGATGAGCGCAAGCCCGGCGAGACCGATGAGCAGTTCCTGTACAAGACCCGCAAGAAGGCGCTGGGCCCGTTCAAGGAAGCGCTGTGGTCCATCGGTCCCGATGCCGAGGCCCAGATCGGCGCCAACCTGGGCGCCCGGTTCGGACTGCTCTTCGATCGGCTTGGCGTGGACGGCACCCGCGACCTGGTTGACCGATTCGTCCAGCCGCCGGCGCTGCCGCGCCCGATGCCGGCCGCGCTCGGCGGGGCGGCCACGGCTCAGGTCCGGGCCGGTGACGACACGTTCGCCGACGACGGCTCAGGGGAGTAACGACGCATGGAGAGACGCTGATGGGCCACATGCAGCGCAAGTCGCTCGACCTGCCGGACGAGACCCGCGCAGCTCCCCAACGGGCAGACCGAAATCTGGAATCTCGGCGACTTCGTGGTGGGCCGCATCACGTTCCAGCCCGGCTGGCAATGGTCGAAGGACGTCAAGCCGATTGCCCAGACCGATTGGTGCGAGTACCACCACCTGGGCCTGGTGATCGAGGGCAAGCTCCACTACATCACGCCCGACGGGTTGGAGATGGAGGTCGGCCCCGGGATGCTGTTCGAGATCCTCCCCGGCCACGACGCGTGGGTGGTGGGCGACGAGCCGGTGATCCAGTACGACTTCGCCGGGATGCGCACCTTCGCCCTGCCGGCTGCCGCACGGAGCGAGCGCACGCTGGCCACGCTGGTCTGCACCGATATCGTGGACTCGACCGCCACCGCCGAGCGTGTCGGGCCCGCGGCGTGGGCGACCATGCTGGCCACCCTCAACGCCGAGAGCCGACGCCAGATCGACAAGTTCCGCGGCAAGCTGGCCACGACCACGGGCGATGGGGTCATCGCGATGTTCGACGGCGCCGAGCGCGCGATCCGCTGCGGCGCGGCCATCAGCGGAGAGGCGACCCGCCTCGGCTTCGGCCTGCGGGTGGGCGTCCACACCGGGGAGGTGGAGGTGATCCCCGACAACATCCGCGGCGTGGCCGTGCATCTGCTGACGCGGGTGATGGCGCTGGCCGAGCCGGGCGAAGTGCTCGTTTCGGGCACGACCTACGAGCTGGTGGCGGACTCCGAGCTGCGCTTCGAGGACCGGGGCGTCGCACGAGCTGAAGGGCATCACCGGCGCCCGCCAGGTCTGGGCCCTCGGTCCGCGAATAGGAAACGACCCCGGTGGCGGGACCGGGGTCGTCAGGGAGTATTCGGAATCGTGGCGCCTAGTGGCAGCCCCCGGCCTTGGACGGCGACCCATCGGTGTTGAAGGACGAGCCGCAGGCACAGCTGCTGACCGCGTTCGGGTTGTTGATCGCGAAGCCGGAGCCCATCAGGGAGTCGACGTAGTCGATCTCGGCGCCGTCGACGTACTGCGCGCTGTAGGCGTCGATCACGATCGGGACCTCGCCGTGGAACTCGACCCGGTCGTCATCGGCGCGGGAGTCGTCGAACGCCAGCCCGTAGCTGAACCCCGAGCAGCCGCCGCTCTTCACGAACAGGCGGAGGGAAGCTTCCGCTTTCCCTTCTCGGGCGCGGAGCTCCTGGACCTTGGCCGCGGCAGCATCGGTCAGGCTGACCAGCTGCTCGCTCATGGGAGCCGGCGCGGAGGCCGGGGTCGGAGTCGTCTCGGAAAGGGTCACGGTGGCTGTTCTCCAGCACGGGTTGGGAATTCGCTTCGGAAAGTATAGCAATCCCGCGCCACACGGCCGCAATGGCCCATCGGTACACTGCGACGCGTGAAGCTCGCTGAGCGGATGTCCCGCATCGGGACCGAGACCGCGTTCGAGGCCGCGGCCCGGGCACGAGCCCTGGAGGCGACCGGCCGGAGCGTCATCCACCTCGAGATCGGCGAGCCCGACTTCGACACGCCACAGCACATCAAGGACGCGGCGGCGCGCGGCCTCCTCGAGCAGGGGATGACCCACTACACCGCGGCCGAGGGAATCGCCCCGCTGCGCCAGGCCATCGCCGACGACGTGAAGCGCTGGAAAGGGATCGAAGCGACGCCGGAGCAGGTGATCGTGACGCCCGGCGCGAAGCCGATCATGTTCTACGCGATGCTCGCCCTCATCAACGAGGGCGACGAGGTCATCTACCCCAACCCCGGCTTCCCGATCTACGAGTCCATGACCCAGTACGTCGGCGGGGTCGCGGTCGCCGCCCCGCTCCGCGAGGAACGCGAGTTCCGGATGGACGTGGACGAGGTCGCGAGCCTGGTCACCCCGCGCACCCGGATGATCGTGTTCAACAGCCCGCATAACCCGACCGGCTCGGTCCTCACCGCCGACGACATCCGGGCGATTGCCGATCTGGCGGTTCAGCACGACCTCGTGGTCCTGGCCGACGAGATCTATGGCCGCCTCCAGTACGAGGGCGAGCTGCTCTCGATCGCGACGCTGCCCGGCATGGCGGAGCGGACGATCACGCTCGACGGCTTTTCGAAGACGTTCGCCATGACCGGCTGGCGGCTCGGCTACGGCGTGATCCCGGAATGGCTCGTCCCCAGCTACAGCCGGTTGGTGATCAACTCGGTCAGCTGCACGAACGCGTTCGCGCAAGCCGGGGCGATCGCCGCGCTGACCGGACCCCAGGACGCGGCCGACGCCATGCGGACCGAGTTCATCGCCCGTCGCCAGCTCATCGTCGACGGCCTGAACGCCATCCCCGGGGTGAGCTGCGTCATGCCGCATGGGGCGTTCTACGTGTTCCCCAACGTGAGCTCGTTCGGGCGGCCGAGCAGCGAGATCGCCACCCACCTGCTGTACGACGCCGGGGTGTGTGGCCTGGCGGGGACGGCCTTCGGCCGGCACGGCGAGGGGTACCTGCGCTTCAGCTACGCGAACAGCCGCGAGAACCTGTCGGCGGCCCTGGAGCGAATCGCCGATTCGCTGGCGCGCCTGGAGCGGAGCGGCGAACTGGTCACCGCCGGATGACCACCGCCGGATGACCGCCGTTCAGCCGACCTCGACCGATCGGCTCTTCGCCGAGGCGGAGCCGCGATTCCCGCATTGGGACCTGCTCCGCGACGTCATCGACGAGTGCATCGACCTGCCGCTGAACTACCGACAGAGCGGGCATCCCGGCGGGTCGCGCTCCAAGGTCCACCTGCTCGTGGCCCTGATGCTGTCCGGCGCGATGCGCTGGGACCTTCGGCGTCCGTGGCTGCCCTTCGCGGATCGCTTCGTCCTGTCGGCGGGACACACCGTCCCGCTCATCTACGCCACGCTGGCCGTGCTCAACGAGACGCTGCGCGCCCGCGCACGAGCGCGACCCGCGACCGGAGTTTCGCCCTTCCCGACGACGGACGCTGGGCGCTGACCTGGGAGGACCTGCTCCTCCTGCGGCGCCGCGGCGGCCTGCCCGGCCATGCCGAGATGGAGGGCAAGACCCTGTTCCTGAAGTGGAACACCGGTCCCTCGGGCCACGGCTCGCCCCCGTCGGCCGGCGAGGCGGTCGCGCTGAAGCTGGCCGGCTGCGACGAGGTCAAGGTCTTCGTGGTCGAAGGCGAGGGCGGCCTGACCCCGGGCGCCAGCCACGAGACGCGCAACTCGGCCTGGGGCCTGGGCCTGTCGAACCTCGTCTTCCTCCTCGACTGGAATGACTACGGGATCGACGATCCGGCGATCTCATCGGTCGTGCCCGGGACACCGCAGAGCTGGTTCGAGGCGTATCACTGGCGGGTGGTGCGGGACGATGGAGGGCTCGGAGTGGGAGCCGGTGACCCGAGCCGTGCTGGAAGTGGCTCACGGCGAGAACCCCGACGGCGTGCCCTCCATGGCGTGGTTCCGGACCCGCAAGGGCCGCGGCTACGGGAAGTACGACAACAAGAGCCACGGCACGCCGTGGCCGATGAACGCCCCCGAGTTCTGGGCCGTCCGCCACGAGTTCATGGACCGTCACGGCGTCGACCTACGCGGGCGTGGATGAGGCCGCGCCCGCTGACAAGGCCGAGGTCGCTGCCCAGGCCCGGCACAACCTCGAGGTCGCCATCTCCGTCCTCCGCTCGCACACCGAGGTCGTGGACGCGATCAGCGATCGGCTGGTCGAGGTTGCCGGGCTCGTCCCCGAGCGGGTCGACGGCTTCAACCTGGGTGGTCGCGGCGCCGCGATCTTCGATGATCCTCGGTTCACCGACGTCGACGGCCTATCCCGCCGGCATGTGGAAGGCGCCCGGCGAGAAGGTTGCCAACCGGGCCGCCCTGGCGTCATGGGGCGCGTGGGTCAACGCCACGGCCAAGGCGGACTACGGCCGACCGCTGTTCATCGTCTGCTCCGCCGACCTGGCCGAGTCGACGAACATCGCGGGCTTCGCCAAGGACTGGGAGGACCTCCCGGGCTGGGGCTGGTACAACCGCGAGACGAACCTGCGCGGAGCCCTCCTGCCGCAGCAGATCACCGAGTTCACGAACAGCGGCCTGACGGTTGGCCTGGCCTCGGTCAACCTCTCCGACGACCCGATGAACACCTTCAACGGGTTCTGGGGCGCGTGCTCGACCTACGGCTCGTTCTCGTACCTCAAGTACGGACCGATGCGGCTGTTCTCGCAGCTGGCGCAGGACTGCCAGCTCAAGGTGGGCAAGGTCATCTGGGTGGCCGGCCACTCCGGGCCCGAGACGGCCGAGGACTCGCGGACCCACTTCGGGATCTACGAGACCGGCGTGACCCAGCTCTTCCCCGATGGCCACGTCATCGACCTCCATCCGTGGGAGCACAACGAGGTCCCGGTCGTCCTCGCCGCGGCGCTCGCCCTGCCGGTCGCCGATCGTCGCCCTCCACCTGACCCGGCCGGCGGTCGAGATCCCCGATCGCGAGGCGCTGGGCATGGCCTCGCACCTCGAGGCCGCGCGCGGCGCGTACCTCATCCGCGAGCCGGACCCTGACCGGCCGCGCGGCGGCACGGTCTACGTCCAGGGGACGGCGACCACGGCCAACCTGGTCAAGGTTCTCCCCGAGCTCGACGCCGCGGACCTGAACCTGAAGATCGTGGCCTGCATCAGCCCCCAGCTGTTCCATCTCCAGGACCAGGCGTACCGCGATCGGATCTGCTCGGAGGCCGATCGGCTCGATGGGATGGCCATCACGAACCGGGCCTACAAGCTCATGCACGACTTTGTGACCGGCCCGATCGGCGAGACGTACTCGCTCTCGTCGGACTGGGATCGGCGGTGGCGGACCGGTGGAACGGTCGAAGAGGTGATCGACGAGGCCCATCTCGGGCCGCAGCACATCATCGACGGGGTGACGCGCTACGCGAACGAGCGCGTCGAGCGCCATCGGCGCCTCCGGGCGCTGGCCGCTACCCTAGACGCCGATGCCTGAGCTGAAGCCGAACGTCTACGAGCACCAGGCCCCCCGGCGACCCGACCGCCTCGCTCGGCGGCTCGCCCCGCCACCCGAGCATCCGGCGCCTCCCAACCTGAAGATCTTCGCGTGGGTCGGCCTGGCGCTCGCGATCGTGCTGCTGGTGTTGGCGGTGCCGTACGTCCTCGGCTACCTGATGGCCCTCGCGGGCCTGTAGCCCGCGCATGCCAGTTCCGGGCCTAGCGCTCGGACGGGGGCAGTCTCAGACGGATGCGGCCCATCGGTCCGCCCATCGGTCGATGGGGGCCAGGGCCTCGTGCAGGTCGCGTCCCTTGGGGGTCAGCGAATACTCGACCCACGGGGGGACGCTCGACACCACCCGGCGCGAGATGAGCCCCTGGTCCTCGAGCAGCTTGAGCCGCTGAGACAGGGTCGCCGAGTTCGCGCCACCCAGGGCATCCTGGAGCTCGCAGAACCGCTGGGTCCGTTCGCCGAGGGAATGGATGATGCGCAGCACCCATTTCTGGCCGAGCACGGTCAGCGCAGCAGTGGCCGCGGTTTCGCCACGGCTCGCCACCGCGCGACGGTGGGCTCGGCCATGAGGGAGTGGGAGCGGGGCCTGGAGGCCAGCATCCATAAGGCGCCGAACGGTATCACCGGCCCCGAGGGGGGTCAAACACCGCGCCCTATTCGACGGTGATGGTCAGCTGCATCGAGTGATGGATGCGGCAGGTCACGTCGTACGTGCCTGGCTCGTCGAATTGGATCGGGTCGCTCGTCTCGCCGTCGGGAAGCTCAACGTCGAAGAGCGGGTCCTCGTTCGCCTCACCGTCGACGCCGTTGGTCACGGTGTGGTCGACGCCGGCATTGTTCACGAAGACGACTGCCGTCCCGGCCGGGATGGTGAAGTCGTCGCCGAACGAATTCCCGGTGATGGTCACCGTGTGTTCGGCATCGCCCGCCGGCGAGGACGCAGCGGGACTGCAGGCGGCGAGGGCCCCCACCGCAAGGATGGCCACGGCTACGGTCAGCCCGACGCGCGAGCGTGCAGCGGTGCGGGAATCGAACACGGTTAGGGGTCTCCTCTCGGGTATTTGACGCCATTGTGGGGCAGGCCCCACACTGCCGCCACCCGCCCCTCCGCCCACGGGATGAGGCATGCCGCCGACCACCATCCACGTTCGCCCGACGGGGGTCCCTGACGAGACCACGCCGGGTATCGAGACTCGCGAACTGGCTCGACTCTTTCGACGCTCGCCGGCCCTCGCCGGCGTGACCATGCGGGTCGAAGCCGGCCGCGCGGTAGCGGTGCTGGGTGCCAACGGAGCCGGCAAGTCGACGCTCCTGCGGATCCTGGCCACTGCCCTCCGGCCTTCGTACGGCGCGGCCCTCGTGGATGGCATCGACGTGGCCGAGCGCCCCGAGGAGATCCGGCCCCGGGTTGTGCTGCTCCCGCACGCGAACGGCCTGTACGACGACCTCACGGCGGCCGAGAACCTCGCCTTCGCGGCACGCCTGATGCGGATCCCGAGCCCGGACCGGGCTGGCCGCATCGCCGCCGCCCTGGACCGTGTTCAACTCACCGACGTACGCGACGACCGCGTCGGCCGCTTCTCGGCCGGGATGCGCCGCCGCCTGGCCCTCGGGCAGGATCCTGCTCGGCCACCCGCGCCTGGTCCTGCTCGACGAGCCGTACGCGGCGCTCGACGCCGATGGCATGACCCTCGTCGACGATCTCCTCGACGAATGGCGCACGAACGGGGCCACCGTCCTGGTGGCGACCCATGCCGCCGAACGCCTGGCGCCCGCGAATCGACGGCTGGATGCGGCTCGAGCACGGGCTCCTGGCCGAGATCGGCGGGCAGGGTGTCGACGGCCGGACGGTGACCGTCGGTTCGCGTGAGGTCGGGGCCCAGACGGGTTCGGCCATGCCTGCGGGAGCTCGCTCGTGAAGGCGTTGGCCGATCACCTGTCGGTGGCCGGCGTGATCGCCGGCAAGGACCTCCGCGCGGAGCTTCGCGGCCGGCAGGCGGTGACCTCGACGCTGTTCCTGGCGGCGGTGACGATGCTCATCTTCGGCTTCGCGCTCGGTCCCGACCAGGATCGGCTGGCCGCGGCGGGACCCGGCCTGCTGTGGCTTGCCGTCATCCTGAGCGGGGTGCTCGCCCTCGGGCGGCTCCACCACCTCGAGACCGAGGACGGCGCATTCGAGCTGTTGGGCCTCTACCCGGTGAGCCGTGCGGGCATCTACCTGGGCAAGGCGCTCGGCGGCGTCGCGGCGATGCTCGCGCTCGGCGCCCTCGTCCTGCCGCTCACCGTCATCCTGTTCGCGGTCGATGTCGCCGCCGCCGTTCCGGGCCTGGTGCTCATCATCGGCCTCGGCTCGATCGGCTTCGCCGCCGTCGGCACCCTGTACGCCGGCCTGACCGTCCGGCTCCGCGCTCGCGAGGTTCTCCTGCCCCTCCTCCTGCTGCCGGTCGTCGCCCCGCTCCTCCTCGCCGCGGTGAGCGCCACCGCCGTGCTGCTGGCCGGGGATCCGTTCCACGAGCTCGCAGGCTGGCTCCAGCTCCTGGTGGGCTACGACCTGGCCATGCTGCTGGCCGGCGGCCTGACGTACGGCCTGGCCCTCGAGGAGTAGGGACCATGGCGCTGCGCATGCTGGGGATCGGAGCCGTGCTGGCCGTGGCCGCGGCCACCGTCTTCGCGCTGTTCGTCGTCCCCGCCGACCTCAACCAGGGCGAGCCGCAGCGGATCATGTACATCCACGTCGCTGCCGCCTGGCTCGCGTACCTCTCGTTCGGCGTCACCGCCCTGGCATCGGTCTGGTGGCTCGTCCGGCGCGACGAGCGGGCCGACGCCGTCGCCCTGGCCGGCGCCGAGGTTGGCGTCCTGTTCACTGCCTCCACCATCTGGGCGGGCATGATGTGGGGCCGGCCGGTGTGGGGCACGTTCTGGGACTGGGGCGACCCGCGGCTGACGACCACCGCGGTCATGCTGGCGGTGTACGTCGGCTACCTGCTCATCCGCCGCCTGACCGATGAGCCCGCCCGCCGCGCCACGCGCGCCGCCGTGCTGGGCGTTGTTGGCGCCATCAACATCCCGATCGTCCACTTCAGCGTGATCTGGTGGCGCGGCCTCCACCAGGGGCCCACGTTCGGCTCGCCCGACACGATCCTGGACCCACCCGCGCCCGGGCAGTTCGTGGCCGCTCTTCTCCTCATGCTGGCCGCCTTCAGCCTGGCCTGGCTGTGGCTGATGGTGAGCCGATATCGCCTGGCACGCCTTGAATCGGCCGATGAGGAGGCCGCCCGCCGCAGCCGCCTGGCCGGCCTGGCTCCGGCCAGCGAGACCAGCTCGTGATCGCCACGGTCCCCGACGTGATCTTCGTGGTGGCCGGCTACGGCGTGATCCTCGGCGCGGTGGCGCTGTACGCCCTCACCCTTGCCCGCCGCCTGCGGCGAGCGCAGCGGGCCGCAGACGGGCCCGAGGAGCCGGCCACACCGGACCGATGACCCAATCCGCCCCGCTTCCTCCCCCCGCGCGGCGCCGCGCCTGGGGCCCGTGGCTCGTGGTCGCCGGGCTGCTGGCGATCCTCGCGTGGCTCCTCTTCAGCGGGTTGAGCAACGCGCTCGTGTACTACCTGACCCCGACCGAGCTGGCGGCCCGCGGCGACGCCGCGGTCGGCGAGGCGGTTCGGCTCGGCGGCCTGGTCCTGCCCGGCAGCGTCGCCGGCTCGGCGACCGACCTCACCTTCGTCCTCACCGATGGCGAGACGGAGATCACGGTCCACTCCACGGTGGCTCCCACCAGCTCGTTCCGGGAAGGCGCGGGGGCGGTGGTCGAGGGATCCCTCCGGGCCGATGGGGTGTTCGAGGCGGACGAAGTCCTCGTCAAGCACGACGAGACGTACGTCGCTCCGTCCTACGATCCGCAGCCCTGACCATGGCCGCCACCATCGGTCACGGGGTCGTGGTCATCGGTCTGGCCGTCAGCCTGTTCGCGGCGGCCGCATCCATCCTGGCGGCGCGGAGCGCCGACGACGGCCTGGCGGCGGCAGGCCGACGAGCGGTCTACGTCGCCTGGGTTCTGTCAGCGGTGGCGTGCGGGGCGATGGTCGTGTCCCTGCTCGGCCACGATTTCTCGATCCTGTACGTGGCCCGCAACAACGCGACCACCACGCCTCCGTTCTACTCGTTCATCTCGCTGTGGGCGGCCCTCGAGGGCAGCATCCTGTTCTGGACCTTCCTCCTGACCGGCTGGTCCAGCCTCCTGCTGTTCCGATACCGCCGGGCCCACCGCGACCTCATGCCGTGGGCGGCCGCGACCCTCGCCCTGGTCGCCGCGTTCTTCTTCGCGGTCATGACCTGGCCGTCGGACCCGTTCGTCTCGGTCACCCCGGTCACCGTCGAGGGCAACGGCCCGAATGCCCTGCTCCAGAACCACCCGTTCATGGGTCTCCATCCGCCGCTCCTCTACATCGGCTACACCGGGCTGGCCATCCCGTTTGCCCTGACCGTGGCCGCCCTGGTGACCCGGCGGCTCGACCCGGAATGGCTGCGCCTCGTCCGGCGCTGGACGCTGGGCCCGTGGATCTTCCTCACCGCCGGCATCGTGGCCGGCGCGTGGTGGAGCTACGAGGTCCTCGGCTGGGGCGGCTACTGGGCGCTGGGATCCGGTCGAGAATGCCGCCCTCCTGCCGTGGCTGACGGCCACCGCGTTCATCCATTCGGCGATCGTGGCCGAGCGCGGCCGGTCGCTCCGGACGTGGACCGCGATCCTGGTGACCACGACGTTCGTCCTCACCCTGCTCGGGACGTTCCTGACCCGGTCGGGCGTGGTGGAATCGGTCCATTCGTTCACCCAGTCCGCGATCGGGGCCTGGTTCCTGGGTGGCGTGCTCGTGGCGCTCGTCGTCGGCACCGCGCTGATCCTCTGGCGCCTGCCCGACCTGGCGGGAAGCGGCCCGCCGCCCGCCCTGGTCAGCCGGGAGTCGGCATTCCTCCTGAACAACCTGCTCTTCACCGGGCTCGCCTTCGCGGTCCTGTTCGGGACCCTGTACCCCCTCGTCGTCGAGGCCGTGAGTGGTGAGCGGCTGAGCGTCGGCGCCCCGTGGTTCGACCGGGTCAGCGCGCCGTTCTTCGCGGCCCTCCTGTTCCTGCTGGGCGTGGGGCCCGCCCTGCCGTGGGGCTCGGCGAGCTGGGCGGCTCTCCGCGATCGGTTCGTCGCTGCCTGCGGTGGCCGGGGTCGGGCTGATGGTGGTCGGGGTCGCTGGCGGTGTCCGCGGACCGGCCCCACTCCTGACGTTGGGGCTGGCCGGGTTCTCAGGGGCCATTCTTGTCGGTGAGCTGGTGCGGGCCGCGCAGGGACGGGCGCGCAGCAGCGGCGAGAACCCGGTCCGCGCCGCGTGGGGCGTGGCGACCCGCAACCGTCGTCGCTACGGCGGATACCTGGCCCACGTCGGCGTCCTGGTCGCGGCGATCGCGGTCGCGGTCAGCGCCACGCAGGCGGTCGAGGCCACGGCGGTGCTCGCCCCCGGCGAGTCGACGCGCCTCGGGCCGTACACGGTGACCCACCACCAGCTGATCCGCGAGCCACTCCCTGCCGATCCGCGCGTGCTCGAGACCCGCGCCGAGCTGGACGTCTCCGGCCCGCAGGCCGGCCAGGTCAGCCCCGCCCTGCGCGACTACCCGAACTCGGTGCAGGCCATCGCCACGCCCAGCGTCATGACCTCCGCGGGTGAGGACTTCTACCTCACCCTGCTCGCCTACGACGCGGGCAGCGGGGTCATCACCCTCCGCCTGTTCGTGAACCCGCTCGTGGCGTGGATCTGGATCGGCGGGGCGGTGGTGGTCGTCGGTGCCGCATTTGCCATCTGGCCGGGCCGCCGCCCGACGGCATCGGTGGCGCCGGTGCCGCTGGCCGAGGGCTGACCGATGCGTGCCGCGCGCTGGCTCGTCATCCCCGTTTTGGCCATTCCCCTGGCCTGGGTCCTGTTCAGCAGTCTCGGACGCGATCCATCCGAAATTCCGTCGCCACTGGTCGGCCAGCCGATGCCGGCCTTCGCGCTGACCGCCCTCGATGGATCGACGGTCACGTCCGAGGACCTGGCGGGACAACCGGCGGTCATCAACTTCTGGGCGCACTGGTGCATCCCGGCCTGCGTCGAGGAGCACCCGGTCCTGATGGACGCGCAGACCCGGCATGGCGACGAGGTCCAGCTGGTGGGCATCCTGTATGACGACAACCCGGCCGACGCGCGCGAGTTCCTCGTCCGCTACGGCGATGGGGGATGGCCGAATGCCGACGACCCGAGCGGGGCGGTGGCCCTCGCCTACGGCGTGCTGGGCCCGCCGGAGACGTTCTTCGTCGACGCCGACTGGCATCGTCCGGGCCAAGCATTACGGCCCCCTGACGGCGGAGGACATGGCCGCCAACCTGGCCCTGATCGGGGTCACGCCATGACGACGGCGCGCGCGGGCCGGTGGATCGGCCTCGTTCTCGTGGCGGCCGCGATCATCGTCGGCGCGCTGCTCGTCCTCCGACCCGCGGCTCCGCCGAGCGCCGCCGAGCAGGCCCGCGCCATCGCCGCCGAGCTGCGCTGTCCCGACTGCGCCGGCCTGTCGGCGGCCGACTCGCCGACCCAGGCCGCGGCGGAGATCCGGCGCGAGGTCGCCGCGCAGCTGGCCGCGGGCCAGACCCCAGACGAGATCCGGGCCTCGTTCGTCGCGCGCTACGGGTCGTGGATCCTCCTCACGCCGCCGGGGCCGGCGCCCTGGCTCATACCGCTCCTTGCCACGGGCATCGGCGCCGTGGTCCTGGCGCTCTGGCTCCTGCGCCCGGCGGCACCCGAGCGCCGCGAAGGCGGCAACGACCGGGGCACCGTCGGCTGCGGCCGCCTCCGAACCGAGGCGCCGTCGCCGACCGCGCGGCGCGCTGCGGTCGGAGTGGCGCTGGCCCTGGTCGTCCTGGTCGCAATCGGTCTGGCCCTGCCCGAGCCGTACAGCCTCGCCGCCGAGACGGTGGTGAACCAGCCGCTGGCGGAGGCCCAGGCCGCGGAGGCCCGGCGCCAGGCGGAGATCGAACGACTCCTGGCCGCGGTCGCCGCCGACCCGGCCGACGGCGAAGCGCTCTCCGACCTGGCCGATGCCTACCTCGCCGGCTCGACCGCGGAGGACCTCCAGAAGGCGGCGATCACCCTGCTCGCGCTCATCGGCCAGGACGCCGACGACCCCGAGCCCTACGGGCGGCTCATCACCGCCTACATCCGGGCCGGGGACTGGACCGATGCCGCGGCGGCCACCGATGCGCTGGCCGAGCTGGCGCCGAATTCGCCCGACGTGCCGTTCTTCCGCGGCCTCATCGCCTGGCAGGGGAAGGCGATGCGAACGCCGCGCTCGAAGCCTTCGACGCGTTCCTCGCCGCGGCCCCTGACGACCCGCGGGTGCCGATGATCCGGGCCCTGCGCGCCGAGGCTGACGCGTCCGACGGGGAGTAAGGCTCAGGACGACGCGCCCGGGGGACCTCGATCCAGAACGTGGAGCCGACCCCCTCCTCGCTCTCGAGGCCGACCGACCCGCCGTGCGCCTCGGCGATATGGCGGACGATGGCGAGACCGAGGCCGGCGCTCGCCCCGCCGACGTCGCGGGCGGCGTCGTCGCGGTCGCCCCGGGCACGGGCCCGATCGACCTTGTAGAAGCGCTCGAAGATCCGCTCGCGGTGCGCCAGCGGAATGCCGACGCCGTCATCGGCGACCCAGAACCGGACGCCGGCCGTCGATCGGATCCCAGCCGAGCCGGACCTCGCCGCCGCGATGGCTGTACTTCACCGCGTTGTGGGCCAGGTTCAGGAGCGCCTGGGACAGCCGCGCCGGGTCGGCCGCGGCCCGGACGCGCTCAGTGTCGGGCAGTGGCTCCGGGACCGACGCTCCGGATCGAGACGTCCCGCCGCGCGGCGATGGGACCGATGCGCTCGGCCACGTCTTCGAGCACCCGCCGAGGGGCAACCGGCTCGATGACCAGCTGCGGTCTCGCCCGGATTCGATCATCGACAGGTCGAGGAGCTCGTCGACCAGCTGCGCCAGGTGGTCCACCTCGCGCTGGATCTGGACCGCGAATTCGCGGCCCGTCTCGGCATCGGCGACCGCCCCGTCGGCCAGGGTCTCCGCCAGCAGCTTGATCGAGGCCAGTGGCGTCCGCAGCTCGTGGCTGATGTTGGCGACGACATCGCGCCGTGCCTGGGCGGCGCGGCGAGCGGCGGTCACGTCGTGGAGCCACAGGAGGAGACCACCCGAGGCCAGCGGCACCGCCTGCGGCCTCGAACTGGCGTCCGGCCAAGGGGCCGAGCGCCGCATCCCCGGTCCGCGGTTCGCCCGAATCGAGCGCTCCCCGCGCGATCTCGTCGAGCGGTGCCGACCCGAATGCCGCGATGAGGCTCAGTCCGCGGAGGTCGTCTCCGGACCGCTCGGCCAGGGTCGCCGCCTCGGCAGAGGCGTCCACGATGCGGAGCGCGTCGTCGGTTGCGACCAGCGCGTCGTCACCCTCGCCGGGCCAGGACCGCGGCCAGGAGCTCTTCGGACGGATCGGTCACGCCTGGGGGCGGAACGCGTAGCCGACGCCCCGGACGGTGCGGAAGTAGTCGTGCCCGTCGATGGCGCGCAGCTTGGTTCGCAGCCAGCTGACGTGGACGTCGACCGTGCGGTCGGTCCCGTCGTAGTCGTAGCCCCAGACGCGGGCCAGCAGCTGCTGCCGGGTGAAAATCTGCCCCGGATGGGCGACCAGATGGGCCAGGAGGTCGAACTCCTTCGTCGTGAGTTCGAGCGACTGCGCCAGCGGCGCTCACCTCACGTTGGCGCGACGTCGACCCGAATCGAGCCCGACGTCAGCACCTCCGTCTCGGGCATCGACTCCGCTCCAGTGCGACCCTGCGTCGCAGGACGGCCTCGACCCGGGCGAGGAGCTCCGGCCGGCTGAACGGCTTCGGCACGTAGTCGTCGGCACCGACCTTGAGGCCCACGACCCGGTCGACCTCCTCGCCCTTGGCCGACAGGATGATGACCGGCGTTTCGATCCCTTCCCGGCGGAGCGTCCGGAGCACCTCGAGGCCGCTCATCCCGGGCAGCATGAGGTCGAGCAGGATCAGGTCATGGCGCCGGTCGCGTCCGGCGGCGAGGGCCTGCTCGCCATCCACGGCGCTTGCCACCTCGTACCCCTCGCGGGCGAGGTTGAAGGCCAGCGCCTGGCGCAGCGTGCGGTCGTCTTCGACGACCAGGATGGTTCGCTTCAGTTCAGGTCCTCGATCTGGCCGGTAGCCAGATAGACCACGTCCTCGCCGATGTTCGTCACCCGGTCCCCGAGCCGCTCGAGATGGTGGGCGATGAAGATCAGGTGGGTGGCCTGCGGGACGCGGCTCGGATCGGCCTGCATGAGGTCCATCGCGCTGCGGTACACCGCGTCGTAGAGCCGATCCAGCTCGTCGTCGTTGGCGGCGACCGCACGGGCATCGGTCTCGCTGACGTCCACCAGCGCGCGCATGGCTGCGCGCAGCTGGGAGCGGCAGAGGCGCTCCATGATCGGGATCTGGCTGAACATCGGGACCTCGGGCTCGGTGGCCAGCTGCTGTGCCAGCTTGGCGATGTTCCCCGCGTAGTCGCCCATCCGCTCGAGCTCTGCCGCCGCGTGGTACAGGGTCAGCAGCTCCCGCAGGTCGCGGGCCATCGGTTGCTGGGTGGCGAGGGTGACCGAGGATCTGGTTGCTCACCCGTCGCTGGAGGTCATTCACCTCGGCGTCGTCCCACCGCACGCGATCGGCAAGATCTGGGTCGCGATCGGTGACCGCCCGGCCGGCACGCTCGAGGGCCATCTCGACCATGGCCCCAAGGCGCAGGACGTCGTCCTTGATCGCGCGCAGCTCCGCGTCGAGGGTCGCCCGAGGTCCCCCCGGCTGCTCGATGGCATCGGCCTTGCAGCTCGTCCGCCGAGTCTCTCGACGACCGGCGGCTCGTCCGGCGGGCTCGGCTCGCGCACGCCTGGCTCATCCGAACCGCCCGGTGATGTACTGCTCGGTCACCTCGTTCTGGGGACGGGTGAACAGCTGCTCGGTGGGCGCCATCTCGACCAGGTGCCCGGCGCGGTCCTCGCCCATGGTCAGGAAGACGGTGGTGTCCGAAGCCCGCGCTGCCTGCTGCATGTTGTGCGTCACGATCACGATCGTGTAGTTCTCGCGGAGCTCGCGCATGAGCTCCTCGATCCGCAGGGTCGCGATCGGGTCCAGGGCCGAGCACGGCTCGTCCATGAGAATCACATCGGGCTCGACCGCGATGGCCCGCGCAATGCACAGGCGCTGCTGCTGGCCGCCGGACAGCGACGTCCCGGGCGATTTCAGCTTGTCCTTGACCTCGTCCCACAGCGCGGCTCGCCGAAGGGACTCCTCGACGAGCGCGCGCATGTCGCCCCGGTATCCGGCCACCCGCGGCCCGAACGCCACGTTGTCGTAGATCGACTTGGGGAACGGGTTCGGCTTCTGGAACACCATCCCGATGCGGCGGCGCACTTCGACCGGGTCCACCCCGTCGGCATAGAGGTCGACGCCGTGGTAGAGGATCTGCCCCTCGACCCGGGCCCCGGGCACGAGGTCGTTCATCCGGTTGAAGCTTCGGAGAAGCGTGCTCTTCCCACAGCCGGACGGCCCGATGATGGCGGTGATCCGGTTGCGCTCGATCGACAGACCGATGTCGCGAACCGCGCGGAACGACCCGTAGTAGCACGACAGGTCACGCAGCTCGAACACGGTCTCCCGGGGCGCCGGCGTCTCGGTCGGAGCCGGGGCGAGCTCCGGGCCGAGCGCAGTCACCTCCGGATGGCCAACCGCGGCTGTGCGCCGGCTGTGGTCCGCGGTCATGGTCGGAGGTCGGAGCGTGATCGACATCGGGTCACCACCGCCTATCGTATCGATTGCGCAGCAGGATGGCCGCGGCGTTGACGGTCAGGATCACGGCCAGCAGGACGATGATCGCCGCCGCGGTCAGGGCCCGGAACTCCTCCTGGGGCTGTTTCGACCAGCCGAACACGATCGTCGGCAACGCCGTGAACGGGCCCAGCAGCGTGTCCGCGATCCCCTCCGGCGACGCGCGGAAGACGCCGGTGATGGCGCCGACCATGATCAGCGGTGCCGTTTCGCCGAACGCACGGGCCAGGGTCAGCACGACACCGGTCAGGATGCCTGGCATGGCATAGGGCAGCACGTGGCCGGTGATCACCTCCGAGCGAGTGGCACCGACGCCGAAGGCGGCCTCGCGGATGGTGAGCGGCACCGCCCGCAGCGACTCGGCGGTCGTGATCACGACGATGGGCAGGACCAGGATGCCGAGTGTCAGCCCACCGGCCAGCAGGCTGCGTCCGGTCCCGAGGGCGGTCACGAAGACCGCCAGGCCCGAGGAGCCCGTAGACGATCGCGGGCACGCCGGCGAGGTTGCGAATGTTCGTGTTCACGAGCCGCGCGAACCGGTTGTCGCCTGCGTACTCCTCGAGATAGATCGCCGCCGTGATCCCGATCGGGAGCGCAAGGAGGATCACGAAGACCGTGAGCACGACCGACCCGACGATGGCCTGACCGACGCCCGCGATCTCGGGGTTCTGGCTGTTCGGGGCGGCGAGGAAGTCGAATCCACGGCTCGTAAACACCGGGCATTGCCCGGACCAGCACGTCAGCCACGAGCACGAACAGGATCGTCAGCGAGACGACGAGGGTGAGCAGCAGCAGTGCTGCCGCGGCCATGCCGCGCCAGTCGCGACGTCCTGTCCGTAGCCCGGCTTCGACCGCGGCCGTGGCGGCGCTCGATCGGGACGTCGACGCAGTCGCGGTCATCAGTACCGCTGCCGAACCCGGCGGACGAACGCCTCGCTCAGCAGGTTCAAGCCGAGGGTGAACACGAACAGCAGGAGGCCGACGAAGAACAGGCTCGGGAAGGCCAGGTCGGCGCCCTGGACCTGATCGGACCCCGTGGCCAGGGCGGTCATGGCTGCCGTCATCGTGATCCCGGCGTCGAAGGGGTTGATCGTGAACAGTGAGCCGCCGGTCGCTCCAGCCGCAATCGCGACGATCATCGTCTCGCCGATGGCGCGAGAGACCCCGAGGATGAGGGCTGCGACGATCCCCGAGATGGCGGCCGGGACGACGACCCGCATGCTGGTGGCCAGGCGCCGTGCGCCGAGCCCGTAGGACGCCTCGCGCAGAGCGTCGGGAACCGCGTGCAGCGCGTCCTCGGCCACCGAGGCGATGAGCGGGGTGATCAGGATGCCGACCGCGATGCCGGCCGCCGCCATGTTGAAGACCTGGACCCCGGGGTGAATCGTGTTCACCACGCCCGGGCTGATCACCGTGATGGCGAAGAAGCCGAGGACCACCGACGGAACCGCGGCGAGGACCTCGAGGATGGGCTTGAGGACCTTCCGGACCCGGCCCGATGCGTACTCCGAAAGGTAGATAGCCGCGCCGATGCCGAGCGGCGTGGCGATGAGCATGGCGACGGCGCTGATGACCAGGGTCCCCGCCACGATCGTCGGGATCGAGAACTGGTCGCGCCGCGGGAACCATCCATCCGCCACCAGCTGAGCTGGATTCACGTCGCGGACAAACGCGATGGCGTTGCCGATGAGCGACAGCACGATGAGCGCGCTGACCACGATCGACGCCGTCGCTGAGATCGGTGATCGCGACGCGAACGATGGCCTCGCGAACGCGCCGCCGCCGTGCGATCCGCAGATCCTCGACCCGGAGCGCCACCGGCGATGGACGAAGGAGAGGGGAGGGAGGTTGGATCGCGGTCAGCGGCCGTCCCACGCCTCGCGGCTGGCCGCCAGGTCGTCCTCGTGGAGCGGGACGTACCCCGCCGCCGAGACGGACGCCAGTCCGTCATCGGAGAGGTAGTAGTCGACGAAGGCCTGCACCGTCGGGTTGGCATCGGCATGTGCGACGTTCGGGTAGATGTACAGGAACCGCGAGATCGGATATTCGGCCGCGGAGATCGTCTCCTCGTCGGCCGCCGTGCACCCGTCGCCGCCATCGACGGAGAGCAGGCTGACTCGATCGGTGTTCTCGTCGGCGTAGGCGAAGCCAACCCATCCGAGCGTGGATGGCGCGTCCGCGCTTCCTGCGACGCCCTCGATGATCACGTTGTCATCGGGCGACGGCTGGTAGTCCGGACGTGTCGTCACGTCCTGCCCGCGAGCTTCAGCGATGTCGCCCAGCGCCAGGTCGACGAAGCTGTCGAACGTTCCCGACTCGTCGCCCGGCGCGGTGATCGTCAAGGCCTCGTCGGGATACGGCGCATGGGACTCGCCGAAGTCGGCCCCGAATTCGTCGGTCAGCTCTGCGGCCAGGTCGTTCGCATCGGACCAGTTCGCGAAGCCCTGCGACTCCGGGCCGATCAGGGCGTACAGGTCGAGGAAGCTCAGGCACTCGACAGCCGAGTTGTGGGCCGATGTGATGACCGCGATGCCATCGATCGCGATCTTCAGCTCGACGTACTCGACGCCGGCTTCCTCGCAGCTGCCCACCTCCTCTTCGCTGATGGGTCTCGACGCATCAGCGATGTCAATCTCGTCGTTGCAGAACAGGGCGAAGCCGTCGCCGGTGCCCGGGCCGTCGACGAACCCGGTCACCCCGCTGTGCATCCCAGCGAACGCTTCGAAGACGAGGTTGCTGATCGGCAGGACGGTGGAAGAGCCGGAGACCTGGACCTCACCGGTCAGCTCACCGCTGCTGCGCCGGCGCTGGCGGCATCCGCTATCGGCCGGCGACCCGCTGGCCGAGGGTTGGCAGGCGGTGACGACCAACAGGCCGATGGCGAGAAGGGCGACCGGGCGCAGGGTCGATTTCACGACGACGACTCCTTCGGAGATGGGCCTTTTGCCGGCCCATCGTCCGAGGCCCTCCTCAAGCGTCCGTCAGCGCGAGGTCAAGGGCAGTGTCAACCGGCGCGGTCCCTACCATGGCCCGGTCGACATCGCATGGAGGGCAGATCGGTGCAGATGGTGGTGGGCGGACTCATCGGACTCGGAAGTGGCGTCCTGTCTGGCGTCTTCGGCATCGGCGGCGGCATCGTCATCGTGCCGTCGTTGATCCTGCTCATGGGCCTGACGGTCCGGCAGGCGGTTGGAACGTCGCTCGCGGCCCTGCTCCTGCCGGTCGGGATCCTCGGCGTCCTCGAGTACGCTCGCGCTGGCGAAGTCGATGTCCGCCTTGCCGTCGTCCTCGCCCTCGGGCTCCTGGTGGGGGTCTACGTCGGCGCGCGAATCGGCCTCGGGCTGCCGGCTGAGCTGGTGCAGCGGGGGTTCGGCGTGTTGCTCATCGTGGTGGGCATCCGCCTCGCGCTGTTCGTCGCCTGAGCTTCAGCCCAAGAACAGGTTCACGACCCAGTACGTCCCGGCGGCCACGATCCCGGAGGCCGGGATGGTCAGCACCCACGCGATGGCGATCGATCGGGCCACGATCCAGCGGACGGCCTTGAATCGCGTCACTGCCCCGACACCCATGATCGCGCTGGAGATCACGTGGGTCGTGGACACGGGGATGCCGAGCCGAGATGCGCCGAGGATCACGATGGCGGCCGTGGTCTCCGCCGCGAACCCGTGGACCGGGTCGAGCTTGACGACCTTGGTGCCCATCGTCTTGATGATCCGCCAGCCCCCGGCCGCGGTCCCCAGCGAGATGGCGGTGGCCGAGGCCAGGATGACCCACAGGGGGACGTGGAACTCGTCAATGGCGCCAACCGTGAGCAGAGCGAGCGTGATGATGCCCATCGTCTTCTGGGCATCGTTCGACCCGTGGCTGAAGGCCATGAAGGTGGCGCTCCCGATCTGAGCCCGCCGGAATTGCTGGTTGATGCGCTTCGGATGCGCGCGGCGGAAGACGTTCAAGAGAAGCACCATGGCCGCTCCCCCCAGGAGGAATCCGATCACCGGCGAGGTGACGAGCGGGATCAGCACCTTGGTCACGATGCCCTCCACGTTCCACGACGCCAACGCCAGCGTGGGCCAGGGACGCTCCGAGGAGACCGCCGATCAGCGCGTGGCTGCTCGACGAGGGGATGCCCAGCCGCCAGGTGATCAGGTTCCAGACGATGGCTCCGACCAGCGCGGCCGCGACGACGCCGAGGGTCATGAGGTCCTCGTCGACGAGACCAGAAGCGATGGTCGTGGCCACCGCGGTGCCGGTCAGGGCACCGGCGAAGTTCGCCGCTGCCGACAGGGCGATGGCATGGCTTGGCCGCAGGGCGCGGGTCGAGATACTCGTCGCGATGGCATTCGCGGTGTCGTGGAAGCCGTTGATGTAGTCGAAGGCGAGGGCGAGACCGACGACGACTACCAGCGGCAGCGTTAACCACTCGGGCATATGGAAGCTGGTCGGGCCCGCTCAGGCGTGCTTGACGACGATGCGCTCGATCACGTTGGCCGCGTCCTCACAGGCGTCGATCGTTTCCTCGAGCAGCGAGTAGATGTCCTTCCATTTGATGAGGTTCACCGCATCGCCCCCGTTCTCGAACAGTCCCGCAATCCCGCGCCGCACAATCCGGTCCCCCTCGTTTTCCAGCCGATGGATCTCGATCCAGAACCGATCGAGGCCCTTGAAGGTGCGGAGGTTGGCAAGCGCCTCGGCGAGCTGTTCGCACTGTTGGACGATGATCTCGCATTGCTGGATGGCGACCGGCGTCGGCGCATCCACCCCGTAGAGGATGAACGTATCGGCGACTTCCTCGATCAGGTCGACCACGTCGTCCAGCCGGCTGATCAGAGCGTGAATGTCCTCCCGATCAAAGGGCGTGACGAAGGTCTGCTCCAGCTGTTGACCGATGTCGTGACTGAGCGCGTCCCCGACGTGCTCCAGGTCGCGGAGCTGCGAGGCCAGGCGCTCGCGCTCATCAAAGTGGGCGAACATCTGCTCGAGGACGCGGGACGCAGCGACCATATTCGCGGCGTCCTGGACGAACAGGTCGAAGAACTTGTTCTCGCGGGGGATCAAGCGCAGGCGCACGGCAACCGACCTCAGATGTGGCGACGCGGGATTCGGCCGCCGGCACAGTACCCGATCCGACGGTGCGCCGGGTCAACACAATCATCCCGATGGCGCCCTCGGTTGCCGGATGGTCGGCCGGCGACCACGCCGAAATGGGGCACAATAGGCGCCCCACCCGCTGGGGGTCTGGAATACCCGCCCACCGATGTGACTAGGAGGCGTGCCCCATGACTCCAGTAACCGGGCGGCCCCGACGCTCCCGCGAGCGATCCTGGCTGCCCTCGTCCTGACTCTTGGCTCTTCCGGCGACTCGCTCGGCGGCAGCGGTGGCTATCAGCGACCGCCGATGTCATCGTATGCGATTGCGCTCGGCGGGAGCGGCGCCGACGTCCACGCCACTCATCAACTCCGGTGAGATCGCCGTTGGGTGACCGTTTCGAGGGTACTCCCGGACGGCCTTGGTGTCGTTCCCGGCCCTGGCGCGACGCCCACCTACGTCGACCTCTATGTCAACCACGAGCAGTCACACGTTCCGTTCGGGCTGGCCACGACGCCACCGTCGACGGCCGTGTTTGCCGATGGCACCGGGCCTGTGTCCGCACGACTCTTCGGTGACCCGCGTCCGGCTGGACCTCGCGACGCAAGTCCATCCTCGAGACCGAAGTCGTGCTGCCGGGCAGTGCTGGGCTTCATTCGGTTCTGCTCGTCGTTCATCGTGATCGGCTCACGGATTCCCGCACCCACGTCTTGTTCACGAACGAAGAGTCCAACGACGTTCTGCCGGTTCCGAACGGCGCGACATACGGGGCCGATCCCGTCATTTGCTCCCAACCGGCAGGCTGGTTACACGGTAGCCCTGGACACGGTCACCGGTGAGTACATGCCGATTCGCGGGCATGGGCCGTCACAACCACGAGAACCAGGTCCTGTCCCAGGCGGCTGGCAGGACCAGCTCGCCTTCCTGTCCGGGGACGACACCTTCACGCGCGCCCGGTTCGCAGCTGTACATGTACCTGGCCGAGGACGCCGCAGACGTCCTGAGGGACAAGGGTCACCTGTACGCATTCCAGGTCAATCGAGACGGATGGGTCGCACGTCAAGCAGAACGATCCGTTCAACGGTGCCAACGACTACCTCGATCTCGCCGGCCGGAGAAACCTTCAGCGGTCGATTCATCAAGGTCCCCGACAACATCGCCGAAGGCACGACCGGCGTACCCCCGCAGACGGCGCTCGAGAACTGGTCGAACGAGAACAACATCTTCCAGTTCATCCGCGTCGAGGACATTGCCTACGATCAAGACAATCCGCGGGTTGTCTACTTTGCGGACACCGGAACAACCGTCGCACCAAACCCCGACACCGGGCGGATGCGGGCCGCCACCTACCGGGCGTCAACCGTTCCCCGGACAGGCCGCGCAGCGCGGCCGCATCTTCAAGATGGTTCTGAACGCGGCGACCCGAAGCTTGTCGACTCGTTGACGATCTTCGCCGACGGCAACAGACTGACGTCGAGCAACTTCACCCGACCCGACAACATCGAGGTCGGCAACAACTCCATCATGGTCCAGGAGGACAACCCGAACTCAAGGCTCTGGCGGTACTCGTTCGGAGCCAGCACGTGGACCGCGGTCGCGATCGTGGACGCGTGCCGCGAACACGGCCATCACTGATCCGGGCGAGAACAGCGGGATCATCGACATGTCGGCTGGTTGGGTGAGGGCTGGTGGGCACTGGATGTCCAGGCGCATCAGGACGCCAACCAGGATGTCACTGGATCCATCGACCAGTTCGTAACCCCACCTACTACACCTGGGACGGCGGACCGGTGCCACCAGGACCGGTGATTCCGCCGGGCGGCGCCTCGTACCGGTACCACCGAGAATTGGGCCAGCTGCTGCTGATGTACCTCCTCGGCAGCTAAGCGCAACCTCTACCGAAACCGATGCGAGGGCCGCCCGGAAGGGCGGCCCTCGAGCTATGTCGACGGCGGGCTCAGCCGGTCTTGGGCGGCTTGCGGCGGTCGCGCGCGAGGTAGACGGCCGGGATGCCCGCCCGGAGGAGGCGGATCACCTCCGGCTGGCTGGCGTTCGGGCTGTTCTGGAAAGTGTGGACGACATCGGTCACCCGGTAGCGGTGGCTGATGGCCTGCGCGTCGATGTACTCGATCGTGTCCCCGATGCGAGGCAGCGGCGCGGCGTACTCGATGTCGGCCGCCACGTATCCGCCCCGGCGCGGGAAGTACAGGGTGTACGGCGTGCCGATCGGGAGGTCCGCCCCGCTCGCGTCCTGCCCACTCGCGTCCCGCCCGCCGGCGGCAGGTTCCTTCTTCTTGGCCATCGGTTCGGCTCCGGTCTGGTCGTCGGCTCCGGTGCGTGGAGGGCCGTGTGGGTTGATGTACCCCGCCCGGAGGGACCAAGGGACGTGCTGGCGTGGTACGTGGCATAGGGACTGCTCACGGCGCCCCGGAGAGAAGGATACGGCTGTCAGTCCCGGAAGCCCGCAACGTGGCGCACGACTCGTCGGGCCGATTCCTGACGACTTCGCGAGGCCACGCTATCCTGCGGCGCGCCATGCGACTGCTCATCGTCGAGGACGAGCTCGACCTCGCCACTGCTCTTGCCATTGGGTTGCGCCGCGAAGGCTATGCGGTCGACATCGCCGGGAATGCCGCCGAGGCGCGCGAGCGCCTCGAGGACGCCCCGTACGACGTGGTGTGCCTCGACCTCGGGCTGCCCGACGCTGACGGTCGGGAGGTCTGCCGCATGCTTCGGGCGGGCGAGTTGCTGCCCCCGGCGCCACGCCACCTCGCGTCCTGATGCTGACCGCCCGGGACGGTCTCGACGATCGAGTGGGCGGTCTGGACGACGGGGCCGACGACTACCTGGTCAAGCCGTTCAGCTTCGCGGAGCTCGCGGCACGGGTTCGGGCCCTCGCCCGCCGCCCGACGATCAACGGGGGGGCGACGATCCGGCTGGGAAGCCTCGGGCTGGACGCTGCGCGGCACGAGGCTCATCGCAACGAGCAGCGTCTCGACCTGACGCCCAAGGAGTTCGCGCTCCTCCGATACTTCATGCTCCATCCGAGCGAGGTCCTGACACCGGAGCGCCTGCTCGAGCACGTGTGGGACGATCGCGCCGACCCGTTCACGAACACGGTCCGCGTCACGGTCAGCAACCTTCGCCGCAAGCTCGCCGAGGCGGGCTCCGGGCAGCCCATCGAGACGGTCGTCGGGGTGGGATATCGCCTCGCGGAGGGCGTCGATTGAGTCGGTCGCCAGCTCCAGCGCTTCGCCGCGTCGGTTCGATCGGTCCGCTTCCGGCTCGCGATGCTGGTGACCGCAGCCCTGCTCGTGACGGCAGGCGTGCTCGTGCTGGGCATGAACCTGGCCCTTGATACGGTGGCCGCGACGATCCCGGAGGAGCAGCCGACGACGCTCGAGGAGGAGCTGCTGCGGATCCTCGGCATGAGCCTCGCCGAGCTCGAGGGAGCGGCGACACCGGGGCGACCGATGCACTCCTGCACGTGGAACAGGCCGTCCGGGAGCAGACGCTCCAGAGGTTCGCGATCTTTCGCTCGTGGCGCTCCTCGCGCTGGTGCCGGTCGGCCTCGCCATCGGTTGGGCGGTCGCTGGCCGCGTCGTGCGGCCCGTGGGCACGATGGCCGCCGTCGCGCGGGAGATCGAGGCGACCGATCTCTCGCGGCGGATCCGTCTCGGCGGTCCACCCGACGAGATGCGCGATCTCGCCGACACGTTCGACGCGATGCTCGACCGGCTCGACCGGGGTGTGCGGACCCAGCGCCGCTTCGTCGAGGACGCCTCGCACGAGCTGCGGAACCCACTGGCGGTCATCCGGACGACCCTCGATGTCGCGCTCTCGGAGCCCGAGGACGCCGAGGGGATGCGCCAGCGCGGCCGAGGTGGCTCGTCGGACGGCCGACCGGATGTCGACCACGGTCGACGAGCTCATGGCGCTCGCCCGGACGAGTGTCCAGCCCGAGCGACGCACGTCCGTCGACCTGGCCGAGGTGGTGGCCGAGGTCGCCCAGGAGTACGACGCCGAGGCCTCGACCCGCGGCGTCCGGCTGTCCCGGCTCGCTCCGTCCGGCCTGGTCGTCGACGGGGACCGGTCCGCGCTGAAGCGCGCCCAGGCGAACCTCGTCTCGAACGCGCTCCGGGTGGCGCCCTCCGGCTCGGTGGTCCACTGCCGCGCCGGACGTGCCGGCGGATGGCTGTGGATCGGGGTCCGCGATGTCGGACGCGGTATCGCACCCGACGACCAGGCCCTCGTCTTCCGCCGCGCCTGGCGCGACGGGGCTCCGACGGCGGAGGGCGACGGGCAGGGCCTGGGGCTGGCCCTCGTTCGCCAGATCGCCGAGGCACATGGCGGCACGGTCAGCGTGGCCTCGGTCCCCGGGCACGGCGCGAGCTTCGTCGTGTGGCTGCCGGACCGAACGGCGGATGCGAATGCGGTCCCGGTGGCCGAGCTCCGGGCGATGGCCGACCCGCTCTGGACGGTGGACGCGGCCTCCTGACCTGGATCTTTAGGTCGCGCTTATACCGTCCGAATGCCCACGTTATCGGCCATTTCCTAGCCTCCGGATCACTGGCCGGACCGGCATCGGTCCGACCTGCATCCGACCGTACGCGATCCGGAGGCCCGCTCCCGTGGACGACCCCTTCGCCGGCGACGATCGTCAGCACAAGAGCTGGCGCGACCTGCCGCCGACACCACCCCTCGTCTGGCCCGCCACCCCACCGTTCGCGACCGCGGCGGCCGGTGCCGGCTGCACTCCCCGATGCCCATCGCCGGCCCGAGCCCCGAGGCGGCCCAGACGCCGGCTCATCGTCGGCACGGCCGTCCTGGTCGGCGCCATCGCTCCTCGTCGGCACCGGGTTGCTCGCCACCGGCGACCATCTCGGGGCGCTGCTGGCCGCTCGCAGCGGCCGGTGGCCCAGGCGGGCCGGACAAGGCGGCCGCGGCCGCCCCCGCCGAGCGACGAGCCGCTCGCGGACATGGCCGCGAGGCTCCTGCCATCCGTCGTGCAGATCGAGGCCGGCGGCGCCATGGGCTCCGGCTTCGTGGCGGCCGACGGGGGCCTCATCCTCACCGCTTCGCACGTCGTCGGCGCGATCGGAGACGGTCACGCTCACGCTCCACGACGGGACGAGCATCTCCGGCACCGTGGTCGCGGTCGACAAGTCCATCGACACCGCCGTCATCCGGGCCGATGAGAGCGCCGCGGCCGATCTGCAGCCTCTCCCCTCGGCGCCCTCGCCGATGTGCAGGTGGGCGAGATGACGATCGCCATCGGCAGCCCGTTCGGCCTGAGCCAGACGGTCACCACCGGCATCGTGAGCGCGCTCGGCCGCACGGTCCCGACGCCGATGGGCGAGCTGCACGACCTGATCCAGACCGATGCCGCGATCAACTCCGGCAACTCCGGCGGTCCGCTGATCGACCGGGAGGGTCGGGCGATCGGCATCAACACCGCCATCGCGAGCGCCTCGGGCGGCAGCGACGGCATCGGCTTCGCGGTGCCGGTCGACCAGGCCGCCCAGATCCTGGACAAGGTCAAGGACGGCACGTGGAAGCCCGAGGACAACAACCCCGCCGACAGCATGGACCCGCTCGGTGGGCTCTTCGACCAGTTCCTCGGTCCTGACGGGCTGGACGGTCTGGGCGACCTGTTCGGGCTCGGGCCCGACGGATCGCAGCGCCAGACGGCCCTCCGGCGGTTCGGAGATGGCCGACCAGCTGCTCCGCCAGCTGCTCGACGAGCTCCTGGCGAGCTCGACCCCGAGGCCCTGGCTCCTCAGCCGGCACCGGATCCGCGCCGGACCGGCGCGACCCGCGCCGGACGGTCCGGATGACCTGGGCGCCGACGCGATCGACCGCCTGATGCAGCAGCTCATGGACGAGCTGTTCCAGGGGCTGAGCCCGGACGGGATGCCCGATCCATTCGCCCCCGATGGCGGCACCGACGGCCAGGGGAGCATGACCGTGAGCATCGACCTCTCCACCACCCGCCTCGCCCAGGTCCGCCACGAGCTGGGCCAGGTCATCGTCGGCCAGGACCGGGTCGTCGATCGGCTCCTCGTCGCCGTGCTGGCAGACGGGCACGTCCTTCTCGAGGGCGCGCCCGGCCTCGGCAAGACGCTGCTGCTGGCGACGCTGGCGCGGATCCTCGGTGGCTCCTTCAATCGCATCCAGTTCACACCGGACCTGATCCCGTCCGACATCGTCGGGACCCGGATCTTCCGGCCCTCGTCGGAGGCGTTCGACGTCGAGCCCGGGCCGATCCTGGCCAACATGGTCCTGGTCGACGAGATCAACCGCGCCCCCGCGCGCGTCCAGTCGGCGCTGCTCGAGGCGATGGCGGAGCGGCAGGTCACGGTCGGCGGTCGCACCTTCGCGATGCCGCAGCCGTTCCTGGTCGTTGCCACCCAGAACCCCGTCGAGTCCGAGGGCGTCTACCCGCTCGCCGAGGCGCAGCGCGACCGGTTCCTGATGCGGGTCCCGGTCGACTACCCGACCCCGACCGAGGAACGCGCGATCGTCGCCCGCATGGCCGACCAGCCACCCCAGGCGGCCCGCCTGCTCGATCCTGCCGACGTGGTCGGCCTTCAGGTCGCGGCCCGGCGCGTCGCGATCGACGAGGCAACGATCGACTACGCGATCCGCCTGGTGCTCGCGACCCGCGACCCCGCGGCGCACGGGCTGCCGAAGCTGGTGGGTCTCCTCGAGTACGGCGCGAGCCCGCGAGCATCGCTGGGGCTGGTCCGGAGCGCCCGCGCCATGGCGCTCCTGCGCGGACGCGAGCGTGCCGTGCCGCAGGACGTCTACGACGTCGCGTACGACATCCTCAACGCGCGCCTCGCGCTGTCCTACCGGGCCCTGGCCGAGGGGTTCACGATCGACGACGTCCTCGTCGAGCTGCTCACCACGGTCCCGGCTCCCGGCGAGACGCGTGGCCGCCACGTCTACCCATCGGCACCGGTCCGTCACCGCCCCCGATGCCGCCGCAGGCTACCGGCCGTCAGCCGCGCCGCCCGTACGCGCCCGCCGGGACGCCACCGCTGGTCCTGCCGGGCGATCAACCGGCCGCGAGGTGACCTCCGCACCGGGTGCCGGCCTCGACCTGCCGGCACGGCTCCGCCGCATCGAGCTCGCGGTGAGCCACAAGGTCTTCGGCCGCCGAGACGGCCGTCATGCCTCGCTGGTGCTCGGCCACGGCGTCGAGCCCGGAGAGGCACGACCGTACGAGCCGGGCGACGACGTCCGCCGGATGGATTGGTCGATCCTCGCCCGGACCGGCGAACCGCATGTCCGCGACGCGATCCAGGAGCGCGACCTCGACGTCGCCGTCCTGGTCGACCGCTCCGGCAGCCTCGACTTCGGGACGGTCGGCTGGCGGAAGGCCGATCTGGCCGTGAACGTCGCATCGGCCGTGGCCGGGCTGGCCGTCCTCGGCGGCGACCGGATCGGCGCGGTCGTGGCCACCGCCGACGGGCCTCGGATCGTGCCGATCCGCGGCGGTCGACGGCATCTGACGGGCCTCATGGGCAGCGTCGCACGGTCACCGCTCGGAGGACAGGTCGATCTCGGTCGCGCCATCGACGGCCTCCGGCACGTCCTGCGACGACGTGGACTCGCGATCGTGGTCTCGGACTTCATCGCTCCGATCGACACCTGGAGCCCGGCGCTGGCGCGGCTCGGACGTCGAAGCGAGATCATCGCCGTCGAGGTCGTCGACCCGCGCGAGCTCCGACTGCCCGATGTCGGCCTGCTGGTGATCGAGGATCCCGAGACCGGCCGCCAGCGGACGATCGACACGAGCGACGAGCGCTTCCGCGTCCGCCTGGCCGAGGTCGCCGATCGTCGACGCGCCGCGAGGTCGTCTGCGATCCGGCGAGCCGGCGCCACGCACCTGCGCCTCCGGACGGACCCAGAGTGGACCGGTCCGCTCGCGGCCTGCCTGTACCAACACCGTCGCGCCCGAGCGCTGGGTCGGCACGCGGCGTCCCATCCCACCACCGGTGCTGCCCGATGATCCCGTTCGCGCCAGATCTCACGTTCCTTGCCCCCGAGCGGTTCGCGCTCCTCCTGCGTGCCGCTGTCGCTGGCCATGCTGTACCTCGTCAGGCAGCGCCGGCGCCACGCCTACGTGGTCCGTTTCACCGATCCGGACCTGATCGACACGGTGGCCCCGCGACGCCCGGGCCTTCGGCGCCACATCGTCGCCGCCGTCTACCTGGCGGCAACGGCCCTGCTCGTCATCGCGGCTGCCCGCCCCGCTCTGGCGACCGAGGTCGCGAACGAGCCGACGCTCGTTCTCGCCTTCGACACCTCGATCTCGATGGAGGCGACGGATGTCACCCCCAGCCGCATCGTGGCGGCTCAGGAGGCAGCCCATCGATTCATCCAGGTCATCCCCGCGGGCGTGCGGGTGGGCCTGGTCGCCTTCGACGAGACAGCCCGGGTCGTCATCCCGCCGACGACGTCGAAGACGGTCCTCGACCGCGCGATCGATCGGCTTTCGCTGGGCCAGGGAACGGCGATCGGCGAAGCCATCTACACGTCGCTGGACCTGCTCGAGTCGGACGTGCTGGAGGCGGACCGGCCTGCCGACGGCCAGGCCGCCGGTGGGTCGATCGTGCTGATGTCGGACGGGGACACGACGGTGGGGCGACCAGAGGAGGACGCCGCCCGTGAGGCGCAGCGCCGTGGGGTCAAGGTCAGCACCGTCGCCTTCGGCACCGACCACGGTTCGGTGGTGGTGAACTTCGTGCCGGTCCCCGTCCCGGTCGACCGCGAGGCGTTGCGCGACATCGCCCAGACCACGGGTGGGCAGGTGTTCGAGGCTGACTCGGCGGAGGAGATCGTCTCCGTGTTCGAGGACATTGGCGAGGGCGTGGGCACGCGGACGGAGCCGCGCGAGATCACCGACGGCCTCGCCCTTGCGGCGCTCGTTACGGCAGCCCTTGCCGCAATCGGCTCGCTCGTTTGGTTCGCTCGCATCCCGTGACGCGCGCCGGCCCGTGGGCGTCGGGGCTGTCAGAGAGAGGGCCGTGTGGGATTCGAACCCACGACACGAGGATTAAAAGTCCCCTGCTCTGCCGCTGAGCTAACGGCCCGCGTCATCGTACGCGGCAGTCGTCAGCCCGGGGCACTGACCGTCGGCTCCGGCCGCCGATCGGCCGCATCCCGCGACGGCGCCCCGCCGGAAGGAGCCCCGCGGGTCTCGCGCGCGGGGCGCTCGAAGAGCTCGGCCACTTCACCCGCGAACTGCGCGATCACGACGGCCCGCACCGGCCGCCCGTCGAGGTCGACCTCGCCCCGGTCGACGGACAGGGGACGCGGCAGCAGCACCGAGCGGCGGGGTCGCTCGTAGGAGGCGAACTGGGCCGTCAGCCGCTCCACCTCCTGCCGCAGCAGCGCGGCCACCGCCGGATCAGCGAGCATCTCCGGGATGGCAGCGGCCTCCCCGCGATCGACACCAGTGGCGGCCCGGACGGCATCGAGGTCGGGTACGACGAGCATTCCGGTGGCGTCCCGCCCGTCGCCCAGGAGCACGGCCTGGCGGACGTAGGGAGAGGTCTCCACGGCCCGTTCGATGGGGGCTGGCGCGACGTTCTTGCCCGTGGCCAGGACGAGGAGATTCTTCAGTCGGCCGGTGATGTGGAGCCGGCCCGCCGAGTCGAACTCCCCGATGTCGCCGGTGTTCAGCCAGCCATCGGGATCGATCGCCCGGGCGGTGGCCGAAGGCCGGTCGAGGTAGCCGAGCATGATCTGCGGCCCGCGGGCCTGGATCTCGCCGGTGGCGGGGTCAATCCGCACCTCGGTGCCGGCCACCGGCTGGCCGACCGACCCGTATCGGTATGACTCCGGCCGGTTGGCGGTGAGGATCGGCGCCGTCTCGGTGAGGCCGTAGCCCTCCAGGATGGGGATCCCGATCGCCTCGTAGAACAGCCCGGTGGACTCGGGGAGAGCCGCGCCGCCGGACAGCAGGTACCGGAGCCGACCGCCCATCGCCCGGCGCAGGGGCGCGGCCACGGTTCGGTTCGCCACCCAGCGCTGGAGCCGGAGCGAGCGCCCATCTGCCGTGCCAGCGAGGTGGTTTGCGTACTGCTGGCGGCCCAGTCGGTCTGCCCAGCCGAACAGTGCCCGCCGATAGGCCGGTCCCCGGGCCAGGTCGGCAGTGACCCGTCGCTCGATGCGCTCGAAGAAGAGAGGAATCGAGGCCATCAGCGTCGGCCGGACCTCGGCCATGTCCGCCGCCCAGCGCTCGATCTGGCGCTCGGCGAAGGCCACCGTCCCTCCCACTCCAAGGAGAGCCAGGGTGCCGCCGGCGCGCTCGAACATGTGGCTCATGGGGAGCACCGAGAGGACGAGGTCAGCACTCGTGATCGGGATGGCCTGGACGATGGCGTGGAACGAATGCACGAGGTTGCCGTGGGCGACGACCACCGGCAAGGGGACGCCGTCAGTGCCGATGGTGTGGGCGATGGTCGCCACCTGGTTCGGAGCAATGCTTCGCCAGGCGCGGTCCCAGTCGGTCCGCGCCACCGTTCCGGCGGCGCCGCGTTCGATTGCGTCGCTGTCGGTCAGCGAGGCGAGGCTCGCGTGGCCCGGCACCGGCATCGGTGTCGAACAGGACCACCGGCCCGGCCAATGCGTCCGCGCCCATGCCTGACCTGAGCCGGTCGAGGAGCCGGGCATCCTCGACGAGGAAGAAGCGCGCATCGCACGGCGTGGACGATGCCCGCCATCCGAGCCGGCGGGTCGCCGGGGTACAGCGGGCAGGTCACCGCGCCGAGCGCCAGGCAGGCGAGGTCGGCGACCAGCCACTCGGGGCGCGAGCGGCTCAGGATGATGACCCGGTCGCCGGACCGCAGGCCCGCGGCCCGCAAGCCGATCGACAAGGCGGCGACCCGGTCCCACATCTCGGCGTACGTCCAGCTCGACCATCCGCTTCGGCGTCTTCCAGCGGAGGGCCTCCTTGCCGGGATCTCGTTCGACACTGCGGTGCACGAGCTCGACCACGCTGCGGGGAAGCTGATCCGGGGCGATGGCGAGCGCCTCGCCGCGCACGATGGTCATGGCCGCACCTCGGCCGCCGGCTCACCCGCTGGCACCGGGACGACCGCGCTCGGCCGACCAAGGCGCGCGCCGAGCGCGGACGTTGCCAGGTCGAGGGCAACGCACAGGGCGACCGTTGCGGTGCCCGCCACGAGGAGCACGAGGCCGAATTTCGCGTACAGCCCGAGCGGGAGGGTGATGACCATCGCCGCGACCACGACCGTGACCGGGTGGTGGATCACGTAGAACGGCAGAACCATGGCGCTGGCCCAGCCCGAGGAACCGGGGCCGCGCCGTGAAGTAGGTGGCCGCCAGGCCCACCCAGACCAGGGTCATGACCCAGCCCAGGGCCGTCCGCCACGCGACGTAGGCGAGGCCGCCGACGGTGAAGCCCGGCGCGTGCTCGATGTCGATCGGCGAGCCGAACAGGATCACCGGCAGGTAGGCGATGACGACCACCGGGGCGAGCCACAGGGTCAGCCGGCGGCGGCGAAGGATGGCCGGCATGACCCGGGTATCGGCCATGGCCCCGATCCCGATCACGAAATAGCCGAGCCACAGGGCAAAGTCGGCCCAGTCGCGGTATTCGGGGAACAGCGGGCGGAGCACGAGCTGCACGGCAACGATCGGGAGCGCCAGCCAGAACAGTCCCGCCCGACCCTCCGCGATCCGACCGATGACGAGGTCGGATCCGGCTGCTCGCCGGGCTCGGAGCCAGGACAGGATCGGCAGCGTGATCACGACGTAGAGGAACAGGAAGCCGAGGAACCACAGGTGGTGCGCCCACGTCGCCGAACCAGCGGGGGCTGAGGGTGGGGTTCAGGGTGGCGACGTAGGTGCCCAGGAACTCGATCGGCCCGGCGTCGCCGCCGGCCGCCACATACGCGACCCAGGCCTGGGGCGGGCCGAGGATGACGAGCCCGAGCAGCAGTGGGATGAGCAGCCGGCGCAGCCGGAGGCCGGTATGGCCGCCGATGCCACGCCGCTGACGGCAAGCCAGGTTGCCGCTCCGGCCAGGAAGAACATGAGCGGCATGCCGAACAGGTAGCCGAATCCGGACGCCACGCTCAGGGGCAGGCTCTTGTCCGTGTCGTTGATGAGCCACTCGGTGTAGACGAACGGCTGCGCGGCGTGGAACACGAACGCGCCGACCACCACCAGCACCTTCAGCCAGTCGATCCAGTTCAGCCGCTCCCGCACGAGGGCTAGTCTGCCAGAGGCCTCCAACCCCCTTCCGCTTTGGGGCCGCCTTGGTTAGGATCGGTGGTCCGATGGAGGAGACCGTCGCGGCATACCGCGATCGGTGGCTGGCGGCCGAGGGCGCTCCGGTCCGTTTTGGGCTGCGCCTCCTCCCGATCGCGGTCGTCCTGATCACCGCTTCGGCAGTCACGATGGCCGCCGTCGCGTCAAATCTGACCGTCGATTACCTCGCCTGGGACAGTCGCGCCTACTACGACGCGTTGCGCAGCCCCGATCCATATGCCGGCGCCGCGGTGGGGAGATCGGCTCGTTCCTGTACCCGCCGCCGTTCCTCCAGGTCCTCGGGCCCTTCGGGCAGCTCCCGTGGCCGATCTTCCTGTTCGGATGGACGGCCCTCCTGACCGCGGCCGCCGTCGCCATGCTGCGGCGCGTCCCGCGCCGCTATCGGTCCATGTGGCCGCTGCTCCTCGTCCTGGCCGGGGCCGACATCTGGGCCGGAAACATCAACCTCTTCCTGGCCCTCGGGGCGGTGCTGGCGCTGACGGCCCCGGTCGCGTGGGCCGGCCTGGCGCTCACGAAGGTGACGCCGGGCGTCGGTGCGCTGTGGCACGGCTTCCGAGGTCGGTGGCCGGAGTTCGGTCTGGCCATGACCATCACCCTGATCGGGGCGGGACTGTCGTTCGTGGTCGCTCCGGCGCTGTGGGGCGACTGGCTCTCCATCGTGCTCGGGGAAAGCCCCCCGGGGCCGTACCAGACCTCGGTTCCCGTTCCGCTCGTCATCCGCTTCCCGCTGGCCATCGTCCTGCTGTGGTGGGCGGCCCGCACCGACCGCCCATGGCTGGTCCCCATCGCGTGCATGGCCGCCCTGCCGGTGATCTGGTTCAACGGGCTGTCCATGCTCCTCGGCGCCGCCGCCCTGCTCGACGAACGCGACAGCTCGATTCGACGGATCGAGCCCGATCCGGGAGACTGAGGGCCAAACAACATAGGAGGGCACCTCGATGAACGGACGATTTCACCGATGGACCGCCGCGGCGGTCATCGCGGCCATGCTGATCCTCGCCGCATGCAGCCCGAGCGCGAGCTCGAGCGCGGAGCACCGCCCCCGGCGGAGCGCCGGAGCGGGTGGCACGACGGTGGCGGTGACCCTCCAGGAATGGGCCGTCGTGCCCGCCGAGACGTCCGCGCCCGCCGGCGACGATCACGTTCGCGGTCACGAATGACGGCCCCGACGACGTGCACGAGTTCGTGATCATCCAGACCGATCTCGAGCCCGGCGACCTGCCGACCGATGAGCACGGCGCCGTGGACGAGAGCGGCGAGGGGATCGAGGTCGTCGACGAGATCGAGGACATCCCGGTGGGCGAGACCCAGGAGGTCACCGTCGACCTCGCAGCCGGGAGCTACGTCCTGATCTGCAACGTCTTCAGACGCGGACGAGAACGAGGCGCACTACACCGAGGGCATGCGGACCGCCTTCACGGTCGAATAGGCCGGGCCGGCACCGATAGACTGCGAACGCGCCGCCGCCGGCGGCGCGTTCGCCATCGGCGGCCCGCGGGGATCCACGGAGCGGAGGACCGCGTTGCGCATTCTGCTGGTGGGGGTGGGAACGGTCGGCGAGTCGATCGCGCGGCTGGCGGCCACCCACCCGTGGTGCGAGTCGATGGTCCTGGCCGACTACGACACCGCCCGCGCCGAGTCCCTCCAGGCATCGCTCGGCGACGCCGACCGCTTCCCGGTCGAGCACATCGACGCCCGCGATCGGGCGGCCGTCGCCGCGCTGGCGCGGCGCCATCGGTCTGACCTGGTCATGAATGCGGTGGATCCCCAGTTCGTGATGCCGCTGTTCGAGGGCGCCCTCGAGGCGGGCACCAACTACATGGACATGGCGGTCAGCCTCTCCGCGCCGCACCCGACCGATCCGTTCCGAACGCCCGGGCGTCAAGCTCGGCGACGAGCAGTTCGCCCGCCACGAGGACTGGCAGCGATCGGGCCGTCTCGCCCTGCTGGGGATGGGCATGGACCCCGGCCTGTCCGACGTCTTCGCCCGGTACGCCCACGATCACCTCTTCGACGAGGTGCACGAGGTCCACGTCCGCGACGGCGGCGACCTCGCAGATCCCCGGCTACGCCTTTGCCCCGGTGTTCAGCATCTGGACCACGATCGAGGAGTGCCTGAACCCGCCGGTCGTGTGGGACGCGGACAGCGGCGGCTGGATCACGACCGAGCCGTTCAGCGCGCCAGAGGGCTTCCCATTCCCCGAGGGGATCGGACCGATGGAGTGCGTGAACGTCGAGCACGAGGAAGTCCTGCTCGTGCCGCGCTGGCTCCCCGACGTCCGCCGGGTGACGTTCAAGTACGCGCTCGGCGCGGACTTCATCGACAAGCTGAAGACGATCCACGCCCTGGGCATGGACCGGACCGACAAGGTCACCGTCAAGGGCGTCGAGGTCGCTCCGCGCGACGTGCTGGCCGCCATCACCCCCGACCCGATCTCCCTCGGCGACCAGATGGTGGGGCGGGCCATCGTCGGGACCTGGGTCATCGGCCGCCGGGACGGGCGCCCGCGCGAGGTCTTCCTCTACCAGCGGGCCGACGCGAAGGAGACCTGGTCGCGCTACGGCGTGCAGGTCGTGGGCTGGCAGACCGGGCTTCAACCCGGTGGTCGCCATGGAGCTGCTCGACAGCGGGGCGTGGTCGGGAGCGGGGTCCTCGGGCCCGAGGCATTTGACCCCGAGCCCGTATCTGGCCATCCTTGACCGCGACGGGATCCACTGGGGGATGACCGAGATGGAGCCTGGGGCACACCAGCCCACCTGACCACGCGAGGAGATGGACCGATGAACGTTGACGAGATGCTGCAGGGCGCACGGGACACGCTGACCGTGTCGCGGGTCTATGGCGAGCCGATCGAGCGCAACGGGGTGACCCTCATCCCGGCTGCCGAGGTGATGGGCGGCGGCGGGAGGCGGGAGCGACGAGGCGCAACAACGGCGGAGGTGGCTTCGGCGTCAGCGCCCGACCGGTGGGGATGTGGATCATCCGCGGCGACGAGGTCGAGTGGGAGCCCGCGGTCGACGCCACCAAGCTCGCGCTGCGCGGCATGCTGGTGGCGATCATCGGCCTGCTTCGTCGCTCCGCTCGGTGGTGAAGACGCTGTCGTCCCCGCTGACCGACGATTGACCGATGGGCGGCCGCCCGGTACCCTAGGAGATCGCGGGGTGGAGCAGCGGTAGCTCGTCGGGCTCATAACCCGAAGGTCGGCAGTTCGAATCTGTCCCCCGCAACCAATCCGCTTACCAGCGCGAAAGCCGCCTCCGACCGGGCGGCTTTCGCATTTCCGGGTAGAGTCTGTCCGATGGCCTATGACCATGCCCTGGCGGATCGGATCCGAGATCGGCTCGGAGAGCACCCTGCGCTCGCCGAGCGGCAGATGTTCGGCGGCATTGCGTTCATGATCGGCGGCAACATGGCCGTGGGCGTGAGCGGTGACGAGCTCATGGTCCGGGTCGGCCCGGATGCCCATGAGGCAACGGTGTCGCTGCCCGGAGCCCGAATCTTCGACCTGTCGCACACCCGCCCGATGATCGGCTGGCTGGTGGTCGCGCCGGAGGGCTTCGCCACCGAGGCCGAGTTCGAGGCCTGGATCGAGCGTGGCGTCTCGTTCGCCGAGAGCCTGCCGCCGAAGTAGCCGGCCCGTCTACGACCTCGTCCGCCGGGTCAGCCGCCGGGCAGTCGCTCCTCGAAGACGACCGCGTCCCGCGGGAGCCGGGCTTCGCCGGGTGCCGACTTCGGCTTTCGTGCGTCCGCCGACGGCGTGCCGAGGGCCATCAAGGTCCGGACCATGCGATCCTCGGGCAGGTCCAGGATCTCGCGCACGGCCGGCAGGACGTCGGGCCGGACCCAGGCGATGCCGGCCGCCCGATCCAGCATGCCGGCCGCGATGAGCATCCGCTCGGCGGCGCGGCCGTCGTCGTAGGCGTGCGAGATCCGACGATCTTCGTCGTCGGGCAGGACGATCGCGATCACCGCGGTCGCTGTCTTCAGCGCCCGGGTCTGGGGCAGCCCGGCCGCCTCCAGGCGAGCGATCGTGTCTGGGTCGCGGATGACGAGGAAGCGCCACGGCTGGGTGTTGCGGCTGCTCCCGGTCCAGCGCGCGACGTCGGTGATGGCGTCCAGCTCCGCATCGGTCAGCGGCTCGTCGGTGAACTCCCGGACCTGGCGCGCGCGCCGGAGCGGGCGGACCACGTCGCGCGGGGAAGAGGCATCGGTCACTCCCTGATTGTGCCCGCTACAATGCGGCCGGGTCGCCTGCGCGGCTCGAATGTGCGGAACCGGCCCGCCCCGGGTTTCTCAGTCAGGAGGGTTCGCGCGCTCGGATGACCGGCAACCTGAAGCGACTGCGCCCGTACGACCGGCCGCCCAAGTCCCGTGTCGTCGCTGCTCCCGTCGGGTGGCGATGCCGCGGCGATGGGCTACTTCGGATTCGGGGCCCTCTGGCTCCTGACCGCGACGGGCTGGGCACCTTCGCCGCGCTCCAGCTGGTCATGTCCGAGCTTCGAGTTCGTCCTGGGCCTGCCGTTCGGGCTCACGTTCGAGCTGACGCCCGACACCGTCGCGGCCGGTTAGCAATACGATGAAGTCGAGCAGGTGGCAGCA
>CAWJIR010000005.1:0-149413 GCA_963843015.1 uncultured Chloroflexia bacterium | reverse complement strand
GATCTACCGCCAGGGTGTTGTTGAAGTTCATTCAGCCGACCAACAGAGGATAATCGCCGGCCGCCTCTCAGATGCTCTGAAGTAGCCCAGTGAAGGTTGCTAAATCTCTCATCGCTGACGCGGTGAAACTGGCGCTGGGCATAGGACTCTACTCACTTCTCGCGGCTATTCCTGCCTGGGCCGGGTTCCTAGGAAGTGTCTGGGCAAGTTGACTGTGGCCGCCGCGTCGGCACTGATCTTAATCTTTGTGGTCGATGTCGTTTTTGGTCGTCCGACCCTGCAAGCGGTATGGACGGTGCGTCGGGCAGCGCCGGAGGAGTCTTGGCCACGGATTAGTAGAACCTTCGGCGCCACTGAAATCAAGACCCCCATCTCCCTGAAGTATTCCACTCAATTCAGCGGCATTGTCTTCAATTTTGTTAAGTGGTTGTCCAACAGGCCCGGTGGCCAAATCGCCTGCGAGCTGATATTCGACCCCATCGGTGTAGCGGAGCCGATCATCGAGAAGGGCCGCGTCAACGGACACCATACGGATGAAGGCTGTAACAAGGGCGTCATCATGTCGCACTTCCAGGGCGGATTGGGGAGCCTGGGTACCCCGCTGTGCGTTTTCGAGATCGTGTGCCATGAGGAGTATGACCAAGACCAGCCTTTGGGCTGCAAACTGAAGCTCTATCGTGCCCGAAGGCAGTGGCTCCTCCGCCGGCTGGTAAAGTGCGATCCAACCATTGAAGGTTTCATAGTCGGGAGTGCGTGAAGTTGGGGACCTCTACCACAGGGCAGATCAATGTGCGATCTGTCCGGATATTCTTTCAGGGTGGGCTCTCGGCCTTAGTATCAGCTGCATCAGACAACCTCTACCCGGGGGACCCGCAAAAGGAGTCGTCAGGTTGGGGAAGTTTCGATGACGACGAGTCTGTCGTAGGGCAGTCTTCGCGCCTGGCCGTCTCCGCCTCCAAGCCGCAGCTAGTTCCCAGCGCTGGCGACCGGCCCGCACAAGCGAGGATGCGTTTATATTACGACCGTGTGGATGTTTCCCTTCGGAAACGGTTCGGCGCCGTCGGAAATTGGCAAGATATCTGTCTCCGGCACGCTGTGGACCTGATCGTCTTCGACGGTGATGACGAGAACGGTTACCTGACCCAAGTCTCGGAGGATGGATCGGTCGAGGTCGAAGAGGTCACCGGTGAACGGGCCTGTCTCGGCATATGGGGCCCGCGCGCCCGCGACATCCTGGCGTCCGTCACGGCGGACGACCTGTCGAACGAGGCGTTCCCGTACCTGACCGCGCAGGACATCTCGGTCGGCCCCGTGGCGGTGACGGCGCTGCGCGTCACCTACGTCGGAGAACTCGGTTGGGAGCTGTACTGCTCGATGGAGGACGGGCTCACCCTGTGGGACGCGCTCTGGGCCGCCGGGCAGCCGCTTGGCATGGTGGCGGGGGGATATCGGGCCATCGAGAGCCTCCGCCTCGAGAAGGGGTACCGGGTGTGGTCCTCGGACATCACCCCCGATGACAACCCGTACCAGGCCGGGCTCGGCTTCGCCGTCCGGTTGGGCAAGGAGGCGAGCGTTCATCGGTCAGGAGGCGCTGCGGACCGCTCACGAGGCGCCACTCGACCGGAAGCTGTGCTGCCTGGTCCTCGAGGATCCCGTGGCCGGGGCGCTCGGGAACGAGCCGATCCGGGCCGGCGGCGAGGTGGTGGGGCGAGTGACGAGCGGGGGTATGGGTTCGTCGGTCGGTGCCAGCATCGCCTACGGTTACCTGCCCGTGGCGCAGGCCGAGGTGGGAACCCAGGTCGAGGTCGAGGTCTTCGGGGAGTGGGTCGCAGCGACGGTCACGGCCGAGCCGCTCTTCGACCCGGACGGGGTGCGGATTCGGTCCTGATCGGCAGGCGGTGGCCGGTCGTCAGCGGTCGCTCGCCGCGGCGTACTCCCTGGCGGCGTCGAGGAACGAGGCCCACAGTCGCTCGAACTCGGGCGAGGTGAACTCCGTTCGCTCCGGGTGGCTCTGGACGGCGATCAGCCACCGTTCCGGATCGGGGTCTTCGAAGGCCTCCACCAGGTCGCCCTCCGGGTGCGGGCTGTATCCACTGATCCGCAGGCCGCGGCCGACCTGCTCGGGGCGGATGGCCTGGTGGTGGTAGGTGTTGACCGTGGCTGACCCCTCGCCGAGGACATCGGCCAGGCGTGTGCCGGCCTCGATCTCGAGGTCGTGGGAGGTCGCCTCGGGGGCGGGGTAGGCCGGGCTGGATGACCCTCGAGATCCTGCACAAGCGATCCTCCGCGGAAGACGTTGACCGCCTGCATCCCGCGACAGACCCCGAAGACGGGCACCTTGCGTGCCTCGGCGGCCTCGAAAGCGGCCTGCTCGAGCGCGTCTCGCCCGGGTTCCACGACGGTCGTGGCGCAGCGCCTCCTCGCCGTACAGGGCCGGGTCGAGATCCGCGCCACCCGAGAGCAGGAGCCGTCCATGGTGGCGAATGCCCCGCCCGCTCCTCGGCGCTGCTGTCCTCGTTGAGGACGATGACGTCGCCACCGTGGCGATGAACCGCCTCGAAGTAGCGGTCGTTCTTCCGCCACGCCACCTCCTCGTTGGCGGCGTGTTCCGGCGACTGAACCGTGACCACGATGCGCGGCCGTCGGAGCCTGCATGCCACGATGGTACGACCCGACACGGCCCGCATTCGACGGCCCGCGGCACAGCCGCTACCCTGACCAACTTCATGAATCGACAGCATCGCCGCGCAGCCCTGGCCGCCATTGCGATGGTCCTCGTGCTGGGCGTGGCCTGCGGCGGGGTCGGGGGCGCCGTCTGCGGGCTCGCCGGATACAGCACCGAGATCCAGGACGAGCTCGACACCCTGTTGAGCCTGGATCCAGCACTCGTGGCGCAGGCTGGAACCCCCGAGAACGTGGCTGCCCTGGCGGCGCTCGACTCGCTCGACGCGACCGAGGAGGCCGCCCAGGCCGCCCTCGACGCCGCGTCGGACCGCGACGTGGGGCCGGTCGTTCGCGCGGCCTTCCAGGCGGTCCTCGATGCCACGTCGTCGGCATCGACCGATCTCCGGTCGGCCATCGAGGCAGGGGATGCCGCTGCCGTAGCCTCAGCCATGAGCCAGGTCCAGTTGGCCTCGGATGCGATCGGTGCCTTCCAGGACATCGTCGAGGGCCTCGGTATCGACTGCCCGGGCGCATCGGCCCCGGCATCCGAGCAGCCCTCCGCCAGCGTGCCCGCCTCCGTGGCGCCAACCCCGGTCGTGACCCCGGTCCCCGAGCCGACACTCACCGCGACCCCCGCGCCGACCGCGGCTCCAACGCCGACGGCAGCTCCGACTTCCACTCCGGAACCGACAGCGACTCCCGCGCCAACCGTGGCTCCGACTCCCACTCCCGCTCCGACCGAGACCGCGTCCCCGACGCCGACCCCCAGCGAGTCGGCGACCGCCAGCGGATCGGCATCGGCAGAGCCAAGTCCGTCGCCCAGCGCGGCCCCGGACGACGCCGGTGGCGGGCTGCTGCCCTGGATCATCATTCTCGGCCTGCTCGGGACTGGAGCGGCAGCGGTGGTCCTCTGGTACAACCAGCGCAACCAGCCGCCGCCCACGGATGGCCTTGGTGGACCGACCGATGTCGACCCCATGACCGGCGAGCCCATGCCACCACCGCCGACGAGTGGCCCTCCGGCCGGATAACTTGGTCGCCGACCAGGTCCAACCGATGCGGAATGGCGCTCGGCTGATCGTGGAGCCGAAGGTGGGATTCGAACCCACGACCGACGGTTTACGAAACCGTTGCTCTACCCCTGAGCTACTTCGGCCCGGCGCCGCGCGATTCTAGCGCGTCGGTTCCACCGACCCCGCCGTGGGCGGGGCCCATCCATGGAGCAGCTCATCGTGGTATCGCGGTTCGCGCTCGAGGTTTCGCGGGATGGGCGCCATCTTCGCCTTGCCCTTCTGGATCAGCGCGAAGTACGGGCACAGGTCGGTGAGCGGGCACAGGCCGCAGATGGGCCGCGGGGCGCGACACACCTCCCGGCCATGGCGAATGAGGAGGACGTGGGCCGCGTACATCTGCTCCGGCGGAACGACCTCCTCGAGCAGGTCGTGGGCGCGGGTCAGGTTGGTCTTTGGCGGGATGAGCCCCAGGCGAGCGGCGACGCGGTAGACGTGGGTGTCGACCGGCAGCGCCGGGCGGCCGAACGCGAACAGGAGCACGATCGAGGCCGTCTTGCGCCCGATCCCGGGCAGGCCGACCAGCCAGGCCATCGCCTCGTCCAGCGGCCACTCCCCGAGGAAGCCCAGGTCCCAGGTACCGTTCGTCGCATCGTGGACCTCGGCCAGGACGAGCTGAATGCGGCGCGACTTGGTCGGCGCCAGCCCACCGGGTCGAATGACATCGGCGAGCTCATCAGTGGGGGCGGCCAGCACCGCGTCCCAGGACGGATAGGCGGCCCGGAGCGCGACGAACGCCCGGTGCGAGTTCGTATCGGCCGTGTTCTGGGCCAGGACCGTCAGCACCAGCTCGGCCACCGGGTCGAGCCGGGGGCCGGACCACACCGGCGAGCCGTAGCGATCCGCCAGACGATCCAGCACCGGACCGATGCGCTCGCGCCGCACGCGGCGCAGCGCGGCGAGCCGGCGACGGTTGACCTTCACGCGGCGCCCAGGCGCTCGAGCTCGCAGCGCGATAGTCGCGAACGAGCAGGGCGAAGGCCGTGCGCCGGACCTCTTCGTCCGGCTCAGTGCCAAGCACGGGTCCCCAACCGGCGGCCGATGCCGATGCTGCGCGCCAGGCGGGCGCTCGCATTCGCGAGAAGCCGCTCGGTGTCGGCCATGGCCGCGTCGAGATCCAGTGGCCGATCAATGATGGGCTGGACGACCGCAAACGCGCCCGAGGCCTCCACGATCTCGGCTCCCGGGCCCAGCCCGCCGCAGAGGAGGACGACCGGCGCACGGCCCGCGTGGCGCGCCACGCCGAGCGCCGCCTTCCCGGCCAGCGTCTGCTCGTCGGCGCGACCCTCCCCGGTGATCACGAGATCGGCTCCCTCGCACGCGGCCGCCAGGCCGACGAGCTCGGCCACGACCTCGACCCCGGGCCGCACCTCCGCCGCCGTGAAGCCGAGCAGCCCGGCAGTGGTGCCGCCGGCCGCGCCGGCTCCGGGCACCTCCGACACGTCGCGTCCGGTGGCCCGCAGGATCTCGGCGCCCCATCGCCCGAGGGCAGCGTCGAGCTCCTCGACGGCGGCCGGGATCCGCGCCCTTCTGAGGTGAGAACGTGGCCGCCGCTCCTCGCGGGCCGACGAGCGGGCTCGTCACGTCGGAGGCGATGAGTACCTCGACATCGCCGAGCCGCGGATCGAGGCCTTCGGTCTCGACGTGGTCGAGCGCCCCGAGTGCGGCGCCGCCGTCGGGAAGGTCCTCGCCGCGCGCGTCGAGCAGTCGCAGGCCAAGCTCCACCAGGAGGCCGGCCCCGCCATCGGTCGTCGCCGATCCACCGAGCCCGACCACCAATCGGCTCACGCCGGCATCGAGCGCCGACTCGGATGACGCGGCCGGTGCCCCGGGTCGAGGCCGCCCGGGCGGCCGCGGGCGTGCGCTCGGCGGCGGTCAGGTGGGAAAGCCCGCTCGCGGCCGCCATCTCGACGAACGCGGTCGGGCCGCCGTCCAGGGCGAGCCACTCCGCGCTGATGTCGCGACCCAACGGATCGAGGGTGGACACCGATCGCCGCTCGACCGCGTCGCCGAGCGCCGCGGCGATCGCGGCCAGCGTCCCCTCGCCGCCGTCCGCCATCGGGATCCGGATGACCTCGTCATCCGGCCGCGCCGATGCCCATCCCGCGCGCCACCGCGGCCGCGACCGCGACCGAGTCGAGCGCGCCACCGAACGAGTCGGGCGCGACCACGACCCGGAGGCCGGGGCTCATGAACGGCCCTCTGCGCGCCGGGCGCGGTAGGCGGGGATGCTGTTCATCGGCGGCCGGATCACGTCGCCGACATCGCGGACGTCCAGGCTGAAACGACCATTCTCGACCCGGATCTGCTTCATCTGCTCCCCCATCTCGGTCAGGAGCTCGATCTGCTGCCGTTCCTCGAGCTTGGTGATGGCGGCCTTGAGGATGACGAACGACATGCGGGACAGATCGGTCAGCGACTGGTTGCGGTGGACCCGGCGCTCGAGGTCGACCTGGCCGATGCCGGGCAGACCGACGCGGTCCATGACGTCGATGAGGAGCCCCATCTCGACCGCGTAGCCGGTGAAGAACGGCACCGATTCGAGGAGCTCGCGGCGGCCGGCGTACTCCCCGGCCAAGGGCTGAATGACGCCGGACAGCTCGGGGAAGAACAGGTTGATGAGCGGCCGGGCGGTGAGCTCGGTGACGCGACCGCCCTCGCCGGCCTGCCAACCGCCGTCCGGCCTTCAGTGGGCGGTTGTAGAAGCCCTTCACGTACTGGATCCGCGGCTCGCGGAGGAGCGGCCCAACGAGGCCGAAGACGAAGCGCGGCTGGATGTTGCGAATGTCGGTGTCCACCCAGACCACGATGTCGCCGCTCAGTTCGTACAGGCTCTTCCACAGGGCCTCGCCCTTTCCGGGGTAGCTGCCGAGCTCCGGCAGGATCTCGTCGTGCTGGCGCACGGTGACGCCCAGCTCGCGGGCAATTTCGACGGTCCGGTCAGTCGAAGCGGAGTCGATGACGAGCAGCTCGTCGACCAGTGGGACGCGATCCATGAGCGCGTTCCGGATGCGACGCACGACCAGGCCGATGGTCCGTTCCTCGTTCAGCGTCGGCAGCCCGACGCTGATCGTCAGCCCCACGCGCTCCTTGAGCTCGACGAGGCGGCGGAGGTCGCGGAACTCCGCGGCATGGAAGGTGTTCTCCGCGAACCAGCGGTCGACCACGCTCGGCAGGCTCTGGACCGTCTCGATCGCGAGGTCGGCGGCCGGGAGGCTCTGCTCATCGGCGCGGAGGTCTTCGAACGTTTGCGGGGCGAGCGGCTGGCCGGTGCGGACGACCATGACGGTGGCCTTGGCGCGGGCGGCCACGGTCTCGGCCAGCCGACCGAACAGGCGACGGCCCGATCCGACGCCGGAGGGCTGGGCGGACGCGCCCGACCACGACCAGCTGGTGGTTGGCCGCCTCCTGCAGGATCGCGCCGCGCACCGTCGGCGCCTCGACCACGAGGTGGCGAACCTTGACGCCGCGCGCGGCGCGCTTGACGAGGGCCGCCAGGGCCGTGCGCTCGCGGTCGATCGCCTCGAGCGCCACCGCCCGGTGGGACGACGTGGAGCACGACGAGCTCGGCGCCGAAGCCCCGGGCCAGATCCGTCGCGAGGGAGATCGCGAGCTCGGCGTTCGGTCCGCCGCGGACGGGGACCAGGATGGACGCCACCTCGCCCAGCCCACGCTGCTTCACGACCGCGATGTCGCACGGCGCCTCGCGGGCGACCTCGTCGATGGTCGTCGAGAACACCGCACGCCGCTGCACGAGCCGCGGTGGCCCGGACCAGCCGAAGATGATCAGGTCGGCCCCGGTCTCCGCAACGGCCTCGACGATCCCCTCCGCCGCGTGGCGACCGATGCGGACCGCGGTCCGAACCTCGACCGTCGGATCGTCGCGGAAGTCGGGCACGCGCTGGAGCAGGCGCCGCGCCTCCCGCGCCCGGCTGGCCCCCTCGGCCAGGGACACGCCCTCGGGGACCTCGACGATGCCGAGGGCGGTGATCTCGGTCGGCCGCCGGGGAGCGAGATGGGAGCCGATCCGGACCAGGTCGCGCGCCGTGCGCGGGTTGGCCAGCGGCATGAGGATCCGGTACGGGCCGCGACGGCGAGCCATCAGCCGGCTCCGCCGGCGGCCTGGGCCTCCCAGGCCCGACCCAGCCACGGCTTGAGATCCTCGAACTCGCGGGCCTGGCCCTCGACCACGCGCTCGGCCTGCTCGTCGCTCATCTCCGCGGCCTCGTTGAAGAACGCCGCGATGCGGCCGAAGTACAGCCCGGTCAGGCCGGCCAGAAGGGCCTCGCGGTCGATCCCCGGACGCTGGTACGCGAGCAGCGCGTCGTACAGGCAGCGGATCCACAGCTCGGAAGGGAAGGCGAAGGCAGCGGGATCGTCCGCGGCGAGGGCCATCACGCGTTCGAGCTGCTCCCCGGCGAGCGTCCGCTTCCACACCTGGCGCTGGGCCAGCCTCGCCGTTTCGAAGGCGTCCACCAGCTTCGGCTGGTTGACCGATATCGGCTCGGGCAGGACCACTCGTTCGAAGCCGTACTCCGGGACCGGCTGCGAGCCGCGGATCGGCAGCCAGCGTCTCGGCCTGCTCGCCGGCCATCCGGAACAGCGTCCCGACCACCTGGCGGAACATCGGTCCGAGGTCGGATGCGGGATCCTTCGGGTCATGGATCTTCGCGCCCAGCCGGGTCTGGCAGACCGCGAACCCGCCGGCCAGGGCGTGATGGGTCATCCAGATGTCGATCCCGAACCGGGCCGTCGCCTCGTCCCAGTCGTCGTACGCCAGCAGGGCGTGGACGAGGTCGCGGCTGATCGCGAACTCGCCACCGATGGGCTGCCGCATCCGCCGCCCGTACAGGGTCCGGGTCAGGGGATAGGCGATGTGGTTGGTGATCGTGCCGTCGAACTTGTGGCGGGCGTAGAGGGGCGCGACGTAGTCGTAGCCGCCCTTCAGGATCGGTCCGGCCAGCAGCTCGATCCATTCGGGGACGATGGAGCGCAGGTCGGAGTCGACGAGGACGAGGGCCTCGACCTTCAGCTCGCGCGCCACCTCGAGCAGGGCGCGCACCGCCGACCCCTTGCCGCTCGCACCGCGGTAGGTGACCGCCACCTTTCGCAGCCGATGCGGAGGCCGGACGAGAATCATCTTCTCGAGGTACTCGGGGCTCTCGGTGCTGACCGCCACGCGCGGCGTGTCGTCCGCCGAGCCGCCGTCGGCATTCACCAGCACCGGTTTGAGGTCCGGGAAGTACTGGACCATGCCGGCCATCGCCGCGCGGACGACGTAGCCGATGGTCTCCGCGTTCCCGAAGCTCGGGATGCCGACCATGAGGTCTGCCTGGCCGACCCCACGCACCGCGGACCGGCCGCGCGCATCGAGGGCGGAGGCGACGCTCACCGCTTGATCTCGCGCTTCTTGCGTCCCTTCCAGAACAGGCCCTGCACGCCCGGCGCGCGGTCGGGCTCGATGGCGACGATGACCCAGTCTTCGGTCGACGTCCCGGGCCGGTACCGCGAGTTCGCATGCTTGGCCACGGCGCGCTGGAACCCGTTCTCCTGCCAGGCGTGGAACCACGAGCCGACCGGCATCTTCACCGACGGCGTGACGCGCAGGCGGATCCCTTCGCTGATGAGGCCCGACGAGGAGCCGTCGCCGCTCCTGGTAGGGCAGCTCGCCGAGGAATTCACCGTCGAGCTCGATGACGTCGACCACCACGAATGCGCGCCGCTTCTCGAGCTCGGCGGGGTCGGGCGCATCCTCGGGCGGATCACCCGATTCGGTGGCCAGCGCCTCCGCCCAGCGCTCGGCAGCCGATCCGTGGCCGAGGAATGGCTGGGCGGTCCACACCCCGTCGAGGACGGCCTCGTCCGCGTCCACCGAGGTGACGAGGACGTCGGCCAGGTCGCGGTAGAAGTCGTCGACGGCGTGCCCCTGGGCGTCGGTCACCGACACCCGTCCCTCGGCCAGCCGCGCCACCAGCCGATCGCCGATCCAGTACGGCTCGAACGACCAGTGCGGGCTGTTGATCCCCACCTTCGCCTCGGAGGCGAGCTGGGGCAGGATCGCGGCCGGGTCGACAGGCGCGCTGATCGGCTCGGTCATCGGTACAGGCTGAGCTCCCCCTCCTCCACGTCCATCCCGACTTCGGCCTGGATCGCCTGCCAGGCGTCGAGGTCCCACTCGGCCACGAACGTGATCGCGGTCCCGGTCCGCCCCGCCCGGCCCGTCCGGCCCACGCGGTGGATGTACGTGTCCGCGTCCTCGGGGATGTCGAAGCTGAGCGACGTAGGGCAGGTCGACGATGTCGAGGCCGCGGCTCGCGACGTTGGTCGCGACCAGGAACTGGATGTCGCCCGCCTTGAAGGCGGCCAGCGTCCGCTCGCGGTCCCGCTGCGAGAGCCCGCCGTGGAGCGCGGCGACGTTGCGGCCGCGTCGCTTCAGCGAGGTGGTCAGCCGATCAACCCCGATCTGGGTGTGGCGGAAGACGAGCAGCCGGTCGAACCCGAACGTGTCGGCCAGCTCGACGAGGGCGGCGACCTTGTCCTGCTCCGCGACGAAGTACACGAGCTGGCGCGTCGTTTCGACCGTCCGCAGCTCGGGCCGGATGGCGATGTGCTCCGCGTCGCGGCGCATGAACCGGTCGCAGATGCGGAGGATGGCGTACGGCATGGTGGCGCTGAACAGCGCCGTCTGGCGCTGGCGCGGGCAGCGGGCCAGGATCGTCTCGACGTCGACGATGAAGCCCATGTCGAGCATCCGGTCGGCCTCGTCGAGGATCACGATGCGGACCGAATCGAGCCGCAGCTCGCGGCGGCGGATGAGGTCGAGCACGCGGCCCGGCGTCCCGACCACCACCTGCGCCCCCCGGTTCGAGCGCGGTGATCTGGCGGTCCATGGCCGCCCCGCCGTAGATGGCGACCGGTCTTCACGTTCCGGAACTGACCGATGCGACCGATCTCGTCGGTGACCTGCTGGCACAGCTCGCGGGTGGGGGTCAGGACCAGGGCCTGGACCGACTTGTTCGACGGGATCGACCTGCTCGACGATGGGAATGCCAAAGGCCGCGGTCTTGCCGGTCCCGGTCTGCGCCTGACCGATGAGGTCGCGCCCGGCACGCAACGGCGGGATGGCGCGGGCCTGGACCTCGGTCGGGGTCACGTAGCCCATCTGCTCCAGGGCCCGGGCGATGGTGACCGGGACCTCGATCTCGCCGAACCGATAGCCGGCGGCGGCGGCCAGGACGGCGTCGGTCAGCGCGGTGTCGGTGCGCGGGTTCGATCGGGGAGGGGCTGACGGCCGTCAGAGGCGGGCGAGGAGGTCGAGCGGCGGCGGGTTCGTGCGGCGCGGTGCGGTGGGAGTCGGGGGCAAACAGGGCTCCGAGTGACGGGTGGATGTGCTTGACCGATCGTAGCACGGGCGGCCCGTCGAGCCTTGACCGCGGCGCGGATCAGGCGTGATACTGCGTATCACCTATGCCGCCGCTCCTCGTCGCCATGTCGGCCACGGCCGTCCTTTCCGCCCTGACCGGCGGCGTGATGGCCCTCCGGATGGTGCGACAGGTCGGTTACATCATCGCGGTCGGGGCCGGCATCCGGATCGGGGCGGCGTTCTTCGATCTCCTGCCCGAATCGGTGGAGCTGATGGGCGGCCAGGCCACGCTGGCCATGGTGTTCGCCGCGGTCGGGTTCCTGGCGTTCTACGTCATCGAGAAGATGACGCTCCTCCACCTCGGCCACGAGACGGCCACCGAGCTGGACCATGACGCGATCGCCCATCAGCACGTGGGCCTCATCGGGGCGGTGGCGATGTCCATCCACAGCCTTCTCGACGGGGTGGCCATGGCCGCCGCCTTCCAGGCCAGCCCGGAGCTGGGCCTGGTCGTGGGGCTGGTGGTCGTGATCCACCGCTTCAGCGACGGGATCGGGATCGTGAGCCTGCTCCTCGCCACCGGGTGCCGCGCGGCGTGGCCATGCGCTGGGTGTTTCTGGTCAGCCTGGCCCCGGTGCTCGGGGCCGCGGTGACGGCGTTCTTCGTCATTCCCGATGCCCTTCTCGGCGCCTTGCTGGCCACGTTCGCCGGGTTCTTCCTCTACGTCGGCGCGGCCGAGCTGCTGCCCGAGGCCCACCGCAACGAGGGTTCGCGGTGGGTCATCGCCGCCACGCTGGCCGGGGTGGCCCTGATCATGATGCTGAGCTTCGGCCTGGAGCCGCTGGCATGAGCGCCGCGACCGCGCGCCGCCTGCGGCGGGCCGGCCAGCGGGTGACGAGCCAGCGGCTGGCGGTGGCCGCCGCGCTGTCCAGCTCGCCGCGGCAGGTGACCGCCCAGGAGCTGTGGGAGCGGATGCGCCCGCGCCACCGGCGGCTGGGCCGCGCCACGGTCTTCCGCACCCTCGAGGCCCTGCAGCGAGGCCGGTCTCGCCCGCCGCCTCGAGCAGGACGGCCACGTCTACGCCTACGTCGCCTGCCGGCCGGCGCACCACCACCACCTCGCCTGCCGCGTGTGCGGGACGGTGGAGGAGGTCGGCGAGGAGCTGGTGGCCGACATCAGCCGCCGCGCGCGACGGGAGCTCGGATTCGAGATCGAAGACGCGCGGCTCGACTTCTACGGCGTCTGCCGCAACTGTGCGGCCCTCGCGGCGAGCACGTCCGCGGCCGCCGGAGGCGAACCGCCTAGCCGCTGATCGGGACCGCGACCCGCTCCGGCCGCGCCGCTTCGCCGTCGGTCGCCGCGCCGTCGTCATCGGCATCGACCTGGCCACCGCGTCCGCTGCCTCGGCGCCGTTCGCGTCGCCGGAGCGCCCGTGATGGCGAGGAGCCCGCGGCTTGCGCTTGGCATAGCCGGTCGGGATGGGACAGCTTCCACGCCCACGCGTCGGCCAGCATCTGCTCCAGCGACGCCTCGCGCGGCTGCCAGCCCAGGTCGCGGCGCGCGCGTCGGGACGAGGCCACGAGCCGTGGCGGATCGCCCGACCGGCGTCGGACGACGCGGGCCGGGATGGCCCGACCGGTGACCTTGCGGGCGGCCTCGATCACCTCCCGCACCGAGAAGCCGGCCGCCGAGCCGAGGTTGTAGACCTCGAACGAGGGCTCCGCCTCGCCGCTCGCCTCCAGGGCGAGGAGATGCGCGGAGGCGAGGTCGCGGACGTGGATGTAGTCGCGGATGCAGGTCCCGTCGGGGGTGTTGTAGTCCTGGCCGAAGATCCGGACGTCGGGCAGCTCGCCGGCGGCCACCTTCAGGACGATCGGGATGAGGTGGGTTTCCGGGTCGTGGTCCTCACCGTTCCGCTCGGTGGCGCCGGCCACGTTGAAGTAGCGGAGGCTGATGGCCCGGAAGCCGTGGCAGGCGGCGTACCAGCGCATCGCGCCCTCGAACGCCAGCTTCGTCTCGCCGTAGGGGTTGATCGGCTCGGTGCGGTCGGCCTCGGCGATCGGCACCCGCTTGGGCTCGCCGTAGACCGCGGCGGTGGACGAGAACACGATCCGCGGCACGCGTCGCTCGCGGAGCGCCTCGAGCAGCTTGACCCCGTTCGAGACGTTCTCGCGGTAGTACAGCTCCGGGTGCTCCATCGACTCGCTCACCAGCGAGCGGGCCGCGCAGTGGAGGACGGCCTGGATCCGATGCTCGCGCAGGACGCGCTCGAGCCGGTTCTGGTCGCTCAGGCTCCCGACGATGAGGCGCGCGCCGCGGATGACCGCGTCGCGGTGCCCGGTCTTCAGGTTGTCGTAGACGGTGACGTCGTGGCCGGCATCAATGAAGGTCTCGACGCTCGTCGAGCCCACGTAGCCGGCGCCACCGACGACGAGAATCCGCACGCGGGCAACCTAGGCCACTGGCCGATGGACGGGCGGGCATCCCCGTCGGGCACTGACACTCATTCGGGGAAGGGTTCCTCCGATGGTCCGGCCGCCGATTGTAGCAGTGGCCCTTTGCCGTTCCGAGGCGGCGGCGCAGGAAGACCGGTGCATCGCGACGCACCACTAGCGCGCTTCGCGGGCGAGACGGAGCAGGGTCTCGCGGCTGTTGCGCGATGGATCGTCGAGGACGGCCTGGAGGAGCCCCTCGAGCAGTCGCCCGACCTCCGGCCCGGGCTCCAGGTCGAGCTCGCGCATGAGGTCGGTGCCGTTCACCGCGAGCTCGGAGACCGAGAGGACCGCGGCGTCCCGCACAGGGCGGCCACCCGGCGTTCGAGCTCGGCAGCCGCGGCGTCGCGGACCTCCGGGCCGGCCGAGGCGGCCGTGTCGGCTCGACGGAGGGCGAACACGTCGGCCAGCGGCTGACCCGGCCCGACCCGGCTGATGAACCGGCGCACCGCCGCATCGGTCCATTCGGAGCTGTACAGGATCATGTGGTGCCGAACGAGATGGGTGACCCGCTCGATCTCGGCGCGGGACAGGGCGAGCGACTCGAGGCGGTGCTCGACCAGCCGAGCTCCGGCTGCCTCGTGACCGATGAAGTGGCCACCGGACCCGGTCTCCGCCTTGCCGACGTCGTGCAGCAGGCCCGCCAGGCGAAGGATGGGATCGGACGCCGGCAGCGCGTCCGCGGTCCGCAGGGAGTGGTCCAACGCGTCGCCGCCGAGCATCTTCCCCTGCTCGACTGCCGCGGAGCGCGGCCAGCTCGGGGAGGATCACAGCCAGGATCCCCAGCCGCTCCATCGAGACGAAGGCGGGGGCGGTCGCGCCGTCCCAGGCCGAGCAGGCGGAGGAGCTCGTCGCGAATCCGCTCCCCGGAGAGGCGGGCCACGGTGGGTGCCATGCCCGCCATCGCGGCCTCGGTTGCCGGGTCGATCCGGAGGTCGAGGGTCGTCGCGAACCGCACCCCCCGGAGGAGGCGCAGCGCGTCCTCGGTGAAACGCCGTTCCGGGTCGCCCACCGCGCGCAGGACGCCGGCTGCCAGGTCGTCGCGACCGCCGAATGGATCGACCAGGTGACCCCGGCCCGCGGTCAGGTCATCGGCGACCCAGGCCATGGCGTTGATCGTGAAGTCGCGCCGCTGGAGGTCCTCGGTCAGCTCCGTCCCCCAGCGGACCTCGTCCGGACGCCGGCCGTCGGTGTAGCCCGACTCCGATCGGTAGGTGGTCACCTCCACCTCCATCGGTCCGGCGTGGACGGTCACCGTGCCGAAGATGTTCGTCCAGGTGGTGTCGGGGAAGAGCTCGGCCACGACATCGGGTGGTGCCGATGTCGCGAGGTCCCAGTCGTCGGGCCGCACACCGCGCACGAGGTCGCGCACGCAGCCGCCGACCAGGGCGGCCTCGTGGCCGGCGTCCGTCAGCGAGCCGAGGACGTGGGCGACCTCGGCGGGGAGCTGCAGCTCCCCGAGGTCCGAGCTCAGCTCCGTGAGGGCTCGTCCACGAACAGGAACGTCCGCCATGCGTCGTTTCGCTCATCGGTCAGGTACGACCCGTACAGGTACCGCGCGTCGGCCCGCGGCGCGCGGGGCTCGCGGCCCAGCGTCATGCGCGCTTCGGCCAGCGTCTTCGATCCCTTGCGGTGGTTGCAGCGGCGGCACGCGGCGACGAGGTTCTCCCACTCATGCCGGCCGCCCCGGTGGCGCGGCACGACGTGGTCGATGGTCAGGTCGTGGGTCACCGTCCCGCAGTACTGGCAGGTGTGGCGGTCGCGGGCGAAGACCTCGCGGCGGCTGAGCTTGACCCGGGGCTGCGGGCGCTTGACGAGGTACACGAGGCGAATGACCGATGGCGCCTCGTAGGCCCGGCTCACGGTGTGGATGACCTGGTGGTTGCGGGCGATGAGCTCCGCCTTCTCGGCTCCGAGCAGCCGGAAGGCCCGCCTGATGTCACAGACGTTGAGGGCTTCGTAGTTCTGATTGAGGACCAGGACCGGTGCGTTGAGCAATCTCCGCCTCCAGTGGCCGCGATCATAGCCGAGCGTACAATGCGGGCCTCATGACGACCATCGAGCAGCCACCACAGACCTCGACCTGGGCCACCAAGGTCGGACTCGCCCGCATGCTCTCCGGCGGGGTGATCATGGACGTCGTCACCGCCGATCACGCCCGCATCGCCGAGGAGGCGGGGGCGGTCGCGGTGATGGCCCTCGAGCGCGTCCCGTCCGACATCCGCAAGGACGGCGGCGTGGCCCGCATGAGCGATCCCAAGCTGATCGAGGAGATCAAGCAGGCGGTCACCATCCCGGTCATGGCCAAGTGCCGGATCGGGCACTTCGTCGAGGCCCAGATCCTCCAGTCGCTCGAGGTCGACTACATCGACGAGTCCGAGGTCCTCACCCCGGCCGACGAGGCGCACCACATTGACAAGCACCAGTTCGCGGTCCCGTTCGTATGCGGCTGCCGCGACCTGGGCGAGGCTCTGCGCCGGATCGGCGAGGGGGCGGCCATGATCCGGACCAAGGGCGAGGCGGGTACCGGCAACATCGTCGAGGCGGTGCGACACATGCGGGCCGTCCGGTCCGGCATCGCGCAGCTGCGCGCCATGCGCGACGACGAGCTGTTCGCCGCCGCCAAGGAGCTGCGCGCCCCGCTCGAGGTCGTTCGCCAGGTGGCCGCGCTGGGCGAGCTGCCGGTCCCGAACTTCAGCGCGGGTGGCGTCGCCACGCCCGCCGACGCGGCGCTGATGCGGCAGCTCGGCGCCGAGGCGGTCTTCGTCGGCAGCGGCATCTTCAAGTCCGAGCATCCCGAGAAGGTGGCGCGGGCCGTGGTCAAGGCGACCACCCACTACGACAATCCCGAGATCCTGGCCGAGGTCAGTGCCGGCCTTGGTGAGCCGATGCGAGGCCTGGAGCTGGCCGAGATCCCCGACCAGGAGCGGCTGGCCTCCCGGGGTTGGTAGACGCCGCACGCCGGCCGCGCGTCGGCATTCTCGCGGTGCAGGGGGACGTGGCCGAGCACGCCGCCGCGCTCCGTGATGTCGGTGCCGACCCGGTCGAGGTGCGGCTCCCGCGCGACCTGGCCGGGGTCCAGGCGCTGATCCTGCCCGGCGGAGAGTCGACCGCCATGCGACGCCTGATCGACGCCTACGAGCTGGCCGAGCCGATCCTCAACCTCGCGGCCTCGGGAGCGCCGATGTGGGGCACCTGCGCCGGCATGATCCTCCTCGCCCGCCGGATCGCCGATGGCGAGGCGCCCATCCTCCCGCTGCTCGATATCGAGGTCCGGCGCAACGCCTATGGCCGCCAGCTCGACTCGTTCGAGGCCGATCTCGAGGTGCCCGCGCTCGGCGAGGAACCGATCCACGCGGTGTTCATCCGGGCCCCGGTCGTGACCGAGGTCGGGCCGGGCGTCGAGGTCCTGGCCACCGATCCGATGGGCCGCACGGTCGCGGTCCGCGAGGGGCGGCTGCTGGCCACCGCCTTCCATCCCGAGCTGACCGGCGACCGCCGATTCCACCGTGGCGCTGGTCGAGCTGATCGGGGCCGGGGCACCCGCATCCGGGGCACGCCCGTGACCACCGTCGCGAACGAAGCCGGTGAGGTGCGGGCCGCCCGCCTGACCGACCGTCAGGCCCTGGCCGACCTGTCGGGCCAGGTCCACGCCGCAGCCGATGCGTACCGACGCAGCCTGGGAGTGCCCGCCCCCACCGGCAGCCCCGGGATCGAGCTGTCGACCCTCATCCCGTCGTGGCTGCCGCTGCGGCCGCCATCGGTCCATCTCGTGGCCGAGGCCGGCGGCGAGCTCATCGGCTCGTGCCGGGCGATCACCGAGCCGCACCGCGATGACTGGGTGATCATCGAGCTCGACGCGGCCGACGGACCCATGGCCGGCGAGGTCCGCTGGGCCCTGCTCGAGGCCCTGATCGAGGAGGGGGCGAAGCGCAACGTCGGCCGCTACCACGTGGCCTGCGCCGACGTGCACGAGAACCTCACCCTGTTCGGGATGGCCGGCTTCATGGCCTACGCCCAGGAGGAGATCCTGTACCGCGCTCCGGAGACCGCCGGACGGCGCGGAGGCGGGTTCCTTCGCCGGCGCCGTCGCTCGGCCGCCCGCCGCGGGGCCGCACCGTCCGACGTCGCACTCCAGCCGGCCGGCGCCCCGGATGCGTGGCACCTGTTCGACCTGTGGAGCCACTGCACGCCGCCGGCGATCGCCCGGGTCGAGGACTACCACGCGGCCGACTGGGAGTCGGTCGGCCACGAGGCCATCGTCCCGCGGTCCAGCCTCAACCCCATCCTCCACTTCGGCTCGGTGAGCGCCTGGCTGTCCACCGCGGACCAGCGGGCCGGTGGGTTCGCCCAGCACGGCGCCAGCCGGGTCGGCCCGCACTACCTCCGCTTCCTGGTCCGCGACGGGACCGACGGGGAGGCGCTGCTGGCCACCGTCCTGGCGCGCCTCCCGGCCGACGCCATGGCCGCCGGGATCCTCGCCCCGGTGCGAACATACGAGGCGGCGGGTCTGGGCGCGGCGGCCAACACCGGTTTTGCGCCGGTCGGGCGCGTCACCCTGCTGGTCCGCGAGGTGCGGGCCACGGTCCGTCAGCCGGCGCTCGTGCCGGCCGTCAACTGAGCCGGGAGGTGGACGACCGCATGCCGCACCTGGAAACGACCGACGACCTCGACGCTCTCCTCGAGTCGCTGCCGCCGGAAATCGTCGAGCGGGTCCGCGCCCTCGGCTCGCGGGCTGACCTGCTGGAGATCGTGCTCGACCTCGGACGGCGGCCGGAGGCGCGCTTCACCCACGGCGAAGAGGTCCTGCTGGAGCGGGAGGTGACCGAGACCGATATCGGCTTCGTGGTCGACCACATCGGCGCGTTCGGCGACGACAACCGAGCCGGAATCGAGCGGACCCTCCATCGGATCAGTGCCATCCGGAACCGGGCCGGCAAGGTGGTCGGCCTGACCTGCCGCATCGGTCGGGCCGTGTTCGGGACCATCGACATCATCCGCGACATCGCCGAGTCGGGGCAGTCAATTCTCATCCTCGGCCGCCCCGGTGTGGGCAAGACGACCATGCTGCGCGAGGTGGCCCGCGTCCTGGCCGATGACCTGGGCAAGCGGGTCGTGGTGGTCGACACCTCGAACGAGATCGCCGGCGACGGCGACATTCCGCACCCGGGGATCGGCGATGCGCGGCGGATGCAGGTCCGAACGCCGACCGAACAGCACGCGGTGATGATCGAGGCGGTGGAGAACCACATGCCCGAGGTCATCGTGATCGACGAGATCGGGACCGAGCTCGAGGCGGCCGCGGCCCGGACGATCGCCGAGCGGGGCGTCCAGCTGGTCGGGACCGCGCACGGCAACACGCTCGACAACCTGATGCTGAACCCGACGCTCTCGGACCTCATCGGTGGCATCCAGCCGGTGACCCTCGGCGACGAGGAGGCGCGGCGGCGGGGCACCCAGAAGACGGTGCTCGAGCGCAAGGCGCCGCCGACGTTCGACGTCGTGGTCGAGATCGTCGAGCGCGACCGCGTCATCGTCCACCGCAGCGTGGCCGAGACGGTGGATGCGATCCTCCGCGGCCACATGGTCCCGCCGGAGTCGCGGTGGCGGGACGAGGCGGGGGAGGTCCGGGCGGCCACGAAATACGACTACCGCATCCACGAGTCGGCTCCCGGGTCGCTGTTCGTCACGCCCGAGACCGGGGGCGCCCATGGCTCATTCAGCCGACGGGGCAGCCTGTCCGGCCTCCAGTCGCTCCCGGGCGGCCGGGGGCGCGCAACGCCTGAGCCACCGGATCCGCGCCGCGAGATCGAGGAGGCACTCCTCTCCACGGACCGATCCGCCCAGGAATGCGAGCGGCGAAAAGCGGAGCACACGCGAAGCGCGGGTGGCGAGCCTCCGACCGATGGCCCTGTTCCCGTATGGCGTCAGCCGCAAGCGGCTCGAGCAGGCCGTTCGGGAGCTGGCCGTGCCGGTGACCGTGGCCCGCGAGCTCGACGATGCCGACGCGGTCGTCACGCTGCGGACGTACTACCGCCGCAAGCCCCCGGCGCTGCGCGACGCAGAGGCGGGCGGCACGCCGCTGTTCGTCCTGAAGACGAATACGCTGGTCCAGATGGAGTCCATGCTCGCCAACCTGTACGAGCTGGAGGCCGATCCGCAGGAGGCGGCGATGCGCGAGACGGCCGAGGCCATCGGCCTGGTCCGCGACAGCGGCAACCCGGTCGAGCTGGCGCCGCAGAACGCGTACGTCCGGCGGCTCCAGCACCAGATGGCCGAGCAGCACAACCTCATGAGCCGCTCGCGGGGCAGCGAGCCGAACCGTCGGGTTCAGCTCCTCCCCGACGAGGGGCGCGCCTGGCGCTGACCGGGTCGTCGGCCACTCGGGGCCGGTTCATCACGCTCGAGGGTCCGGAGGGCAGCGGCAAGAGCACGGCGGCGCGCCACCTGGCGGACTGGCTCGTCACGAAGGGCGTCCGCGCCACCGTCACCGCGGAGCCAGGCGGAACCCGCCTGGGCGAGGAGATCCGGCGCCTCGTCCTCCACGCCCGCTCGATCTCCGACGACCTCGATCCCCGCGCCGACGCGCTGTTGTTCGCGGCCGGCCGAGCACAGCACGTCGCGCGCCGCATCCGCCCGGCGCTGGACGCCGGGGAGTGGGTCGTCTGCGCCCGATACCTCGACTCCTCGCTCGCCTACCAGGGCGGCGGCTATGGGCTTGACCTCGACACGCTGCGCACGCTGCAGGCGTTCGCGACCGACGGCCTGAAGCCGGACCTCACCATCCTCCTCGACGTCCCGGTGGACATCGGTCTGCGGCGCAAGCGGAAGGACCGCTGGAACCGCTTCGAGAACACCGAGAGCGCCGCGTTCTTCGAGCGGGTGCGCCGGACGTACCTCGAGCTGGCAGCCGCCGAGCCGGATCGGTATCGCGTCCTGGACGGCTCCGGATCGGTCGACCAGACCGATCTCGCGATCCGCGAGGTGGTGGTCCCGCTCCTGGATCGGTAGGGCATACTGCGGCCGATGAAGCTGGTCACCGCCATCGTCCACGCCGAGGACGCTGGAGCGCTGGTGGACGCGCTCCTCGAGAAGGAGTACCGCACCACGCGGCTGAACTCGTCAGGCGGGTTCCTGAAGCAGGGCAACGCGACGATCATCATCGGCGTCGAGGACGAGCAGGTGGATGCCGTGCTGGAGCTCATCAGCGCCAACTGCCACGCTCGCAAGCAGTTCGTGAACCCCATGCCGCCGATCATGGAGCCGGGCGAGTTCTACATGCCCTACCCGGTCGAGGTGGAGGTCGGCGGAGCCACCGTCTTCGTCCTCCCCGTCGAGCGCTTCGAGCGCCTCTAGCCGCCGCGGCGGCGTGACCGCTACCCGCGGGCGCCACGACGCCTCCCCCATCGGTCGACCAGGCCGATCCTGCCGGGCGCTGGCCGCAGCTGGCCGTCCTGGCGGTGGGCCTCCTGTTGGCCATGGCGCCGTGGTTCAGCTCGACGGCGGTGGCGCCCGCCCTGGTGGACGAGTGGGGCGCCCAGGGACTCGACCTGCCGCTGCTCGCGGTCGCCGTCCAGCTCGGCTTCGCGCTCGGGGCGCTCGGGCTGGCCGTCGTCGGCGCGCCAGACGTGATCCCCGGCCCACGCCTGATCGCCGTGGGGGCGCTCCTGGCCGCGGCCGCCAACCTCGGATTCGCGCTCGTCGCGTCGGACGTGCTCACGGCCCTGCCGTTCCGCGCGCTGACCGGCGCGGCGCTCGGCGCCGTCTACCCGGTGGCCCTGAAGATGGCGTCGGGCTGGTTCCGTGCAGGGCGCGGCCTGGCGATCGGGATCCTGATCGCGGCGCTCACCGTTGGCTCCGCGCTGCCCTACGTGTTCCGGGCCGCGGGCGCCTACGCCGGCCTCGACTGGCGGCCGGTCGTCGTGGCCGCGAGCGTGGCGGCCGTCCTCGGTGCTGTCGTCGTTCTACTCGGCGCGCGGGTTGGTCCGTTCGACATCCCAGCGGCGCGCTTCTCACCGGCCATCGCCGCATCCGCGTTCCGCGAGCAGGCGGTCCGGCTCGCGAACCTGGGCTACCTGGGCCACATGTGGGAGCTGTACGCGATGTGGACCTGGGTGCCGCTGTTCCTGGCCGGCGCGTTCGCCGTGTCCGGCGTGACCGATCCCGCCATCGCCAGCCTGGCGGCGTTCGTCGTGGTCGCCGCCGGAGGGATCGGCTGCGTGGTGGCCGGCGCCATCGCTGACCGTGCGGGCCGCACGATCACGACCATCGGCGCCATGGCGGTCTCGGGAACGAGCGCGGTCATCGCCGGTTTCCTGTTTGGTGCGCCGGCCTGGCTCATCCTGCTGGTCGCCATCGTGTGGGGCGTTTCGGTCGTGGCCGACTCGGCCCAGTTCTCCTCGGCCGTGTCGGAGCTGGCACCGCCGGGGACCGCCGGCTCCGCCCTGTCGGTCCAGGTGGCGTCCGGCTTCGTCCTGACCGCGGTCACGATCATCGGGATTGGCCTCCTCGCCCCGGATGACGCGGCTGCCTGGCGAACGGCCTGGATCCTGCTCGCTCTCGGACCCGCGGTCGGGATCGTCGCCATGTGGCGGCTTCGACGCCGTCCGGAGGCGGTGCGGATGGCAGGTGGGCATCGGTGAATGGTCGTCGGCGGCGGCGGGCGGGACTAGGATCTGACCGATGACGTCAACCAGGCCTGCATCAGCCGACTGGGTTGCCAAGCTCGAACCATCGGCACCCGATGTGGTCGCGATCTGGCGACTGATTGATCCCGATGACTTCAGCCGCGACTACTCGACCATTCGGGCCGATCTGAGCCGGCGTGCCGGGCCCGGCACCGCTTCCGGCGTGCTGGCGCAGCAAGAGGCGATCGCTGACGCCCTGGAGGCCATTCTGGCCGCCATGCCGGACGCCCTCCTCCTCGAGCCGGGTGGTGAGGGAGACTGGAACGTGTCGCAGGCGTTTGCCCATGCCACCGGGTCGCGCCGCTACCTCGCCGCGGCGGCGGCTTTCGCGGCCCGTGGCCAGTGGCCGGATCCGCCGCCGACCGTAACCCCGGGCGTCCCCGGGCCGGCCGATGCCGATCGCGAGACGCTCCTCATGCTGCTCGGGAAGAGCCGGCGCTCGATGGCCCAGTCGGCGGCGGCCATCGCCGGCCACGAGACCGATCCCTGCCCGCTCGACCATCCGCTGATCGGCAGCCGGCTGACCTGCGGGGAGTGGCTCCTGTTCTGCGGGGTGCACGACCTCATGCACCTCGAGCAGCTCCACGACCTGATGGACCGCTCCGGGGCATGAACGCCGACCCGCGCCCGGCGCCGCTGGTCCTGATGGCGGCACCGCCCGATGGCGATGCCGCACCGTTCGGCTCATACGCTGCCGTCCTGGCAACCGCTCGTCATCTCATCGCCGCCGAGCTGAGCCAGCGCCTCGGGGGCCAGGGCGCAGCCGTCCAGCTCATTCCTCGCCAAGAGAGGAGCGGCGAGTTCCATTGGGGCTCGTGGTACGCGGCGGCGGCCCGCTCAGCGCTCGAGGCCGCCGGCGAGCGCGTCGATGCCATTGGATGGGTCGGAGCGGGGGCGCTGGCGCTGATCGAGGATCAGTCGCTGGACGAGCTCCTCTCGCCGGTTGCCGGCGAGGTGGTGACGAACAACCGGTTCAGCGCCGATGCGTTCGTGGTGGCCGGCGATCTGCCCGCGGCGCTCGGCGTCCTCGCCGGCCTGGGGAGCGACAACGGCGCGCCGAGGGCGCTGGAAGCGGCGGGTTTCACGGTCCGCGATTTCTCCATCGCCCGGTGGTCACGCTTCGACGTTGATACCCCCCTCGACCTCGCTCTGCTCCGACTGGCGACCCGTCTTCCCGGAATCCGCCGCCTGGATCCGGCGCTCACGACGTTCCTCGAAGGCGCCCAGCTGCCGGGCGGTCGACCGCTGGCGGTTCCGCGCGTGGAGGAGGTCCTCGAGGTGCTCGCCAGCCGCAACGGCGAGCTCGTGGTCGCCGGGCGCGTCCCGTCCAGCTCGATCAGGTACCTCGAGGAGCAGGCCGCGTGCCGCGTGCGGGCCTTCGTCGAGGAGCGCGGGATGCGGGCGGCCATCGCCAACCGCCCGCGTTCGCTCCTCGCGGACTGGGTCACCGAGGGCGGCGCCGCCTCCCTCGTCGAGCGGCTGTCGGACCTCGGCAACGCCGCGATCATCGACACGCGAGTCCTCATGGCCGCGCTCATCGGATCCGCCGATCCAGCGCTGTGGCCTCCACCCGACGAGCGCTTCGCGTCAGACTTTGCGGACCCCACGCCCATCACCGCCGACTGGCTCCGCGAGCTGACCACCGCAGCCGCCTCGGCATCGGTTCCGTTCGTGCTCGGATCCCACACCCTTGTCAGCGACGGCCTCCGGATCCTCGTCGACGCCGCCTGGCTGACCGCCTAGGATCCCCAGCCACTCACGTGGCGGCCGGAGGCGACGCGGGTGGCTCCGGCGACACCGGGCTCGGCGGCACAGCTGGGGGCGGCGAGATGGTCTGAGCAGTCACCGATGGCGCTGCCTTGAGCTCGAACTCGACCCCGCCGGTGAATCCGGCCACCCAGTTGTACAGAAGGCAGAACATCGCGGTGAAGATCCATCCGAACAGTCCGTAGAAGGCCGACAGGATCAGCCCTGCGATCAGGATCCCCACGGCTCCGGGACCCATGTCGAATCCCCCCGGCAAGGCCGGCTGCTGAGTACCGGCGAGCAGGATGAACAGCGCGAAGATGGCAAAGATGATCAGCGCGGCGAGCGCATAGAGGACGGCGAGCACCGTGGCCGTCCGAAGAACTCCGAACCGACGAATGCGAATCATGACGACCTCCCAACAGCCGGGATCTTGCACACCACGGCGTGCCGAGTATGCGCCCCGATCAGCGTCGGAATCGGACATCAGCGAGACCCGGCTGATACACTTTCGACAGGAGAATCTGCATGCGGACCGATATCGGTCTGCCCTGATCGGACGAGACGACGATGGACCAGACCGGACTGCTTTACGTCCTGGGATTCGGCTTCGCCGCGACGACCTTCGTCTTCGGCACGATCATCTTTTCGTGGCTCGTGTCGCATCGGCGAAAGCAGCCCCAGAAGGGGCTGCCCTACGAGTGCGGGATCGACACCATCGGTGACACCTGGTCCCGCTTCGGGTTGGCGTTCTACCTGTACGCCCTGCTGTTCGTGGCCTTCGACGTCGAGATCATCTTCATTTACCTGTGGGCCATCGTGATCCGCGACATCGCGCTGACCGGGATGGTCCTGATGGGGATCTTCCTGATCGTGCTGATGTACGGCGAGTTCTACGCGTGGAAGAAGGGGGACCTGAAGTGGCGATAGAAACTCCGAAGACGGCCAAGTCGGCCAGAACCTCCAAGGCCAACGCGACCGCCAAGACGGCCAAGACCACCAAGGTGGTGAAGGTGGCCAAGGACGCGATCGAGCCCGCGACCGCGCTCGCGCTCCCGCCTGCGGGCATCGTCATCCCGGACCCGACATCCGACGACGACCTCCTCTCCGAGTTCGGGATGGAGGCTCATCCCCGGGGCGGGTTCCACGGCCTGCTCGAGGTCATTCCCACCAAGGCCGACTACATCCTCGACCTGATCCGGGCCAACTCCCTGTGGCCGCTGCTGTCGGGCCTGTCGTGCTGCGCCATCGAGATGATGAGCACCGCGACCCCGATGAACGACATGGACCGATTCGGGATGTTCCCGATGCGCGCCTCGCCTCGCCAGGCAGACGTCCTGATCGTGGCCGGCACGCTGACCACGAAGATGGCCGGACCGCTGGTCCGGCTGTGGGCCCAGATGCCCGAGCCGAAGTGGTGCGTGGCGATGGGGACCTGCACGACCAGCGGCGGTCGCTTCAAGCGGTCGTACAGCGTGGTCCAGGGCGTGGACCGGGTGATGCCGGTCGACGTCTACGTGCCGGGTTGCCCGCCCCGCCCCGAGGGTCTGATCTACGGGATGATGAAGCTCCACGAGCTGGTCAAGCAGCGACGCGGCCAGTGGGACACGTTCGCGGACCGCGGACCGGAGCTCCGGTCCTGGGAAGGGGACGTCCGCTGACCGCTCCTGCCGCGGCGGGACCCCTCGTCCGGCTGCTTGGTGACAAGCTCGGCGATGCGACGAGCGAGCTGTGGACCGATGAGGACACGGTCGAGGTCCAGGTTCCCGGCGACAAGATCGTCGAGACGCTGCGCACATTGCGCGACGACCCCGACTTCGCGTTCTTCTTCCTGGCCGATGCGGCCGCGGTCGACTACGGGGTGGGCAACCGCTTCGAGGTCGTCTACCACCTCTATTCCGACAAGCATCCGACCTGGCTCCGGGTCCGAGTCCCGGTCGACCGCGCCAACCCGGTGACGCCAACGGTCACCACCCTGTGGTCAGGGGCGATGTTCCACGAGCGCGAGATGTACGACATGATGGGCATCGTCTTCAGCGGCAACCGGGATCTGCGCCGGATCTACATGTCGCCCGACTACCGATCCTTCCCCCAGCGGAAGGACTTCCTGCTCCCCGATGATGCCGCCGACTCTCCCGCGGCCGGGAACATGCCGCTCGAGCGCCCTGAGACGTGGGACCTGACCCGTCTCGAGGAAGCCGCCGCCCACCGTGACGAACCAGGCGAGCCGGTATGACCACGACACGCAAGCGTCCCGCGGCCGCGAAACCCCCGGCCAAGCCGGCCACGAAGCGGGCAACCACCCGCCGCAAGGCCGCGCCACCGGACGAGCCTCGCATCCGCGATCCGCTCGAGCTCGACAACGTGCCACCGTTCTCCGGGCCGGAGCCGGGAACGGTGGGAACCCGGCCGGAGTTCTATGGCTTCGACATCGTCCCGCCCCCGGACCGCCCGCCGCAGACCGAGCGGGAGCGCGAGGTCTACACCCTCGGCGACGGGGAGATGCTCGTGAACATGGGCCCCCAGCATCCCTCCACCCACGGGGTCATGCGGCTGGTCCTCAAGGTCCGTGGCGAGGTGGTCATCGACCTCGACCCGGTGCTCGGCTACCTCCATCGCGGGATCGAGAAGCTGTGCGAGAACGCGACCTACACCACGGTCCTGACCTACGTCGACCCCATGGACTACATGTCGGCGATGCACAACGAGCACGCGCCGGCTCTCGCGTTCGAGAAGCTGTACGGGATCAAGGCCCCGCGACGGGCGGAGTACATCCGGGCCCTGGTGGTCGAGCTGAACCGGGTGTTCAGCCACGGCCTGATGATGGGCTTCCTCGCCCTCGACCTCGGCGGCCTGACCCCCATCCTGTACGGGTTCATCAACCGCGACCAGGTGGTGGACCTCCTGTCGGCCATCTCCGGCCAGCGGATGCTGTTCAACTTCTTCCGGGTCGGCGGGGTGAACTTCGACGTCAACGACGAGTTCCTGTCGCGCCTCGGGACGTGGCGGGCGGGCGTCCTGGACACGATCGAGATGAACGAGAAGATCCTGACCGAGAACGAGATCTTCGGCGCCCGGACCAAGGGCCTGGGGGTCCTGACCGGCAAGCAGGCGATCGACCTCGGCGTCACCGGCCCGAACCTGCGGGCCAGCGGCGTGCCCTTCGACGTGCGCAAGGCCCACCCCTACCCGCCCTACCCCGAGCTCGAGTTCGACGTGATCACCCAGCGAGGGCGGCGACACCTACGCGCGCTACATGCAGCGCGTGGCCGAGCTGAAGCAGTCCATCCACCTCATCGACCAGATCGTGGATCGGATGCCGCACGGCCCGGTCCAGGCCCAGGTGCCGGGCATCATTCGGCCGCGACCGGGACGGGCGTACGCGGCCATCGAGTCGCCGCGCGGGCTGTACAGCGTCTACGCCATCAGCGACGGCGGCCCGAACCCGTATCGGTTCCGGATGCGCGACCCGAGCTTCATCACCCTCCAGGTCATGCCCCAGCTCATGCCGGGCCACCTGATCGCCGACACGATGGCGGTCATGGCCAGCCTGGACCCGATCATGGGCGGCGTGGACAAGTAGGCCGAGCCCGAAAGCGAGCGAGAACGGATGGATCCGGGCCTGATCGACACCGTCCTCGGCATCGGTCGCTTCGTGGTGGCCACCACCCTGCTCCTGCTGCTCACGGTGCCGACCGCGTTCATCGTGATCCAGATGGAGATCAAGATCATCGCCCAGATGCAGCTGCGCTACGGCCCGAACCGGGTTGGGCCGCGGGGCATCTTCCAGAGCACGATCCACGGCTTCAAGTTCCTGGCCAAGGAAGACCAGACCCCCGACCGCGCCGACGTCCCGACCTTCACCATCGCCCCGTGGATGGTGTTCATGGCCGCCGCCATGAGCATGCTCGTCGTCCCGTTCGCGCCCGGCCTGGTGGCGTTCGACTCGTCCATCGGGGTCATCTACTTCTTCGCCATCATCGGCCTGTCGGTGGTGGGGCTCCTGATCGCCGGCTGGGCGAGCTACAACAAGTACTCGCTCCTCGGCGGGCTGCGGAGCGCGGCGCAGATGGTCAGCTACGAGATCCCGCTCACCCTGTCCATCGTCGGCGTGGTGGTCCTGACCGGGTCGCTGTCGTTCACCGAGATCGTCGAGTGGCAGCAGGAGCACGGCTGGGCGATTCCTGTGGCAGCTGGTCGGCTTCCCGATCTTCCTCATCGCCGCCGCGGCCGAGATCAACCGCGCCCCGTTCGACATGATCGAGGCCGACAGCGAGATCGTGGCCGGCCCATTCACCGAGTACAGCGGGATGCGGTTCGGATTCTTCTTCTTCGCCGAGTACGTGGCCCTGTTCATCATGAGCGCCATCCTCATCACCCTGTTCCTGGGTGGCTACCTGGCGCCGTGGCCCTTCCCCGCGACCCTCGACGGGTTCGCCGGCACGCTGTACGGCCTGTTCTGGTTCTTCCTGAAGACGTACTTCTTCGTCTTCATCGCGGTCTGGGTCCGCGCCACGCTGCCCCGGGTTCGGGTCGACCAGCTGATGGGCGCGTCCTGGAAGGTGCTCCTGCCGCTGGCCCTGGTGAACCTGTTCGTCACCGCCATCGTCGTCCTCGCGTTCAACCTGTAAGGTTCGATCCATGGCGATTCCGGGCTCGGGCCTGCTCACCGGCATGGGGGTCACCCTCCGGAACCTGTTCCGCCCCAAGGTGACGCTCCAGTATCCCGAGGAGCGGCCCACCATCCCCGACCGCTGGCGGGGCCGGCTGGACCTCATCTACGACCCGTTCGGCGAGCACAAGTGCGAGGTCTGCTTCCAGTGCGCGATGGTGTGCCCGGTCGAGGCCATCGACATGAGCGGGTTCGACAGCCAGGGCAACCGGATCCGATACGGGCTGCCCGAGATCTACGACGAGCGCAAGGATCCGAACGCCTATCGCCGGGCCGGCCTGCCGTCGCGGCCGATGCGCAACGAGGCCCGCTGGCAGGAGGACGTGGACGACGCCTGGGTCGACGCGGTGGTCGACGGCTACGGCGGTCGGCCCGAGTCGCTGGTCGCGATCTTCGGCGCGGTTCAGACGAAGTACGGGTATCTCCCCGAGCCGGCCCTGCGCCGGATCAGCGACCGGATGACGATCCACTGGGCCCAGGTCTTCGGCGCCGCCGGGCTGGGCGGATTCCGCCTCCTGCCGGCCGATGGGCACCTGGTGACCGTCTGCTCCTGCGCCGCCTGCCGGTTCGCCGGGGGCGACCGGCTGCTCGCCGCGCTGGAGGAGGAGCTGGGCGTCCGCGCCGGGGAGTCCACCGATGATGGGCGGTTCACGCTCGAGACCGATGCGAACGTGGGAGCGGGCGCCATCGCGCCGGCGGTCCGGATCGACACCCTGGTCTACGGGCCGCTCACCGAGGTCGAGGCGCGCCACCTGATCTACGCCCGGCGGGCCGATGCGAGCCGGGCCACGGCCGCCCGGGCCCCGGCCTGATGGACGTCACCCTCTCCCCGCAGATCCGGATCCTCCCCGGCGGGCAGCAGCGGCTGCTCAAGGGCGTCGGCAAGCTGGATCCCACCTCGCTCGCCGCGTACCGCAAGACCGGTGGCTACGTGGGCCTGACTCGCGCGGTCACCGAGCGCTCGCCGGACGAAGTGATCACCGAGATCTTCGCCGCCCGCCTCCGAGGACGTGGCGGCGCCGGATACCCGGTGGCGGACAAGTGGCGGGCTGCCCGCTCGGCGGCCGGCGAGCGGAAGATCGTGGTCGCCAACCTGATGGGCGCCGATCCCACGTCCCTCGGAGACCGGACCCTGGCCGAGGGCAACCCGCACCTCGTCCTCGAGGGCGCGCTCATCACCGCAGCCGCGGTCGGCGCATCGGAGGCGATCCTCGCCGTCCGGCGCGACTGGACCACGGCCATCGAGCGGCTCAAGGCGGCGGTGACCGATGCCGAGGCGGCGCATCTCGCCGGCTACCTCATCCTGGGTACCGACGTCTCGGTCCAGGTATCGGTCTGGGAGGGATCGGGCGCGTACGTCGCCGGTGAGGAGACGGCCCTCATTCACGCCCTCCAGGGCGACCGGGGCATGCCGCTCATCCGCCCGCCGTATCCGGCCGAGCGTGGCCTGTGGGACGCGCCGACCGTGGTCCACAACGCCGAGACCCTGGCGCACGTGGCCTGGATCATGGGCCGCTCCGCCGCCGAGTTCGCCAAGGCGGGTCCCGAGTCGTCCCCCGGCACCAAGCTGGTCACCATCGCCGGCGCGGTGGCGACGCCGGGCGTGGCCGAGGTCGCGCTCGGGACATCGATCGACAAGATCATCCAGCTGGCCGGTGGCCCGTCCGGGACGGTCAAGGCGGCCTTCATCGGTGGGCCGGGCGCCGGAGCCCTGGGCGCCGACGAGCTGGGCACCGGGTACGCCTACGACGCCCTGGCCGTGGCCGGGGGGCACATCGGCTCGGGATCGGTGCTCGTCACCGACGCGGCGACCTGCATGGTGGCGACGGCCCGCTTCCTGCTCGACTTCTCGGCGCGCGAGGCCTGCGGGAAAGCCGTTCCGTGCCGCATCGGCACCGTCCGCCTGGTCGAGGCCCTGGACCGCATCCTGGCCGCCACGCCCCGCCCCAACGACCTGGTCCTCCTCCGCGAGCTGTCGGCGAAGATCGCCGACACGGCCCTGTGCCGCCTCGAATCCCTGGCGCCGCGACCGATGCTCACCACCCTGGATCGGTTCGGCGACGAGTACCGCGCCCATGCCGAGCGCGGCGTCTGCCTCGCCGGCTCGTGCTCGACCGATGCGGTCACGCCGTTGCTGGCTCCGCTGCCCGAAGCCGTAGGATTGAACCGATGACCTTCGTCGGCAACGGCAACGGCAAAGGGAACGGCAATGGCGCCGGCGGAGGCACCGGGCGCCTCGAGGACTACGCCCCCATCTGGCCGGTGGTGCCCGGCACGAAGGCCATCACGGTCACGATCAACGGCCGCCAGGTCCAGGCCGAGGAGGGCCAGACCATCCTCCAGGCCTGCCGCGTGGCCGGCATCGAGATCCCGACCCTGTGCTACGAGCCCAAGCTCTCGCCCTACGGCGCGTGCCGGATCTGCGTGGTCGAGGTCGAGGGCCAGGACAGCACGCCGATCTCGTGCGGGACCCAGATCGCCGAGGGGATGGTCGTCACCACCCACTCGGAGCGGGTGATCGAGAACCGCCGGCTCGTCCTGGAGCTGATCTTCTCCGACCACGATGCGTACTGCCTGCCGCCCTGCCAGTTCAAGTGCCCCACCCGGGTCGACATCCCCGGCTACCTGAAGGCCAACTCGGAAGGCAACTGGGAAGAGGCGACGCGGATCCTGAAACGGTCGCTGCCCTTCCCGGCCATCCTCGGCCGGGTCTGCCCCGCCCCGTGCGAGACCCACTGTCGCCGCGAAGAGGTCGACACCGCGATCGCGATCCGTGACTCGCATCGGTACTGCGCCGACCGGGTTCTCGAGGTCGACGCCCCCGCCCCGCTGCCGTGGCCCAAGGAGTCGGACACCGGCCGCAAGGTGGCGATCGTGGGGTCCGGGCCGGCCGGGATGACGGTCGCGTACTACCTCCAGCTGCGCGGCCACCACTGCGACGTGTTCGAGGCCGATCCGGAGCAGGGCGGCATGCTCCGCTACGGGATCCCCGAGTACCGCCTCCCGAAGGGCTGGATGGACCGCGAGCTGAACCACGTCTGGGAGCTGGGTGCGACCTTCAAGCCGAACATGCGCCTCGGCCGCGACTTCCACCTCGCGGACCTGCTGGAGCAGGGTTACGACGCGGTGTTCGTCGGCATCGGCTGCTACAAGCCGAACGAGATGAGCATCCCCAACGAGGAGGCGGATGGCACCGTCAACGCGCTGGAGAACCTCTACAACAGCACGCGCGGCATCCCGGTCCCGGCCCTGAAGGGAGCGCGGGTCGTCGTCATCGGCGGTGGCTTCACCGCGATCGACTGCACCCGGACGTCCCTCCGCCAGGGCGCCAAGGAGGTCAACCTCGTCTACCGCCGCGACCTGAAGGACATGCCCGCCCAGGACGAGGTCCACGAGGCCATCGAGGAAGGCGCGAAGGTCACCTTCCAGGCTGCGCCGGTCCGGATCGTGACCGATGCCCGCGGCAAGGTCACCGGCGTCGAGTTCCAGAAGATGCACCTCGGCGAGCCCGACGAGAAGGGCCGGCGCCGGCCGGAGCCGATGCCCGGAACCGAGTTCATCGTCGAGTGCGACACGGTGCTGGGCGCCATCGGCCAGGGCCCGGACCTGGGCTGGGTCGAGAGCGAGCCCGACGAGCTCCGGGCCGGGCTGGAGGTCAGCCGCCAGGGCCGCCTCGTCGTGGACCCGAACACGTTCCGCACCGGCGTGCCCAAGATCTTCGCCGCCGGCGACGTCAACCTGGGCGCCACGACCGTGGTCGAGGCCATCGGCGACGGGCGCCGGGCGTCATACGCCATGGACTACTGGCTCCGCGGCCACGACCTGGACGACCCGCAGGTCCGCCGCATCGTGTCCGAGCCGCAGCCGTCGTTCCTGACCATCGTGCCCTTCACCGATGACGTGAAGGAGCCGCAGGCGGTCATGGGCAAGGCCGGCGCGGAGGAGCGTCGTGACAACTTCGGCGAGTACGAGTACGGCTACACCCACGACCAGGCCATGGGCGAGGCCGCCCGCTGCCTGCAGTGCACCTGCGAGGCCATCGGTCACTGCGACCTGCGCGAGGCGGCCATCGAGTACGAGACGACGCTGAACATGGCCATCGACGAACGGTCGATCCAGGACAACCCGTACGTCGGCATCAACCACGGCTACGGGCGGGACGAGACCCACTCGTTCATCCTGCGCGACTACTCGCGGTGCATCGACTGCGGCCGCTGCGCCCAGGTCTGCAAGGACATCGTGGGCGCCGGGTGCTACGACTTCATCGGCAAGGGCTTCGACTCGCTGGTCACCACCGCCGACTTCGTCTCACTCAACGAGACGCCGTGCGTGTCGTGTGGCCGCTGCGCGGAGACGTGCCCGGTCGGCGCGCTGATGCCGCGGCCGCGGATCCTTGAGACCTACCAGCTGGACGTTTCAGCCGCTGCATCTTCTGCGGCATCTGTGCCGACGCCTGCCCCTACGACGCGCTGCGCTGCGGCCCGGAGTTCGAGTTCAGCGAGTACCAGCGCGATCTGCCCATGCTCGACATCCTCGAGATGTCCGACCGGGAGCGCCCGACCCGCTAGGACTCGGTCGTGCTCGGCGTCGTGCCGCCGGGGTCCAGCGCCGAAGCGGAGCAGCAGGAACAGGGCGTAGCCGATCAGGGCGCCGACCACGTTCAGCAGCACGTCATCGACGTCGGCTGAACGATTCGGGATCCAGAGCTGGGCGACCTCGATCGCCAGGCTGATTGCCGAGCGCCGACCAGGATGACGCGGACCCACCCGTTCATCGCCGGCAGCGCGATTGGTCCGAGCAGCCCGAGCGGCAGCAGCAGGAGCGAGGTTGCCGATGAGCTGCCCCACCCAGAACGGGGAGCTCAGGTTGGCGAAATAGATGGCGAGGGTGCGCAAGGGGACGGCGTTGTGGCCGATCACCTGGCCAGGAGCCGGAACGACGGGCTGTAGGGTCAGAACCAGGCCGAACGCCAGCCACATGACCAGCGCGAACCCGGCAATCCACCGGATGGACACGGTGCCAGTCTGTCAGGCCGGGCGCGATCTGCCAAAACCGTCCACAGCGCGCCCTCCATCTGGCCGGCGCCCCAGCGGGTATGCTCGCCCGCGCATGGCCGATCTGCCACAGCAACCGATCGAGATGATCCTCCTCCGCCAGCTGGCGGAACACCTTTCGATCCCGATGTGGGTCATCGACGGCGAGGGCGATCTCGTCTTCTTCAACGAGGCGGCCGAGCCCACGCTTGGCGTGCGGGCCGACGACGTCGATCAGATGCCGTTCGAGACGTGGACCGACAGCCTTCCGTCCGCGGGACGAATCCGGGAATCCCATGCCGCCCGAAGAACTGCCCCCGGTCATCGCCCTTCGCCGGGGAGAGCCAGCGCATGCCACGCTCGAGATCACCGGCGGGGATGGCGTGGAGCGTCGCATCGGGGTGACGGCCTTCCCGCTGACCGGCGGCCACGGCGACATCATGGGCTCGGTCGACGATGTTCTGGGAGTCCCCCAAGGCGTGATCGTCCGGATGTGGGGGACGCGGGGGTCGGTTGCGAGTGCGGGTCCGCAGACGGCGCGATACGGCGGAAACACCGCCTGTGTCGAGGTCCGGGCGGAGGACGGCACGCTGGTCGTCCTGGACGCCGGCACCGGCATCCAGCGCCTCGGCAACGAGCTGGAGGCCGATCTGCATCGGATCGACATCCTGCTCACCCACCTCCACATGGACCACATCCAGGGCCTCGGCTTCTTTGCTCCCATCTTCCGACGCGGCTGCGAGATCCACGTCTGGGGTCCGCCCTCGCCGACACTCCACCTCCGTGCCCGGGTCACCCGCTACCTGTCGCCGCCCCTGTTCCCGATACGGCTCCGGGACCTCCGGGCCAACTTCGAGTTCCATGACGCGCCGCAGGGCGGCTTCTCCATCGGTCCGTTGACCGTCCACGCCGATGAGGTCATCCACCCGGGTGCAACGCTGGGGTTCCGGATCACCGAGAACGGCCACTCGCTGGCCTACCTCAGCGACCACGAGCCGGCCCTCGCCGCCAACAGTGGCCATCCCGGCCAGGAATGGGTCAGTGGCCTCGGCCTGGCGCATGGAGCCGATGTCCTCATCCACGACGCCCAGTACACCCAGCCCGAGCGCGATGAGCGGCTTGGCTGGGGCCACTCGTCGGTGCCCGAGGCGATTGACTTCGCGCGCACGGCGGACGTCGGCAACCTCGTCCTGTTCCACCACGACCCGGCACGCACCGATCACCAGATGGACCTCCTCCTGGCCGAGGCAGAGGGTCTCGCCGATGGCCTGCCGGTGACGGCCGCGCGCGAGGGTGACGTGCTCGTCCTTTAGAATCGGGCACGGCCTCCGAGCGAGGCCCCGCGTGCCCGGTCTCGAACGGAGAGTCTCGACACTGGACATCTCGACCGTCCTCTTCGTGGTGCTCGCCGCTGGCGTCATCGGCGGCGGCCTGGCGACCGTCCTGCTGCGGAACGTGATCCATTCCGCGGTGGCCATGATGTTCTGCTTCGGCTCGCTGGCCGGCACGTACGCCCTGCTCGGCGCCCCGATCGTGGCGGCGGCCCAGGTTCTCATCTACCTCGGCGCCATCAGCGTCCTGATCCTGTTCGCGATCATGCTGACCCAGGCCGGCGACGCGAACCTGCCCGCGCCGTTCCAGCGCCAGGCGCCGGTGGCGGCGGTGATCTCGCTCGCGATCGTCGCGCTCGTTGGCTGGGCCCTGGTCACGACCGACTGGCAGAACGCGACCGTCATCATCGCCGTGGACCTCAACAGCCTCGCGACGTCAATCTTCACCGACTACGCGCTTCCGTTCGAGATCGTCGCCTTCCTGCTCCTGGCCGCGATCATCGGCGCCATCTACCTGGCCCGCCGGCCCGAAGACGACGAGCGGGCGAACTGACCGATGGGCCTGCCGGCGTACCTGTTCCTGTCGCTGATCCTGTTCGGCATCGGTGCCTTCGGCTTCCTGGCCCGCCGCAACGCGATCATGATGCTGATCTGCATCGAGCTCATGCTCAACGCGGTCAACCTGTCGTTGGTCGCCTTCAACGCATTCGACTACGGCGCGACGAACGACGCCGGCGCCGTCTTCTCGCTCCTGATCATGGCCGTCGCGGCGGCCGAGGCCACGGTCGGCCTGGCCCTCGTCATCGCCATCATCCGGACTCGTCAGACCCCCGAGGTCGACGAGTACTCGGACCTGAAGGAGTAGGGCCCTGACTCCCGAAGCGCTGATCCCGCTGCATCCCGGCCCTGCCGCTGGTCGGCTTCCTGTTCGCGGTGCTGCTTGGCGCGCGGCTGGACCGCGTTCCGTCGCACGGGGACCACGGGGAGGGCCACGGACCGGGAGCCGGTCACGACACCGGCGGCGACCCCCACGCGTCCCACGACGAGGCCGTGGACGAGTCCGCGTTCCGCACCGTCCCGACCGAGGAGGAGCAGCGCGAGACCTCGCCCCACCGCGGCCATGCCGACGACCTCGCCAATGCGAACGGGGCCGACGGGGTCATCCCCGATGAGCTGAACGACGGACGGGGCCAGGCCGGCCACGTGACCCCAGGCGGCCCGCGACCGGTCTACCGCTCGTGGTGGGTGCCGGTCGCCCTCGTCGCGGTCATGTGGGTCGCGGCCATGGTCGGTCTTCGGATCGGTCATCTTCAACGGCGACGAGTACCGGGTCACCGTCTACGAGTGGATCGTGTCGGGCGACTTCCGGGTCGAGATCACGTTCTTCGTGGACGCCCTGACCGCCGTCCTGCTCCTGGTCGTCAGCACGGTCGGGCTCCTCGTCCACGTCTACTCCATCGGCTACATGGACGGCGACCGGAGCGTGTGGCGCTTCTTCGCCTACCTGAACCTGTTCATGTTCAGCATGCTGCTGCTGATCCTGGCCGACAACTTCCTGCTCCTGTACGTCGGCTGGGAGGCGGTCGGCCTCTGCTCGTACCTGCTCATCGGCTACTGGTACAAGAAGCCCTCGGCGGCTGGAGCGGCCAAGAAGGCGTTCATCGTCAACCGGGTCGGGGACTTCGGCTTCGGCCTCGGCGTGATCCTGATCTGGACGTTGCTCGGCAGCCTCGCCTTCGAGGAGGTGTTCGCCGGCGTCGGTGGCCTCGAGGAGTGGCAGGTCACGCTCATCGCCGTGCTCCTGTTCGCCGGCGCGGTCGGGAAGTCCGCCCAGTTCCCGCTCCACGTCTGGCTGCCCGACGCGATGGAGGGTCCGACCCCGGTCAGCGCCCTGATCCACGCCGCGACGATGGTCAACGCCGGCGTGTACCTCGTCGCCCGCTCGAATCCGATCTTCGCCGAGGCCCCGACGGCCATGGCCCTGGTGGCCGCCATCGGGGTCTTCACCGCCGTCCTGGCCGCGGCCATCGCGCTGACCCAGAACGACATCAAGAAGGTCCTCGCCTACTCGACCGTCAGCCAGCTGGCCTACATGTTCCTCGGGCTCGGGATCGGGGCCTGGGTGGCGGCCATCTTCCACCTGCTGGCCCACGGCTTCTTCAAGGGCCTCCTGTTCATGGCCTCCGGCTCGGTCATCCACGGCGCGGGTGGCGAGCAGGACATGCGATTCATGGGCGGCCTGCGGGAGAAGATGCGCTGGACCTACGGGACGATGCTCATCGGGTCGCTGGCCCTGGCCGGGATCCCGCTCTTCGCCGGGTTCTTCAGCAAGGACGAGATCCTGTCGGAGACGTTCCTGCGCGGCTACGGGATCTACTGGCTGATCGGGATCGCCGTCGCGTTCATGACCGCGTTCTACACGTTCCGCATGATGTACATGACCTTCCACGGGTCGTGGCGCGGTCCGGCGGAGGCGTGGCACCACGTCCACGAGAGCGCGCGGACCATGGTCGGACCGCTCGTCATCCTGGCCGTGCCCACCGCGCTGGCCGGTGTCCTGCTCGGCGTCCCGCCCGAGAGCGGGCTCATCCATGGCTGGCTGGAGGAGGTCTTCCACGGTGCCGAGGAGCTCGGGACCGGGATCCTGCCGGGGTCCATCGCGGCTGAGGGGCTGGCCAGCGGCGAGGCCCACGGGTTCGAGCTGATCGGGCTCGGCGGCCTGCTCCTCCTCGTCGGCGCGGGGGTGGGCGTGGCCGGCATCCTCCTCGCCCGGCGGTGGTACGAACAGGACCCCGAGGCGCCCGCCCGCTTCGTCGAGCGCATCCCGTTCGGGCTCGGCCCCGGCATGTACCGCGCCAGCGTGAACAAGTACTACTTCGACGACCTGTACCAGCTCCTGTTCGCGCGGGGCGGCGTGCTCGTCTCGAACGCGCTGTGGTGGTTCGACGTGAAGGTCATCGACGGCGTGGTGAACGGCACGGGCTGGCTGGCGGAGCGGATCGGCGGGATCCTCCGCCGCCTCCAGACCGGGCGCGTCCAGAACTACGGCCTGGGGATCGCCGCCGGCCTGGTGATCGTCCTGCTGGTGTACGCCACGGTGGTGCGCTGATGACCGGCATCGACACGAGCGGCCTGCCGGTGCTGTCGCTGATCGTCTTCTCTCCGCTCATCGGGGTGGCCGTGCTGCTCCTGATCCCGGGCAGGAACCATCGGCTCATCCGCTGGGTGGGTCTGCTGGGCGCGCTGGCCAGCCTGGCCTTCAGCCTGCTGCTGATCGGCTACGACCCGGCCGGGGCCGGAGTTCCAGTTCCGCGAGGACATCCCCTGGATCGACGCCTTCGGCATCCGCTACACGCTCGGCGTGGACGGGCTGAGCGCGGTGCTGGTGATCCTCACCACCGTCCTGAGCGTGGTGGCCATCCTCTACTCCTGGGCACCCATCCAGAACCGGGTCAAGGAGTACTACGCCGCGATGCTGCTCCTGATGACCGGCATGCTCGGCGTGTTCGTCGCGCTCGACCTGTTCGTGTTCTACGTCTTCTGGGAGCTGAGCCTGATCCCGATGTACCTGGTCATCGGCATCTGGGGCGGGCCGAACCGGATCTACGCCACGGTCAAGTTCGTGATCTACACCCTCGTCGGCTCGCTGCTGATGCTGGTGGCGATCCTGGCCGTGGTCATCGCCAACGCGAACCTGGGTGGCACGTTCACGTTCAGCTACGAGGCCCTCCGCGGAGTCCCGTATCCCGGACCTCCTCCAGGCGGCGGCCTTCATCGCCTTCGGCCTGGCGTTCGCCATCAAGGTCCCGATGTGGCCGTTCCACACCTGGCTGCCCGATGCGCACGTGGAGGCCCCAACCGCCGGCTCCATCATCCTGGCCGGCGTCCTCCTCAAGCTGGGCGGCTACGGCTTCCTGCGATTCTCCCTGCCCATCCTGCCCGATGCCGCCGCCAGCTTCGCGCCGCTCATGATCGGCCTGGCGCTGGTCGCCATCCTGTACGGGGCGCTGGTGGCCATGGTCCAGCCCGACCTGAAGAAGCTCATCGCCTACTCCAGCGTGTCCCACATGGGCTTCGTCATCCTCGGCGCGTTCGTGTTCAACACCCAGGGCATGCAGGGCGCGATCTTCCAGATGGTCAGCCACGGAATCACGACCGGGGCGCTGTTCCTCCTGGTCGGGGTCATCTACGAGCGGACCCACGACCGGATGATTGCCCACATGGGCGGGCTGAACGCCCGCCTTCCGGCCTACGCCGCCCTGTTCGGGCTGTTCACGTTCGCGAGCATCGGCCTGCCCGGGTTGTCGGGCTTCGTGGGCGAGTTCCTCGTCATGCTCGGCGCGTTCCAGTACTCCGGCTGGGTCGCGGCTGTCGCCATGCTCGTCGTCATCGCCAGCGCGGTCTACATGCTGTGGATGTTCCAGCGGGCCTTCTTCGCCGTCCCGTCCGACTGGATGCGCCGCGCGTGGGACGGCCTCCACGACCTGACCCGTCTCGAATGGCTGTCTCTCGCCCCGCTCGTGATCCTCGTCGTGGCCCTCGGCGTGTTCCCCATGCCCGTCCTGGAGGCCACCGCCGCCCCGGTGGACCGGATCCTCGACGCGGTCCAGAGCGCGGGCGGCCTGAACCTCGTGGCGTGGCCATGGTGAGCGTGGCCATCGTGAGCGAGCGGCCCGGAACCGATGAACGACCCGGCGGCCCTCTACCCGCTCCTCCCCGAGGTCGTGCTCGCGATCACGATCCTGGTCGTCATCACCGTCGACCTGTTCCTCGCCCGCGAGCGGAAGTGGCTCCTCACCCCGCTCACCGTGGCCGGGCTGCTGGCGACCGCGGCGGCGATCGCCGTGGTGTGGGCCGAGCCGCCCAGCGCGGCGCTGGCCGGGGTCTACACCGTTGACGAGCTGTCGCTCGTGCTCAAGCTGGCCGCGATCGGCATCGGTCTGCTGGCAGCCCTGTTCGCGCCGGGGTACCTCGTCGTCCGCCGCCTGCCGCTCGGCGAGTTCAACGCCATCCTCCTGTTCTCGACCCTGGGCATCTTCGTCCTCGCCAGCAGCGCCGACCTCATCACCCTGTTCCTCGGCCTCGAGCTGATGGTCATGCCGGCCTACGTCCTGACCGGGTTCCACAAGACCGATCGGTTCAGCAACGAGGGCGGGCTGAAGTACTTCCTGCTCGGCTCGTTCGCGAGTGCCATCCTCCTGTTCGGGATCGCCTGGACCTACGGGCTGACCGGCTCAACCGTCTTCTCCGAGATCGCCGAGGTGTTCGCGGGCGGCCTGATGAACGGTGCCGTGCTGGTGGCCATCGGCTTCCTGACCGTGGGCGCCACCTTCAAGGCCGCCGCCGTGCCGTTCCATTTCTGGACGCCGGACGCCTACCAGGGCGCTCCCACCCCGATCACCGGGTTCCTCTCGGTCGGCCCCAAGCTCGGCGCCTTCGCCCTGCTGCTGCGCCTGTTCGGCGAGGCGCTCGCCCCGCTGCGGGCGGACTGGCTGGACGTGTTCGTGATCCTGGCCGTGGTGACCATGACCTTCGGCAACATCGTGGCCCTGACCCAGACGAACGTGAAGCGAATGCTGGCGTACTCATCGATCGCCCACACCGGGTACATCATGGCCGGCCTCGCCGCGTATGCCGCGGCCCCAACCCCGGAGGTGGCCACCCAGGCGGTCGAGGCGGTGGTGTTCTACCTCGTCGGCTACTCGGTCATGAATCTCGCCGCCTTCGCCGTGGTCGGCATGCTCCAGCGCGACGTCCGGCGCTATGGCGGGCTGGCGTCCTTCGCCGGCCTCGCCTCGCGCCAGCCCGCCCTCGCCGCGGCGATGACCGTGCTGCTGCTGTCGCTGACCGGCATCCCGCCCACGGTCGGGTTCTTTGCCAAGCTCTACATCCTGCTGGCCTCGGTCGACGCCGGTCTGGTCTGGTTGGCCGTCGCCATCGCCCTGAACGCCGCCCTGGCCGCGTTCTACTACCTTCGGGTCGTGGTCTACATGTACATGCGTGATCCCGAGGCCGAGCCGGCCGAGGTCGACCGATCCGGAGTCGGGCGGCTGGCGCTCGTGCTCAGCGTCGCCGGCGTGATCCTGCTCGGCGTCTTCCCGGGAATCCTGCTCGGGTGGCTGCCCGCCGACTGGGTGACCGCGGCCTCGGGCCTGGTGCCATGAGGCGGGTCCGCTGAACGCACGCCGCTCACGCGGGCTCGTCCTCCCGCTCACCCTCGCCGTCGTGGGTATTGCGCTCATCCTGGCTGGCCAGCTGCCGCTGGACGACAGCCCGACCCCCTCCCTGGCGCCGATCCCCACGCCCACCCCGGTCGCCGTGACCGAGACGCCCGAGCCGTCGGTCGGGCGCGTCGCTCGCGCCGTCCGCCACCGCCGTGCCGACCCCGGTTCCCAGTGACTGGGTCGCCACCCAGCTCCAGGTCGATTCGGTCGGGATCAACGTCGCCGTCCAGCGACTGCCCAGCAGCCAGCCGCTGGGGGACTGCTGCGCATTCCTCCTGCCGAGGACATCGGACCCCGGCCGCGGGACCAACTCGTACATCGCCGGCCACGCCCTGCTCACCATCCTGAAGGGCCTGTGGAACGTCCAGCTCGGGGCGGAGGTCCGGGTCCTGATGTCCGACGGGGCAGTCCTCCGCTACCGCGTCACGGAGATCCGGCCGAACGTCTCGTGCCCCGATCCGGACGAGCCACCGATGCCGAACCCGCCGCTGGCGCTCCTCTACGCCCCACCCGGCTGCGTCGAGGGGGCGCGCTGGACCGCTCCCACCGACTACGAGCGGCTCACGCTCCAGACGTCGCAGGGCTTCAACCGAAACTGGGGCGAGCTGATCGTGATCGCGCTCCCGATCGAGGAGCCGACTCTAGCCGGTTCCACGGCTCAGAGGTCGCGGCGAGCGAACCGCAGCGGCGGCGATGATCCAGCCGATTGCGGCCAGGGCCAGGCACAGACCGATGGCCTGCAGCCCGACGGTGATCGGCCGATCCGCCGGCGCCAGGCCGGCCACCAGCCAGTAACCGCTCGCCGGGTGCACGGCCGCCTGGCCGAGCAGGAAGATCGGGACGGCGAGGACGGCGGCGCCCACGATCGTGGCGATGGCCGTCACGCGCACCGGGGCATCGACCCCGATGGCGAGAGCGGCAGCGGATAGCGGGATGGCCGGGGCCGCGGTGGCCACCACGCCGATCGCGATGGCCAGCGGATCGGGCGAGCCGGACAGCGGTGGGGCGATGGCGAGGCCGGCCAGGATGCCGGCCAGGCCGTAGGCCGCGAGGACGGCGAGGGCGGGGACGACCAGCCATGCCCCGATGAGCGCCGTGCGCGGCACGGCCCGGACGACGAGCCACGCCGCCGCTCCGGAGCGGATCTCCTCGGCGAAGCCCGTTCCGATCAAGGCGGCGCTGAGCACGGCCGCCAGCCGCGAACCCGAAGGCGAGGGTCGAGCCGACCGGCCTCGGCGCTGACCTGGCCGTCGACCACCACCGCGCCAATGGACGCCGCCGCGGGCAGGACCAGCAGGCCGAGCAGGCGGAGCTGGATCCACAGCTGGCGAACCACGTGCACGCCGAGGATCACGAGGGAGTCCCGCCGGCTGTCGAGTCATCCGGGCCTGGCTCGGCCGACGCCACCCCGCCCGATATCTGCCCGACCATCGCCAGGTCGGCGAGGGCGGTCATCCCGCGCAGGGACAGCGGCAGGCGGTGCGCTTCGAGCTCCTCGATCGGGGCGTGCAGCACGATCCGGCCGTCGCGTATCAGGACCACGCGGTCCACGATCCCGCCCTCCTGGGCGGGATACCGGCTGGCGATCAGCACCGTGCGGCGCTCCCCGGGGATCTGCAGGAGGCGCATCCGATCCGGCGGGGGGTGGGCGCGAAGTGGCTCGTCGAGGAGGAGGACCTCGGGATCGGGCAGGACCGCCGCGGCCAATGCCGTCCGTTCGGCGACGATCCGGCCCAGGTGGCGGAGGGGCCGGTCGCGCATGGCGCCCAGCTGGAACCGCAGCAACGCATCATCGATCAGGCGCTCCCGCTGGGGCCCGTCAATCCCGGCCAGCCGGGCGGCAAGCTCGAGGCTCTCGGCCGGCGTCATCCAGGGCGGAATGCCCGGGTCCGATCCGACGAAGCCGACACGGCGCGCCCAGCCCTCGGGGATTGAGGCCTCCCGATGGAGCCCGGCGAGGACGACTGAGCCGCGCTCGGGACGCGCCAGGCCGGCCATGATGCGAAGCAGGAGCGACGGAGCGTCCGGATTGACGCCCGCCACGAGAACCCGTGCACCGGCCGGGATCGCGAGGTCGACGCCGTCCAGGACGAGGCTCGCCGCCGCTCCGGCGCACGACTCCCTCGACCTCGACGGCCACCGGCCGCAGCCGACGGGCAGCCGGCGAGGACCACAGGGCGTCCGGGGTCGAGATCGGCATGGGCCGGACTCTACCGCGTCGGCCTGAAACCGAGGTCCTCTTGACATCGCCGATGGAGCCTCATAGGATAAGCGCTCCCTTATATAAACACACCCTTAGGTCTCATTCCCGAGAGGAACCAGCTCCGCCGCCATGACGATCCAGTCCTCCGACTCCGTCGCCGCCCGCGATCTCCGCCTCCTGCGCGACCTGTACCGCGCGCTCGCGGACCCGACGCGGCTGCGCGTCTGCGCCATCCTCGGCGAGTCCGGGCCGCTCCCCGTGAACGAGCTGTCGTCCCGGTTCGGCCTCTCGCAGCCGCTCATCAGCTGGCATCTCCGCGTGCTGCGGACCGCGGGCCTGGTCGAGATGCGGCCGCACGGTCGCGAGAAGCTCTGTGCGCTGCGGCCGGCGGCCTTCGATGCGCTGGCCGCCGCCCAGCGGCGGCTGGTGGCCGGGGAGCTGCGGGTGGCCGCCACGGCGGGCCTCGACAACGGAGGGATCCTCGGTGTCCGCTGAGCCCACTCCGCGTGGTGACGCCCTGCTGTCGGATCGGCTGAAGGCTGCCGGCCGGGTTGCGCTCGCCCCGCTGATCAACGTCCTGGCCGCGGCCGGCGTCACCCCCAACGCGGTCACGGTGGCGGGCCTCGCGATCGTGGTGGCAGCCTCGCTCTTCATCTGGCGTGACGCGCTGCTGGCCGGGGCCGTCCTGCTCGCCGTCGGCGCCGGTCTCGATGCCGTGGACGGCGGCCTGGCCCGCGCACAGGGCGGCGGCACGCCGTTCGGCGCGTTCCTCGACAGCACCCTGGATCGCACCGGCGAGGCCATCGTCTACGTCGGCATCGTCGCGTACTGGCTCGAGGAGACCTCGACCCCGTTCGTGCCGGTCATGCTCGCCGTCCTCGCCCTCAGCGGCTCGTTCCTGGTCAGCTACTCCCGGGCCCGGGCCGAGGCCGCCGGCTTCACCGCCTCGAACGGGCTGGCGCCCCGCACCGAACGCATCCTCATCCTCGTCCTGGGCCTGGCTCTCGCCTGGCTCCAGGTCCCCCTCGCCCTCCCCCTGGCGTTGGGTCTCATCGCCATCCTCGCCTGGGCGACGGTCGTCCAGCGCATCTGGTTCGTCAACAAGCAGGCGGCCGTCGCCGTCGAGCCCACCACCCCCATCGGTCAAGACAAGGAGCTCTAAGACACCGTGGCCACCACCAAGATTCCCGCCACCACCAAGATTCCCGCCACCAAGGAGGCAACCCCCAGGGCGTCCACCAACGGGCGCAACGGCAAGCGACGATCGGACGGCAAGGTCCGGGTCGCGATCGTCGGCGTGGGCAACTGCGCCTCGAGCCTGGTCCAGGGGCGCTACTACTACGAGAACGCCCGTCCCGGTGATGACATCCCGGGCCTGATGCACGTCGACCTCGGCGGCTACCACATCCGCGACATCGAGTTCGTGGCCGCGTTCGACGTCGACAAGAACAAGGTCGGCAAGGACCTGTCGGAGGCGATCTACACCGCCCCGAACAACACCTACGTCTTCCAGCAGGTGCCCCACATCGGCGTCACCGTCGAGCGGGGCATGACCCTCGACGGCCTCGGCAAGTACCTGTCCGAGATCATCGAGAAGTCGCCGGACGAGACCGCCGACGTGGTCGGCATCCTGAAGGAGCGCGAGGTCGACGTCCTCGTCTCCTACCTGCCGGTGGGCAGCGAGAACGCGACCAAGTGGTACGTCGAGCAGGCGCTCCAGGCAGGGGTTGCCTTCGTCAATGCCATCCCGGTCTTCATCGGGCGCGAGCCGTACTGGCAGCGCCGATTCGCGGAGGCGGGGCTGCCGATCATCGGTGACGACATCAAGTCCCAGGTGGGCGCCACCATCACCCATCGGGTCCTGACCCGGCTGTTCATGGACCGCGGCGTCCGGGTGGACCGCACCTACCAGCTGAACTTCGGGGGCAACACCGACTTCCTGAACATGCTCGAGCGCGAGCGCCTGGAGTCGAAGAAGATCAGCAAGACGAACGCGGTGACCTCGATGCTCGACTACGAGCTCGGCCCGGACGACGTCCACGTCGGCCCGAGCGACTACGTGCCGTGGCTGAAGGACCGCAAGTGGTGCCACATCCGGATGGAGGGAACCACCTACGGAGACGTGCCGCTCAATCTCGAGCTGAAGCTCGAGGTATGGGACTCGCCGAACAGCGCCGGCGTCATCACCGATGCCATCCGCTGCGCGAAGCTGGGCCTCGACCGCGGCCTGGCCGGGACCCTGGTCGCTCCCTCGTCGTACTTCATGAAGTCGCCGCCGCTCCAGATCCACGACGACGTGGCTCATCAGCGGGTGGAGGCCTTCATCCGCGGCGAGGACAACGAGACCCTCGTCGGGACCGAGGTCGCGCCAGGGACGCGCGCCAAGCGGGCATCCAAGGCAAAGGCCTTCGCGCGCCGGTAGGCTGCCGGTCGTGGCCGTCGAGCGGAGCATGTCCGGCTCACCGCGGCAGCGTGCCGCCCGACAGGAGGAGCGCGTTCGTGAACGCCTGACCTACTGGGCCTACCGCGCCGCGGAGCGCGCCTTGAGCACGCTGCCACGCAGCGTCGTCGCGGCCGGCGCGGTGGCGGTCAGCAACGGCGCGTATGACCTGTCCGGGGCCAAGGGGGCCCTGATCCGGGCCAACATGGCCCAGGCACTCGGCGTTCCCGAGTCCGACCCGCACGTGACGCGGGCCGCCCGCCGCGCGTTTCAGAACTTCGGGCGCTACATGGTCGAGGTGATGCGGCTGCCGGTCCTCGACCCGGATGAGGCCCGAGAGCGGGTCACCTTCCTCGGCTGGGAGGACCTCGCCGCCGCACGCGGCACCGAGGGCAAGGGCCTGCTCATCTGCGCGGTCCACGTCGGCGCCATGGACCTCCTGGCGCCGGCGATGATGGTCGAGGGGGAGACGGTGAGCGCTGTCGGGGACGACACGACCTACGGGCGGCTCTACGACCACCTCGCGGCGGTTCGCGGCGCGTACGGGGTGGACGTCATCGGCTGGCGGAACCTGCGCCGTCTGTACAAAGTGCTCCAGGACGGCGGCAACCTCGTGCTCCTGTGCGACGGCCCGTACCGTCCGGGCGACGTGCCCGGTCGAGTTCCTGGGGGCGCCGACCACGCTCCCCGCCGGACCGGCCATGCTGTCGGCCCGCACCGGGGCCGCGATCCTGCCGGTGGGGGCGCGCCGGATCGCCGGCGACCGGCTGGAGGCGTGGGGCTACCCCGTGATCCGGGCCACGAGCACCGAGCCGGCGGAGGTGTACCGCGCCACGCAGGCCCTCGCCGATGCCCTGGGTAAGGTCATCGCCGCCGATCCGGGCCAGTGGTACATGTTCCGCCCCGTCTGGCCACAGACCGATGGCGACCGCGCCGCCGCGGCCGCCGCTCTCGAACGGGCCCGAGCGGGCGAGGACTGGACCGCCCCGCCACGATGACCCGATGAGCCGCGGCCCGAGCGGCCTGCTCCTCCGCGCGGGCCTCGAGCTGGGCGATGCGGTCGTCGCCATCCTCCCGCAGCCGGTGGCCTACGCCCTCGCCGATCTGCTCGGCGAGGCGTGGTATCGGTTCGCGCCGGCCCGACGCCGGCTGGTCACCGCCAACCTCGCCCGCGTGTTCGAGGCCACCGGCCGCCCGCTGCATGGCGCGGCGCTGCGACGCCAGGTGCGCGCGGCGTTCGTGGCTCACGCCCGCTACTACCTCGAGGTCGTCCGCCTCCCCCGCCACCGCCGCGACCTGGACGAGATCCTGGTCTGGCACGACGACGCCCGCATCGAGGACCTGGCTCGCCAGGGCGGGATCGTCGCCGTCTCGGCCCACTTCGGGAACTTCGAGCCGGCGGCGATGTGGATGGCGGCCCATGGCGTGCGCTGGGTGGCGCCCGTCGAGCGGCTCGAGCCGCCGGCGCTGTTCGACTATCTCCTCTCGCGCCGGGGGGCGAGGAGCGCGGGCGGCGAGCTGGTGGCGGCGCCGGGGGCGGCTCGCCGCGTCCGCGATGCCCTGCGCGACCACGAGGTGGTGGCCATCGCCGCCGATCGCGACGTCGGGAGCTCGAATCTGCCGGTGAGCTTCTTTGGACACTCCGCCAATCTGCCATCGGGCCCCGCCGATGCTCGCCGCTGCTCACCGGTTCGGCGGTCGTGATCGGGACCATCCGCCGCTCGGCCCCGGGACGCTTCATCGGCCGCGTCGAACGGGTGGAGTGGACCCCCGGCGGTGATCGACGGGCCGACATGGCGACGCTCACGCAGCGGATCACGGACATGCTGGCGGACCGGATCGCGGAAGCTCCGGAGCAGTGGTGGGGCGCCTTCCAGCCGGTGTGGGATGACCTCACGGCGGAGACGGTGACCGCCTGATGGACCGATCCGGTCCGACCGGGTCGCGCACCGGCCCGCGCGGCGGCGCTCGCGGCAAGGCCGATCTTCATCTCCATACCCTGTACTCGGATGGCACGGCGCGCCTTGCCGACCTCCTGGACTGGATCGAGCAGCGGACCGACCTCGACCTGGTGGCCATCACCGACCACGACCGGATCGACGGCGCCCTGCGCGCGGCGGGCATGCACGCCGCGGGCGACTACCACTTCGAGCTCGTGGTCGGGGAGGAGATCACGACCCGGAGCGGCCACGTCGTCGGCCTGTTCCTCCGCGAGCCCATCCCGGCCCTGCGCCCGGTGGCGGAGACCGTGGAGCGGATCCACGCCCAGGGCGGGCTCGCGGTGGCCGCCCACCCGCTCGGCGTCTTCCTTTCGCTCGGGAGCGGCAGCCTGCGCCGGCTCCAGGCCGATCCCCGCCCGGAGCGCCACCTCGACGCGGTCGAGCTCATCAACCCCAGCCTGGGCGGCCGTCTCCGTCATCGGGCCCTGGCGCAGCTGAACGCGCGGGAGCTCAAGCTTCCCGGCCTCGGCAGCTCCGATGCCCACGTCCTCGAGACGGTGGCCAGCGCCTGGACCTGGTTCCCCGGATCCACCGCGGCCGAGTTCCGGGCCGCCCTCGCCGCGGGGGACGTCGAGCCCGGCGGGGAGCACTGGAGCACCGGCCACAACGTCGCGGTCTACGGCCGCCAGCTGGTGGCCAAGGCCCGGAAGCTCGGGCATACTCTGCGCCCGTCCGGAGAGTGGCGATAGACCGTGATTGACGCCCCCGAGGCCGAGCGCCTCGATGTCCCCGCGCAGCCGTCAGACTCGGCCGCGCCGCGCCCGCCGCTGAAGATCGGCCTCGTCAGCCCGTACGGGTTCCCCCATCCGGGTGGCGTCAACGAGCACGTGCGGCATACCTACGACGAGCTCCGCTCGCTCGGCCACGACGCGTGGATCATCACCCCCAAGTACGGCCAGGAGCGGGACAGCGAGGGGCACGTCATCCGGCTCGGCACCGGCTGGGCCGTGCCGAGCAACGGCAGCGTGGGCCGCCTGACCCTGGGCTGGCGGATGCGACCGCGGATCCGCGACCTCCTCGCCGCCCATCGGTTTGACGTCCTCCACTTCCACGAGCCGTTCGTCCCGTTCCTGGGTCCGGCCGTGCTGAGCGAATCGGAGACGGTCAACGTCGCGACGTTCCACGCCTTCGGCGGCTTCTCACCGTCCTACTGGCTCGGGCAGCCGGGCCAGCGCGCGTCTGACGGAGCGCCTCCACGGCCGGATCGCGGTCAGCGGGGCGGCGCGCCACTTCATCGGTCGCTACTTCCCGGGCGACTACCGGATCATCCCCAACGGGGTCGAGATCGAGCCGTTCGCCAACGCCCAGCCCTTCGAGGAGCTGCGCGACGGCACCCTGAACATCCTGTTCGTCGGCCGGCTCGAGGACCGCAAGGGTCTGCAGCTACCTGCTGCGCGGCTACCACCGCCTCCGGAAGCGGCACGTGGATGCCCGCCTCATCGTCGTCGGCGCCGGGCCGCGGCTGCGCGAGTACCGCCGCTACGTGGCCACCCGCCGGATCCGCGACGTCGAGTTCGTGGGCCACGTGCCGCTCGAGGCCAAGCTCCGCTACTTCGCCAGCGCTGACATCTTCTGCGCCCCGTCCACCGGCCAGGAGAGCTTCGGGATCGTCCTGCTCGAGGCGATGGCCGCCGGCCTGCCGATCGTGGCCTCCGACATCCACGGCTACAAGCAGGTCGTCTCCCGCGACGTGGAGGGCTACCTCGTCGAGCCCAAGAACCCGCGGGCCCTTGCCGCCGCCCTCTACAAGCTGGCCGGCGACCCCGAGCTCCGCCACCGGATGGGCGAGGCCGGACGGGCCAAGGTCCCCGAGTACTCGTGGGAGCGGGTCACCGAGCAGGTCGTGGCCTACTACCACGAGGTCCGCGACCGGGTCCTCGGCCTAGGGACCGATGCCGCCGCGGACGCGGCGGGCGGCTAGCCGGGAAGGGCTTCCGGAATGCGCGCTCGCGCTGATGGACGACGAAGCCGTTCGCCTCGTACACGCCCAGGGCGCCGGTCGGATTGTCGGCGTCCACGCCCAGGACCGCATCGGTCATCCCGCGATCGCGGAACGCGACCAGGCTCTGTGACACGAGCGCGCGAGCCAGGCCCCGCCCGCGCCACGGACGACGGACGCTGACGCCGCCCAGGAGACCGCGCCGCGCCCCGGTCTGCGCGTTGAACTCGCGCATCACGAAGTTGTTGCACCTGGCCGGCCACCTGGTCGCCCTCCCAGGCGACCCGCCACAGCTCGGGCTGGAAGTCCGGGCCGCTGAAGAAGCGCTCGAACGCCTGTTCCGAGAGGTCCATCCCACCCCAGTGGTCCGCGAACGCCTCGGTGTCGGCGTCCCAGATGGCGCGGTAGTCCTCAGGCCGCACGGGACGCACCTCGAGGCCGTCGGGCAGCGGGAACTCCGCGATGTCGTCCAGGGTTGGGCGCAGCATCTCGAAGAAGTAGCGCGCGGTCGTGAAGCCCTCGGACTCGAGGAGCGCCACGCGCCCCGACCTGGTTCTCGTTGCACCAGGTCTCGAACCGGCGATCGACGCCAGCCGGAACGTCCTGCGCCGGCCCCGATCTCGCGGAGCCGGCGCTGGTTGGCGTGGAGGATGGCGCGACCCAGCCCGCGGCGGCGCCACGCGGGATGGACCGTTCCCCAGGTCGCGTAGTTGCGCCCGCCGTCGTTGTCATCGGCCCAGTGGACCTTGCCGTAGCCCACCAGCTCCCCGTCCACCTCGGCCAGCAGGACGTCCTCGAGCGGATCCCAGTTCGAGGCGTGGGAGAACCACTGCTCCAGGCCCGCGACGTCGTGGCGGTCCTCGATCCCGTCCGCAGCGTCGGACGGCGTTGAACAGGCCGGCCACCGCCGCGAGGTCGTCGGGCAGGCGCATGCGGCGGAAGGACAGGCCGGGGATGGGCGGTGCGTCTCGGACGTCGACGCGCACGACGGCCACGGTCATCGGTCCACCTCGAAGGGACGCCGATAGGCGGTGAACCGCTCGGTGACGTAGAACCCGTTGTCGGTGTAGACCCCCAGCGCTCCGGTCTCGTTGTCCGCGTCCACGCCGAGGATGCCCTCGGTCATGCCGCGGTCGCGGAGCAGCACCAGGCTGCGCGCCACGAGGGCGCGAGCCAGTCCCCGGCCCCGCCACGGGCGACGGGTGAAGACCGAGTCCAGCCACCCGTGGAGGACGCCCAGCTTGGCGTTGGCCTCGGGGTAGATGGTGTTGATCACCGCGCCGGCGATCTCGTCGCCGTCGAACGCGACGACGTGGAGCGACGGGTCGAGGTCCGGCTCGTCCACCCAGCGCTGGAACGCGGCGTCGGAGTCATCGGTCCCGCCCCAGTGGTCGATGAACGCCTCCTGGTCGGCCACGAAGATGCGCCGGAAATCGTCGAGGGTCACCGGACGAACCTCGATCCCCTCCGGCAGAGGCGGCACCTCGATCGGATCGGCCAGGTTGCGGTTCATGTGGAAGAACCAGCGCACGGCCTGCGTAGCCGTTCGCCTTCAGCAGGGCGTGGGCCCCGGCGTCGGTGTCGGCCACCCAGGCGCCGGCCACCCGCGGGCGGTCGACGTCGTGGCTGGCGGCAAGCTCGCCGATCCGCTCGCGAGCAAACGCGAGCAGCGTGGTCCCCACCCGCCGGCGACGCCAGGCGGGATCGACCTCGCACCACGATCGGTACTCGCGGAGGCCGTCGTTGGTGTCGATCCACTCGACCTTCACGAATCCGACCGGGGTGCCATCCACCTCGGCCACCCGCAGGTCGGTGGCCGGGTCGAACTTCTCCTCCGGCCGCAGGTCGATCCGGAGCTGCTGCCTCGGACAGCCGCTCCTGGACCTTGTCCGCCTCGATGGCATCATTCGCGATCCGGGTCATGACCCCGATGTCGGGCTCGCCCGCGAACGGGCGCAGCTCGATGCGGAGCCGGGTCTCGGTCGTGTCGGTGGTATCGGTCATGTCAGCCCACCCGCTTCAGGCGGCCGGTGCGCTTGGCGTACCGCTCCGCCTTCCCGAAGGCCCACAGGCCCAGGGGGATGAAGACGACGGCCATGATCAGCAGCGGCCACACGTCGTGGATCAGCTGGTCGATCCCCACGCCGTCGATCAGCCCGGCCCGGACGCCGTCGAGCACGTAGGTCGCCGGCGAGAACTGGCTGATGAACTGCATCCATTCGGGGAGGACCTCGATGCTGTAGTAGACCCCGCTCACGAGGAGCAGGACCGACTGCAGGACGAACACCATCTGCGCCCCGCGCTCGACGTACATGAGCGGCAGGATGGATGCCGCGATCCCGATCCCGATGAAGCTGATCGTCCCCAGCAGGGTGAACGCGATCACCGTCGCCCAGTTCGCCTGCGACAGGTCGAGCTCGAAGAACAGGGCCAGCGCGAGCAGGACGAACAGGGTGTGCACCAGCCCGAAGATCACCGCGTAGAACGCGGCCCCGAGCAGCTGGGCATAGCGCCGGATGGGCGCCATGAACGTGTACTCCAGGGTGCCTTCCCAGCGCTCCCACTGGACCGCCTCGGCGATGAACTCGAACACGATCGCCAGGTAGCTCCAGAAGATGGTGCCGATGACCAGGACCAGGAGCAGGCGCTCGTCGCCCAGGCTCTCCCCGATGAGGGTCACCGCCAGGGCGCCCGCCACGGAGTAGACGAGCCAGGCAACTTCCCAGCCCCAGTAGCGCTTGGTGAGGTTGAAGTTGCGCTCGACGAAGGCCATCGAGGCCTTCAGGTCGCGCGTCAGCATGGCCATCGGTCTAGTCCTCCTCGTCCTCGGGCTTCTCGTCCTCGATGTCGTCGTCGAGCGAGCGCCCGGTGAACGTCATGAACACGTTGTGCATGGTCGGCTCCTGCGCGTGATCGGCCGCGACCAGGGCCTTGAGCTGCGTCCGGCGTGTCCTCGGCCACGATCCTGCCGTCGTTCAGGATCCCGATCCGCTGGCAGAGGCGCTGGGCCTCGTCCATGTCGTGGGTCGTCAGGACGATGGTCGCGTCGTGGGTGTCGCGCAGCTGCTCGACGAAGCTCTGGACCTCGAGCTTGGAGCGTGGGTCCAGCCCGGTCGTCGGCTCGTCCATGAGCAGCAGGATCGGGCTCGTCAGCAGGGCGCGGGCGATCGCCACCTTCTGCTGCATGCCGCGGCTCAGCTGCTCCACCGGCCGCCCCAGGCGCTTCTCGGCAATCCCGAGCCGCGACAGGATGCGGATGGACTCGGCTTTCGCCTCTTTCGCATCCATGCCGTACAGGCGCGCGGCGTAGGCCAGGTTCTCGAACGGGCTCAGCTTCTTGAAGAAGGCCGCGTCCACGCTGACCCGGTTGATCATCCGCTTGACGGCCATCTCGTCGCGCTCGATGTCCTTGCCGAAGACCTCGACCCGACCGGTGTCCAGGGTCAGCAGGGTGCGAGAACAGCCGGATGAGGGTCGACTTCCCGCTGCCGTTCGCGCCCAGCACGCCATAGATCTCGCCGCGCTCGATGCGCAGCGAGACGTCGTTGATGGCCACCACCGGTCGCTTCTTGCGCCCGACCTGGAACCGCTTCGTGACGTGCTCGGCAAGCAGGGCCGGGATCGCGGGGATCGCCGGCTGCGGCTCGGGCTCGCGGGCGGTCTCGGGCGTGGCGACCTGCGGCTCCTCCACCGTCGCGGCGGGGCGCTGGTCGGTCATCGTCTTGGCCTGGGGTTCGAGTCCGGTCTGCATCACGAGTCCTGTCGTACCGATGGTCGTCTACGACCGATGCGGACCGGGCAACAAAAGAGCCGTGGTCCGGATCGGTCCCACGGCTGGGGTCTGGTCGGCGGTTGCCCGCCGGATCAGCTGGTCGTGGGCATGAATCTCCCGTTTCGCGGGTCGTTGAGCGTGGTGCGAGTCATGCGAGCACGTCTCCTCGTTGCGAACGGGAAGGATGGCGGGTGGCGGCCACACCCGGCGTTGGAACGCCCGCGGAGTCTACGGGCGACGGTCCGGGGGTGTCAAGAAACCGCCGGGGTAAGGTTCACCCATGACCCTGTGGGTGGTGAAGGGTGGCCGCGGGGAGTCCGCGAGGACCGCTTCGTCACCCGCTCCGTCATCGGTATCGGGTGGGCGGAGCTCGGGGATCTCGACAGGTACCCGGATCGCGACGCGTTGAAGGCCGCCTACCGCGGCGCCTTTCCGGGAAGGTCGGACGCACACGTCAGCACCCAGGTCGCTCAGCTCTGGGCCTTCGCCTCGCGCATGCAGATCGGTGACCCGGTCGTGGTGCCGTTCCTGACCCGCCGGGAAATCGCGTTCGGGGAGATTCGGGGCCCATACCGCTGGCTTCCCGACGGCGACCCGGACATGCGACACGTTCGGGATGTGACGTGGCACGTCACCGACCTGCCGCGGATCGCCTTCGACCGGGACCTGTTGTACTCGTTTGGCGCTTCGCTGACCGTCTGCTCGGCCTCGCGGAACGACGCGGAGCGCCGGGCATGGGCAGTGGTGATGGGCGAACGCACGTAGCCGCCCTCGGACCGATGCCAGAATGGGGCGACCAACGGAGGGAGTCCCGACCATGAGACCCGTCTCGCGCGGGGCGGTGTTCTGGGGTGCCGGACTGGTCACCGCCGGCCTCGTCGTGCTGGCCCTGCAGCAGGGCGATCCTCACCGACCGACCTCGTGGGCCAGGCGGTGGACTGGTGGCCGCTGCTCCTGATCGGTGCCGGAGTGGCGATCATCTTCTCCGGAACCCTGGGGGTCCTCGCGACGGCTCTCGCCGGCGTCCTGGTCGGGATCCTGATCGGAGGATTCATCGGGGGCGCGGCGAGCTTCCCGACGAGCTGTGGGACGGGCGATCCCCTGCCGCTTCGCGCCTTCGAGGATGGATCGCTCGGCGGCGCGGCAGACGTCGAGATCGACCTGAACTGTGTGACGCTGGAGGTCGCCGGCTGGCGACGGTGCACGACTGGATCGTCGAGGCCGATGAGGAGACGGCGGACCGCCTCGAGGTTACGTCTGATGACAGCGCGCTCGGCGTCCGGGCCGAGCGACACGGTCGTCCTCGGCAGCGAGCACCGGCTCCACGTCGGCGTGACCGTGCCGGGCGAGGAACGGGACGAACCTGTCGACGCTCGCTGAACGCGGGTGATGCGGCGTTCGACCTGAGCGACGGCCAGTGGGGGTCGCTCTCGGTCGAGGGCAACGCGGTCGCCATCACGGTCGACCTGTCGAGCGCCGAGGCGGACTCGGTTCGATCGATCCTGAACGCCGGCGCGCTGGAGCCTCGAGCTGGATGGCGGCAGCCAGATCGGATCGCATCGAGCTGAGCGGCCAACGCGGGCTCGTTCGAGGTCTGCGTCCCCGACGACGTCGGACTGCCAGGTCACGGTCAGCGAGAACGTGGCGACCGGCCACAACCTCGACGAGGAAGGGCTCACCCAGGACGGCGACGTCTGGCGGACGCCGGGCTACGACTCGGCCGACAGCCAGATCGAGATCACGTTCAGCGGAAACGCGGCCGTCGTTCACGCTCAATCCTGAGGGAGGCTGCTCGTGAACCGGCGTCTGTATCGGTCTGTTGCCGATCGGAAGATCGGTGGCGTGGCGGCGGGGACCGCCGCCTACTTCGACATCGACCCGTCCATCTCGCGGGTCCTGTGGCTCCTGCTCGCGATCTTCACCGGCGGCGCGTTCCTGATCGTCTACCTCGTGATGTGGGCCATCGTGCCGGAGGAGCCGTGGGCAGCCCGGGGTTGAGAGCGCCTGCACCGACTGCCGATGCTGCGCGGAAGGGGACGCCGAGCACAGAGAGCCGACGCCACTGCGGCGCACCGATGCAGACGGCTCGGTCGCGCCGGCGGCCGCCGGCTCGACCTGGTCGAAGTCAGTCGAGGTCTCGGGGGGGCCGGGGCCCCACGTCATCTTCGGCGTGATTCTCATCCTCATCGGCGGCTGGTTCCTCGCCCAGCAGTTCCTGCCCTGGCTCAACTTCGGGATGCTCTGGCCCATCGGCCTGGTCGTCATCGGCGTCATCATCCTGGTCGCCGCCCTCCGCCGCGGCAGCTGACCGGTCGTCGAACGCTCGGCGACGCCGCCCCTCGAGCAGGTCGCGGCCGAACGAGGCGAACGAGACGGCCGCGAGCGAGACGAAGGTCGCGAGGGCCAGCACGAGCGGGTTGTCGCTGAAGAGCGGCGGCCGCTCCCCCTGGGGCGGCGCCGGGAACTGGAACGCGTAGTTCCACGGCGGCAGGGCGCGGGCGGCGTTCACGTACCAGTCGGGCATGGCCAGGGCCGAGTTCAGCGGGTAGATGAGCAGGCCCGGTGATGGCCACCGCGACGAGGAACGCGATGCCGTAGTCGCGCAGGTACCGGTCGCGGAGGATCTCGTCGAGCACGTAGGCAATCGCCACGAAGCCGAACACGACGGCGGTGAGGTAGTGGTACTGGAAGGTGGCGCGCTCGACCCGGGCCCAGGGCAGGAACTGGAAGGCGAACGCGGCGGCCACCAGGAGCAGCGCCCAGGAGCGGCGGCGCCAGGCGAGCAGCACCGCGGCGGCGACCGCCGGCACGCTGGCCCAGAACAGGGCCGGGTTGCCGCCGTTGTAGGTGACCGCGACCCGCTCGAAGTCGAACGAGTGGCTGTAGAACCAGACCGGCTTGAGATCGAGCGGCCAGCTCCACCACGGCGAGGACGCGGCATGGCCCGCCTGGAGGCCGAAGTGGTAGCCGAACATCTGGGCGTGGAGCTCGTCGAGCGACCAGCCGTAGCCAATGCCGTGGGTCGGGACGGCCACCGTGTGACCGAGCTCGAGCCACGGGATGTAGGTCGCCACGTATGCCGCCACCGGGATCACGACCAGGCAGCAGAAGATCCACGGCCAGGCGAAGCCGGCCATCTCCGACGGCGACCACCAGCGGGCATCCGATGCCGGCCGGCGCAGGCTGCGAACGCCGCGCACGAGGAGCAGGACCGCGGTGACGGCCAGCGCCAGGGCGGCCGGCCACCAGGCCTCGATCCCGCGGAACAGGACCCCGAAGCCGAGCTCGATCAGTCCCCCCGGTTCCCGACAGCCCACGTCCCCGCAGTCGAGCGTCTGGTACCCGATCACGAAGGCGAGCCCGATGGCGCCGACCACCAGCGCGGTCGCCGGCACGGCCCACAGCTCCGCCGCCTCGAGCCGAACGGGCTTCACCCACGAGACGGCCAGGGCCAGGGCCAGCGTCCCGAACGCGATGAGCATGAACGGCCATGGGCCGGGAATGCCGATCGCCACCGCCCCGAACCCGAGCGCCCCGATGACCAGGAATCGGCCGAGCTGGGATCGGAGCAGGACGAGGAACCACAGACCGATGAGCGCGTACCAGCCCACCCACTTCGAGGCCGCGGCCAATCCGATCATGACCCCGACCAGGGGGAGCACCCACCAGGCGCTGCGTGCCCAGCGACCGCCCCAGATGGGCCAGAACAGCGGCATAGCCGGCCACGATGAACAGGGCCACGAAGATGTCGTTCATCGCGATCCGGCTCATCGCGAAGCTCATGAGGTCGATGGCCACGAACACCCCGGCCAGGATCGCGATGGACCGGCGGCGGAACAGCATCGCGGTCAGGAGGTAGATGAGCCCCGCCAGCAGCGCCCCGAAGATGGTCGCGGCGAACCGCCAGGCAAAGGCGTTCTGGCTGATGTCGATGCGGACCAGCGCCGCCGCGTCGCCGCCCTCGCCGCCTTCCGTGGCGACGATGAGCTCGCCGTGGTCATCGGACTGGGAGGTGTCGCTGACATCGAAGCCCATCGCCAGCGGCTCGCCGCTGATCTCGACCTCGTCGTACACCCCGTACCCGGAGCGGCTGTCCCCGTGCGGTTCGATGACCCACACCGCCGAGTCGCCGGCCGCGTAGACGAGGTTGGCGACCGGGTCCCAGCCGATGGCGTGAGCCGGGCCAGGGAGGGGGACGGTGGCGTCCGGGACGATGGCGCCGCCCCGATAGATGCTGAGGCCCGCCGGTGGTCGCCGGATGCTCGTCAGTGGCCGGCAGGGGGCCGACCGGGACCCAGGTCAGCTGGTTCGTGCCCCGGCCACTCGTCATCAGCGTCCCGAGCGGCGCGGATGGCGGCGTCTGGCTGGACTCGGTGGTCAGCGTCGTCCCCTCGAGCGTCCGGACGGCGCCCGCATCGACGTCGAGGACGATCACGCGGGCCGTGACCGGATCGTCGCCGCCCACCGCCGCGACGTAGGAGATGGCGTCGACCTCCATCTCGCGCCGCGACAGCTCGGCGCCGGTCACGCGCTCGAGGACCGCCACCTCGTCAGGGCCACGAATCGGCGAGCACGCCTTCGGTGGTCGGCGCCAGGATCTGGAGGACGCCGTCCATCCCCGTTTCCAGAGGCTCGGCGCGCCGGCGGCGGAGCTCGCTCGCCCTGCTGCGCCAGGAACGCGAGGAGATCGAACGTCGCGATCGTGCCGGTGGATGCCATCCCGACCAGCAGCCGGCTGGTGTCCGGATCGAAGGCCAGGCTGGCGACCTCGTCGGGGGCATCCCAGGCCGCCACCATCGCTCGCCAGAGGACGCATTCCGGGCCTCGATCCGGCGGGATGCCGTCCGAGGTGAACACGACGGACGCCGGCCAGCCGAGGGAGGTCCGCTGGGGCGCCACCGCCAGGCTCGTGGCCGGGCGCGTCCAGCTCGATCGTGCCGCTCACCTGGTTCGGATTCGCCACCACGATCCCGGCCGCGATCAGGTACTTGGCCAGCATCGGGTGGGTCCACTCGTACGGGTCGCGGTTCCAGCCCCACATCCAGTCGGACAGGAAGTCGGTCGCCGTGCGGGCGTGGTAGACCTCGTCGAAGATCATCGAGCGCGGGAGGTCCAGGCGCCACAGGCGGAAGACGAGGGCCAGCAGCACGATCCCCACCACCAGGGCGAGGTCCAGGCGGTCGAGCCGGCGCGGCGGGTCACGCTCGGCCTCGCTGACCGGGTCCTGGCGCAGCCAGCGCCAGCCTGTCCGGCCCCGGGCAGCACGGACGGCGCTCGCCGCCGCGGCCGCCTCGACGGCCGCGGGGTCGGGCTCGTCCTCGCGCACGTCACCGGGCGCCGCGCTTGAACGCCTGCCACACGATCCAGCCGAGGACGAGCACCGAGGTGAACGAGACCGAGGTACACGCCCCACTGGCTGAAGACGGTTGCCGCCAGCAGCGGATCCCGGAGGAACGGGTCGCCGTTGAGGCCGGGTGCGAGGTAGGGCTCGCCGGCATACGACCAGTCGAAGGAGTAGACCCAGTAGATGTTCAGGAAGAACAACGCCGAGAGGGCCACGTAGGCCGCGGCCCAGCGGACGGCGGTCCCGACCAGCGGCGCGGCGAGGGCGAGCGCGGGGAACAGGTAGCGCTCGTGGACGCGGGTCGGGAGACCGAAGAAGGCCACCGCCATGGTCAGCGAGCCGATGAGCAGCCCGGTCATGTCGTCCCGGCGGGCGACCGCGACCAGGGCCAGCACCGCCGCGGCCGCGAACAGGCCGACCCCCACCATGGCCATGGTCACGCTCACCCCGCCGATGGAGACGAACACCGTCTGGTCGCTCCCCCATTGCTGGACGTCCCAGATCCCGCTCCACGGGTTGCGCCAGATATTCAGGGCGTTGATCGACAGGCCCTTGTACGGTATCGGCGGCGGCCAGGAACTTGTCGAAGATGCTGGTGGTCGGGTCGCCCGTGGGCAGCAGGGTCATCCCGAAGGGCAGGAGGATGAGGACCGCGGTCCCGAATCCGACCGCCAGCGAGCTCAGGACACGAACGGGGTCCGGTCGCGACGCCAGCTCCGGTACCGATGAACGACCGAACAGGTGGCGCTTGAGCCCGACGACCAGGACGATCGGGATGAGCCAGCCGAACTGGAACTTGATGAGGACCGCCACCACCGCGGCAGCACCGGCGGCCTCGGTCCAACCGCGGCCCAGGGCGTAGATGCCGGCCAGGATGACGAAGGCTCCGACCGCATCCATCTGCCCCCAGACCGCCGAGTTGAACACGGTCCCCGGGTTGAACAGGTAGACCGCCGCCCCGATCAGGCCGATCCGTGCCCCGGAGCCGAGCCAGCGGGTGGCAGGCTGGTCGCCGAGGAAGCGGACACCGATGAGGTAGATGAGCCACGCCACGCCGAGGTCGGCGAGCATGCCCGGCAGCTTGATGAGTGGCCGGATCGGCGAGACGCCGCCGAGGATCGGCTCGAAGAACTTGGCGATCTCGCCCAGCAGCCACAGGACGTACATGTACGCCGGCGGGTAGTCGGCGAAGACTCCGGCCTCGTAGAATCCGCCGGGCCCGAGCTCTGCCATCCGGAGCGCCCAACCGGCGAACGACGACATGTCGTTGCGCAGCCCGGACTGCGGGAGCAGGACGTAGGCGACGAATATCCGGAGCGCGAGGCCCAGGAACAGGAGGATGAGGAGCGTGCCGAACGGATCGAGGAATCGTCTGCGGCTGGCGCTCGGCAAGGCGGCGGTGAGTATATCGTGGGCCCCGTGACCGGTCCGACGGGCGCGCGGCCGGCCCTGACCTTCTTCTTCCCCGCCTACAACGAAGAAGCGAACATCGAGCGGACGGTCAGCCGGGCCCTCGAGGATATCGGTCCCCTCGTCAGCTCGCTCGAGGTCGTCGCCATCGACGACGGGTCGACCGATGCCACGCCGCGGCTGGCCGACGAGCTGGCGGCCGCCGATCCGCGGGTCCGGGTCGTCCACCAGCCCAACCGCGGCTACGGCGGCGCGTTGAAGGCCGGGTTCGCGAACGCCCGCGGGGAGCTCGTCGCCTTCTCAGACGGCGACCTCCAGTTCGACCTGGCGGAGATGCAGCGCCTGCTGGATCGATTGGCGGACGGATCCCGCCCGGTCGATGCCGTGATCGGCTTCCGGATCAAGCGGCGCGACCCATTCCAGCGGCTGGTCATCGCCAAGACCTACAACGTCATCGTGTCGGTCCTGTTCGGCCTGCGGGTGCGCGACATCGACTGCGCGATGAAGGTCTTCCGTCGGGGCGTGTTCGATGGGCTGCGGCTCGACGCCGAGAGTCCGTTCCTCTCGGCCGAGCTCCTCATCAAGCTCAATGCGCGGGGCGTGAAGATGGACCAGGTCGGCGTCACCCACTACCCGCGCACCGCGGGCGAGAACACCGGGGCCAGCTTCCGCAAGATCCTGCGAACCTTCCGCGACATCTTCAAGCTGCGCTGGAAGCTGTGGACCGATCGGGAGCGAACGCTCGGGAGCCGTCCGCTGTCCTGACCGCGCGCGGATCGGTGGGGCTACTCGGCTGGCGGGCGGCCCTCGGTCGGACCCAGATCGACGTCGAGCGAGTTCACGAAGTCGCGGAACACGGCCAGCTTCTCGTCGTCCTCGCCCAGCTCGCCGTTCGACTCCGGTTCGACACCGGCTTCGTCGAGGACCCGTTCGTCAACGTAGATGGTCGACCCGGTGCGGATGGCGACCGCGATCGCATCCGAGGTCCGCGAGTCGATCTCGGTCTCGCCGCCCTCCGCCGTCTCGAGGTAGAGGCGGGCGTGGAACGTCCCGTCGCTGACGTGGGTGACGACGATCCGGCTCAGGTTGCCGTGCACCGCGCCCAGCACTGACACGAGCAGGTCATGGGTCAGCGGTCGCTCGGCGCTGATGCCCTGGAGGCGCATCGCGATGGCGTTGGCCTCGGATGGACCGATCCAGATGGGGAGGTATCGGTCCCGCTCGGTCTCCTTGAGGATGACCACGTGCTGGCTGCTCAGGACGTGGACACGGACGCTTTCGACGACCATCTCGATGAGCTGGGTCACGGCCCGATTCTAGTGTCTGCTACTCGAGGACGACGCGGACCACGCGGTCGGGGGTCAGCAGAAATGCGGCCGGCGGCCCGTCGGCCACGGACAGGACCTCGAGGCCCAGGACCTCGTCGAGGAGCCCGGAGGCGTCACCGGCGCGAGGGGCCAGCCACTGTCGCACGAAGGCGCCGTCGGCGCGCTGGAAGGCGATGATCCGCGCGTTCGGCGCGTCGTAGACGAAGAACTGGTCGCGGTCGCCGACGGTGGCGGCGTCGAACAGGGTGTAGCTCAGCGCGTCACGAACCGCGGCGTCCGGCGGCGGGTCGAGCGAGAAGTCGGACTGGGGCACCGGTGTGCCGAAGTTCACCCGGGTGACCGTGGCCCGGTGGAGGAACCACAGGTTGGCATCCGCCCGGACGTCCCGGGCGATCGGCCGGACTGAGATCCGGCTCACTGGTGAGGAACGATTCGGGCGGGTCGGGGAAGGTCACCGGGATGACGACCGGCGGGGTCCACTTCCACACCGTCCCGACCGCGCCGTCGACGGCATACAGGTTGAAGATCTCGAGTGGTGGCCGATGCTGAAGGGCGGTCAGCAGCGTCGTCTCGGCGTCGAGGCCCTCGATGCCCGCGAGCGGCATGCGGCGCATCACCCGCTCCACGAGGTCCGCTCGCCACGCCTGGCGCTCGCGATCCACGACGACCACGTCGGTCGCGGCGGTGGCGATGAGCCACGGATCGCCTGCCACGCCACCATCGAGCTGCTGGCCGGCGCGGTACACGGCCTCCGCCATGCCGGACAGCGGGTCCACCCGGATGACGCGGCCCCGGCCGGTTTCGAGGACCCACAGCGACCCGTCGCTGGCGGCCACCATGCGCTCGGGTTCCACGTCGCTGAACGCCGCGGCCAGGTCGACGACCGTCGCCAGCTCGCGGATCCGAGCGACCGCGTACAACGCGTCCAGGCGCCCGTCGAGGCGGATCCGGAGCGGCTCGAGGGCCGCCTCCGGCACCCCGGCGCCCTCGGCGCGGTCCAGCGCCCGCTCCGCGGCGGCCAGGACGTCCTTCGCCCGCTCCGGGTCGCGCTCCGTGAGATCGAGCCCGTCGATGCGATCCTCCACCTCGGCGATGTGCTCCTCCCCCTCGGCGATGGCCTCGCGGGCCACGGTCAGGCGTGGAATGGCCTGCGTGGGATCGACCGATGGATAGCTCGCCACGGTCACCCCCGCGGCGAGCAGGGCGGCGAGGGCCAGCATCCCCAGCGCTCCCACGCGGCGGCGGCGGCGCGCCTCGATGGCCGCGGTGGGCACGACGCGGCGGGGATAGTCCACGCGACGACGGGGCATGAATGCGAGGAGCCGCCCGATCCACAGGTCGACCGAGCCGCCGACCCGGGACTGGGCGTGATCCACCGCGCGGTCGGCGCGACGCAGCGCTCCGCCGACCGCATCCGCGCCGGGTACAGGGCTGCGGTCCGGCAACCCGGCCAGCGGGTCGGCCGGGCGAACGGGCTCGAGCCGATGGGTGGTCGCGGTCAGCGAGATCGCGTTGAGCTCGATCGTCAGCAGCCCATCGGATCCGCTGCCTCCGCGCTCGAGGAACATCGCGTGGAGCTCCCGGGCCGCGGGCCCGGGCCGCAGCCGCAGAAGCGCCTGCCGGGTGTCCTCCGCACCCACGACCTCGGCCAGGTTGCGGCTCACGAGGGCCAGCCGATCGCCGTGCCCCAGCTCGCCGGACCACGTCACCGGCTCGATCTCGAGCACCTCGCCAAGGGAGTCGGCAACCCGTCGCGCCGATTCGGGATCGTCCTCTCCGGCGTGGGGCGGCGGCAGCTCGAAGATGCGGTCGCCGCGGACGATCACCGCTCCGGCCGGCCCGATCTTGGCGACGTGGAGCTCGCCGGCGCGGATGGACGCGGCCACGATGCTGATCTGGGCCCCCCGGTTGAGGCCGGCCCGACCGCGGGCGTGGAAGAGGCGCCGGTTCGCCTGGGCCAGGGCGCGCGACAGGGTGTCGAGCGGGCCGGCCGAGAGGTCGTAGTAGTAGTCGTGCTCGATGGCCTCCAGCGCCTGGCGGGCGGCGCGCACGGTGTTCGACCCGGGGTTCGTCAGCTGCGCGACCAGGTACAGGCTGCCCTTCGTCCGCACCGGGGCGCCAACCGTGGGCTCGTTGACCCGGACGATGTCCCGGGCGTCGCTCCCGCGTTCGGCCTCCGGGATGACGCCGACCTTGGTCGCCAGCCGCTGGCTCACGGCGGACCGGTGCCCGGCTGGCGCTCGCCGGGCCGAACGCTGACGGTGATCGAGCGCAGCTGGTACACCGCGCCGGGACGTCCACGCTGGCGCTCGTTCACGGCCCGCACGAGCTGGTCGCCGCGGAGCTTCAGCTCGGCCGCGAGGATCGGCTCCGATGCGACCACGGTGGCGACCCCGTTGCTGACGCCCTGGACCCGGCTCCACATCCCCTCGTGGACCAGGCCGGCGTCCCCGACCGCCTCGAGCCACGCCAGGCGGGCCTGGGCCAGGGCGAGCTGCTCAGCGGCACCCGGCCCGACGCACTGGAGCAGGGCGCGCTGGACCGCGCTGGCTGCCTCCTCGGTGCTCGTCCGCCCGCCCACCGGCTCCCCTCAGGCCACGCGGGGGGCCAGCGCGAGCCGGCCGTCCCCCACGGTCCAGACCGGAACCCGGTGGCGGTGTCGGGCGGGCAGGAGGCCAGGATCGGTGATGGTGACCAGCACCTGGCCCCGCTGGCGAAGCAGATCCAGGCCCCGTTCCGAACGCTCCGGGTCGAGCTCGCTGAAGACGTCGTCGAGGAGCACGATGGGAGCCGGCCCGCCGCCTTCGGCCAGGAGATCGGTCTCCGCCAGCTTGAGGGCGATGATGATCGTCCGTTGCTGGCCGCGGCTGGCGTGGGCCGCCACCGCGACCCCGCCCAGGCTGATCCCCAGGTCGTCGCGCTGGGGTCCGGCCAGGGACGTGCCGTTCCAGATCTCCTTCTGCCGAATACCCTCGAGCCGGTTCCGGATGGCAGCCGCCAGGCGCTCCGGGTCGAGCCGAAGCGGATCGCCGCGGGCCGCGTCGCGATCGGGCCAGGCGTCCTTCAGCGCGTCGAGGTAGGTCAGCTCAACCCGGTCCCCCTGCTCCTCGAGGGGGGCGACCGCGTCGTGGAGCGGCCCGATGCGGGCGGCGAGCTCGTCGACCAGGCCCAGGCGGGCGGCCATCACCCGGCTGCCGTACGTCGCCAGCTGCTCATCCCACACGGCCAGCTCGGCCGGGTCCGCCTCCTCGGCCCGAATCGCCCGCAGTAGGGCGTTGCGCTGGGCCAGGACCCGGCCGAGGTCGGCCAGGTCACTCGCCGTGGCGCGCGACCGCTGAGCCAGGATGGCGTCCAGGAAGCGCCGACGCTCGGCCGGGGCGCCGACGAGGAGCAGCATTTCCTCGGGCCGGAACAGGACGGCGCGGAGCGTGTCGGCCACCGAGGCCTGGCGTCGGGCGACCCCGTTCACGGTCAGCCGACGCCGCAACCCGGGAGGCGCCTGGGCGCCGGGCAGCACCAGCTCGATGCGCGTCGGCGTGTCACCAGCCTTCGCCGTCCGGCTCCGACACATCGAGACCGATGCGGGCCAGGGGCGCGCCGTGTGCGACGAGATCAACATCGGCCGCGGTCCGGTGGGATCGGCCGGACACCGTGACCCAGATGGACTCCAGGAGGTTCGTCTTGCCGGCCCCGTTGGGCCCGGCGATCAGCGTCAGGCCAGGATCGGGCGCGAGCTCGGCGCTGGCGTAGCTCCGGAAGTGGTCGAGCTGGAGTCGGGCGAGACGCACATCAAGGTCAGGACGCGGTGCGGACCGGCATGATGACGTGGACGTACTCGCTCTTCCCGACGCCCCGGATGACCCCAGGTGCCAGCGGGCCGGAGAGCTCGAGGATGGCCTCGTCGGTTCCCAGCGCGCCGAGGACATCGGTCAGGTACCGGGCGTTGAAGGCGATCGTCGTGGGCGAGCCCTCGACGTGACGCATCCAGCGAGTCGGCGTTGTCCCCGATGTCGACCGCGTGGGCGCTGATCGTCACCCCCGACGCCTCGCCATCGTCGCCGCCGACCTCGACCTTCACGATGTTGGCCGAGTCCCGGGCGAAGAAGCTGGCCCGCCGGGTGCCGGCCAGGAAGTCCTCGCGGTTCAGGGTGGCCTTGGCGGTCCACGAGCCTTCCCGCGGGACGACGGGCTCATAGTTCGGGAACTGGCCCTCGATCAGCCGGCTGACGAGGTCGATCCCCTCGACGTGGAACAGGATCTGGCTCCGGTTGGGCGTGATGGTGATGTCCACCGGGGCCTCGGCGTCGGGCAGGACCCGCATCAGCTCCGCGTACGAGCGGCCGGGCACGACGATCGTGGTCTCGGCCGACACCGGCCGCGCGAGCGTCAGGGTGCGGACCGCGATCCGGTAGTTGTCGGCCGCGGCCAGGGTCATCGTGTCGCCCTCGAGGCGGGTCAGCACCCCGGTCAGGATGGGACGCGACTCATCGGTCGCCGCCGCGAACACGACCTCCCCCAGGGCCTCGCGCAGGACGCGGGCGTCGGCCGCGGTGATCGGCGCCTCCCCGATGCCGCCCACGACCGGGAACTCGTCGGCCTCGATGCCCTTGATCGAGGCGCGGCTGCCCTTGCAGCTGACCTTCAGGCTTCGATCCTTGGCGGACAGCTCCAGCTCGATGACCTCGTTCGGCAGCGAGCCAACCAGGTCGGTCAGCAGGCGGGCCGGGACCGTGATCTCGCCCCCATCCTCGACCTTGCCGGGGACCCAGCAGGTGATGCCGATCTCGAGGTTGGTGGCGGTCAGCTTGAGCCCGCCATCCTCGGTCCGGAGGAGGACGTTGGCCAGGACGGGAAGGGTGGCGCGGTTGGCGACCGCACGGCTCACGATGCCCAGCCCGCGGGCCAGGTTCTCCTGCTTGACGGAGATGTTCATTGCGTGCGTCTCAACTACGGTTCCTTGAAGCATAGGGTTTTCTAATAGCCGCCTGTCGTCATAGGGGTGTGGACGGTGTGGACATCGGTCCAGCCCGATCGAGATCGGTGCCTCGCGGGCCGTGGGTAGACCGGGGATGGCTGGTGGGCCAATACCCGCGACCGGTCAGCTCGAGGCGGAAAGGTGCCCGACCGGGCCCGCCGGCAGGCGTTCCCGAGGCCTCTCCCATCCCCCGCCGATCACCAGCCCGCGGCCGGTTGTCCACGGTCGTCACTCGCTGTAGATCATCTCCCGCACGGCGCTGATCTCGCGCCGCAGCTCGTCGTTGTCCTGCATCTCCCGGTTGATCTTGTCGCAGGCATGCAGCACGGTCGAGTGGTCGCGTCCGCCGAGCTCGGCCCCGATCCGCAGCAGGGAGATATCGGTCTCCTCGCGGATGAGGTACATCGCGATCTGGCGCGGGACGACGATCGCCTTCTCCCGCTTGCTGCTGCGCAGCTGGTCCAGGTTGACCCCGTAGTAGTCGGCCACCACTCGGACGATGCGCTGCGGGGTGATCGACCGCTTGCGCGGGTTGTACATGACGTTGCTGAGGACCGCCGAGGCGAGCTCGATGTTGATCGGCGCGCCGCTCATCGAGGCGTAGGCCAGGACCCGGTTCAGCGCGCCCTCCAGCTCGCGGACGTTGCTCACGACCTTGCGGGCGATGAAGTCGATGACCTCCGACGGAATGAGGTGGAGCTGATCCTCGGCCTTGGAGCGGAGGATGGCGATCCGGGTTTCGAGGTCGGGCGGAGTGAGGTCGGCGATGAGCCCCATCTCGAACCGCGAGCGGAGCCGCTCCTCGAGGGTGGTGATCGCCTTCGGTGGGCGGTCCGAGGACAGCACGATCTGCTTGCCGACCTCGTGGATCGCGTTGAAGGTGTGGAAGAACTCCTCCTGGGTCCGCTCCCGCTCGGCGATGAACTGGATGTCGTCGATGAGCAGGACGTCGATGCGCCGATATCGGCCGCGGAAGTCCTCCATCTTCTGCTCGCGGATCGAGTTGATGAAGTCGTTCGTGAACTTCTCGCTGGTGGCGTACAGGATCCGCTTGCGCGGGAACTTGCCGGCCACCGCATGACCGATGGCGTGCATGAGGTGGGTCTTGCCCAGCCCGACGCCGCCGTACAGGAACAGCGGGTTGTAGGCGTGGCCCGGGCGTTCGGCGACCGACAGGGCCGCGGCGTGGGCCAGGCGGTTGGCGCTGCCGACGATGAAGTTCGAGAAGGTGTAGCGCGGCGTTGAGGTTGACCGCGTTGCCGCTCGGGGTTGAGCGCCGGGACCGGGGTCAGCTCGTCACTGGACTGCTCCGGCGCGGGACCCGGGGCGTCGGCGACCACGAACTCCACACGGACCGATCGACCGACCACCCGGGCCAGGGTCTGGCTGATGAGGGTTCGGTACCGATTGTCGAGCCAGTCGCGCGTGAACCCGTTGGGTGCCGAGATGCGGAACAGGTGCTCGTCGATCTCCTCGAGGGAGGTGTCCTTCAGCCACGTCTCGAAATTTGCGGCCGAAAGGCTGACCTGCAGCTCGCCGAGGACGGCGCGCCACACCTGTTTTGCATCCATTCGACAGACGCCTCCAGACCGGCATGGCGGGGGCCACGGACCGGGCGAAATCCAAGAATCTGGTGCTCCTCCGGGGCGGGCACGGCCCGTGGGCTGGGCGTCTGGCTCCGGGGGTCGGCGTAGTGTACGCCAGCCCGATGGGCCCGGCAACGATTCTTGGTCCGGTGCTATAGAATCGCGGCCACAGCGACGCCCGACCGCCAACGTTGCACCGATTGAGGCTGGCGAAGAGCCAGCCTCGCGCATGTTCGGGGGACCGGCGCGCCGCCCATCCTGAACAGAGGGTGAGTTCACGACGATGAAACGGACCTACCAGCCCAAGAAGCGCGCCCGAAAGCGGAATCACGGCTTTCGCGCCCGCATGGCTTCGAAGGGTGGTCGTCGCGTGCTTGCCCGCCGCCGGGCGAAGGGGCGCAGCCGGCTGAGCGCCTGATCTCGGAGGCCCCGCCAGTGCCGGCCTATCCGACGCTCCGTCGCCGGGCCGATTTCGAGGCGGTGGTGCGCTCCGGGACTCTCAGCGCCACCCGGCTGCTCGTCCTGCGGGCTCGGCGAACTGACGGACCGACCACCCGGATCGGTCTGGCAACTCCGGCCTCCCTGGGAGGGGCCGTGGAACGGAATCGGGTACGACGTCGAATGCGCGCGCTGGTCCGGGCGCGCCACGAGGAGATGGGAGCGGGCTGGGACCTGCTGGTGATCATGAAACCTGACGCGCGCGAGGCGACCTTTGGCGAGCTGGGAACCGCCCTGGACGCGGCGCTGTCCCACGCCGGGGTCCAGACCGGGGTCGGCAGCGGATGACGACGTGCGGCTGATCGGGATGGGGCTCATCCGGGCCTACCAGACCCTCACCTTCTGGATGCCGGCCACCTGCCGCTACACGCCCTCGTGCTCGGCCTACACCTACCAGGCCATCGATCGGTATGGCCTGTTCCGCGGCTCGTGGATGGGGGCCAAGCGCATCGCGCGCTGCCACCCATTCCATCCCGGCGGCTACGACCCGGTTCGCTAGGAGCGCCGCGTGGAGCCCATTCTCGCCGCCGGATTCCTCGGGATCGAGTCGTTCAACCCGCCCTGGGACATCATCTTCCTTCCGCTCTTCAACGCCCTGATCGGGCTGTACAGCCTCCTCTTCAACGACCTGGCGCTCGCGATCATCGTCCTGACCCTGGTCATCCGGACCCTCCTCGCTCCGCTGTTCGTGCGGCAGATCCGCTCCCAGAAGGAGATGCAGCGGATGCAGCCGCTGGTCCGGGAGATCCAGCGCAAGCACAAGGGCAACCAGCGGAAGATCAGCGAGGAGACGGCGGCGCTCTACAAGGAGCACGGGGTCAACATGTTCGGCGGCTGCCTGCCGCTCGTGCTCCAGCTGCCGATCCTGTTTGCCCTGTACCAGACCCTGACCCGGGCCTCGAGCATCATCACCTTCCAGCCGAACGAGAACCAGCAGGCGGACTTCACCGCGTTCCTCGCCGCGAATCCGGCCGTCGAACCGCTCGGCAACAACATGTACCAGGTCCCCATCGACGGCATGTGCACCGTGCCCCAGGACTTCCATCAGTTCCTGCCCCTGAACTGCCAGCTCATCACCCCGTTCAAGCTCGACGCGCCAGTCGACACGGTGGTCGACTGGCTGACCAACCCGTTCACCGGCGTGTCGCTCAACCTGGCGACTGTCGACCACACGTTCGCGATCTTCATCGGCGGCTTCGCCATCTCGATGCTGGCGGTGATCGCCGGCCTGCTCCAGTTCATCCAGGTCCGGATGACCTCACCGCGCAATGCCGGTGACGATCCGACCGCCACCACCACCCAGACCATGACCTACCTGTTCCCGATCATGACCGTGGTCTGGGGCGGCATCTTCCCCAGCGGCCTGGTCCTCTACTGGCTGGTCTACACCGCATTCCTGATCATCCAGCAGTACCTGATCATGGGCTGGGGCAATCTCTTCCCGCTCTTCGGCTGGCAGCCGAGATGGGCGCCGAGCCCTGACGCCGGCGATCTCGCGGCCACGAAGCCGAAGAGCCCCACACCACCTCCGACCAATGGAAGCGGCAGCACCCCCGAGCCAGCCCGGCCCGGCGGACAGCGACGCTCCGGTCGGCGACGACGAGGCCGGGAGGGCCGTAAACGATGACCTTCAAGGAATTCTCCGGAAAGAACGTCGAGGAAGCCATTCGCGCCGCGATGAAAGAGTTCGGCGCGGACCTGGGCGACCTCGACATCGAGATCCTGGCCCAGGGAAGCCGCGGCATCCTGGGCGTGGGGAGCGACGAGGCGCGCATCCTGGCCGCCCCGAAATCCGCGGTGGCCGAGGCCTCCAGCCTCCGCACCGATGCGCCCGAAGCGGCCGACCGTGCGCCGGCACCGCCAGCCGAGCACCGGCATCGAATGACCCGACGTGCGCCCTGGTCGAGGCCGATGTCCCGATCGAGGCCGAGGTGGTGTCCTTCGACGACGCCGAAGCCGGGCCTGACCCCGGTGATGGCCGATGAGACCCCCGCGCCGCCCGCCACCCCGCCCCGCGGCCGCGGCCGCGGCGCTGATTCCGGGTCCCGCCGCGAGCCGCGCGCAGACCGGGCGCCCCGCGCCTGATCGCCCGCCCCGGGAGCCTCGTTCCGGCGAGCCGCGCAACGGGGACCGCCCCGAGCCGCGCCCGTTCGTGCCGGCGAAGCCGGTCGAGGAGCTGTCCGAGTCCGAGCGCGCGACGGTCGACGAGGCCAAGGCCGTGCTCGAGGAAGTGCTCCGGCTGATGGAGCTGCCCGGGACGGTGGAGGTCGCGATGGGCACCGAGGCCGCCAAGCTCAATGTCGTGGGCGACGACCTCGGGATCCTGATCGGCCGCCGCGGCGAGAAGCTGGCCAGCCTCCAGCACATCGTGAACCTGATCGTGGCCCGCCGCGAGGGGCAGCTGAACCGGATCATGATCGACGTCGAGAACTACCGAGGACGGCGCGAGGACCAGTTGCGTGATGTCGCCGATCGAGCCGCCAAGCGGGTGGCGCAGAGCGGCAAGATCATTCAGCTGGAGGCCATGCCCGCCATGGAGCGCCGCATCGTCCACCTCGCCCTCGCGGAGCACGAGTCGGTGCGGACCCAGAGCGTTGGTGTCGAGCCGAATCGCCGGGTGGTGATCCTCCCCGCCAGCAAGGTCAACTGAGGCGGAGCGATGTCCCCGGCCGCCGAGTCGGTCCGCGCCATCGGCCGGCTCGGCTCGGACGGATCGTGGGTCGGGTTCACGCCAACCCCGGACGGCCATCGGCTCGTGTTCGGCGATGCGGACGGATCGGTCCGCATCGACGCCACCGATGAGCCATCCCGCCGGCGTCGATGGCCTGGTGGCGGCGGCCATCGCGTTCTTCCTGTCGTCCCTCCCCGACCCGCCAGCCGAGCTGGAGGCCACCCAGGCCGACATCGCGCTCCTGGTGCGAAGCCTTCCCGTCGGTCCCTCGGAGGATCCTGGCCTCATCGCGCAGGCGCGCGAGGCCCTCGACGCCATCGACGACGGACTGCCTGGGGACGCGGTGGCCCTGCGCCTCGGCCATCTGCTCCCCCCCGGTGCCGATGCCCTCGAGATCCTCCGTGCCCGTGCGGCCGAGATGGCCTGAGGCACCGCGCAGGCATCGGTCAGTCAAGGACCGAAATCGAAGGAATGGTGGAGATGGGGGAGAATCGAACTCCCCGTCCAGGACTGAGTTGCCGGGTCTCACTACGAGCGTGTCCGGCTTACTTGGGTTTCGGACCTCGGGCCCCCAACCGGCGGGGTGCTCCGCGTCCTATCCGGCCGCCTTTCGGCTCTTTGTCACCGCTCACCGGAGTCGGCGGTGCCGCATCTCCCCTGATGACATCTTCGCCGCCCGGGGAGAGGGGACGGCGTCGATGCTCACTGACTAGGCAGCGAGAGCAAACTGACGGTTGCCAGTTGCGGCTTGCCCGCGGTTTTACGAGGCCTGCGGGCGACCTCGGCTCGCGATTCCCGGTTCCTGGGCCCTGTCGAAACCTGACATCCCCACGGAACGCCGGTGGTGTGCCGGCCCATCAAGGATACCAAACGGCCCATCTGATCTCGACCGGGCCGGTCGGTCAGAGCTTGACCCGGACCTTCGACTCGCGCTCCAGCTGGCGTCTCGCGTCGCGCTCCGCGATGACCCGCCGCTTGTCGTACGCCTTGCGCCCGCGGCCCAGCCCGATCTCGAGCTTGGCCAGGCCGTCGCGGATGTAGAGCCGGAGGGGGACGAGCGTGTATCCCTTGGTCTGGGTCTTGCCCAGCAGCTCGGCGATCTGGCGCCGGTGGAGGAGCAGCTTCCGCGTCCGGGTCGGCTCGTGGTTGAACTGGTTGGCCTGCTCGTAGGGGGCGATGTGGGCGCCGATCAGCCATGCCTCGCCCCGTTCGATGCGGGCGTAGGCCTCCGCCAGGTTGGCGCGACCGGCGCGGATGCTCTTGATCTCCGATCCCGTCAGGACCAGCCCGGCCTCGACCGTCTCCTCGACGTTGTACTCGTGGCGGGCTCGGCGGTTCAGGGCGACGGTGTGCTCAGGCATCGGCTCGTCCAGTCAACGGGTGGCGCTCGCGGCGGCTGCGCGGGCTGGGATGAAAAGAGCCGGCCTCGCGGCCGGCTCTTGTTCGCTACCACGCGATGGCTGTGTCAGTGCACCGCCTCGGTGGTGGCGCGCCTGGAACTGTCCATCTGCACACCACCTCCTTTCGTGGCCGCGGATGCTAGCACGCGTGCCACGCGGCCCACAAGCCGGTTTCCGGGGCCCAGCCCACCACGCGGCCGCCCGGCGCGCGCGACGGCGTCCGCGCCGTCTGCTCCGGCCGCCTGGTCGGGAGCCGCTGCGGCCTCGGCGACCGTGGCGAGATAGGCCAGCGCCTCGTCGAGGACCGGGTCCTCATCGGCCGGGGTCCCTTCCGGGATCGCGACCGTGATGTCGGGCTGCACGCCGTCGGGCGCCACGCTGTTGTGCTCCGGGGTGAACCAGCGGGAAATCGTGATCCGGACGCCTCCACCGTTGACGAGCTCGTCCCAGATCTGGACCGTGTTCTTGCCGAAGGTGGGCTCGCCGATGAGCGTCGCCCGATCGTGCTCGTCCAATGCCGCGGCGACGATCTCGGATGCGGATGCCGAGCCGCCGTTGATGAGGACGACCACGTCAAGCGACGGGTCGGTCGCCTGCCCGCTCGCCGCTCGCCTCCCACTCGACCACGTCCTCGCCGGATGACTCCTGGGTGAAGAGGAGCCCCTCCTCGACGAACTCCGAGGCGATGTCCCGGGCGGCGGTGATGTAGCCGCCGGGGTTGTCGCGCAGGTCGAACACGATCTGGTCCGCCCCCGCGTCGAGAAGGTCGCCGAGCTGTTCGCTGAACTGGTCCGCGGCGTTCGCGCTGAAGCCGTGGAGGGCGATGTAGCCCACGTGCCCGTCGAGCAGCTCGCTCTCGACCTCGACCACGACGATCTCGGCCCGGGTGATGGTCAGGTCGAAGACCTCGCCATCGCGGTCGACGGTCAGGGTGACATCCGTGCCCTCGGGGCCGCGGACCTCGGTGATCTCGTCCTGGATGGTGCTGCCCATCCACGCTCTCCCCGTCGACAGCCTGGATGACGTCACCCGACTGGAGCCCGGCGGCCTCGGCCGGTGAGCCGTCGATGGGAGCGACCACCACCAGGACGCAGGTGTCGGACAGGACGGCGCAGGCCTCGAGGTCGTCGGGGTTTTCGGTGTTCTCGATCGCCAGCTCGGCGCCGATCCCGGTGAAGGTGCCCGACAGGTCGCCGAGCGAATTCTGGTATTCCTCCGCGCTCATGTACCCGCTGTATGGGTCGGCGACGCCGTACTGGAACATCCCTTCCAGCGCGCCCTCGACCAGCTTGTTGTCGTCGAGCGCGTCGACGTACTCGGCATGGAGCTCGTCGTACGCCTCGCAAAAGGCCGCGAAGGCCTCGCTTGGCGCGGCGCAGGAACCGCTGCCGCTGCCGGCCGCCAGGTAGCCACCGATGAACAGGCCGGTGCCGACGAGCGCGGCCACGGCGAAGACGGCGGCGTAGCGCAGCGCGCGACGGCCAGTCGACCGGGCCGGTGCCTGGGTGGGAGCCTGGGTCGGGACGGGCTGGGAATCAGGTTCGGGCGGGCCCGAAAACGTGGTGTCGTCCATGTGTGTCGTGCGGGACTGTAGCACCGGCCCGGTCAAGGTCCGGTTGCGGGCAGATGGTGTTCTCGCAACCGAGGGGCCGTGCGACCGCGGTCAGGCCGCTCGTCAGGCTCGTGCTCGTCAGGCCCCTGCAGCCAGGTGGGCTCGGACGCTGATCCAGCTGCCGAGCATGCCCGACCACCAGCCCGACGGACAGGATCAGGACCGCCACGAACGTGTAGAACTGGGCGCCCACCGCGGTCGGCATCTGGAAGATCTCGATGAGCAGCGGCTGGATCGGCCCCCAGATCAGGGCCACCAGGAACACGGTGGCGATCGCCCCCAGCAGCCCGCAGAGCATGCCCTCGACGATGAATGGCCATCGGATGAACGCGTCGCTGGCGCCCACCAGCCGCATGATCTCGATCTCGCGGCTGCGCGAGAAGACCGCGATCCGGATCGTGTTCACGATCATGAACACCACGGTCAGGCCGACCAGCACCATGGCCGACAGGCCGGCCAGGCGGACGACGTTCGTCACGCCCAGCAGCTTGTCGTACTGCTCCTGGCGGGTGGTGATCCGCTCGATCTCCGGCCGCTCAGCCAGGGCGGCAGCGACCGATGTGGCGGCCTCGGGATCGGTGAGGGCCACCTCGACGCTGGAGTAGAGGCTGATCTCGGCGCCCCCGGTGTCGAGGCTCTGGCCCCGCTCGGCATAGGCCTCCTCGAGGCGCTGCATCGCGGCCTCGGGGACACGTACTCGACCGCTGCCACGCCGGGCAGGGCGCTGATGTCGGCCACCAGCTGATCAATGGCATCTGGCTCGAGGCCATCCACCAGCCGCGCCGTGACCCCGACCTTGCTCTCGATGTACGCCAGGCCCGAGTTCAGGCCACCCAGGACGATCACCAGCCCGGACAGCAGGACGAGCATGAGGACCACGGTCGCGGTTGCGGCCAGGCTCATCATCCGGTTGCGCCAGAACCCCTGGCCGGCACGAACCAAGGTGAAGCCGAGGAATCGCAGGAAGCCCATATCAGCGCGCATCCTACCCGCGTCAGGCGCGGCGGTAGGCGGCTCCCATCTCATCGCGGACGACGCGGCCATCCTCGAGGGCCACGACGCGGCGACGGAGTGCGGTCACGATCTCCTGGTTGTGGGTCGCCATCACGAGCGTGGTGCCCAGGGCGTTGATCTCGAGCAGGAGCTGCACGATCTCCCAGCCGGTGACCGGGTCGAGGTTGCCAGTCGGCTCGTCGGCGATGAGGATCGCGGGGTCGTGGACCAGCGCCCGGGCGATGGCCGCCCGCTGCTGCTCGCCGCCGGACAGCTGGGCCGGCACCTGCTCCGACTGGTCCTCCAGACCGACGAGGGACAGGAGGCGCGGGACGCGGTGACGGATCTCGGCCAGCGGAGCGCCGGTGACCTCCAGGGCGAACGCCACGTTCTCGCGGACGGTCTTGTTCGGGAGCAGGCGGAAGTCCTGGAACACGACGCCGATGCGCCGCCGGATGCGGTGAACCTGGGCGCGGCTGACGCGCGCCAGGTCGCGCCCGGCGAGGTAGACGCGGCCCTTGGTCGCGACCTGTTCGCGGACGAGGAGACGGATGAGGGTCGACTTGCCCGCCCCCGACGGGCCCACGAGGAAGATGAAGTCGCCCCGCGCGATCTCGAGGTCGACATTGGTCAGCGCCGTCTTGCCGTTCGGGTAGGTGACCGCCACGTCCACCATCCGGATGATCGGCTCGTCGGGTGAGGCCACGCCTGCCATCAGCCTGCCCCATTCCCGTCCGCGGCCCCATCGGCCCCGATCTGGTCGCGGAGATATCCCTCGATGAACGCGTCGATGTCGCCGTCCAGGACGGCGGTCGGGTTCGAGGTCTCGACCCCGGTCCGCAGGTCCTTGACCATGGTGTAGGGCTGCAGCACGTAGCTCCGGATCTGGTTGCCCCAGCCCGGCCTCGACGTGCACGCCTCGGAGCCGCGCCAGCTCCGCCTCCCGCTCCTCCTCGGCCCGTTCGACGAGCTTGGCCCGCAGCACGGCCATGGCCCGCTCCTTGTTCTGCATCTGGCTCCGCTCGTTCTGGCAGGTGACCACGATCCCGGTCGGCAGGTGGGTGATCCGCACCGCTGAATCGGTCTTGTTCACGTGCTGGCCGCCGGCCCCGCTGGACCGATAGGTGTCCATCCCGAATGTCGTCATCGCGGATCTCGATCTCGACGTCGGCCGGGACCTCGGGCATGACCTCCACCAGGGCGAACGAGGTGTGCCGTCGCTTCTGCGAGTCGAAGGGGCTGATCCGGACCAGCCGATGGACACCCCGCTCACTGCGGAGCCGTCCGTAGGCCCACCGCCCGTCGATGCTCGCGGTCACGCTCTTGAGCCCGGCCTCCTCGCCTTCGCTCTGGTCGAGGATCTCGGTCTTGTACCGCTGCCGCTCGGCCCAGCGCAGGTACATCCGAAGCAGCATCTCGGCCCAGTCCTGGCTCTCGGTCCCGCCGGCTCCGGCATAGACCGAGACGATGGCCGGTCGCTCGTCGTAGGCGCCGCCCAGGAGCAGGCGCTGCTCGGCCGACGCCCAGGTGCCCTGGAGGGAGGCGAGCGACGCCTCGAGGTCGTTGCGCATCGTCTCGCCGCCATCCGGCTCAGCGGCCGCCAACTCGGTGAGGGAGGCGAGGTCGGTCGCCTGCCGCTCGAGATCGGCCCAGAAGCCGATCTCGTCCCGTAGCTCATCGGCGCGTCGCAGCACCTGTTGCGCCCGGGCCGGGTCGTCCCAGAGATTCGGGTCCGATGCCTGGGCGGTCAGGCCCTCGAGCTCGGCTTGGCGGGCGGGCAAGTCAAAGACGCACCGCCGTGTCGGCGACGAGGCGCGCCAGGCGCTCGGCCTCGCTCCTAATTTCGTCCAAGGTCCGCCACGAGCGGGAGCTCCATGTCAGCCAGGCGGCCCGATCGAGACCGGAGCCTGGCCGGGTTCACGCAGGGGCAGTAGCTCTGGCGCGGGCAGGCGCCGCAGTTCCCGTCGCAGCCGAGGGTCGCGGCATAGCTGCATCGCATGCAGTCGCGCTCGCACTGGATGAGGTCTTCGTACGGGACCGATGGATCCCGGAAGCGGGTGACGAGGGGGAGGGGGACCGACGGATGGGGAGCCGAAGAGGGGAGGTCGGAGATCTGAATGGGAGCCTCGCCCGCCAGCTGCTTCACACGCTCCTCCGCCCACGTGGGCGCGTCGTTCCGAGGACCGACGAACCGTAGAGGCTGCCATCGTACCCGGACCGGCTCAGCCTGCCAACCCCCCAAATCGAGACGCGGCCGGAAATCATGCCCCGTGGCAGCGCTTGTACTTCTTTCCCGAGCCGCAGTAGCACGGGTCGTTGCGGCCGATCTTGGTGGCGGCTCGCGCCGGCTGGCCGTTGCCGCCCCGCGACGCCGCCGCGGCGGCTGCCGGCGGCGCGCCGTCGCCCCGGCAGCGACGGCCTGACCCGACCCCGACAGGTCCGGCCGGCTCTCCACCATCCGAGTCGGCGCCGGAACGGCGGGCTGGCGCACGACCGTCACCCGGAAGATCGTCCGCGCCACGTCGCGGCGGATCATCGCCTTCAGCTCGTCGAACATCCGGAAGGCCTCGACCTTGAACTCGTTCAGGGGGTCGCGCTGGCTGTAGGCCCGCAGGCCGATGCTTCTGCCGCATGTCGTCCACGGCGGTCAGGTGCTCCACCCACAGGCTGTCGATCACCCGCAGCAGGACGATGCGGTTCAGGCCCGCCATCGCCATGTCCCCCAGCTCGGCCTGCCGTCGCTGGTAGCTCGCCTCGGCGGCCTCGACGAGCGCATCGGCCACCGCGTCCGCGTCCCGCCCCTCGTCGATGACCGCCAGCTCGCCGGCGGTCAGGTTCGGGATCATTCCGGTCAGCTGGGCCTTCAGGCCCTCACGGTTCCATTCGGACGGATCGACCGCGGTGAACTCCGCCACCGTGGCCCGGACCTCCGCGTCCACCAGCTCGAGGACCGTGCCCGACAGGTCCTCGGCGCGGAGGACGTGGTCGCGCTCGCCGTAGATCGTCTCGCGCTGGAGGTTGATGACGTCGTCGTACTGCACGACGTGCTTGCGCAGGTCGAAGTTGTAGCCCTCCACCCGGGTCTGGGCACCTTCGATGGTGCGGCTCACGATGCCCGACTCGAGGGCCATGTCGTCGGTGAAGCCGACCGTCTTCATCAGGCCCTGGACCCGATCGCTCGCGAATCGGCGCATGAGGTCGTCTTCGAGGGAGAGGTAGAAGCGGCTGCTGCCGGGGTCGCCCTGGCGGCCGGATCGGCCGCGGAGCTGGTTGTCGATCCGCCGGGCCTCGTGGCGCTCGGTGCCGACGATGTGCAGCCCGCCGAGCGCGACGACCCGCTCGCGGTCGGCCGCGCAGATGACCTCGGCCTCGGCCTGCGCGGCGGCGACCTGCTCCGGTGTGGCTTCCAGGACGTTCGTGCCCTGCTGGTGGAGCAGGTCGGCGGCGAGCATGTCCGGGTTGCCACCGAGCAGGATGTCGGTCCCGCGGCCGGCCATGTTGGTGGCGATGGTGACCGCCTCGCTCCGCCCGGCCTGGGCCACGATCTCGGCTTCGCGCTCGTGGAACTTGGCGTTCAGGACGTTGTGCTTGATGCCGCGCCGCTTGAGGAGGTCGGACAGCATCTCGCTCACCTCGACGCTGATCGTGCCGACGAGGACCGGGCGGCCCTTCTCGTGCTCCTCGGCGACTTCCTGGGCGACTGCCTCCCACTTGGCCTGCTGCCCGGCGTAGACGAGGTCCGCGAAGTCGTCCCGGATCATCGGCACGTGGGTCGGGATGACGACCACCTCGAGGCCGTAGATCTTGTGGAACTCCTCCGCCTCGGTCTCGGCCGTACCCGTCATTCCGGCCAGCTTGCGATACATCCGGAAGTAGTTCTGGAACGTGATCGTGGCCAGCGTCATCGATTCGCTCTGGATGCGGACGCCCTCCTTGGCCTCGACCGCCTGGTGGAGGCCCTCGCTCCAGCGCCGACCCGGCATCAGGCGGCCGGTGAACTCGTCGACGATGACCACTTCGCCGTCCTTCACGACGTAGTCGCGGTCCCGCTTGTAGAGAGCCTCGGCCTTCAGCGCCTGCTCGAGGTGGCGGGCCATCCCGAAGTCGTCATCGAACAGGTTGGCGACCCCGAGCATGCGCTCCATCTTGTCGGTGCCCGCCTCGGTGATGGCCACCTGGCGGAACTTCTCATCGACGATGTAGTCCTCCTCGAACTTCAGGCGGGGCACGAGGCGGGCGAATTGCGTGTATCGGTCAGTGGACTGCTCGCCCTGGCCGCTGATGATCAGCGGGGTCCGGGCCTCGTCGATGAGGATGTTGTCGACCTCGTCCACGATCCCGAAGAAGTGCCCGCGTTGGACGCGGAGGGTCAGGTCGGTCACCAGGTTGTCGCGCAGGAAGTCGAACCCGAACTCGTTGTTCGTGCCGTAGGTCACGTCAGCCGCGTATGCCTCGCGACGGGTGACCGGTCGCAGCTCGCGAAGCCGCTCGTCGGTGGCCACGAAATCGGGATCGAACACGAAGGCCGCTTCGTGCTGGATCGAGCCGACCTGCATCCCGAGCCGATGGAAGACGGCCCCGATCCACTGCGCGTCGCGTTTGGCGAGGTAGTCGTTCACGGTCACCACGTGGACGCCCTGGCCGGCGAGGGCGTTGAGGTATGCGGCCAGCGGGGCAACGAACGTCTTGCCCTCGCCGGTCTTCATCTCGGCGATATGACCGCGGTGGAGAACCATCCCACCGATGAGCTGGACGTCGTAGTGCCGCTTGGCGAGGGCTCTCTGCATGGCCTCGCGGACCGCGGCGAAGGCCTCGGGCAGGAGCTTCTCGAGGGCCGCATTGATCTGGTCCATCTCCCGCTTCCGCTGCTCCAGCCGGTGCTCGCGGCGTCGAGCGGGGTCGCCGCTGACCAGCTCCGAACCGCCCTCCTCGTCGGCCGCCGGCCGGTCCTCGGCGGGCAGGACGAGGTCACCCAGGTCCTCGCGGAGGCGCTCGCGGAACAGCGCCGTACGACCGCGAAGGTCGTCGTCAGTCAGTGCGCGGTACTCGGGCTCGAGCGCGTTGGCCCGCTCGAGAAGTGGTTCCAGGCGGCGGATCTCGCGCTCGTTGGAGTCCACCACCCGGGAAAAGAGCTTCAGCATTGGTCGGCCGCGAGTATATCCGGCTGCCCCGGCATCCCCCGTGGAGCGGTCAGGTCCGCAGAAACCTCAGGCGACCACCTTCGTCGGCTCCGGGGCCCGCTCGGCGCGCTCCTTGATGCCCTCGAGCTGCTTGCGCAGCATCACGAACACGCCGAACCCCATCACCGGCAGCGTGTGCCGGATCCAGGGCTTGTCGGTTTCCCCGAATCGGAACCGAATGCGCTCGATGAGCCGCGTCCGGTTGCCCGGCAGCTCGTCCAGAACGAACGCCCAGGTCGCGGCGAACTCGATCTGTGGGGTCTCCCCGGATTGCTCGCGGGCCATGTCGGAGTCGATGTACAGCACGAGAGCCTGCCCTGGGTCGAGCCGGCGCACGACGAGCCCACCCACTGGGTTCATCGGCACCAGGTCCCCCTCGGCAAGGACCTGGAAGTCCGGCAGGATCTCCCGCGCGCTGACACCCGAATCCATCGAGTTGTACGTGTACCAGCCGCCACGGCCGTACCCCAGCTGGACCAGCCACGGCCATACCGCTGCCGGCGGAGCCTCGATCGTGATCGCCCTCGTCTCGCCGCCGATGGCGGTGGGGATCACTTCGTCGCCGGGCAGGGTCCGGGACGACTCCCCGGGGCTCAGCCCCCAGCTCCGGAACGGCATCACGGCGAAGCGGTAGGTGAGGGCAGCCAGGCCGAATGCGGCGGCCAGGCCGAACAGGAGCTTGCGCATGGGTCTTCCTCGCGGTCTTGGGATGTCTGCGCCCAGACTCGCCTGAATCGCTCGGGCGCGCAAGTGCCGGTCGGCTCAGCCCTCCACCATCGGCTTGACCTCGCCGATCCACCGTTCGAGCGTCTCCTCGTCATACGGCGCGGGTATCTCCGCGATGAACGTGTCAAAACCCAGTGCCCGCGCCTCGACCATCCGCTCGGCTATCTGGTCCGGGGTGCCGATCCAGAACGTGTCGTCGTCGGCCACCTCGCTCATCGGTGTCCGGTTATGGGCCATGAGCGCCTCCCAGGTGCGGCGGGCCTCGGCTTCCGTATCCCGGATCAGCGGCTTGCACCCCACCGTGAGCTCGATCTCGGCGATGTCTCGCCCGACGGCGGCGCAATGCTCCTGCAGGACATCGACCTTGTGTCGGAGGAACTCGGTGCTGCCCATTGCGTTCCACATGTCGGCATACATGGCCACCGTCCGAAGCGTCTTCTTCTCCCCGGATCCACCGATCATGATCGGGAGGCGAGCCTGGAGCGGTCGCGGCAGCTGCTGGAGGTGGTCGAACCGATAGCGTCCGCCCGATGGACTGGTGGCAGCCTCGCCGTCAAGGATCGTGCGAATTGCCGTCACCGCCTCGTGCAGCCAGTCCAGGCGCTGCCCGTGCCCGGTGCCGAAATCGATGCCGTGTGCCCGATGCTCATGCTCGAACCAGGCCCCGCCCAGGCCGAGGATGGCTCGACCGCGGCTGATGTGATCGAGCGTGGTCGCCATCTTGGCCACGACCCCCGGGTTGCGAAACGTGTTTGCGCCGACCAGCAGCCCGAGACGGACGCGCTCGGTGACTTCCGCCCAGGCGGCCAATGTCATCCAGCCCTCGAAGATCGGCTGGTCCGGGTCACCGAAGATGGCGTGCAGATGGTCCCAGGCCCAGACGTGCTCGTACCCGAGCTCCTCGACCCGGCGCGCCACCGATTCGAGGGACTCCCAGTCGGTAGCCTGGCCCCAGGGGAGGATCCCCAGCCGTAGCTCGCCCACGCGCTCAGCCCTCGACCGTGACGGCCTCGGCCTCTTCCTCGTCTTCGCCGTGCGCGCCCCAGAAGGTCATCTCCTCGACCAGCTCGACCTCGGACGAGAAGAGGGCGCCGACGCTCTCGCCACGGTGGATGCGGCGGATGGCCTCCCCGAAGAGCGGGGCCACGCGACAGGACGGTGATCCGGCTGCCCTCCGCGCCCTCGGGCAGCGGAATGGTGTCGGTCACGATGACCTCCCGAATGGCCGACGCCTCGATTCGTTCGAGCGCCGCCCCGGAGAAGACGCCGTGGGTCGCGCACGAGTAGACATCCTTGGCGCCATCCGCGATGAGGGCATTGACCGTCTCGATGAGTGACCCGCCGGTGTTGATCTCGTCGTCGATGATGACCGCGGTCTTGCCGTTGACCTCACCGATGACGTTCTTCAGCTCGGCCTGGTCGTCGTTGCCCTGGCGCCGCTTCTCGACGATCGCCAGTGGCGCACCGAGCTTCTCGGCGAAGTTCCGTGCCTTCTTCGCGAAGCCCAGCTCGCTGACCACGACCAGGTCCTCCAGCCCGAGGCCGGTCACGTACTTGGCCAGCATGTCCACGGCGGTCAGCTCGTCGACCGGGATCGAGAAGAAGCCCTGGATCTGGCCCTGGTGGAGGTCCATGGTCAGGACCCGATCCGCCCCGGCCACGGTCAGCATGTCGGCGACGAGCCGCGCCGTGATCGGAACCCGTGGCTGGTCCTTCTTGTCGGAGCGGCCATAGGCGTAGTACGGAATGACCGCGGTGATCCGCCCCGCGCTGGCTCGTTTGAAGGCGTCGATCATGATCAGCAGCTCCATGATCGAGTGGTTCACCGGCCGGCAGGTTGGCTGGACCAGGAACACGTCCTGCTCACGGACGTTCTCGAGGATGCGGACGAAGATGTTCTCGTTCGCGAACTGGAAAACGTCGGCGTCGCCCATCCGGGTCTGGAGGTAGCGGCAGATGTCCTCCGCCAGCGGCCGGTTGGCGTTGCCCGAGTAGATGCTGAACTCGTCGGCGTACAAGGGGCTCGCTCCGTGCTCCGTACCGGGCAGGACCCCGGCAGGCGATTCTAGCGCGTCACTCGCTGACTTCGGGTTCGCCGCCCTCGAGTTCCTCGGGAAGTCCCTCGTCCACGAACACCGAGATGGAGATGATCCGATCATCTTCGGCCGGCTTCATGACCGTCACCCCACGGGACGCCCGCCGGTAGCTGTTCACGCCGGCCACCTGGGTGCGGAGGATCGTGCCCCCATCGGTGATGAGCATCACCTCCTCGTCTTCCTGGCCAACCAGCCGCACGGCGGCGACCTTCGCCCGTGTCCTCGTTCAGCGAGTTCGCGATGACCCCGCCGGTGGCGCGGTGCTTGATCGGGAAGTCGCTCGACATCGGTCCGCTTGCCGAATCCCTGCTCGGTCACCACCAGCAGCTGCTGCGTCGTGTCGTGGATGACCTGCATACCGACGACCTCGTCATCGCCCTTGAGCCGGATCCCGGTCACGCCCCGCGTGTCGCGACCCATTGGCCGGACCTCGCGCTCGGCGAATCGGGCGGCCTGGCCGTTCCGGGTGGCGATGAGGATGTCGTTCGAGCCGTTCGACAGGTCGACCCACCGCAGCTCGTCGTTGTCCACGAGGTTGATCGCGATCAGGCCATTGGCCTTGATCTTGGCGTAGTCGGCCAGCGAGGTCTTCTTGATCATCCCGCGCCGGGTGGCCATCACGAGGTACTGGTCGGGCTCGAATCTGCGGCAGCGAGATGATGGCGCTGACGTACTCACCCTGCTCGACCTGGACGCCGGGCAGGTTCACGATCGGCAGGCCCTTGGCGTGGCGGCTGGCCTCGGGCATGGCGTGGACCTTGGTGATGAACACGCGCCCGCGGTTCGTGAAGAACAGGATGTTGTCGTGGGTGTTCGCCACCACCAGGTGACGAACGGCGTCCTCCTCGCGCGTGATCATCGCCAGCTTGCCCTTGCCGCCGCGCCGCTGGGAACGGAACGTCCGAATCTGCTGGCGCTTGATGTAGCCGCGCTGGGAAAGGGTGACGACCACGTCCTCGGCGGTGATCAGGTCCTCGGCCGAGAGCTCCCGGTTGGCGTCGTCCCAGATCCGGGTCCGCCGTTCCTCGCCGTACTTCTTGCGCAGGTCGGCGAGCTCGTCCTTGATGACCTGCAGGATCTTGCGCGGGTTGGCGAGCAGGTCCTCGAGCTGGGCGATGAGCCGGATGACCTCCTCGTACTCGTCCTCGATCTTCTTGCGCTCGAGGGCCGCGAGCCGGCGAAGCTGCATCTCGAGGATGGCGTTGGCCTGGGCCTCGCTGAGCGTGAACTGCTTGATGAGGGCCGACGCGCGCGTCGTCGGCGTCGGCCGCCTTGCGGATGGTGGCGATGACCTCGTCGAGGTGGTCGAGCGCGATCTTCAGCCCCTCGAGGATGTGCGCCCGCTCCTGGGCACGGGCGAGGTCGAACTCGGTCCGACGCCGGATGACGTCCCGCCGGTAGGCGATGTACTGCTCGAGGATTCGCTTCAGGCCCAGGGTCTGGGGCTGGCCGTCGACCAGCGCGAGCATGTTCGCCGAGAAGCTCGATTCGAGCGCGGTGTGCTTGAAGAGCTGCGACATGACCGTGTGCGGCGAGCCGTCGCGTTTCACGTCGACCACGATCCGCATGCCGTCGCGGTCGGATTCGTCGCGAATGTCGCTGACGTCGGTCATCTTCTTTGCGCCGACGAGGTCCGCCATCTTCTCGATGAGGGTGGTCTTGTTGACCTGGTACGGCAGCTCGGTGATCACGACCGCCATCCGCCCGGGCCGAACCTCCTCGAGGGCGACCTGGCCGCGCATGATGATCCGGCCGCGGCCGGTGGCGTACATGTGGCGGATGGCGTCGATCCGCTCCTTCTCGCCGGCGATCGACCGCTGGTCCGCGAAGCGGAACACGGTCCCGCCGGTGGGAAGTCGGGCCCGGTCACGATCTCGCACAGGTCGTCGACGGTGGAATCGGGCTGGTCGATCAGCCGCTCCACGGCCCGGCAGATCTCGCCCAGGTTGTGGGGCGGGATGTTGGTCGCCATGCCGACCGCGATCCCCGACGAGCCGTTGACCAGCAGGTTCGGCAGCCGGGCCGGGAGCACGGTGGGCTCCTGGAGGCGGCCGTCGAAGTTTTCCATGAAATCGACCGTGCCGCGGTCGATGTCGGCCAGCATCTCGTCGCTGATCGGCGCCAGCCGGGCCTCGGTGTACCGATAGGCGGCCGCCGGGTCGCCGTCGATCGAGCCGAAGTTGCCCTGGCCGTCGACCAGCGGATAGCGCAGGCTGAAGTCCTGGGCCAGTCGAACGAGCGCGTCGTACAGCGCGACGTCGCCGTGGGGGTGGTACTTGGCGAGCGCCTCGCCCACGACGCCGGCGCACTTGCGGTAGGCCGACGTGGACCGCAGGCCCATCTCCGACATCGTGTACAGGATCCGGCGGTGGACCGGCTTGAGGCCGTCCCGCACGTCGGGCAGGGCGCGCGCGACGATGACCGACATCGCGTAGTCGATGTAGGCCGAGCGCATCTCCTCCTCGATGGAGACGTTGCGCACGGCGCCGAGGTTGTCCTCCATCGCTAGCTCCTCGCTCGCCTGTCGCGTCTGGCGCGTTTGGCGCGTCTCGGCGCATGCGACGGCCCGGTCGGTCGGAAGCCGTAGCGCTCGCTTCAGCTCGGCCTTCTGGGTGGGCGAGGCGCCGAGATAGGTGCCCGATGCCTCGGCGATCAGCCGGTCGCCGGCACGGACCTCGCCCCTGACCTCGTAGATCCGCCGGCGCCGGCACTCGACCCATCCTTCGGCCCGAAGCGTCTCGCCCGGGCTCGCCGGGGCGTGGAAACGGACGGTGAACGAGGACGTCACCGCCCACGCGTCATCGCTCGACGGCGCCCAGGCCATCACTTCGTCGAGGACGGTGGCCAGGAGGCCGCCGTGCACGCGGTCGCTCCAGCCCGACGAAATCCGGCCCGGGAACCCAGGTGGCGCTGGCGCGACGATCGCCGAGCTCGATCTGGAGTCCCATCCCGATCGGGTTCGTCTTTCCACAGGCGAAGCAGTGATGGTCGGCGAATTGGTATGCCGACTCGGCCGTCTCGCTCACCATGCGCCTCGTCGTCCCAGTCGTCGCCGTACGAGTCGCGACCCGCCCGAAGGCAGTGGTCGGCGATGGCCAGGGCGTAGGCGTGGGCGACGGCGTAGCCGTCGCGGAGGAAGTTCACGGCGTCGCGCCGCTCGCCGATCCCGTTGGCCTCGAGCAGCGAGCACCAGTCCTCCAGGGTCCGGCCGGTCTTGGCCTCGACCTGGCGGATGTCGGCGACGTGTCGAGATGGCATCGGTCTTCCCTCTCAGATGTCGAGGTTGCGGACCTTGCGCGCCTCGCCCCTGAATGAAGTCGCGCCGCGGCTCGACCCGCTCGCCCATGAGCGTGCTGAACGTCTCATCGGCATCGGCGGCGTCCCGGACGGCGACCTGCAGCAGGGTCCGGGTTTCGGGATTCATGGTGGTCTCCCACAGCTGGTCGGGGTTCATCTCGCCCAGGCCCTTGAACCGCTGGACCGTGACGTTGCGGCCCTTCCCGTCGCGCGAGAGCTCGCGGAGCGGCCGCCGTCGCGCTCCTTCTCGTCCTTCGCGTAGCGGGTCTGCTTGCCGGTGCTGACCCGGTACAGCGGTGGCTGGCAGAGGTACAGGTACCCGTTCTCGATGACATCGGGCATGTGCCGGTAGAAGAAGGTGAGCAGCAGGGTCGTGATGTGGGCGCCGTCGACGTCGGCATCGGAGAGGAGGCAGATGCGGTGGTAGCGGAGCTTGGCGATGTCGAACTGCTCGCCGATGCCGGCGCCGAGGGCGATGATCAGGGGCCGGACGTTCTCGCTCGACAGCACCTTGTCCAGCCGCGCCTTCTCGACGTTCAGCAGCTTGCCGCGGAGCGGCAGGATGGCCTGGTTTCGCCGATCCCGGCCCTGCTTGGCGGAGCCACCGGCCGAGTCCCCCTCCACGATGTACAGCTCGCTGAGGGCCGGATCGCGCTCCTGGCAGTCCGCGAGCTTGCCGGGGAGGGCCATGCCGTCGAGCGCACCCTTGCGGATGACCAGGTCGCGGGCCTTGCGCGCCGCCTCACGGGCGCGGGCCGCGGTGACGCACTTCTCGATGATCCGCCGGCCGTCGGCCGGGTTCTCCTCGAGGTGCTGGACGATGCCGTCCGAGACGACGGTCTGGACGATGCCCTTGATGTCGGCGTTGCCGAGCTTGGCCTTCGTCTGGCCCTCGAACTGCGGATCGGTGAGCTTGACGCTGATGACCGCGGTCAGGCCCTCGCGGACGTCGTCACCGCTGAGGTTGGTGTCCTTCTCGGACAGCACGCCGGCCTTCCGCGCCCAGTCGTTCAGGGAGCCGGTCAGCGCGGCGCGGAACCCGGTGACGTGGGTCCCGCCGTCCACGGTGTGGATGTTGTTGGCGAACGGCAGCACCGTCTCGGCGAACCCGTCGTTGTACTGGAGGGCGACCTCGACGCTCGTGCCCTCGACCACCCGCTCGACGTAGATCGGCTGCTGGTGCAGCGGCTTCGCGATGGCGGTTCAGGTGTCGGACGAAGGAGGTCACGCCGCCCTGGAACAGGAAGTTCTTCTCGCGGTCCACCCGCTCGTCGACGAGGCGGATCCAGAGCCCCTTGTTCAGGTAGGCCGACTCTCGCAGCCGGGTGGCGATCGTCTCCCAGCTGAAGTCGAGCTCCTCGAAGATCTCCGGGTCCGGCGTGAACCGGGTCCGGGTCCCGTGCTGGCGGGTCCAGTCCAGGCCGCGGTTGGCCTGCGCCTCGCCGCCGTCCTGCGCGAACCGCCTTGACGGGTGCGCCGCGGCGGAACTCCTGGACGTAGCGCTTCCCGCCGCGAAGGACCTCGACCCGCATCTCGGACGACAGCGCGTTGACCACGCTCACGCCGACGCCGTGGAGTCCGCCGGAGACCTTGTAGCCGCCGCCGCCGAACTTCCCGCCGGCGTGGAGGACGGTCATGATCACCTCGAGGGCGCTCTTGCCGGTGGCGTGACGGTCGACCGGGATGCCGCGGCCATCGTCCACGACTTCCACGTGGCCGTCGGCGCCGATCGTGACGTCGATCCGGGTGGCCATGTTGGCCATGGCCTCGTCGATGCTGTTGTCCACGACCTCCCAGACGAGCTGGTGGAGGCCGCGCGCATCGGTCGAGCCGATGTACATCCCGGGCCGCTTCCGGACGGCCTGCAGGCCCTCGAGGACCTGGATGTCGGCGGCGGTATACGCCGCCGACGCGCGGGAGCGGCGACTGCTGGGCTGGGCGGTCATTCGAAGTCTCCCGCCATGCCGACCGCGACCGCGGCGGGTTCGCGCTCCGGAACGTTCCGCAGGATCCAGGTCATCAGCCGATCGAGCTCCTCGTCGGAGGCGAACTCGATGCTGATCCGGCCCCCGCGCCGGGTCCGGGTGATCGCCACCTTGGTGGCGAGGAGGCCGCGCAGGCGGTTCTCGAGCTCCTGGAGGTCCTCCTCCTGGGCGCTGACCGGGTCGGGACGGGCCTGCCGGCGCCGACGCCGAACGAGCTCCTCGGTCTGGCGGACGGAGAGCTTTCGCTCGAGCACGATGGCGAGCGCGGCAACCTGCAGCTCGGGCACGGTGAGGCCCGCCAGGGCCCGGGCATGGCCCTCGCTGATCTGGCCCTCGAGCAGCGCCTCCTGCGTCTCGGGCGCGAGGTCGAGCAGGCGGAGCGCGTTGCGTCACCGCCGCGCGCGAGCGCCCGACGCGCGACGCCACGGCTTCGTGCGGCATCCCGAACCGGTCGATGAGCAGCCGGAAGCCGAGCGCCTCCTCGAGTGGGTTGAGATCGGTCCGCTGCAGGTTTTCGATCAGGGCCAGCTCGACCATCTGCTCCTCGGTGGGCTCGCGGACGACCGCCGGGATCTGGGACAGGCCGGCCATCCGCGCGGCACGGACCCGACGCTCGCCGGCGATGAGCTGGTAGTCCCCGTTGGGCAGGCCGCGGACCACGACCGGCTGCAGCACGCCGTGGGTGGAGATGGACGACGCGAGGTCGGTCAGCTCGTCACCCTCGAACCGAGCGCGCGGCTGGTGGGGGTTGGCCACGATCCGATCGAGCGGAATCTGCCGCCCATCCTCGGCGCCGGCCGGTGGCGGGATGAGCGCGTCGAGGCCGCGGCCGAGGCCGAACTCGCGTGGGCCCGACTCAGGCACGGGCAGCCACCTCGGCCGCCAGGTCCTCGTAGGCGTGGGCGCCGTGCGAGGCTGGGTCATAGAGGGCGATGGGCAGACCGTGGCTCGGGGCCTCGCTCAGCCGCACGCTGCGTGGTACGACGGTGTCATACACGGTGCCGTCGAGATGGCGGCGAACCTCGTCCGCCACCTGGAACGACAGGCGGGTCCGGCGGTCGAACATCGTGATCACCACCCCCTCGATCTCGAGCCGCGGATTCAGCGATGCCGCGAATGAGGCGGATGGTGTTCACCAGGTTTCCCAGTCCCTCCATGGCGTAGAACTCGGCCTGGATGGGGATGAGCACCCCGTCGGCGGCCGTGAGCGCGTTCACCGTCAGCAGGCCCAGCGACGGCGGGCAGTCCACCAGCACTCGGTCGTATTGTTCGTCGACGCCGGCCAGGCTCGCCGCCAGCCGATGCTCTCGGGCCGGGATTCCCACCAGCTCGATTTCGGCGCCGGCCAGCGTTGGGGTGGCAGGGACGAGGTCGAGGCCCTTGATGGCCGTCGGTCGGGCGAGCTCCGAAATCGGCGATGCGATCGATGAGCGCGTCGTAGATCGTGCCCGACGACCCGGCGATCGGCCCCGAGACCCGTCGACGCATTGCCCTGCGGATCCAGGTCGATGACGAGTGTGCGGGTGCCCGCGAGCGCCAGGTAGGCCGCGAGATTGATGACGGTGGTCGTCTTTCCGACGCCACCCTTTTGGTTGGTACAGGCTGTAACCCTAGCCACGAACGCTCCGTTGCGAGTTCCTGGGGGCAGGCTCAATTGTACCAGTTTGGGGCGTTTTCGACCGATTACCACCGGCTCAATGTTTCACGTGAAACAGCATCGAGGCGTGCTCCGGGGACGGTCTCGGACAGGCAGTTTGGCCTATACTTGGCCACACCGCGCCAAGCTCGAATCCGTCCCGGGAATCCGATCCGATCAACGTCGTCAGCGCGCTACTCGCTCTCGCCACTGGCCTCGTCCACGCCAGCCTCGCCCCGCTGCTGGCCATGGGTGATATGAGACCCAATCTCATTCTCGCGGCGGTCGTCGCCGTGACCGCCCTGCTCGGGCTGGGCAGCGGAGCGATCTGGGCCTTCGTCGGCGGCCTGACCGCCAACCTGCTCACCACCGACGCCGCTGGGCACGATTCCCCTCGGCCTCCTGCTGGTGGTCGGGCATGGTGGCGCGTCCTGGGCGCGTGCGCTCGGGCCGCCGCACCGCCGTCCTGGCCCTGGTCGGGCGGTATCGGCGGCAGCGTCCTCCTGGACCTCTCGGCGTGGGCGTGCTCCTGCTCCAGGGCGGAACCGGGGGCGTCATCCGGCCGCAGGACCTGCTCGCGCTCGTGGTCCCGAGCGCCATCGTGAACGGGCTGCTGGCCGTCGCCCTGTACCTCGTGGCCCGCGCCGCGATGACCCGGCTCGGGTATGAGCCCGTGACGGCGTAGCCGATGGGCACCGCGTTCGAGCACCCCGAGTCGCCGCGCCTCGGGGCGCGGTTCGTCGCCTTCGGCGTCATCGCCGTCGTCCTGTTCACGGTCCTCGCCGGACGGCTGTTCCAGCTGCAGGTCATCGAGGGGACGGCGCGGGCCGAGGAGGCCGACGGCGGCCCATTCGGTCGAGGTGGCCATCCCGTCCCAGCGCGGGCTGGTCTTCGACCGCGAGGGCCGCCCGCTGGTCGTCAACGTCCCGACCTGGACCGTCGCCGTGCGGCCGGCCGACCTGCCCGACGCACCGCCGCGACGTCGGTGCTCAATCGGGTGGCCGACGGTCACCGGCATCCCGGCCGCCGAACTCGCAGGCGCGGCTCGATGCGTTCAACGGGTCACCCTTTGACCTTGTCCCGCTGGCCGAGGACGTTGGCCGACAGGCGGCCCTCGCTCCTGGCCGAGGAGTCCGCGGCGCTGCCGGGAATCAGCCTGCAGGTCGTCCCTCGACGGCAGTACCTCAACGAACGCGGCGAAGCCGACGGGACGCTGCTCGCCCACGTGGTCGGCTACACCGGGCCGATCAACGCCGAGGAGCTGGACGCGCATGGCCGACGAGGGCTACCTCCACGACGACGCCATCGGCCGCACCGGGGTCGAGGCCGCCTTCGAAGACGACGCTGCGCGGGGAGTACGGATCGGCTCGATGGGAGCGGGATGCCTCGGGCCGGCTGGTGAAGGTCCTGGAGGAGACGCGGGCGCCGGTCGCGGGGCGCAACCTGGTCCTGACCATTGATGCCCGCCTCCAGCGGATGGCGACCGAGTCGCTGCTGTGGGGCATGCGCGAGGCGAACGTGAGCCAGGGCGTGACGATCGTCATGAACCCCCAGACCGGCGAGATCCTGGCCATGGTCTCGCTCCCGTGTACGACAACAACGCGTTCGCGGGGGGGATCTCCGACGAGCTGTACCAGTCCTACCTCGCCGACCCGAACCTGCCGCTCCGCAACCACGCCGTGGCCGACATCTACCCGCCCGGGTCGACGTTCAAGCTGGTGACCGGCCTCGCCGCGCTGCAGGAGGGCGTGACCTCGCCCAGCCAGCGGTGGCCGACGTACGGCTGCTACCAGATCCCCGGGGCCCCGCCGGGCGACTGCCTGAGCGACTGGAACCGCCGCGGGCTTCGGCAACCTGAACATGGTCGAGGCGTTCGCCATCAGCTCCGACACGTTCTTCTATCAGATGGCCGTGCACCTCGGCGTCGATCGGCTGGCGAAGTGGGCCCATGAGCTGGGCTTCGGGTCGCCGACCGGGATCGACCTGCCGAACGAGGCCAGCGGGGTGATCGCCTCGACCGAGTGGGCGCACAGCCAGGGCCGGACCGGGGTCTTCACCGGCGAGCTGGCCCAGGCCGGGATCGGTCAGAACGTGATCGCGGTGACGCCGCTTCAGCTGCTGAATGCGTATGCGGCACTGGCCAACGGCGGACACCTGATGCGACCGCAGATCGTCCTCGGCGAGGCCGATGCGGAGGGAAACCTGGTCGAGCGCTACGAGCCCGAGGTCCTGCACGAGGTGGCCGCCGACCCGGCGAACCTGCAGACGTATGCGCATCGGCGCCCGCCAGGTGATCACCACCGGTCACGCGTACAACATCAGCGACCTGCGGCTGCCGGGAACGCTGTCGGGGAAGACCGGGACCGCCGAGTTCGGCCTACCCGACGCCCAGGGCATCCTGCCGTTCCACTCCTGGTTCGTCGCGTTCCTCCCGTCGTCGCCGGGAGCCACCGACTCTCCGCTCGCGGTCATCACCTTCACCTATCGGGCGACGGTCATCGGCAACGTCTCGACCGAGGTCGTGAAGTACTTCCTCCAGCAGTATTTCGCAGCTGGACCAGGATCTCCGCCTCGACCCGGTCACCCTGCGACGGCTGACCGGGGGGAACTGACCGATGGGCGTCGCGGTCTCCACCATCGAGGTCACCGGAGCGCGTCGCTGGCGCGACTTCGACTGGCAGCTGACGCTGTACCTGCTCCTGCTCCTCGGCTTCGGCTTGGTGCTCGGCATTTCGGCGGCGTGGAGCGGATGCGCCGCTCGATGGCGGTGTCGCGCAGCCGGTGAAGACCGTGATCTGGACGGTCCTCGGCTTCAGCCTCATGGTCCTGGCGGCATCGGTCGACTACCACTGGCTCCGGACGTTCGCGATCCCGATCTACCTGTTCACCCTGGGGCTGCTGATCGTCAACCTCGTGGCCGGGACGGTGATCTCCGGCGCGCAGCTGTCGGTGACCATCGGCGGCCTGGACTTCCAGTTCTCCGAGATCGCGAAGGTCCTGATGGTCGTCGTCCTGGCGGCGTTCCTGGCCGGGCGGGGCGCGCGGGTCGGGCAGGCTGTCGACCATCCTCGGCGCCGGGCTCCTCACCGCCCTGCCCACCGCCCTCGTCCTTCGCCAGCCCGACCTCGGGACCGCGCTCGTGTTCGTGGCCATCCTGGGCGGGATGCTCTTCATCGCCGGCGCGAGCATCGGCTGGATGGCGCTCTTCGGAGGCGTCCTGGTGGCGCTCACCCCGGTGGCGCTCGGCGCAGCTGGCCGACTACCAGGTCGCGCGCCTGCTCTGCTTCCTCGACCCCGCCGCCGATCCCCAGGGCGCCTGCTACCAGCTCGTCCAGTCGCTGAACACGGTCGGTTCCGGGGGCTGGCTGGGCCAGGGCCTCACCGCCGGACAGGCGAACCAGCTCGACTCGCTCCCGGTCCAGACCACGGACTTCATCTTCACCGTGGTGGCCGAGGAGCTCGGGCTGGTCGGCGGGCTGATCCTGCTCGCCCTCTTCGGGCTGCTGCTGTGGCGGATCACGCTCATCGGCTGGCGGTCGCGCGATGCGCTGGGCCGCCTGGTGGCGATGGGGATGGCGACCATGCTCCTGTTCCAGGTGGTCGTGAATATCGGGATGGTCATCGGCCTCCTGCCGGTGACCGGCATCCCGCTGCCGTTCATCACCTACGGCGGCTCGTCAACGGTGTCGATCCTGTTCGGGATGGGCATCATCCAATCGGTGCGGATGCACACCCGGACCGAGACGTTCTAGGCGCGGTTGCGGGTCCGGCGGGCCGGCTCCCGGAGGCGGTCCTGCTCCGGCGGGCGGTCCGGCGCCGGGCGGCGGCCCGGCGTCGGCCGGGCTCGGCTGCGGCGGCGTGACCCCGGTCGTGGCAAACGCCCGGGCCTCGTCGGGGGAGCCACCGTCCAGTCGCTGGAAGCCGTATCGGTACAGGTCGCGCCCGAGGGCGACGACCGGCGCCGCGAGGATCGCGCCCCACAGCCCGAACAGCGACGCCCCCACGATGAGGGACAGGATCACGACCGCCGGATGGAGGTCGACCGCGTCGCCCATGACCTTCGGGACGAGGAGGTGGTTCTCGACCTGCTGGATGATCGTGTACAGGGCGATCGCGGCGAGCGCGGCGGCCGGCGAAATGGACGCGCCGATGAGGATCGCCGGGACGGCGGCGATGATCGGACCGATGATCGGGACGAGCTCGAGGATGCCCGCGACCAGGGCCAGGAGGACCGCGAAGTCGGCGAACTCGGTGAACCCGATGAGGGCCAGCACGAGAAGACCGATGAGGGTTGCGACGAAGATGACGGCCCCCAGCAGCAGCTGGCCGCGAATCCAGCGACCGATGACGCTGGTGGTGAGGGCCATCCCGTTGCCGGCATCGGTCCGCCACCCGACCGGCAGCAAGCGCAGGATCCCGTCCGGCAGGCGCTCGCGGTCCTTCAGGACGTAGAGCAGCCAGACCGGGATGACGACCAGGCCGACGATGAAGCCGGCGGTCCGGGCGATCAGGCTGAGGAGCGGGCCGACGATGGCCTCGAGCAGGCCGATGACGGCCTGCTGCCCGCTCCGCGATGATCGTGTCCAGCGCGTCGCGGATGGGCTCCGGGAGCGGGAGGCCGGCGAGCCACTCGACGATGGCCTCCTCCCAGGCAATGAACTGGGCGGCCAGGGACGGCAGCTCCTCCAGGAAGCGCTGGAGCTGCTCGAACAGCGGCGGCAGGAGCAGCATCCCGAGGAGGATCACGCCGACGACCACGGCCACGTAGACGATCAGGATCCCGGCCAGGCGAGGCACGCCGCGGCGGTTGAGCGCGGTCACCGGCGGGTCGAGCAGGAACGCCAGGGCGATGGCGATGCCGAACACCGGCAGCGCGCCCCGCGCCAGCCAGAGGGCCAGCGACCACGAGGGCGATGGCGAACGGTGACGAACAGCCCGAGCCGATGCCTGGCGACCCACTCCACGCGCGTGATCCTAGCCGAGCGCGTTTCGGGGACCGGGGAGCGGTACCATCGGCGGACGATGACCGCCGAACCCGACGCGCCGCGCCAGCGGTGGCAGATCCTGTACTCCCGCACCGATCCGGCCCTCCGGATGCGGCAGCAGGACGTCGTCGCCGAGTTCCAGCGGGTCCTGACCGAGGCGGAGCTGCCGGTCTCCCACACCGCCGCCAAGCGGCCGCGGCCCCGGATCCGGCTGGCGGCCATCACCCCAGCCAACCTCGAGCTGCGGGGCGACGTGGTCGAGGTCTGGTTCGACGAGCTGGTGACGCGCGAGCGGCTCGTCGCCGCCGGTGAGGGTCTGGCCGACGGCCTCGCCATCGTGGACGCGCGGGAGGTGTGGCACGGCTTCCCGTCGGCCGCGTCCCAGGTCCGCGGCGGGGAGTACGAGGTCGAGGTGCATCTTCCGGAGGGAGTCACGGCCGACGACATGCGCGCCGGTGTCGTCCAGCTCCTCGGGGCCACCTCCCTCCCCGGCATGCGGCGGCGGGGTGAGAGCGAGCGGCGGTCGGACGCGGCCGAGCGCGACCTCCGTCCCTACGTCGAGGACCTCGAGGTGATGAGCGTCGACGAGGAGGCGCGGACGGCGCGGCTCCGGATGCAGCTGCGCCTCGACCCCAGCGGCGCGGGTCGGCCACGGGACGTCGTGGACGCCCTGGGCCTCCGTCTGCAGATGACGCGCGCCATCCGGGAGCGGCTCCTGTTCGTTGACACTCCCCCGGTCGCCCGATAGACTCTGCGGTCCGCACAGGGTGCCTTTTGGCGTCACCCCCTGCGCGCCAAACGGAGAACGAGCATGTACGCCGTGGTCGACAGCGGCGGAAAGCAATATCGGGTCGAGCCGGGGAGCACCCTGGTCGTCGACCGCCTGAGGGCCGAGGCTGGAGCCACGGTCACGTTCGACCGCGTCCTGCTCATCGGTGACGACGATGGCGTCACGGTCGGGACACCGACCGTGGACGGCGCCTCGGTGCTCGGCACCGTGGTCAACCACGAACGTGGCCCGAAGATCATCGTCTTCCGCTTCCGACCGAAGGCCCACTACCGCCGCCGGACCGGGCACCGCTCGGAGCTGACCCGGATCCGGATCGACGAGATCGCGACGGCCACGTCAGGCCGGAAGGCCGCCACCGCCGGAGACGAAGGCACCGTGAAGCGGGCGACGAGCCCCCGCGAAGCGGGCGACCAGGGCACCAGCGAAGCGCGCGGCGAAGGCCGCGGCGACGGAGGACTGAGCGATGGCACACAAGAAGGCAGGCTCGTCCTCGAAGAACGGGCGCGACAGCGCCGGCAAGCGGCTCGGCGTGAAGCGCGGCGATGGCCAGCTCGTGATGGCCGGCACGATCATCGTTCGGCAGCGGGGGAGCACGTTCCACGCGGGGCCCAATGTCGGGATGGGACGCGACTACACCCTGTTCGCGACGACCGAGGGGCGAGTCCGGTTCACCCATGAGACCCGCGACAAGAAGCGGGTCAGCGTTGTGGCGGAAGAGGCCTGACCGATGAAGCCCGAGATTCATCCGCAGTACCATCAGGCCGAGGTGCACTGCGCCTGCGGGACCACCTTCACGGTCGGATCGACCGCCGAGTCGATCCGGGTCGAGGTCTGTTCGAATTGCCATCCGTTCTACACCGGGACCCAGAACATCGTCGACACCGCCGGCCAGGTCGAGCGGTTCCAGCGGCGGATGGAGCGCGCCTCGCGCTGACGCGGCCTGATCGGCCGAGCCCGGGCCGCCTGGGGCGGCTCGTCCCACACCTGGTCTTCCTCATTCCCGAGCAGCTGATCGCGGCCGGCCCGTTCGTCATCCAGGCCGTGGCCGGCACGCGGCGCTACCGGATGCCGGACTTCTTCTACGGCGGCCAGGCCCTCATCGAGGGCGTGATGATGCGCGGCCGGTCGACCGCGGCGATGAGCGTTCGCATGCCCGATGGGGAGATCCGCACCACGTCCGAGGCACTTCCCCGGGCATTGAGCGGCGGCCGATGGCTCCGCGTGCCGTTCGTGCGTGGCGTGCTCGTCCTGTACGAGACCCTCATCCTCGGGACCCGGATGCTGATGCGCTCGGCCGCACTGGCCGCGGAGGGAGAGGACATCGAGATCGGCCGGGGAACGCTGGCCGTCACCATGATCGCGTCGCTCGGCTTTGCCGTGGCGCTGTTCTTCGTGCTCCCACTCGTCCTGTCGGAGGTGGCCGAAGAGGCCGCCGGCAGCGACCTGGTGGCGAACCTGCTGGAGGGAGGCTTCCGGCTCGCCATTTTCATCGTCTACCTGTTCCTCATCGGTCAGATGTCCGACGTCCGACGGGTCTTCGCCTACCACGGCGCGGAGCACAAGGCCATCAGCGCCCATGAGGCCGAGGCCCCGCTCGAGCCCGAGTCGGTGGATCGGTTCAGCACCGCCCACACCCGATGCGGGACGACGTTCGTGCTGATCGTGGTCGTCATCAGCATCCTGTTCTTCTCCCTCATCCCACGAGCCGATGTGCCCCTGCCGCTGCTCATGCTGTCGCGGATCGCGCTGATACCGGTGGTCGCGGCCGTTGCCTACGAGCTGGTCCGCTTCGGTGCCCGCCACTACGGAAACCGCGTGATCCGAGCGATCTACGCCCCCGGGCTGTGGCTCCAGTCGCTCACCACCCGCCCACCGGACCACGACATGCTCGAGGTGAGCATCACCGCACTCGAGCGGGTGCTGGACGAAGACCACGCGCCTGATCCCGCCCCGGCATGAGCGATCAGCTCAGCGAGCTGATTTCTCGCCACGAGGAGCTGGTCGCCCTGATGTCGCAGCCGGAGACCGCCACCGATCCGCAGCTCCTGGCGCGCTACGGGCGTGAGCTGGCGCGCCTGGACCCGATCGTCGACGCCCTGCGCCAGCGAGAGGAGGCCGACCGGGCGCTGACGTCTGCGCGCACTCACCTGGAGGACGCGGACCCGGAGGTCCGAGACATGGCGCGGGGAGAGGCGCGAGGTCCTCGAGGGCCGTCTGGCGGCGCTGGACGCCGAGCTCCGCCGCCTCCTGGTCCCCCGTGACCCGAACGACGAGCGGGACGTGATCCTCGAGATCCGGGCGGGGACGGGTGGGGACGAGGCATCGCTGTTTGCCGCGGACCTCTACCGGATGTATGGACGCTATGCCGAGCGGCGCGGCTGGCAGGTGGACCTGCTGTCAACCAGCGAAAGCGGCTCGGGCGGTTTCAAGGAGGTCATCGCGGAGGTGGCGGGAGACGGTGCCTACTCCCGTCTGAAATTCGAAAGCGGAGTGCACCGCGTCCAGCGGGTGCCGGTCACCGAGGCGAGCGGCCGCATCCACACCTCCACCGCGACGGTTGCGGTCCTCCCCGAGGCGGAGGAGGTCGAGGTCGAGATCGACGAGGGGGACCTGCGGATCGAGACCTATCGGTCCAGTGGGCCAGGCGGGCAGTCGGTGAACACCACCGATTCGGCCGTGCGCATCACGCACATGCCGACCGGGCTGGTGGTCGCCATCCAGGACGAGAAGAGCCAGCACAAGAACCGGGCGAAGGCCCTGTCCGTGCTCCGCGCACGGCTGCTGGAAGCCCAGCGCGCGCGACAGGCCGAGGAGCGCGGTGAGGTGCGCCGGGCCCAGGTCGGGACCGGGGAGCGGTCCGAGAAGATCCGGACCTACAACTTCCCCGATGACCGGGTGACCGATCACCGCATCGGCCTCACCGTCCACAACCTGCCTGGCCTGCTGGCCGGGGACCTCGACCGGGTCATCGAGCCCCTTGCCGAGGCCGACCAGGCCGAGCGACTCGCCGCGGCGGGAGCCGATGTCGCCGGCTGAGGCGCCGCCCTCGGCGCCGGGACACACGACCGGCCGAGGCGTTGGCCCGCGCGATCAGCGCGCTGCGTGACGCGGGATCGCCATCAGCCCGTCTGGACGCGGAGGTGCTCGTGGCATGGACCCTCGAGCGAGATCGGGCGTGGCTGCTGGCCCACCTGGACGAACCGATGCCGGCCGCCGGTTCCTCCGCCCTCGACGGTTGGCTCCAGCGCCGAGCCGCCGGGGAACCGATCGCGTACATCCGCGGGTTCAAGGAGTGGTACGGCCTCCGCATTGCCACCGATCCGCGGGCCCTCATTCCGCGACCGGAGACCGAGCTGCTGGTGGATGCCGCCGTGGCCGACATCGCGGGGCGGCTGGTGCGCGACGACCGGCCCATCGTCGCGTGGGACGTGGGCACTGGCAGCGGGGCGGTGGCTGTGGCCCTGGCGCGACGCTTCCGGGCGGCGCTGGCGCTCGGACGGCTGCGGCTGATTGCAAGCGACGTCTCGGCCGACGCCCTCGAGCTGGCGAGCGAGAATCTTGCCGGACATGGCGTGGCCCACCTCGTCACCGTGGTCCTGTCCGACCTCCTCGACGGTGGGCCTCGCCCCAGCCCGACGTGGTGGTTGCCAACCTGCCCTACGTGCCGCGCGCGGAGGTCGCCACCCGCGTCGGCAGCCTCGGCTGGGAGCCGGCCGCGGCGCTGGACGGCGGGGAGAGCGGGCTCGACCTCATCGGTGCATTGCTGGCGCAACTGCCTGAGCGGCTGGCCGCGGGCGGCACCGCGCTGCTCGAGATCGGCGCGGGCCAGGCGGAGCCGATCCGGGCCGCCGTCGCCGATCTCCCCGGGCGGTGGTCCGTGGCCACCGAACGCGACCTGTCCGGGCACGAGCGGATCGTGCGCCTGGAACGACTGGGATGACCGATCGCCTCCCCGCCACGCCGGAAGGCCTGGCGCAGGCCGCCGAGCTGATTCGCGACGGCGCCCTGCTCGCCTTCCCGACCGATACGGTTCACGGCGTCGGCTGCCGCGCGAACGACGCCGAGGCCCTGGAGCGCCTGTTCCGGTTGAAGGGCCGGCCCGCGGAGCGGCGGATCGCGTGGCTGGTCAAAGACCTGGCCCAGGCGGCCGAGCTGGGTCTGAGGGTGGATGACCGCGCCCGTGCGGTTGCCTCCGCATGCTGGCCGGGTGGCGTGACCTTGATCCTGGCCGCGACGAGCGAGGTCGGCGGCGAGCCAACCCTCGGGGTTCGCGCCCCCGACCACCCGGTCACCCAGGGCCTGCTGGCAGCCACCGGTCCGCTCCCGGTGACGAGCGCCAACCCGCACGGGTTCCCCGAGTGCTACACGACCGACGACGTGCTGATCGCGTTCGCCGGGGCCGCCGACCTGGCGGCCGTGGTCGAGGGCGAATCGCCGGGCGGGCGTGGCGTCATCGGTCCTCGACCTGAGCGGCGAACGACCGCGGTTGTTGCGGGATGGCGCCATCGGGCGGGACCGGCTCGAGGCGCTGGTGGGGCCGATAGACTGACCGCCGTGCGGGTTGCCATCGGCTCCGACCATGCCGGCTTCGTCCTGAAGAGCCTGTTGTGCCGGATGCTCGAGGAGATGGGCGTCGAGTACCGCGACTTCGGGACCGACAGCGAAGAGCCGGTCGACTACCCCGACGTCATCGCCCCGGTGGCCCGGGCCGTGGCCCGCGGCGAGTACGACCGCGGCATCGTCCTCGGTGGGAGCGGCACCGGCGAGGCGATCGTGGCCAACAAGGTCCGTGGCATTCGGTGCGTGCAGGCTTCCTCGCCCGAGGTCGCCCGCCTGGGCCGCGAGCACAACGACGCGAACGTCCTGTCGATGGGGGCGCGGGTGACGACCGCCGAGGTGGCGGAGGCGTGCGTCCGCGCGTTCCTGGACCGCCGAGTTCGAGGGCGGGCGCCATATCCGTCGCGTGGCGAAGATCTCCGCCCTGGAGGCCGAGGAGTCCGGTCGCTGAGCCTCCACCTCGAGCCCGGCGAGCAGGCGCTGCTCGGCGGCGACGACGGACCGGGGGCCGCCCTGGCGATGCGCCTCGTCGTCCGCGCCGCCGAGGTCCTCGATGCCGAGCGCCTGATCCCCATCACGGGAGCCCACGTGGACTCCTGCCTCGACCACGGGCAGGCGACGCTGGACTTCGTCGATCGGCTGGTGGACGGCGGGGCGCAGGTTCGCGTGCCGACGACCCTGAACGTGGGAGCGGTGGACCTCCTCCATCCGGAGCTGTGGCGCGGCGACCCTGACCTCGCGGCCCGTGGCCGGCGGCTCATGGAGCAGTACCGTGCGCCTCGGCTGCCGCCCGACCTTCACCTGCGCGCCCTACCAGCTCGCCGATGCCCGGCCCCGCCTCGGGGAGCAGGTCGCCTGGGGCGAGTCCAACGCCATCGTCTTCGCGAACTCGGTCCTGGGCGCCCGGACGAACCGCTACGGCGACTTCATGGACATCGCGGCCGCGATCACCGGGCGCGTCCCCGACGCGGGCCTTCATCGAGCGGAGGCGCGACGGGCCCAGGTCGTCATCACGCTCGGGGATGACGTCCCGGCCACGCTCCGCGACGACGACAGCCTGTATCCGGTGCTCGGGATCGTGGTCGGCCAGATCGCCGGCGGCCGGGTGGCGGCCGTCGTCGGGCTGCCGTCGCGGGTGGGCGAGGACCGGCTGAAGGCCCTCGGGGCCGCTGCGGCATCGTCGGGGGCGGTGGCGCTGCTGCACGTGGTCGGCTCCACGCCCGAGGCCGCCACGCTCGCCGATGCACTGCAGGGCGGGGATCCCGAGGAGGAGCATCTGCGTCACGCTGGCGGACCTGCGGAGGGCTCGAGCGGACCTGGGCGGTGACGCCGGGGGACCGATCGGCGCCGTCAGCCTTGGGACGCCCCATGCCTCGGCAGCCGAGCTGTCACGGATCGCCGACCTGCTGGACGGCCGACGGGTGGCCGACGGGGTGGAGCTGCTCATCTCGACCGGGCGGGACACGCTGGCCCAGGCGCGAGGAGGCCGGCGTCACGGCGCGGCTCGCAGCCGGCGGCGCCGAGCTGCTGGTCGATACCTGCTCGTACATCTCGCCCATCCTCCGCGACCCGCGCGGGCCGGTCATGACCGATTCCGGGAAGTGGGCCTACTACGCCCCGGGCAACATCGGTGCGCAGGTCGTGTTGGGGAGCCTCGCGGAATGCGTGGCGTCCGCGGTAGCGGGCCACGTCGTGCGCGACGAGGCCTGGGGCAGCCCGTGAGCGGCCGCCTCATCGCCCCCGGCACCGCCCGCGCGCCGGCGCTCGTGCTCGACGAGTCGCTGTCGCTGTGGGGCGGCCTGGACCCCGTGACCGGGCAGGTCAGCGAGCCGCGGCATCCGCAGCACGGCGCGGTGGTCAGCTGGACGGATCGTGATCATGCCCGCCGCCCGGGGCTCGTCCTCCTCGGCCAGCGTCCTTGCCGAGGCCGTCCGGGCCGGGACCGCGCCGGCGGGGATCGTTCTGGGCGAGTCGGACCTCATCCTGGCCATCGGCGCGGCCGTGGCCGCGGAGCTGTACGGCGTCGAGATCCCGATCGTGGTCGTCCCGGACGAGGTCCGCCAATCGGTGGTGAATGGCCGGATGGTCGAGATCGGGCCACACGGGATGTCCGCGGTCTAGACTCGGGCCTCCACCAGCGGAGGAGATGGACCGATGGATGCCTGGGCTGCGCTGCAGACCGAAGATCCCGAGATCTGGCAGGTCGTCCAGGACGAGGAGGCGCGCGCGCGCTCCAACCTCGAGCTCATCGCGTCGGAGAGCTATCCGAGCCGTGCCGTGCTGGAGGCCACCGGATCGGTCCTGACCGCGAAATACGCCGAGGGATACCCGCGCCGCCGCTACTACGGCGGCTGCGACGTCGTGGACCGCGCCGAGGACCTGGCCCGTGACCGCGCGAAGGCGCTGTTCGGGGCCGAGCACGCCAACGTCCAGCCCCATGCCGGTGCCCAGGCCAACATGGCCGTCTTCCACGCCCTGTTGGAGCGCGGCGACACGGTGATGGGCCTCGCCCTCGACCAGGGCGGGCACCTGACCCACGGCTCGCCGGTCAACTTCAGCGGCCAGTACTACGCCTTCGTCCCGTACCACGTTGATCGCACGACCCACCTGATCGACCTGGACGAGGTGCGTGCGCTTGCACGCGAGCACCGGCCCAAGATGATCATCACCGGCGCGACGGCCTACCCGAGACACTGGGACTTCGCCGCGTTCCGCGCGATCGCGGACGAGGTTGGCGCGATCCTGATGACCGACATGTCGCACTTCGCCGGGCTGGTGGCCGGCGGGGTTCATCCGAACCCGGTCCCGCACGCCCAGGTGGTCACGACCACCACCCACAAGACCCTGCGCGGCCCACGCGGCGCGATGATCCTGTGCACCGCCGACCTCGCCAAGGACATCGACAAGGCGGTCTTCCCGGCCATCCAGGGCGGGCCACTGATGCACGTCGTGGCCGCCAAGGCGGTCGCGTTCCACCAGGCGATGAGCGCCGAGTTCCGGGCCGACGCGGCGCGCACCGTCGAGAACGCGCGGGCGCTCGGGGCCTCGCTTGCCGGGCATGGCGCTTCGCTCGTGTCGGGCGGGACCGACACCCACCTCCTCCTGGTCGACGTCACGCCCTTCGGCGTCACCGGCAAGGAAGCCGATGCTGCGCTCGGCGAGGTCGACATCACCGTGAACAAGAACGCCATTCCCTACGACCCCAACCCGCCGATGGTCGCGAGCGGGATCCGGGTCGGCACGCCATGCGTCACCGGACGCGGGATGGGCACCGAGGAGATGGACGAGATCGGCGAGCTGATCGTGGCCGGCATCGCGGCCCGTGGCGACGAGGCGGCCCAGGCCGAGGTTCGCGGCCGGGTCGTGGCCCTCGCCGAGCGGTTCCCGGTCCCCGGTCTGGCGTGGACGCGAGCCTGACGCGAGAGGGGCGGTCGCCGGGACCAGACGCTATACTCGCCGCGGCTTCCGATCGCCCGGAGTCGAGCTGAATGCCCAACACGAGCCCCGGGCCGGCCAGGATCCTGGGTGACGTCACCCTGATCATGGCGGTCCCGATGCTCGGCGGCGTGGTCATCGGTCTCGTGCTCGATGCACAGGCTGGGACCTCGCCGATTTTCGTGCTCGGCGGCCTGTTGCTCGGCAGCCTGGCCTCGGCCATCGGTATCTGGCTCTACATCCGGGCGCGGCGACCGCGCCCACCGAGCGCAGAACCGGACGAGGGGCCATGAACAACTGGGGGATCGCTCTCGATCTGGGGATCCGGCTCGGGGTGGCGGTGATGATCGGCTTCTTCGGCGGCCTGCTGCTGGATGGCGTGTTCGGAACCCGACCCCTGCTGACCCTGGTGGGGACCGCCTTCGGGGTGGCCGCCGCGATGTACACCATCTGGGACGTCGCGCGGAAAGCGATGCGGAGATAGGGCAGAGAGGGTCAACAGCTGGTTCACGTCGACATCGCCGCGGAAACCCTGTTTACGATCGGCCCCTTCGAGTTCACCAACAGCATGGTCGGTGCGCTGCTCGCCACCGCCTTGCTGCTCATCGCCACGGTCTACGTTCGGCGACGGGCGACGCTCGTCCCGGGGCGGTTCCAGTCGCTGGTGGAGCTGCCGCATCGAATGGCTGGCGGGCGTCGTGCGCAGCACCGGCGGCAAGCGCTGGGCCGAGTTCGCGGCGCTGGTCATCGCGATCTTCCTGTTCGTGCTGGTCGCGAACATGATCGGGCTGCTGCCCGGTGTCGGCGTGGTGGGGATCACGGTCGAAGGCGAGCACGGCGGTGAAGTGACGCTCGTCCCGCTCGTGCGCGCCGCTGCCGCCGACCTGAATTTCACCCTGGGCCTGGCGATCATCGCCTTCGTTGCGTTCATCGGCCTGGGGGATCCGCGCCAACGGGCTTGGGGGCTACCTGAAGGAGCTGCTCATCGCCGAGCCGGCGTACATGACCCCGCTCCTCACGCCCATTCACCTCATCAGCGAGCTGTCGCGCCTGATCAGCCTGTCGATGCGGCTCTTCGGCAACGTCTTTGCCGGCGAGGTCCTGCTGGCGGTCATCCTGTCCCTGGTGCCGCTGCTTCGTGCCCAGTCGTCTTCCTTGGCCTGGAGCTGATCTTCGGATTCGTCCAGGCGCTCGTCTTCGCGCTTCTGACCATGACCTACATCACCCTCGCCATCGCCGAGCATCGGCAGCACGAATCGGGGGACGAGCACGCGGGCGAGGCGCCCGACCATTCAGAGGCCAGCCCCGCCCCGGGAACGGCCTAGCAGCAAGGCTCTGCCGCCCGGCGGAGCACAGAGGAGGAATCGAACACCGTGGAATTCCAACTTCTCGCCGCCGGTCTCGCCATCGGCCTGGGCACCATCGGTCCGGGCATCGGGATCGGGATCGGCTTCAGCCGGGCCATGGAGGCCATCGGCCGCAACCCGGAGGCGTCGGGGACGCTCTTCGTGCCCTACATCCTGGGTCTGGCGCTCACCGAGGCGATGGCGATCTACGCGCTGGTCATCGGTCTCATCCTGATCTTCGCGGTCGGCTGAGGCCCGGACCATGGCGTTCTTCGAGGCATTCGGCGTTGACGTCTTCAAGCTCGGCTTCCAGATCGTCAACTTCCTGATCCTGCTCTACCTCCTGAACCGGTTCCTGTTCAAGCCGGCCCTGCGCCGGATCGACGAGCGGCAGAACAGCTCAGCCAGGGCCTGGAGGACGCCGCCGCCGCCGCGCGCGACCGGGAGCTGGCGCGCGCCGAGCGGGACGCCGCGCTGGCCGAGGCCCGCCAGGAGTCCGAGGCGCTCGTCCAGCGGGCCGCCAAGACGGCCGAAGCGACCAGCGCCGAGATCCTCGCGGCGGCCAAGGCGTCGGCCGAGCAGCTCACCGCTCGCGCCCGCGAGGAGATCGCGGCCGAGAAGGAGCGTGCCCTGGCCGAGATCCGGGCCGAGGTCGCCGACCTCGCCCTCGACGCGGCCGGCAAGCTCGTGGGCTCCGAGATGGACGGTCCGACCCAGCGCCGGCTGGTCGAGCAGTTCCTGTCCGAGAACCGCAACTGAGATGGCGCGCCGCGAGACCGCTGCCCGCCGCTACGCGGAGGCCGCCTTCCAGGTGGCCACCGCCGATCGCGCCCTGAACCGCTGGCAGGCGGACTTCGCGGTGCTCGGCGAGGCGCTCGCCAACCCGGAGCTGGCGGCCGTGATGCAGCATCCCGCGGTGCCGTTCGCGGACAAGGAACGGGTCCTCCGCCGATCGGTGACCGAAGTCGCCGACGGACCGCTCAACCTCGTCCTGCTCATGATTCGGCGCGGTCGACCGGGGGCGATCCCGGCCATGCGGCGCCATTTCGAGGAGCTCGTGCTGCGCCAGCGCGGCATCACCCGAGCGGAGGTCCGGACCGCGCTCCCACTCGACGACGAGGATCGCGCGGGACTCGAGCGGACGCTCGAAGGCCTGGCCGGGCGCCAGGTGGAATTCACCGAAGTGGTCGATCCCAGCCTCATCGGGGGTATCTCGGTGCGGATCGGGGATCGACTCTATGACGCCAGCGTTCGCAGCCGTCTCGAGCGGCTCCGGGCGCGCCTGACCGCGGTCTGAGGAGCACTGGATGGCCATTCGATCCGACGAGATCACCTCGATCATTCGCAGCGAAATCGCCGGCTTCGCGGAGGGGACCGATGTTGCCGGCGTGGGCACCATCGTCGAGGTCGGCGACGGGATCGCCCAGGTCTATGGGCTGTCCGGCGCGCTCGCGTCGGAGCTCCTCGAGTTCCCCGGCGGCGTGATGGGGATGGCCTTCAACCTCGAGGAGGAGACGGTCGGTGCCCTGATCCTCGGTGACTACACCAGCCTGAAGGAGGGCGACCAGGTCAAGACCACCGGCCGCGTGGTCGAGATCCCGGTCGGTGACGCGCTCATCGGTCGGGTCGTCGACCCGCTCGGCAACCCGCTCGATGGGAAGGGCGCCATCGAAACCGATGCGTTCCGGCCGGTCGAGCGGATCGCCCCCGGCGTCATCGTCCGTCAGCCGGTGGACACGCCGGTCCAGACCGGGATCAAGGCCATCGACTCCATGATCCCGATCGGTCGCGGCCAGCGCGAGCTCATCCTCGGCGACCGCCAGACCGGGAAGACCGCGATCGCGGTCGACACGATCATCAACCAGAAGGGCGAGGACCTGATCTGCGTCTACGTCGCCATCGGCCAGAAGCTGTCGACCGTGGCCCAGATCGTGGCTCAGCTCGAGGAGCACGGCGCGATGGGGCATTCGATCGTGGTCGTGGCGGCCGCCTCGGACCCGGCGCCCATCCAGTTCCTGGCCCCGTACTCGGGGGCGGCCATCGGCGAGGAGTTCATGGAGGCGGGGCGCGACGCCCTGTGCATCTATGACGACCTCTCGAAGCACGCCTGGTCGTATCGCCAGGTGTCGCTTCTGATGCGGCGGCCACCGGGTCGCGAGGCGTACCCCGGCGACATCTTCTACGCCCACTCCCGGCTCCTCGAGCGCGCGGCGCGGATGAGTGAGGAGCACGGTGGCGGCTCGCTGACGGCCCTGCCGATCATCGAGACCCAGGCCGGTGACCTGTCGGCCTACATCCCGACCAACGTGATCAGCATCACCGACGGTCAGATCCACATGCAGACCGACCTGTTCAACCAGGGCCAGCGGCCGGCGGTCAACGCCGGGCTGAGCGTGAGCCGGGTGGGCGGCAACGCCCAGATCAAGGCCATGCGCCAGGTCGCGGGCCGCCTGCGGCTCGATCTCGCGCAGTATCGCGAGCTGGCTGCCTTCGCCCAGTTCGCCTCGGACCTCGACAAGGCGACGCGTGACCAGCTGACCCGCGGCGAGAAGCTGACCGAGATCCTCAAGCAGCCGCAGTTCGCGCCGCTGTCGGTCGAGCGCCAGGTGGCGATCATCTGGACCGGCACGAATGGCCTTCTCGACGACGTGCCCACGCCCAAGGTGAAGGAGTTCGAGACCGGCCTGTATCGGTTCCTCGACCAGAACCATCCGGACCTGTTGCCGGCCATCGCGGCCGAGAAGGCCATCTCCGACGCGTCGCAGGACGCGCTCCGCGAGGCGGTCACGGCGTACCGCCGCGATGCAGGCTACGAGTCGACCGACGCCGATGCCGCCGAGACCGGACCGCCGCCGAGACCGAGCTGCCGGGGCCGCGGGCACCGAGACCGATGCCGCTGAGACCGAGACCGATGCGGCACCGAGACCGATGACCGCGGCCCGAGACCGAGACCGCCGAGACCGATACACCGGAGGACGCGACCGCCTGATGGCCTCCCTCCGCGACATCCGGCGCCGAATCGGCTCCATTCGCAACATCGCCCAGATCACGCGGGCGATGGAGATGGTCGCCGCCTCGCGCATGAAGCGCGCCCAGGAGGCGATCCTCGGTGCCAGGCCGTTCGCCGAGGAGCTGGACGATGTGCTGGCGCGCGTCGCGGCCGCGGTCCCTCACGAAGAGGAGCCCCTGCTCGCCCGTCGCCCGGTGCGGCACATCGCGCTGATCATGATCACCACCGACCGGGGACTGGCCGGCGCGCTGAACTCGAATGCGGTCCGGAACGCCCTTCGCTGGATCGCCGACCGGGCCGGCACCGCGGACAGCGGCGAGCCAATCCGGGTCTCGGCCATCACGGTCGGCCGCAAGGGCCGTGACGCACTGCGGCGGGCAGGGATCCCGATTGCGGCTCACTTCCCGCAGTTCCGGGACCGTCCGGTCTTCGCCGACGTGCAGCCCCTCGCCAAGCTGGTGACCGAGGACTTCCTGGCCGAGACCTATGACGAGGTCGTCGTGAGCTACAGCTCGTTCGTCAGCACCCTGGTCCAGCGGCCCGCGATCAAGAGCGTCCTCCCCGTCCACGAGCCCACGCTCACCGAGGGCCAGCGCATCCGCAACGACGAATACCTCTTCGAGCCATCGGCCGAGGTGCTGTCGCGGCTGCTGCCGTACTACGTGGCGGTCGACATCTATCGCGCCGTGCTCGAGAACATTGCCTCGGAGCAGTCCGCCCGCATGATCGCCATGCGCAACTCGACCGACAACGCCCACGAGCTCATCGATGAGCTCACCCTCGTCTACAACAAGACCCGCCAGGCCACCATCACCCGGGAGATGATCGAGATCGCCTCCGGGGCCGAGGCCCAGGCGGGCTGAGCCCAGCCCACCGGAAGGAGCAACACGAACCGATGGCCACCGGCAAGGTGATCCAGATCACGGGACCCGTGGTCGACGTCGAATTCCCCGCGGGCGAGCTGCCCGAGATCTACAACGCCCTGGAGATCGGCGACGACCTCGTCGTCGAGGTCCAGCAGCACCTGGGCAACAACTGGGTGCGCGCGGTGGCGATGTCCTCGACCGACGGCCTGGCCCGCGGCGTGGACGCGGTCGACACCGGCAGCGCCATCACGGTCCCGGTCGGCGAGGCGACCCTGGGCCGGGTGTTCGACGTCCTCGGCCATCCGATCGACGGCAAGGGCGCGGTGGAGGCGACCGAGACCCTGCCCATCCACCGCGACGCCCCCGGCTTCGAGGACATGGAGACCGAGGCCGCCGTCTTCGAGACCGGGATCAAGGTCATCGACCTCATCGCCCCGTTCAAGCGCGGCGGCAAGGTCGGCGTCTTCGGTGGGGCCGGGGTCGGCAAGACGGTCATCATCCAGGAGCTCATCCGCAACATCGCCGCCGAGCACGGTGGCTACTCGGTGTTCGCGGGCGTGGGCGAGCGGTCGCGCGAGGGCAACGACCTCATCGGTGAGATGCGCGAGTCGGGCGTCATCGACAAGACGGTCATGGTCTTCGGCCAGATGAACGAGCCGCCGGGCGCCCGCCAGCGGGTGGGCCTGACCGCCCTGACCATGGCCGAGTACTTCCGCGACGTGGAAGGTCGCGACATCCTGCTGTTCATCGACAACATCTTCCGCTTCACGCAGGCCGGGTCCGAGGTGTCGGCCCTGCTCGGCCGGATGCCCTCGGCGGTGGGCTACCAGCCGACCCTGGCCACCGAGATGGGCGACCTCCAGGAGCGGATCACCTCGACCAAGAAGGGCTCGATCACCTCGCTGCAGGCCATCTTCGTGCCGGCCGACGACTACACCGATCCCGCCCCGGCCACGACCTTCGGCCACCTCGACTCGACCATCCGCCTCGAGCGCTCGATCGTCGAGCTGGGCATCTACCCCGCTGTCGACCCGCTGACCAGCACCTCGACCGTGCTCGACCCACGGGTCGTGGGGGAGGACCACTTCCAGGTGGCCCGTGAGGTCCAGCAGACCCTCCAGCGCTACCGGGACCTGCAGGACATCATCGCCATCCTGGGCATGGACGAGCTGTCGGAGGAGGACAAGGTCACCGTCGCCCGCGCCCGGCGCCTGCAGCGCTACATGAGCCAGCCGATGTTCGTGGCCGCCCAGTTCACCGGCCGCGATGGCAAGTACGTCGAGCGCAAGGAGACGGTCCGCGGCTTCCGCGAGATCCTCGACGGCAAGCACGACCAGCTCCCGGAGCAGGCGTTCTACATGGTCGGCTCCATCGACGAGGCCGTGGCCCAGGCCGAGCAGATGGGCGCGGCCGCCTGACCGATGACGCTCCGTCTCGAGGTCGTCTCCCCCGACGGCCGGGTCTTCGCCGATGACGTCGACTCGGTCGTCGTGCCCGGCATCGAGGGCGAGCTCGGCATCCTGCCCCACCACACCCCGCTGGTCACCGCCCTCGGCACCGGGGAGCTCCGCATCCGGCAGGCGGGGACGGTCCAGTTCATGCTCATCAGCGGAGGCTTCGTCGAGGTCCGGCCCGACAAGGTGGTGGTGCTGGCGTTCGTCGCCGAGCACTCCGACGAGATCGATGCGGCCGCCGCCGCCGCCGCCCGCAAGGCGGCCGAAGCCGACCTCGACGCGGTCCACGACCCGGTCGACCTGGCTCGCGTCCGGGCTGCCCTCCAGACCGCGCTCATGCGGGAACGGATCGCGACCCGACGCAGCCAACGGGGCTGATCTACGCTGCATTGGTGACGAGCGAGCAGCCGAAGCCGCCAAAGCCGTTCCGGCGGATGCAGGAGTTCCGCAAGATCAGCCGCGACTATCCGTTCATCTGCCCGGTCGACTTCAAGCCCCATCGCGGCTCGCCGCCGGGATCCGACCCGAACCTCGACCCCGAGTTCGTCGCCCGCCACCGGGAAGACGACGGGGACCACTACCTCGAGTGAGCGGCCCACCCCGGTGATGAGCTGCGAGCAGTGCGGCGCCCGATCGGGCGCCCTGCCGGTTCGAATCGAGATCGTCCGCGAGAGCGGGCCGATCGGCCTGGCCGGCGGGCCGGACCTCGTCGGCAGCCCGAACTTCACCCGCCGCTTCGTGTTCTGCTCGAGCGCCCACCTGTACGACTGGCTGCGCGAGCATCGGTACATGCTCTGCAACCGTCAGCCGACCCAGGTCGAGGAGGGGATGCAGCCGCTGCTGCCGTCCCGCCACATGGGGGGCCGCCTCGGCCTGTGTGACGGGCACCACCTCGGCGGTCACGAGTGGAAGGAGGCGTGGCCCGCCTAGGGCGCACCGTGGATCGCTTCGTGATCGAGGGTGGCGTGCCGCTCCGTGGTGAAGTCCGCGTGGCGGGAGCCAAGAACGCGGTCCTGAAGATGATGGCCGCCGCCATCCTGACCGATGAGCCGGTCGTGCTCCGCAACGTGCCGCGCATCAGCGACGTCACGATCATGCGCGAGACGATGGCCGACATCGGCTTCACATGGACCGATGTCGATGAGCACACGCTCGAGCTGCGCGAGCGCGGCCCGGAGTGGCTCTTCGTCCCTCTCGAAGCGGCGATGAAGATGCGCTCCTCGTTCATCCTGCTCGGGCCGCTCCTGGCGCGCCACGGCCGGGTGATCATCAGCAACCCCGGCGGTGACCGGATCGGCCGGCGGCCGGTGGACCTCCACGTGGAGGCGATGCGGACCCTCGGGGCGGAGATCGACTACCGCAACGGCTACTACTTCGCCCGCGCCGATCGACTGCGCGGAGCCCGAATCCACTTCCCGTACGTCACCGTGATGGGGACCGAGAACGCGCTGCTGGCCGCGTGCCTGTCGTCCGGGACGACCGTGATCGAGAATGCGGCCCAGGAGCCGGAGGTCGATGACCTGGTGGCGATGCTGCGGACGATGGGCGCCCGCATCGAGCGGACCGCGCCGCACGTCGTCGAGGTGGAGGGGGTCGAGGCCCTGTCCGGCGTCGAGCACACGGTTCTCGGCGATCGGATCGAGGCCGGCACCTTCGCGGTGGCCGCGGCCGCGAGTGGAGGCGAGGTGACGGTCTCCGGCTTCGACCCGGAGCACGTGGGCGCCTTCAACGACGTGCTGACCGCAATGGGTGTCGGCAACGAGCCGTTCTCGGCCAATGGCCAGTCAGGGCTCCGCGTTCGGGGCGCGCCGGCGGGGAGCTACAAACCGGTGCAGATCGAGACGGCCGCCTATCCCGGTCTGGCGACCGACCTCCAGGCGCCGCTGGCGGTGCTCATGACCCAGGCAGCAGGCGAGAGTGCCATCCACGAGACGATCTACTCCGACCGGCTGGAGTACACCGCGGAGCTGGTGAAGATGGGCGCCGAGATCGAGGTTGCCGACGCGCGCCATGCGCGGATCGTCGGACCCACCCCACTGCACGGCCGCACGGTCCAGATCCCCGACCTGCGGGCCGGCGCAACGCTGGTTGTGGCCGCGCTCGCCGCCGAAGGAACGAGCACGATCTCCGGCGTCGAGCACGTGGACCGCGGCTACGAGGCCTTCGAGTCCAAGCTGGTGGGTCTCGGCGCGCGCATCGGACGGGTGACCGACTGACTGTCGGCGACCGGCCGATATACTCCGGGCCCACCCCCTCGCTTCGATCGGCGGCGCATTGAAGATCGGTATCGACCTCGGCACGGCCAACATCCTCGTCTACGTCCAGGGCAAGGGCGTGGTCCTGAATGAGCCGTCGGTGGTCGCCATTTCCGAGGACGACAACCGGCTGGTGGCCGTCGGCGAAGAGGCGCGCGAGATGATCGGCCGCACACCGGGAAACGTTCGGGCTATCCGGCCAATGCGCGATGGGGTCATTGCGGACTACCTCATCACTGAGGCCATGCTTCACTACGTGATCAACAAGGTCGCCCGCGTCCGCATCTTCCGCCCCGACGTCATGATCAGCGTGCCCTCTGGCGTGACCAGCGTCGAGAAGCGGGCCGTGCGCGACGCGGCGCTCAAGGCGGGCGCGCGGGATGCGTTTCTCATCGAGGAGCCGCTGGCGGCGGCGATCGGAGCGAACATCCCGATCAGCGGGCCGACGGGCAACATGATCATCGACATCGGCGGCGGGACGACCGAGGTCGCGGTCATCGCCCTGGGCGGCATCGTGGTGTCGGATTCGGTCCGCGTCGGGCGGGAACCGCTTCGACGAGGCCATCACCTCGTACGTCCGCCGCAAGTACAACCTCATGATCGGGGAGCGGACCGCCGAAGAGGTGAAGATCCGCATCGGCTCCGCCCTTCCGCTCGACGAGCCGCTGCAGATGGAGGTCAAGGGCCGCGACCTGATCGCCGGCCTTCCCCGCACGATCCCGATGAACAGCGGCGAGATCACCGAGGCCATCGAGCAGCCGCTCCAGCAGATCATCTCGGCCGTCCGGAGCGTCCTCGAGCAGACGCCACCCGAGCTGGCGAGCGACATCATCGACAAGGGGATGGTCATGTCCGGCGGCGGGAGCCTCCTTCGCAACCTCGATGCGCTGCTGACCCAGGTGACGGGCATTCCGTGCCATGTCGCCGAGAACGCCCTGAACTCGGTCGCCGTCGGGACCGGGCGCGCGCTGGAGCAGTTCGCCACCTTCCGCAAGAGCCTGGTGAGCGTGTGACCGTCGCGGTGGCAGCGCCGGCCACGGTCCGCGAGCGGGCGGGAAGCGACAGTCGCGCCCTGGCCTTCGCCGACTTCCATTGCCACACCCGCTTCAGCCCGGACTCGCGGCTCGGCGAGGATCGGTTCATCACCCTGGCCATCGAGCGCGGGCTGACCCACGTCGCGGTCACCGACCACAACACGATCGACGGATCCGTCGCGGTTCGTGACCGTGCCGGCGAGCTGGGCCTGAGTGATCGCCTGAGCGTGATCCTTGCCGAGGAGGTGTCGAGCGCGGACGGGGAGATCGTGGCCCTCTTCATCGAGTCCACCATTCCCCGCGATCTGACCGCGGAGGCCACCGCGGATGCGATTCGCGACCAGGGCGGGCTGGTGTCCGTGCCGCACCCGTACGACCCGTTCCGCCGCTCACACATCCGGCCCGAGGCGCTCGAGCGCCTGGCGGAGACGAATCGGATCGACCTCATCGAGGTCTTCAACAGCCGGGTGACGCTCGGCCGCCATAACCAGGCCGCGGCGGAGTTCGCCGCCGAGCACCACCTCGCTGCGGTGGCCTGTTCGGACTCGCACACCTCGATCGAGGTGGCCATGAGCTTCAACGCCCTCCCGGCGTTCGACACGGCCGCCGAGCTGAAGGTGGCCCTCGCCCACAACGAGTGGCACGGCAGCCGCTCGACAAAGCTCGTCCACCTCGGCACCCGGTGGGCGAAGGCCTCGAAATGGGTCAGCCGTCAGAACGGATCGCCGTCGTGACCGGGTCTCCATCTTGACCGATCAGGACCCAGGCTCGGAGAGCACCGGCCCCCATCCGCGACCCCACGGCCACTCGGTCTACGAGCCGTCGGAGTTCCTCGGCGCAGCCGCCTCGGAGGCAATCCCCGAGAGCGAGGTATCGCTCGCCCAGCGCTTCCTCAACGTGCGGACCATCGGCTCGCTCATCTTCGCCCTGGTGCTCCTCGTCCTGTTCTTCCGGGTGGTGCTCGACATCGACTTCGGCACCACGATCGACCTCATCCGGGGCGCCAACCCCGCCCTCCTGCTCGCCGCCCTGATCGTGTACTACCTCACGTTCCCGCTGCGGGGAGGGCGGTGGTGGTACATCCTCAGAACCGTCGGGACCCACATCCGCTACTGGGTGGCGACCGAGATCCTGTTCCTCTCGTGGTTCGTGAACTGCCTGGTGCCGGCCAAGCTGGGCGACCTGTACCGCGCCTTTCTCCTGAAGGGCAACTACGGCGGCTCCGCCTCGCGGACGGTGGGGACGATCTTCATCGAGCGGATCACCGATATCGTCGTGATCTTCGGGCTGGCGGTGGCGGCCGGCTTCTGGAGCTTCCGCGGCCGGGCCATGCCCGGGGTGGACTTCATCTTCGTGGCCGCGGCTCTGCTCGCCGCGATCCTGGTCGTGCTGCTCCTGGTCCTCCGCTTCGCCGGCCAGCACATCGAGCGGTTCCTGCCGGGCCGGGTCGAAGGGTTCTATGCCCGCTTCCGGGAGGGAACGATCGCCGCCCTCACCCCGCGTTCCGTCGCGGTCATCGGGTCGCTGGCGGTCCTCATCTGGCTGGCCGAGGGTCTCCGGGTGTTCTTTGTCATCAAGGCCCTCAACCTGCCCGATGCGCAGCTCGGGATCTCGGCCGCCATCTTCGTGGCGCTCGTGGCGGCACTCCTGACGGCGATCCCGCTGACGCCCGCCGGCATCGGGTTCGTGGAGGCGGGCATCGTGGCCGCGCTCACCCTGTATGGGGTCAGTCCCGAATCGGCGGTTGCCATTGCCCTCACCGATCGCGCCATCTCGATCCTCAGCGTGATCGTGACTGGGGGGATCGACTACGTGCGCAGCCCGCTCGTCAGGCGTGCCCATGCGGCCGGTCTTGGCAGCCCGCCCGCCCAGGAACCGCTGACCGGCACCTGAGCGAAGTACGGAAGTCCCATTGAGGGCGCGGCCCTCGAACGGGATGCTGCGGGTGCGCGCACGCACCACCCGCATTCGTGGGTGACAGCGCCATACGAGCATCGTGGATGACGCTCCAGACGCCGCGATCCTTCAACAGCTGGCTTCGCAGCCAGCTGAAGGAAAAGAAGATGAGCCAGCGCCAGCTGGCCCTCCAGTCGGGGGTCGATCACTCGACCATCTCCCGGCTGATCAAGGGCGACCGGATGCCCTCCCTGGGCACGGCGACGAAGCTCGCCCGCGGACTGCGCGAGATCCACGACGAAGCCGAGGGACCGACCTACTTCGCCGGACTCGCCGCCCGGCAGCTCCTGCCCACCAGCCGTGTCGAGTACGCCCTCCGTGGTGATGAGCTGCTGACCGAGCCCGATGTCCGTGAGCTGATGCAGGCGTACATTCTCATTCGCTCTCGCCGGATGCGCAGTGGTCAGCCGGTCAATGGCGACAACTCGGGCGGAAACGGTGACACGCCAGGCTTCCCCCCGCCCGCGTCACGTACCCGCTCCTAGCGGCCTCCAACGTCGAGCTCAGCCCGGTTTGAGCTCAGTCCGATCAGCGGCGTGTCTTCGGCGACCAGGCGCTCGTCTGGTAGCGTGGCGCTCGTGGCAGACGTTGACCCACCAGAGGACAGCTCGTCCGCTGCCGATCCGAGCGCCGTCGCCAGCGGCCCGGACCTGGCCACGATCGCCCTCCTGGTGTTCTTCATCTCCCTGATCGTGATCGTGGCCGTGCTGCTGCTCCTCCCCGTCCTGGCCGGCTGAATCCGCGGCCGCCTCAGGGTGAGGCGACGACCGGGTCGATCAGGCCGTAATCCGCCGGCTGCGCGCCGATAGACCACGTTCACGCGTCCGGTTGAGGCATTGAGGAACACGAAGAACGCGAGGCCGGTCTCCTCTTCCATCCGTGCGATGGCGTCCTCCGGGAACATGGGGAGCATGTCCACGCGGCTGATCTCGACGACCTCGCCCGCCGCCTCTGGCTCTGCGGCGGAGCCGGGCTCCGCTGAGCGGGCGGTCGCCGCGCGCGCGCTCCGGGACGGAGCGGTCGGCCCGCGGCGAGGCTCTCGCCGTCGCTGCCGGGTGCGCACCACCTGCCGCTCGAGCTTGTCGATGACACCGTCCAGGGCCACCATCGGCGTCGCGCCGGTCGACGAGGAGCGCAGGGTCGCGCCGGACATGACGAGCGTGATCTCGGCCAGGTACGCCGCGTCCGCCACGCGCGAGGCCCGCGGGGTCAATTCGACGGTGGCGCGGGCGCTGTCATCCGTGACGCGGTCGAGCCGCCGGAACTTGCGCTCGACCTGGGCCTTCAGCCGCTCGTCGAGCTCCAGATGACGGGCGTGGAGCGTGGTCTTCACCGACTACCCCGGCTCGTGGGCGGTGACGGTACGGTAGCACCTGGCGGGTCCTCTGGCGGCGCTCAGACCTCCCGCGCGATGGCGAAGCCATAGATCGCGCCGATGCCGGCGCCGTGCAGCACGTCAGCGCACGACTCGAGGGTCGCCCCGGTGGTGAGGATGTCGTCGACGATCACCACCGCTCGCGTTCCGAGCGGCCCGCCGGGCGGTGGAACCCGGCTGACCGCCATCGCCGCCCGAAGGTTGCTGAGCCTGGTTGCCCGGTCCAGCTCGTGCTGGCGATGCGTCGCGCGGTTGCGTGCCAGAACCGGCCATACCGTCGGCGCCGCTCCGTCGGCCCAGCTCGACCGCCAGGAGCTCAGCCTGGTTGTAGCCGCGCTCGGTGCGCCGAGCCGCGTGGAGCGGGACAGGCACGAGGACGGCAGGACCACAGATCCGGAGGAGGCGGCGGAACGCGGGCATCGCGCACTCCGCGAGCGGCGAGGCGAGCTTCCGCCCACCGCCGTACTTCAGGCGTCGCAGGATCCGCTGGCTCGCGTCGCGATGGGTGAAGGCCGCGATGGCAATGGTCATGGCACTGCCGACGACCACCCCCGAGTCCGGGGCCAGAAACTGGTCGCCGGCCCTCAGCGGAGGACGAAGCTCAGCTCGGCACGCGATGCAGATGACCGCACCGTAGCGGCCGCAGCCGGCACAGGCGGGCGGGAGGAGGACCTCGAGGAGCGCCACGCGCGTCATCGTCTCGCCTCCGCCCCTTACCGGCGGCTCAAGCGGCCGATTCCCGCCTCAGTCGGCTTCGAGCGGCTCCAGTCGCAGCTGGTCGCCGATGGATGTGCCGGTGGGACGGACCGATCCGGCCGGGAGCTCCACGCAGTCGCGTGCACCGCGCGCCCAGGCCACGATGCGCCACGGGCGGAGGTGCTCGACGATCCGCACCACCCGCCCGTCGCCATCGACGAAGACCGCATCGATCGCGAAGCGCATGAAGAACATGTGGATCGACGGCGCGTGCTCGATCCAGAGGCCCTCCCCGGGCGTCCAGCGACGACCGCCCGAGGAGGCCCCGAGTGCGGTCAGCGAGGGAAGACGCCACGCGGCACCGCTCGGCGAGAGCGGTGCCGCGGGTCTCGTTGAGGACGCGAGCGACGCGGACCATGCGGCCCGGATCGTACGCGGCCGGGTTACTTGATGAGCTGGATGCCTACTGCGGCGTTCTCGCCCACCTGGCCGTTCCCGGCACCGACGGTGGCGCCAGGCCCGACGAACTTCACGAACATGCCCTTGATGCAGCTCGTGGCGCCGTTTCCGTTGTCTTCGCACTCGGCCTTGTTGCTGCCCGAGACGTACGCGCCCTTCGGGTCGTCGAACAGGAACGATACGAAGCGATCGAGGTGGTACCACTGGTTCGAGCCGTTGCCGCCCACGTTCGCCGGCGGGCAGCGCTCGATGTCGCTGATGCCCGGGCTGGGCGGATCCGGCTCGGTGTTGCAGGTCGCGTCGAACATCGGGATCAGGACCGGCATGTCGTTCTGCCCGTAGTAGTTCAGGGCATCCTCGACCCCACTGCTGTTCATGTTGCCGGTGGAGGTGACGTAGAACCAGCCGGGGACGGTCATCTCCTCGTTCGTGCCCGGCGGGCCGATGGCGGTGATGAGCTCCGAGGTACCGCCGGCGGTGGGCGTCCAGTCCAGCCAGCCGACGTTGCCCGGATTGTTCTTGCACAGCGGGATGGTGAGGTGGAGGTTCCAGTCCAGGACGCCGTCGCCGTCGGGATCCAGCCATTCCCGGACCGGGTTGGACGGCGTGCTGTCGCCGTTGCTGTCGCAGGTGGTGATGTTCAGCGGGATCGTGACCGGCAGGACGTTGCAGTCGCCCGTCGCCGGGCAGACCGCCTGGATGTAGCCGGAGATGGCGGTGGCATCGGCCACCGTGGTCAGGGTGTTGAACCCGATGACTCGCACCAGGAAGGTGTCGAAGGTATCGCTCGTCTTGGCCCGGACGCCCATCCGGACATCGGGCTGGAGGGCGCCGGTGGCGTCCGGACACAGCGACGCCGGGATCAACCCGTTGCCGACGGCTGCCGCATCGGCCTCGTTCGCGACGGGTACGCCGAGCGCATTGACGAGGTTGCCGTCGCAGTTGGCGTACCACGCGCCGACCAGGTCCACGCCGTTGGCGAGGACCGAGGCGTCGACCGCGGCGCAGGACGTCGGCGTCGGTGCGCGGGAGCCCGGTCAGGGCCTCCGCCAGGACGACTGCGCCTGACTCAGAGGCCGCGTCGGCGGCGTTCTGATTGTCCCGCTGCTTGCCCCACGCGACACCCACCGTCGATGACGATGCCCGTCATCGCGACGATGGTGAGCAGGCCGGCAGCTACGATGACCAGGACCTGGCCCTGGGGTTCGCGCCGTGCCCGTCGCGCGCGGAGGTTGGAAAACGGGAACATGGGGTCTCCTTTGAGGTTCATGGTTACGGCCACGGACACGTGGTGAGGTTGGCGAGGGATGGGATCGGGGCAGGTCCGCTCGACGGGCATCTCGGTCGAAGCGGTCATCGTGAATGGACCGATGATCTGACCGATGACCGGCGTCGCCGCGGTGTAGTGGTAGTGAACAGTTACCGAGGCCAGGCACCCCACGCCGATGGGCGATGGGCAGGGGGGCACGGTCGGGACGCAATGGGGGCCGCACGGGATCGGCGGGGCGAATCGCTGAGCGATCGATATGTCAGCCGGCGCCACGCCCAGCGAGACGGCCTGCTTGAGGGCCTCGGCCTCGACGACGGCCGTGGTCTGGTTGACGATGGCCACCCGGACCGCCTCGCGTGAGGCGTTGGAGATCGTGTTGAAGGCGTAGACCGCGCGACCGAGGTCGAACAGCCCGGCCAGGACCAGGACGAAGATCGGCAGGATCAGGGCGAACTCGACGAGGCTCTGCCCGCTTTCGCGGCGGTTACGAAGCATGTTCATGTCCCGTACACCGTCATGATGGTCGTGGTGCAGCTGACCATCTGTCCGCCCACGCCGGGGCTCTGGTTGGTGATCGTGTAGTTGCCGTTCGGCGGTTCGGGTGACCGCCACCGTGGTCGTGAAGCCGGCCGCGAACCAGATGGTCTGGGCGCTGTTGGCCTTGGCGCCGACGAAGCTCGGGATCCGGCACTGGGGTGGCGTCGGCGCGGGCGTCGCCGAGCCTCCCGGGTCGGCGTCGGCGTCGGTGTGGCGGTCGGCGCGGGCGTGGGCACGGTGGACCCGGTTGGGATCCCGCCGGCGACACCAGCCCGCACCGGGAAGATCGACTCCGCCCGCACCGTCACCGAACCGCCGAGGATCTGCGAGACGAATGGCGTGATGAGCGGGAAGGAGCAGGTCAGCGTGACCTGGGTCGGGTCCCCGAGATCGGTGCCGCCGGAGAAGACAGGCGGCGGCAGGGTCCCGGGGAGCGCGCAGTTGAGCGCGTTCGCATCGGCCAGGATCTGCGCCTCATAGCTCGCCCGCTCCGTGGCGCTGCCGGGACTGCCCCAGGCGGGCGCATGGGCAGCGGCATAGCTGGCGCCGATACGGCTTGCGTTGGTGAGGCCGACCCAGCCGAAGAAGACGCGACCGAAGTCGAGCGCCATGAGGAGCATCAGCATGAGGACCGGGACGATGAGGGCGAACTCGACCAGGCCCTGGCCGCGACTGCTCCGGGAACGGAACTTACGGATTCGAAAAACCATGCCCGGAGTATCCCGGGCGGAACCTTTCACCCCGCCTGACAGGGGGGAGTACCTTCGGTGCCCCCCGGCAGGGACCTTCGTTTCGGGCGCCGCGGTGGCGCCCCGGACGGCCCTAGTTGATGAGGGTGACCACCAGCGGGTCAGTCGATCCGGGGGCGATGGGCTGGATGCTGATCGGGCCGGGCGCCTCGAAGAGCGACACGAACCAGCCCTTCAGGCAGCCCACCTTGCCCGGTGGATCGGGGTTCGCCAGCAGGGGCGAGCCCGGTGCCTGTCGGCACTGAACATCCCCGCCTTGGGTGTAGGCCGCGTCGAACTTGAAGCCGACCCAGAACGGGATGTGGTAGTAGAGGTTGTTGCCGGTTCCTGACCACGCGGCCGTCGGGGCAAGCACTGATCGGATCCGGATCGGGAACGTCGCTCGCGACAAGTACCGTCGTGGATCGGCAGGGCCAGGACGGCGTCCGCCGCTTCCGGTGTCCCGACGCCGGCTGCACCGCCGGTGTAGGCGTTCAGCTCGTTTTCGAGCGAGTTCGTGTTACCGGTCTGGGTCTGGACCCAGGCCGGGATCGGGATGAACACCTCGCACGGGTTGCTGATAGCCTGTGACAGGTTCTGGCCGCAGCCCCAATCCAGCCACCCGACCGATCCCGGTGCGGTGTCGCACAACGGGACGATGGCCTCGTTCGCGGTGGTCAGCGGGGTGACCGCCGGATCGACGATCTCGTATGGCTCCCACGTGCCGTCGTGGTCGTCCGCGCGGATCGTGAACTGGACCGGGTTCACCCGGTCGCAGATGTTCGCGGTCTGGGGGAACGTGATCGGCAGGGCGCCGCCCGGGATCCCCACCAGCTCGCCGACGACGGCGATCGCATCCGCCTCCGTGGTGAGCTGGTCCACGCCGATGACCGACATCAGCAGGGTGTCGAAGGTCTCCGACGTCCTGGCCTTCACGCCCTGGGCGCCGGTGGGAATGCCCACCCCGAGGTCCGCGGTGCAGGTGCCCACCGGAGCCGCCGGAATCAGGACGTCGCCCTTGTAAGTCGACGTACTCGGCGGAATCGACGACCACCCCGTTCGCGGCCGCCGCGCCCGAAACAGCGCAGGCGACGTCGAAGTCGTTCGGTGTGGGGGTCTGGAGCGCAATGTAGTGCTGGACGACGACGGTCCCCGCTTTGGCAACCGCGTCGGCGCCGTTCTGCGCGTCCCGCTGCCGCACCCAGGCCTGTCCGCCATCGATCACGAGCCCGATCATGGACACGATCACGACCAGGCCACCGGCCACGATGATCAGAACCTGGCCGCGCGGCGACCCACCGAAGAAACGACTCAACTCAACCTCCTACTGACCGAGCGGGCAGTCGATCCCGCCTCCGTCGACGCAACTGAACTCGACCGGAAACCGGACCTCTCCCATCAAATTGATGGGTCCGACCAGGGCGCTGATGACGGGCGTCGCCCCGTTGAACACGTACGGCACCCGCACCACGGCCAGGCAGGTCGTGATCCGGACGTCGCCCACCGACGTACGGGCAGGAGTTCGCCATGTTCGGCGATCGCCGTGCTCCGGTAGTCGACCAGGACGGCGGCAGGCGGAATGTCGAGTGCCACCGCATGCTGCGCAGCCCGGTTGCGAATATCCGCTGCCGTCTGGTTCACGGTGGCTTCCCGTCCCGCCTCCCGCGCGGCGTTGCTCACCGTGTTGTAGGCAAAGACGAGGCGCCCGCCATCGAAGATGCCCAGGAGGACGACCAGGAAGATCGGCAGAATCAACGCGAACTCCACGAGGGACTGGCCGCGGTGCTCTCTGCGTCCGGTCATGGGCCAGACCGTCTCCACGGTCGTCGCGCAGCTCCCGACCTGGCTGGGCCCGAGTGGGGACTGCGAATGGATCTGGTAGTTGCCGCTGCCGGGCAGGAATACGAGCGGTCGTCGTGAATCCGTTGGCGGTCCAGAGGCCTTGGGCATTGTTCCTGCGGACCGATGGCGGACCGATGAAGTTCGGCGCGATGCACGTGCCCGGGGTCGGCCCGGGAGTCGCGCTGGGCAGGGGAGGCGGATTGGTGGGTGGCGGCAAACCGCTCGTGTACGTGCGGTTGATCGCGAAGTCGGAGAACGAGTGCAGCAGGAATGGCTGCCCCATGAAGACTTCAGCCAGGGGCGTGAGGGGAACGAACGCGCAGTCGAGGTCGACGCGGGCCAGGGCACCGTCGGTGTAGTCCGACGTCCCGTCGCCGTCCAGGTCGAAGTTGGGCGCGGGCACCGCGGCGCTCTGGCAGCCCAGTGCCTGGAGATCCTGCTTGACCAGGAACTGGTACTTCGCGCGGTCGTTCGCGCCGGCGGCGAAGTTTCCACCCCACGCATCGGCATGGGTCGACGCAAAGTCGGCACCGATGCGGCTGGCATTCTGCAGCGCGACCCAGCCGAAGAAGAGCCGTCCGGCATCGACGGCCATGACCAGGAAGATGGCCAGCAGCGGCAGGATGAGGGCGAACTCGACCAGGCCCTGGCCACGACTATGGGATGAGAGACGGCGGAAGGACACGCCTATGACTCCAGACGGGCTGATGAGAACCGATGAAAGGGATCCTGGGTAGTACTCCCGGGGCAAGCGGGATGGGAGTATAGGCAGCCCGACCTTGCAGGCACCATTACCAATGGCGGGCCGTTCCACCTCTCGCGAGCAACCCCAACTGCCCCAGACCGCTCCCGACCGCACCGGCCGGGAAAATTCAGGCGGGAGGTTCGGCCTCTGGTTCGGTCGGTTCCGCCGGAAGGGTGATCTGGAACGTCGTCCCCGCGCCCGGCGCGCCGTCGACGGTCAGGGTCCCCTGCATGGCCTCGACCAGGCCGCGGGCGGCGTACAGGCCGATCCCGCTCCCGTCGGGCACCATCCGTCGCGCCTGCTCGCCACGGAAGAACTGGTCGAACAGGCGGTCCCGATCCGCGGCCGCAATGCCCGGCCCGGCATCGGTCACCGCCAGGTGGCTCAGGAGTGCACCGTTGCCATCGGCCCGGCCGGTCAGCTGCACGCTGACCTCGGTGCCGGCGGGGGAGTACTTCACCGCGTTGTCGAACAGGGCCCAGAGGACCTGCTCGAAACGGTCCGGGTCGCCGACCACCAGGTGCGGCTCCCCGTCGGCGACGAACGAGAACCGATGATCGGCGTCGCGGAGCGCATCCCACGTCCGGCGCACGATGGGCTCGGCCCGGAAGATCTCCTGCCGCGATTCGAGGGCTCCGGCCTCCAGCCGTGAGACGACGAGCAGCTGGCCGACCATCCGCCGCATGCGCTCCGACTGGTGGGCGATGGTCAGCAGGTCGTTGCGGGCAGCCTGACTGAGCCCCTTCTGGCTCCCGAGCTCCGATGCCACGGCGCGGATGCTGGTCAGCGGGGTCTGGAGGTCGTGCGTGACCCCGCGCAGGAAGTCGGACTGGACGGCGGCCATCCGGTTGAGCTCATCGGTCTGGGCGCGGAGCCGGGCGTAGAGGAGCGCGTGTTCGATCGCGCCGCCCACGATCTGCGCAACCAGGCTCAGCAGGTCGCGCTCGGCCGGTGTTGGCGCGGGTCGTCCCTCCCACGGGGCCAGGAGGAGCGCCGCCAGCGCCTCGCCGCTTGACGCGTCCACGGTGACGACGGCACCCCACGGCCCGTCGAGATGGCGCGGGCCAGGCGCCTCGGGCGGCTCCGCCACGGCCGCCCATTGCTCGAGCTCCCCGGCCGGTCGTGGCGGGGTCGCCGGGTCGCCGTCGTAGACACCAACCGGGAGGAGGGTCGGATCGCTGGTGCGCAGGACGACCAGGCGTCCACGTTGGATCCCGCGTGGCGTCCTGGGTCACCGCGACGACCCGCGCGGCGACATCGGCCGGTCCACTCGTGAGCGGCGCGGTGGCCATCTCGGCGGCGAGCACTCCGATCTGCCGGTTGCGCTCGTCGAGGGCTGACTTCAGGCGACGCTGCGCCGCGCTCAGGTCACCGCCGTCTTCGTCTGTTGGCGTGGCGCCCGGACCCGCGCCGCGCTCGGCCAGGGACACGACGTCGTGCAGGTCGCGGCTCAGGGCCCGTGCGCCGATCAGCGCCACGACGGCGCCCCACAGCAACGACCCCAGCCCCACCACCAGGAACGCGGTGCCGACCCCGACCTCCTCGACCCACGTCCTGGCGAAGACCGTGAGCAGCGCAAAGGCCAGCAGGGCAGGGACGACCACCGCGGAGACGAGAAGGAAGACCCGGAGCGTCGGGCGGTCGAGGTCCATCCCGAGGTCCCTCAGGACCGCAGGCTGCCGACGGTGCTGAGCCGGTAGCCGATGCCGCGATCGGTCAGGAGCACGCGGGGCTGGCTCGGATCGCACTCGATCTTGTTCCGGAGGCGGCGAACGGTGACCCAGACGTACGACGGGTCGGGCAGGTCGCTGTCGAACCACACGCGGTTGAGGAGCGTCTCGGTGGGCACCGTGCGGTCCAGCGCGGCCATCAGGACCTGGAGGAAGCGGACCTCGGTCGGGCTCAGGCTCTCCACCCGCTCGTCGACGCGGGCGCGCCGCTGCGAAAGGTCGATCTCCAGCGTCCCGCCGTCGAGGGTCAGACCGCCTCGGGTCGAGTCCGTCCGGCGCAGGACGCGGTGGATCCGCGCGCTCAGCTCATCGGGGTCGAAGGGCTTGGTGACGTAGTCCTCGGCGTAGTGCTCGAGCGCCTGCACCTTGGCCTCGCTGGCGTCCACCGCGCTGAGCACGATGATCGGCAGGTCGGCGATCTGCTTCACCCGCCGACAGAGCTCGAAGCCGTCCATGCCGGGCATCATCAGGTCGACGACCAGGATGGCGGGCCATGCCCGGGCCAGGGCCGCGAGCGCCTCCGGGCCCGATGCCGCGGGCTGCACGGCGAACCCGTCGCGTTCGAGGCGACGGGTCAGGACCGCGCGGAGGGTCGGGTCGTCATCGACCAGCAGGATCGCCGGCCGCAGCGCCGGCAGCACGTCAGATGCCGACGCCCCGGACGACGGTGACGATGGCAGGTCCCAGGATGACGATGAAGATGGTCGGGAAGATGCAGCCCACCATGGGGAACAGCATCTTCACCGGTGCCTTGGCGGCCTGTTCCTCCGCCCGCTGCCGACGGTCGACCCGCAGCTGCTGGGACTGGATCTGGAGGACCTTGGCGATCGGCACGCCGAGCTGCTCGGCCTGCACGATGGCGCCGATGAAGTTCGTGACCGGCTGCACATCGGCCCGCGTGGCCACGTCACGCAGCGCGTCCCGCCGCGCCCGGCCCATGCGGATCTCGGCCAGCGCCTGGCGGAACTCGGTGATGAGCGGCCCCTCCATCTTCTCGACCACCTTGGCCAGTGCCGCGTCGAAGCCGAGGCCGGCCTCGACCGAGATGGTGAGCAGGTCGAGCGCGTCGGGCAGCTGGAGGATCATGTCCATCTGGCGCGCGCGGATCTTGCGACCGAGCCAGAACTCGGGGGCCAGGAACCCGACGGCCAGCCCGCCGATGCCGAACATGATGTTGAGCGGGAAGCCGCTGATGATCAGGAACAGGATGGTGAAGCCGATGCCGAAGCAGATGGCGGACAGGACCTTGACGCCCATCCAGTCCGCGCCCCGCAGGCCGCCCGGGTAGCCGGCCCGGTGGAGCCGGGCCTCGGCCGCCTCGACCATGCCGCCCTGCCCGCCCCGGCGGCTGAACCGCGACAGGCGCTGCGACGAGGGGCCGGACGGCGCGCTCGAAGAACGGCTGCTCGAGCTCGGCTTCCTCGAGCGTCTTGGGCTTGACGACCAGCTGCTCGAGGCGCGCCTGGACCGCATCCTTCGGCGGCCGGGTCATGGCCCCGAACACGATCAGCAGGACGGCCGATCGCGGCCGACGACCGCGATGATGACGACGATCGGGTTCTCGAACATCTGATCAGACCTTGATATCGACGATGCGGCGGATGAAGAGCCAGCCGATGCCCATGCTCAGGCCGCCGAGCAGGAACAGGACGACGCCCATCGGCAGGCCGAGCACCTCGGGCGGCTTGCTCGACCATGGGCGTCATGTAGGTCGGGCTGATGACGAACAGCAGCACGGCCAGGCCGACGGGCAGCAGGACGATGACGTAGCCGCTGTACTTCTGCATGGCGGTCAGGGTCCTGATCTCACCCTGGATCCGGACGCGCTCGCGAATGGTGAAGGCAATGGCGTCCAGGACGGTGGCCAGGTTGCCACCGACCTGGCCCTGGATGTTGATGGCGGTGACCATCAGCTCGAGGTCCTCGGACGCGACGCGTCGGACGAGGTTGGCGAGTGCCGGCTGAAGGGCCAACCCCAGGCTCATCTCGCGGACGACCCGCGCGAACTCCTCGCAGATCGGCGGTCGCGCCTCACGGGTCACCAGCTCCATGCCCTGGAGGAACGAGGATCCCGCGCGGAGGGAGTTGGCGAGCAGGGTGATCGTGTCCGGGAGCTGGGTGTTGAATGCCTTGCAGCCGGCCCTTCTGCCGCCGCCCGAGGTAGAAGCGGGGCAGCCACACGCCGATGCGCGAACAGCCCGACCAGCGCCAGCGGGCTCTGGAGCGCCGGGAACAAGAGCCCGATGGCGATCGCGCCGAACGAGCACCACGAACGGCGTCGCCATCCAGAGCAGGACGAACTCGGCCGGCTTGAGCTTCAGGTCGGCGCGGGCCAGGTCGGTGCTCAGTCGGGCGGTCATGTCCTGGCGCTCGATGACCCGCCCGAGGCCGGCGATGACCACCGATTCCTTGTCGGATCCTCGCTCGCTTCCGAGCGGCCGGCGCGGGACGAGGCGTACCGCTCGAGGCGGTCGGTGACCCCGCCGCCGCTGCCGCTCATCGCGATCCCGACGGCTGACCACCAGGATGGCGGCCGCGCCCAGGCCGGCGATGAGGATCGGCATCATGTTCATGGCGTCGCGTCGTCTCCGAATCGGCTAGAACGGCGATCCGAACGTGTTCGGCGGCAGATGGATGCCGGCCGCCTCGAACTTCTCGACGAACTTGGGCCGAATGCCGGTCGGCTTGAGCCGACCCTCGATCCGCCCCTCGTTCACGCCGGTCTGCTCGAAGACGAACACGTCCTGCATGACGATGACATCGCCTTCCATGCCCTGGACCTCGGTGATGCTCACGATCTTGCGGGTGCCGTCCTTGAGCCGGTTCTGGTGGACGATGAGGTCCACCGCCGAGGCGGTCTGCTCGCGGATCGCGCGCAGCGGCAGGTCCATGCCGGCCATGAGGACCATGGTCTCGAGGCGGGCCAGCATGTCGCGCGGCGAGTTGGCGTGGCCGGTGGACATCGAGCCGTCATGGCCGGTGTTCATGGCCTGGAGCATGTCGAGCGCCTCGCCGATCGCACCTCGCCGACCACGATCCGGTCGGGCCGCATGCGCAGGGCGTTGCGGACGAGCTCGCGGATGGGGACGGCGCCCTTGCCCTCGATGTTCGACGGGCGCGCCTCGAGGGTCACGACGTGCTCCTGCCGGAGCTGGAGCTCGGCCGCGTCCTCGATGGTCACGATCCGCTCGTCATCCGGGATGAACGAGCTGAGCACGTTCAGCGTGGTCGTCTTGCCCGAGCCGGTACCGCCCGACACGAAGACGTTGAGCCGGGCCTTCACGCAGGCCTCGAGGAACTCGAACATCTCCGAGGTGGAGGTGCCGAACCGGATGAGGTCCTCCACCGTGAATGGGCTGGCGGCGAACTTCCGGATGGTCACCACCGGACCCACGAGCGACAGCGGCGGGATGATGGCGTTCACGCGGGAGCCGTCGACCAGGCGGGCGTCGACCATGGGCGACGACTCGTCGATGCGCCGGCCGATGGGGGCGATGATGCGCTGGATGATCTTCATCACGTGCTCGTCGTTCTGGAACGTGACGCCGGTCAGCTCCAGCTTGCCCTCGCGCTCGATGTAGACCTGCTGCGGGCCGTTGACCATCACCTCGGTGACGGTCGCGTCGCGCAGGAGCGGCTCCAGCGGGCCGAGGCCCAGGATCTCGTCGGTGATCTGCTCGAGCATCCGGACGCGCTCGGCGCGGGTCAGGGCCAGGCCCTCCTCGTCGGCGATCTTCCCGAACAGCTCCTCGATCTGGCGCTTGACCTCGACCTGGTTGCTGAGGTCCATCTTCGGGTCCAGCTCGTTGATCAGCCGGTTCTGGACCCGGTACTTGGCCTCTCGGAAGGACTCGCGCGTGGGCGCCCCGCCCGCGAAGGGTCGGACCGGCGCCTCACCGGCTGGGCCCCGGGGCCGCCGGTACCCGGCGGTGCGGTGGGGCTGGCGGACGGCACGGCCGCCAGGCTGGAGTCCTGCCCCGGCTGGGCTCGCTCGATGCGCTTCAGGAGAGACATGTCAGCTTCCTTCTCGATCAGCGGCGCGCGAAGATACCACGCCGGTTTGGTTTCTCCTCGGTGGCGCTGGTGGCGCCGCCGATGAGGGTCTGGGCAAGGCGATTGACGTCCCGCGACAGCGGGCTTTCGGGGTTGGACACGATGAATGGGACGCCGCGGTTGACGGCCAGCACGGCGAGCCGACCGTCGGAGACGATCGTCCCGTCGATGGGCCGACGGATCGAGCCCTCCACGTCCCCCATCCGGATCCCCTGGGTCGCGTCAGATCGGTTCATGACGATGCGGAGCTTGGAGCGTTCGTAGCCGAGCTGGTCGGCGACCTCGAGGAACAGCCGCAGGTTCTTGATCGCGGTGATCTCGAGCGCCGCCATTATTACGATCTGGTCGGCGGCGTCCATCACCGCCAGCGAGTGATCGTTGATGCCGGCCGGCAGGTCCACGATGGTGTACGCGTGCATCGTGCGGAGATGCCCGACCACCGTCCGCAGGTAGGCCGGGGTGATGAGGTCGGCACCCTCGGGCGTCGGCGGGGCGAGCAGGGCGCGGACGCCGCGTCGAGTGCTCGATCATGACCGATTCCACGAGGTCGGTATCAGGCTCGCCCCCGTCGGCCAGGTCGACGATGGACCGCGTCTTGGGGTTGAGGTTGAGCAGGACGCCCACGTCGCCGAACTGGAGGTTGGCGTCGAGGAGCGCGACCTTGCGCGTTCGTCTGCTGCTTGATCGCAATCGCGAGGTTGGTGGCGATCGTCGTCCGCCCGGATCCGCCCTTCGGCGAGAAGACGCCGATGACCTGGTGCTCGATGTCCGGATCCATCTCCTCGGCGGCCGGCCCGGCCGGCATGGCCGCCTGGATCTGGTGGCGCCGCGCCTCTTCCCGATCGTAGACCCGCTTGATCGTCTCGCTGAACTCGTCGCTCGAGAACGGCTTGACGAGGAACTCGCGGGCGCCCGCCTGCAGCGAGCGGCGCATCTGCTCCGCCTCGCCGTGGACGCTCATCATGATGATGGCGACCGTCGGCAGGCGCTGCGAGATCAGCTCCGCAGCGGCGATCCCGTCCATGCCGGGCATGTTGATGTCCATGACCACGACGTCGGGCCGGACATCCATCGCCATCTGGATGGCCTCCTCCCCCGAGCCGGCGACGCCGGCGACCTCGACGGTCTGCTCGAAGGCGAGCAGCTTGGACAGGTGATCGCGCGTCTCGGCGATGTCGTCAACGATCAGGACCTTGATCACGCCGGTGCCCCCGTCGCCTACTCTTCGAAGCGCTGGATGATGTTCGGGACCGGCACGCCGTACTGCGACACCAGCAGGTCGATCGTCAGGCCGGTCGTCGTCTCGGGCACGTCGTCATCCGCCGATCGGAGGATCGCGGTCAGCGGGCCGACGACCTCGACGTTGTCCTGGGCGAACTTGATGAGCTCGGCGTCCTGGTCGGTGCCCGCGAAGACGATGATCACGCTCACGATCGCCGGCGGAGCGGCGGCCTCGCCGCCGTCGGGCGGTGGCGTCGGCTCCGCGCCCGGGACGTCTCGCGCCTGGCTGACGTACAGCACGCGCTTGTCCTGGAGGACGGTCTTCACCGTTCGCGAGCCCTCGAGACCGGCGACGACCTCGAAGCGCTGCTGCTCGGGCGGGTTGTTGACGGTGTCCTGGGTCGGCTGGAGAACGGTCAGTCCCTGGCTCACGATGACGTCAATGTGATCGCCGGGCAGGATCAGGAAGTCCATGCCCGTGACGCGGTCGACCTGGAAGGCGATCGCCTTCTCGCCAGGCTCCAGCTGGCACGCGATGCACACCGACGCGCCGGCGACCAGGCCGAGTGCCTCCTGGTTCACCTGCGATCCGCCTGCGGGATCGCGACGATGGCGGCGCGCCCGGTCATCTGCGGACGGATCGCTGAAGGGCTGACCCTGCACCGCGGTCGGGATCCACTTCCTGCGTCTCGACCATGTTGGGGGTGACTTCGTCGCCGATGTCGATGTCCCGGGTGGCGACCAGGACGACGGCCTGGGAGTCTCGTCGGCTCCGGCGTACCGCTGCCCTGGTTGAGGACGAACAGGACGCCCACGAAGGCGAGGACCGCCAGCAGGACGCCGACGAGGATCACCAGACGGTTGGATCGCTTCACGGGGAGCGTCTCCTATTCACTGTGCAGGGGGTGAATGGGGTGTGGATAAGTCCACGCAGCATTGTGACTGCGGTCAACAGTCTACGCACGGCGTCCATCGCGTTCGACTGGACTTGTGGGCTAGGAAAGGGGGGTACTAGTCGGGCTGGCGGTCGGGGCCGGACACATCACGACCTGCGCCGGACACATGACGACGCCCCCGGGCGGGGCCCGGGGGCGTCGTTCGCAATGAGCGCCTGACCTACTGGAGGTTCTGGGCGACGTTGCTGAAGATCTGGCTCACGATCGGGCCAAGGAACAGAAGGGCCACGATCACGATGATCGCAATCAGGGCCAGGAGCAGACCGTACTCAACGAGGGTCTGTCCTTCCTCGTCCTCCCGAGAGAAGCGAGCGAGAAGAGTGCTGATGAACTGAAGCATGCTTTGCAGGTACCTCCTTTCCTCGAGGATTGGGCGATGGCAATGTAGGGCCGGGAGCGGGCCGATGAATATGACCCGTTCGTCCTAGAGAGACCGTCGCGGAAGCCGTACCTTGCGCGAGGGGTTGAGTGTTGTCAAGACCACCAGGCCCGGGACACCATGAGAGCCGCGCCTGCTGCTGCGCGGCTCTCATGTACCGGAGGAGGAGACCCCGAGGAACCCGGCCTGTTCGCCGCCGGGACCTCGCCCGATGAAAGCCCTCCCGGATACCCGAGAGGACGTGGGCAGATCCTGCGACGGGCCCGGTTGGCCGGAAATGGCACTCCCGTACCGACCGGCACCGGACCAGTGGCGCGCGGTCGGCCGCGCGCCACCATCGGTCAGTCCTCGGGAAGCTTGATCCAGCCCTGGCGCATGGCATAGACCACGGCCTGGGTGCGGTCGTTCACGCTGAGCTTGCGCAGGATGGACGACATGTGGTTCTTCACCGTCTGCTCGCTGATGCCCAGGGTGTAGGCGACCTGCTTGTTGGTCATGCCCTGGGCGATGTTGTCCAGGATCTCGACCTCGCGCGGTGAGAGCGGCGCGAAGATCGGCTGCGCGTCCGACCCGTAGACGGCCAGCTCGCGGAACTCCTTCAGGACGCGGCTGGCCACCGCCGGCCGGCTGAAGACCTTGTCGTTGATGAGGTACTCGCCGGAACGAACCCGGCGAATGATGGCGACCAGGTCGGTCGGGTCGATGTCCTTCAGGACGTACGCCGCCGCACCCGCCTTGATGGCGTCGAACAGCTGGTCCTCGTCATCGCCGCCGGCCAGCACGATGACCCCGGTGTGCGGCAGCTCGCGCTTGATGCGCTGGGTGGTCTCGATGCCGTTGGGTGCCGGCAGGGTGAGGTCCATGAGGACCACGTCGGGCGTGAGCTCCTCGACCACGGCGATGGCCTCCCGGCCGCTCCCCGCCTCGCCGACCACGGTCATGTCCGGCCTCGAGGTCGAGGATGTTGCGGACCCCACGTCGGAACAGGGTGTGGGTGTCGACGATCACGATTCGGGTCTTCTCGGTCGGCACGTCGCCGATCACGCCCGGTCCGACGTTCCTTCGCGGTTTCGTCGGCCTGGGTCGCGTCCTCTGGCCGTCGGCCTCGGCCTCGGCTGCCTTGCCTTTAGCCACGTTCTCCTCCTTGACCTTCACTCCGCCCCCGGATGCTAGCGGCTGGGCTCGGGGAGACGGAGCAAGATCCGCGTCCCTTCGCCCTGTCGCGATTCAATCTGCAGCTCCGACCCCATCAGCTCGGCGCGCTCGCGCATGAACTGCAGGCCGAAGTTGCGGGTGACCCCGGTCGCCAGGCGCATGACGTCGAAGCCACGGCCGTTGTCGGCGATCACGAGGCGGTTGCCATCGAGGCTGATCCGGACCTCCGTCGCGGCCGCGTGCTTGCGGACGTTCTGGAGGGCCTCCTGGGTGATGCGCAGGACCGATGCCCGCGCCGCCGGCGACAGGCCGGAATCGATGCCGTCCACCTCGACCCGCACCGCGATCCCGTTCCGTGCCTGGAACTCGCTGGCGGCGTCGCGGAGGGCGGTGGCGAGACCGACCTCCACGGCGGGTGGGCGAAGGGTGGCGATGAATCCGCGGACCTCCTCCAGGCCGTCGCGGAGCATGCTCCGCAGGAGCGCGAGCTCGGTCCGAGCCTGCGAGCTGGTGGCCGAGCGGGCAGCACCGGCGGCGCCGGAACCGGCGACCACCCGGTCGAGGTACTCGACCTGGAAGATGGCGTTGGTCAGGACCTGGGCCGGACCGTCATGGATCTCTTCCGCCAGCCGCTGCCGCTCCTGCTCCTGGGCCTGGATGATGCGGAGCGCGGTCGCCGCCGACGAGTCGTCGGTCGTGTCGAGGGTCGGCTCGCTGGCGTTCAGATCAGTGGCCGACAGGTAGCGGACGAGGAGGTCGAGCTGGCGCTCGGCGACCTCGAGCCGCCGCATCCGATGCTGGACGAGGGCCAGCTCGCGGACCACGGTCTCGTGCTCGGCGCGGAGCGGGTCCGACTCGTCGGCCTCCTCGGCGCCGAAGGGGCCGCCGTTCGCGTGCTCGAGGCGAGCCCGCAGCTGGAGCCAGGTCCCGAGCCGGCGGCGGTACAGGGCCCGGCTTCCCTCGGCCAGCCGATGGAGGCGGCGCGCCGCACGGCCCAGGCTCTCGGCAGCCTGGGCGTTGAGGCGATCAATCTGAACGACACCGTTCCGGTCGGCGGCCTGTGCCAAGCCCAATCCCTCGTGGAAGTACCAGTGCCCGGCTGGTACCGGACAGGTGGCCCATCCTCCCGGCCCGCTGTGCTTGCGGTCAACAGTACTAAGGGACCCGGAAGTACTAGCCCTCCTCGTTCCCGGTCGCTGATTCGCTCTCCGCGGGCCTCGATTCCTTGGGTTCGGCCGCCGCGCGATGCGCGGTTTGGTACCGCCAGAGAGGCACGACCGCGACGAGCATGGCCAGCGAGTTCACCCAGATGGCGGGCAGGGCCAGCAGGCACGCCACCGGGACCAGGGCGTACCAGCTGCGCCAGCCGGCGACCGCCACCAGGACGGCCGCCACCGCCAGACGCGGGAGGACCGGGATCTCGATGACCGATGGGCGGGTGATCTCCACGCTCGCCGTCAGGACCGCGAGCCAGCGGAACCACAGATCGGGAGTCGAGGACGAAGGAGACGGCGACGATAGCCCCGGTCACGCCCAGCGCGATCGCGAGCGACCGCCATTCCCGGCGCACCGCGAACCAGAGGACGCCGATGCCGGGCGTGACCTTGGTGAGGATGACCCACGCCCAGGCGCCGTAGTAACGGAAGCCCAGCACGATTGCCGCCGCGATCAGGATGTGGATGTTGCCCCGGGCGACTTCGTTGGAGACCGGGACCAGGAAGAGAGACAGGGCCGCCAGTTCGGGCCGCAGGATCCACACCAGTGCCGCGAGGTTGACCGCCGCCAGGATGGCGTAGAAGACCTCCTACGGCAGCGACGGAGAACGGCAGGAACAGGTACGCCACCACCGGCGAGTACAGGAACGCGTCCTGGTCGCCCAGCTGCACGTCGCGATACAGCTCGTCCAGGGTCAAGCCCCAGTACGCTTCGGCGTCCACCTCGCCGAAGCTCGACTGGGCCCCGATCAGCCACAGCCAGAAGAACAGGATCCAGCCCAGCGCCAGGGCCCGGACCACCAGCCGGAAGCGTCGGCTGCTCCACAGTCGCGCGAGGCGGGACCGCAGCGACTCAGTCGCGCGGGCGAGCGATGGTGGCGCCTGCACCGTCGTACACGACCTCGTAGTACGGGCTGTCCTGGACCGCTCGCGCAGCGCCGGGCAACAGTCCTCGGGGAGAGCGGGCCGTTGACCCGGCCCTTGGGAATGAACAGCCACGCATCGGCCGAAGCCCGTCGGACCCGCAGCCCACTCCGCCATGCATCGGTCGGTCGACGGAGTGCAGATGCAGGACGGCGCGGTGGCGGTGGCGCTGCTCGGGAAGCCCTCCGACCCAGCCATTCGCTGCCCTGGACGGTGGCCACGCTCTGTCGTTGCGCCACCGCCGGGAACCATTCGCTGATCTCGTCTGCCCCCCAGATCACGATCGCCGCGACGATGAACCGGGTGCCCGGTTCGGTCTCGTCGCGCACCCAGGTCATGGCCGCCACCTGGTCCTCGCTCACCCGCTGGAGACGCGACGATCTCGTCGACCATCTGACCCACGCTGCTGACCAACGCCGCGAACAGGACCCCGGCGCAATGCCCGTCCGGATGAACCGATCGGCGGGCGATCGGTGGGCCGATCCCCTCCAGCACGAATGCGAAGGCGGCGCCCCCGCAAGCAGCGACCAGGGCACTGCGCCGATGAATCCGGCCCGCCTCGCCGGCCAGGACGAGGCATGGCACAAGGGCCGGCAGCGGCAACAACGGCGCCGCAGCGAGCTCGACGGCCAGGCCCAGCGCCCCGACGACCAGGAACAGGTCGGTGAATGCCGGCCCCGGAGAACGTGAGGCCAATGATCCGGACCATGCCGACGGCTGGCTCCCACCGGTGCCCCGCTGCCAGCACGGTCATCAGGCCGTGGGTGGTGGCCACGACGAGGAGCCACGGCAGGACGACCAGGGCGGCAACGGCGCCGGCCACCGCCACGGGTCGCAGGCTGGCCACGGCTCGATCGCGGCGGTAGCACGAGGACGGTCGACGGCCGCCGCCCCGTAGATGGCGGTCTGCGGGTGGGACAGCGCGGCGAGGCCCAGCAGGACCCCAACCCGACACTGGCCCGCCGCGCGATCAGCCCGGACGGCGAAGCCGCCATCCACATTGCCAGCATCGCGAAGAAGAGGCCTGTCCCCCGGGTGACGCCGCCGCCGGCGACGATCCCGTCGTACGCGTGGGGCATGAGCGCGTACGTCAGCACCGCCCCGACCGCCGCGGCGGCGGGAAGGACGCGGAGGGCCAGGATCGCAAAGGCCCCCAGCCGTGGCGAGCGACAGGCCAGGGCGAGGAACCGAACGACACTGCAGGCTGGACAGGCGTCCAACAGCTCCCCGAAGCAGGGCCGCGCCATACAGCCCGAGCGGCGGGTAGACGAACGGGATAGTCGGCGAAGTTGTAGGTCGTGACCGGCGGCATCACGAACCCGGCCGCCGCAGGTCATCCACGATGACCACGATCAGGCCCCCGTCGCCGCCGGCGTGAGGGGCCTGCCAGCGGCGGGCAGGATCCGGACCAGGGCGCCCAGCCCGAAGGCCACCAGCACGCCGAACGCCATCGGCGCTCGGCATCAGGCGTCACTCGACCACGCGCGTAGATCCGGACGCCCTCGGCCTCGAACGCCGGGTCACAGCCCAGCCAGGTGGCGGTCGTGTCCGGCCCACCGGTCCACGCGCTGTTATCGGCGCTGTCCTGCGCCGCGCACCCGTTCCACAGGCCCAGCGGGTCGGTGGTCCCGCCCTCCCGCAGGGTCACGACCACCCAGCGGACGTCGTAGGCCCGGACGACCTCCTCGATCACCGGATACGGATCGAATGGGGCGGGCACGCCGGGGTTCGCCGGTCAGGTGCCACAGGGACGAGGGGTCGCCGTACAGGACGGTGTCATCGGTCAGGCCGGCCTCCTCGAGGTAGGCAGCCGCCGCCTCCTCGCGCCCGTGCGAGTAGTCCCAGAGGTCGATACAGCGTCATCGAGCCGATGACCGACAGGACCACGGCACCCACCACGGCCGCGACCTCCACGAACCGATGGGTCGGCGGGCGGCGGAGGAACGCCCACCAGCGGCCGAGCGCGGTGAGCACCGGGCCGGTGGCGGCCACGGCCATGGGGAGCGCGAACGGCAGCCACGCCGCGGCCGAGTGGTAGTACGCGCCGTGCGGGGCATGGAAGGTGAAGACCGCGCCCATGGCGAAGAACATCACCAGCCAGTAGGCGACGAACGGGGCGGTGTCCGCGCGGCGCCGCTCGCGCCACAGGCCGGCGAAGAAGAGGAACCCGAAGATCCCGCCCAGGAGGACGACCGTCCGCCACCCAGCTCCCACCAGGCGGCGAGCTTGGAGCCGATGATGTTGGCCCATACCCCAATGCGAGGTACGAGGCGAGCGTCGGGTCGGCGCTGATCGAGAACTGCTCGTTGTAGCTCGTGATCCACAGGGTGTGGCCGCCGGCCGACGGGAACGCCGAGCCGAAGGTCGGCGAGGTTGCGCGCCAGCCACGGCGCCATGACGGCCAGGCCGATGCCCGGCCGGCAACAGGGCCGCGGCGCCCAGCCGCCGCGCGCCGCCACCGGTCCACGGTCCCCAGCCGCGGTCCACGAGCCAGGCGGTGAGCGGGGCCATCCCGAGCAGCAGGCCGTCCACGCGCGCCAGCGTGGCCAGGCCGACGGCCGCCCCGGAGACCACCAGCCACCAGCGCCGATCGGCCCGGTCGGGTGGCCCGGATGGCCGCCCAGATGGCGACCGCGCCCGGCCGCGCCGAAGACCGCGAAGTTGTCGATGGTGGGGTACATGATCAGCAGCGGCCCGGCGAAGATCGCCAGGATCGCGCCCAGGACCGCCACCCGGCGCGACTGGTAGAGATCCAGGCCGACGCAGGTACGTGAACGGCACCAGTGCCACGCCGAGCAGGACGATGATGGGATCTGGCCCGCGCGCAGATCAGGTCCCGAGGAGCGCCATGCCGGCGGCGGCCACGATCGAGGTCAGCGGCATCCAGTGCCCGTTGCTCGGGACGGGGAGCATGGGATCGGCGGGCAGGCTGCCGCCGACCTCGAGGAAGGACCACAGGACCGGCGCGCTGAACCCGTGGCCGGTGGCGAGCTGCTCGGCGACCATGGCGTAGTAGGCTGGATCGGTATAGGGGGAGTAGTCGACCGCGAGCAGCGGCCGCGATTCGCGCGACCAGCGCCGCGGCGGTCAGCAGCAGCAGGTCGGAGCCGCGGGGCCGAATCATGGGCGTGGCGCGGGCGACATCGCGGGTGAGTCTATCGTGGCATGGCGGCCCACACGGCCTGCCATCCCTGCCCCTCGCCGCCCTCCTGGTGGCCGTCTCGGCGCTCAGCCTGTGGTCGATCATCCCCCTGGTCGAGGCCGTGTTCACCGGCTACTACGCCTTCGACTGGGAGATCTTCACCGATGCCGCGGAGCGCCTCCAGGATGGGACGCTCTACGAGTTCGACGACTTCTTCGCGTTCCGCTGGTCGCCGGTCGCGGCCTGGATCCTGGGGTTCGTCACCCTCATGCCGCTGTGGCTGTGGCAGGTCCTCCACGTCGCGGTCCTGCCCCTCCTCCGCTCGTGGTGGCTGGTCGCTGCCTGCCTGATCACGTTCCCGCTGTGGTTCGACATCCAGACCGGGAACATCATGATCTTCATCGCGGTGACCGGGTTCTGGGCCATCCGCGGCAACCGGCCGGCGATTGCCCTGTTCCTGGTCCTGACCCTGCTCGTGCCGCGGCCGCTCATGCTGCCGCTCGCGGCCTGGATCCTGTGGACCCGGCCCGGGACGCGCCTCCCGTTCGCGCTCCTCTTCGCCGGCCACGCGGCCGTGGTCATTGCCAGCGGCTACGCCATGGACTGGCTGGCCGCCCTCTTCCGGGTGGGGCCGGAGCTGACGAGTGACTTCAACTACGGCCCCTCGCGCTTCATCGGTCTGTGGTGGGTCCCCATCGGCGTCGCGCTCGCGGTGTGGCTGACGTTCCGCGGTCGGCTCGGCCTGGCCAGCCTCGCCATCAGCCCGTACTGGCTGCCGTACTACTTCCTGATGCTGCTGCTGGAGTTTGCCGACCGGCCGCGCAGGCCGCGCAGCCCGCAGAAGGCCGATGCAACTTTCTCCCACTAACCAACCCGGACCGGAGGCGTCCCGCCCGCACCCCACCCCGGAAGCGGTGCGGCCACGCACATTCGGGCAGCCAGCGGGTCTTCCACGCGCGGCCAGTACCAAAGTACTCTCGCCGCCCTAGTACTCCAGGAGGCGTGGATTGGCGGTCCGAGCCCTGCGACCCGCAGCGCTGCCCAGGGCCGGCTCGACGCTGCTGCCCAACCTGCGGCGGGACCCGAAGCTCCTCGTCGCTGCCGTGGCGATCGGCCTGGAGATCGGTCTGCTGCTCTTCGTGATGAACCAGCGCATGCTGCTCACGGACGGCGATGCCTACTGGAATGCGGCGGTTCGGCTCCGCGAGGGCGGCCCGCTGTACCCGGCGCTGGTCAATCCGGACCTCCCGACCACGTACCGCTACGCCCCGTGGCTCGCCTGGCTGTGGGTCCCGCTCACCTACCTGCCCCACATGCTCGTCCAGCCCGCGTGGCACTTCTTCCTCTACATCTGTGTCGTCCTGGCCATGCTCCCCGCGATTCGGCGCGGGGAGTGGCTGCTGGCGGCGTTCTGTGGCTCGATGCTCGTCTGGTCCGCCCAGGGCGGCAACGTGCATGCCGCCATGGTCGCGATGCTCGTCTACGCGGTCGGCACGCGATGGGGTCCCGTGGCCATTGGTGTCGCGGCCAGCCTGAAGGTGTTCCCCATCTTCTTCGCCGCGGTGTACCTCGTTCGGAGGCAGTGGAGCAGAGCCCTCGTCGCGGTCGGGGTCGCGCTCCTCCTCTGGGCGCCGGCCCTCTGGTACGGGCTCGAGCACTACCCGACGGGTCTCGGCAGCCCGGGGAACCTGTGGAGCCTGCACCCGGTCGTATGGGTCGCGGGCCTGGCCGCCGTCCTGACCTACCTGTGGCGCCAGAGGAGCTGGCGCTCGGGTTCCGTCCTGGTCGTGTTCAGCACGCTCCGATTCCTTGCGTATGACTTCGCCTACCTGCTGGTCGGCGACGAGAAGCCCAAGGAAGTCACGGCTTCAGCGGCGGACCCAGACGCCAGCCAGCGCATCGGTGTAGACCCGCTCCCAGTCCTCGCTGTCGTCGAGCCACGCCCCGAGGTCTGAGCTGGACGCGAAGACGACGTAGTCGACCTCCCATCGGTCAAGGACCGATTGTGGGTCGGCCCGCAGACCGATGACGTCGGCGTACTCCTCGAGCAACGGGTCGCCGTACACGTCCTGCGCCCGACCGTCGACGAAGACGAGGTGGCCGGGGCGCTGGTGGATGAGGTACCCGCCCCACTCGTAGCGGTTGAAGACTCGTTCCCCCGGCTCTTCGCCGTCGAGCCACGCGACCGCCGCGGCTGGGAAGGCATCCGCCTCGGCGGCGGCCTGGGCCGGCGGGATCACCCTGGCCAGCGCAACCCCAACCCCAAGGATCACGAGCAACGCGGCAAGCGCGAGATGGGCGGCGATCCAGAGTCCCTCGCGCGGGACGGAGAGGTGTCGAGCTTCGGCGCGGACCATCGCCCGAAGCGGGACGCGGCGAGGCCCGGAGCCAGGTGCGGCCGCCAGCGACCACGACCAGCGGGCCCGGTCAGGAGCAGGAAACGCATGGCGAAGAGCGGCATGAGCTCAGCCCGATGACCATGAGCGCATCGGACAGCCGCAGGCGGCGGCGGAGGAGCGCCAGCGTCGGGACGACCGCCAGCGAGCACGAACGCCAGGTACATCGCAATGAGCCGCGGATGCGCCGTCACCGGGAACCACTCGAGGATGTACTGGTCGATGACCGAGTTCCCGATGGCATTCAGGGGATAGCCCCACAGCGCGATGCCATTCGGGTTGACGGCAAGTGCCGCGAAGGCGACGAGCAGACCGATGCCCAGGTCGCGGAGCTGGATGGAGGCTCAGCGGTTCTGGCTGCACGTGCCGACGCAGGAGCCGGTCCGCGGTCTCGCCGACCAGGACCGCCCCGCCGAGGAGGAAGAGCATCGGCCAGCCCGCATGGAGATTGGCCCAGGCCGCGGCGACGAGCGGCAGCGCCGCCACCCAGCGCCGCCGCCGATCAGCCAGGTAGTGGGCCAGGAGCCAGGCCACGACCGCGCTCAGGAGCAGGTCCACGACCTGGACCCGCACGCCCAGCACCGGGGCGGCCACGACCAGGCCAACGGTCAGCCACACGATTCGCCACGCCCAGGGAACGGCCGGTTGCGGACGCCGATCGTCCGCCACAGGACGGCAAAGGCCGCCACCACCAGCAGCCCGAAGGCGAACGACAGGACGGTCTCGCCCAGCGGATCGGTGCCGCGGATGGCGGCCATGAGCGTGTTCGTCAGCCAGTCCTGGCTGACCCAGGGAGCTCCCGAAGGCGGTGAAGCTCCACGAATCGACCGCTGGGCACGGCGCCGGTGGCCAGGATCTCCTCGCCGGCGCGCAGGTGCCACCACACGTCGCCGTCGATGAGCGGCCACGTGGCGCTGGGTAGAACGGCGGCCATGAAGAACGCGATGACTGCGGTGCCCGACGCCGCGAGGCCGCGGGCGATGAACATGGCGCGGAGTCTAGGGGTGGGCCATGCCGCGAAACCCCGCCCATTCGTACCGCTGGTCGGCCATGCCGCCGGTGCTAGCCTCGCGCGGTGCAGCGGTCACGCCTGGCCTGGGCGGTCCTCATCGGTCTCTACCTGGCGCTCGGCATCGCCGGCGCGGTCTACCTGGCGCCGACCACCGTCATCGGCCAGGACCTGGCGACCTACCAGCGGGCAGGGGACCTGCTGTGGTCGGGCCAGAACCCGTATTCGGGCCAGTCCGACCTCGGCCAGGAGAACCAGTACCGATATCCGCCGCTGCTGGCCATGGTCATCCCGGTCCTCGGCTGGCCACCGCTGTGGTACGGCCTCCTCGCCGTGGCGACCGCGGCCACGATCTGGCTCTGGTATCGGACCGCCGGACTGCCGGGCCTTCTCGTTCCCGCGCTGCTGGTCGGCGCCTGGGGCCAGCAGCTGCTGAACGGCAACTCGCAGGCCATCGTGGTCTGGCTGCTGGCCATCACCCCGCTGGCCCTCGGCTGGCGAACCGGCGCGTCCAGGGTTCGGCGGCGGTCGGGCCCGGTCGCCCTGGCGGTGGCCACCATGCTGAAGATCCACCCGGTCATCGGCCTGGTGTGGTTCGCCGGCCGCCGCGACTGGCGGGCGATCGGCCTGTACGGCGCCGCCTGCGCGCGTCCTGCTCCTGATCCAGCTGCCGTGGCTGGGCGACTTCGTCGACTACTACCTGAACGATCCGGCCGCGGCCGAGACCATCCCGGGCATGAGCCTGCGCGCCATCCATCCCGCGGTGTGGGTGGTCGGGTTCCTGGTCGTCCTCGCCCTCGCCTGGCGCTACGCCGAAACCCGATACGGGTGGCTGCTCGCCACGGTCGCCCAGCTGGTGGCCCTGCCGCGCGTCCTCCTCGTCAACCTGGCGCTGCTGCTGGCGGCTCCGCTGCCGCCTCGGCGGCCTCGGCATCCGGCGTCCGCCACATCGTCCACGCCAGCGCCAGCAGCCACACCGGAATGAGCGGGAACACGATCAGCAGCCACGGGTAGGGCGCCAGCCAGCGGGGCCGGGCGCGGAGCACGGGGTCGACGACCACCACCAGGCCCGACAGGTAGTGGATGAAGGAATAGGGCCCCAGCACGATCCCCGAAACGAGTGACAGGCCCAGACCGATGTCGGTCGCGGCGGACGAGCGCCGCAGCGCCGATGACCACCGCGGCAATGACGCCGACCACCACGCCCGGCGGCCCCAGCAGCCCGCTGAAGCCGATGTTGGCGGTGAACGTCCGCTCCAGCGGCTCGCGGAAGGTGCCGAGCCAGTCCAGCCACAGGTCGGGACCGAAGACGAGGACCCCGGCCACCACGCCGATGCCCAGGGTCGCGAGCGCCGCCACCGCGTCGCGCGGACGGCGGACGGCCAGCCAAAGGGCGAGGGGCAGGAGATGCGGCTTGGGCGCGAGGAGGAGCAGCAGGCCGAAGGCCACGCCCCCGACGCCATCGCGGCGGGCGAGGAGCACGGCCAGCACCGCCACGGTGAACACGCTCACGTTCCCCAGGGCCAGGTCGTGCCAGATGGGCGGGAAGAACAGGACCATGCCCGCGACCAGCCACCGGGCGTCGCCGGACCACCGCCGCCCGAGGCCCACCGCCACGACGACCAGCACCACGACCTTGAGCGCGAGCCACAGCCAGACCGCCGCGGTTTCCGACAGCGAGGCCATGGGTGCAAACAGGACCGCTGCCCACGGGGAGTAGCGGAACGTGTAGGTATCGGTCCAGGCGTACAGGCCCGACGGATCGTCGAGCAGGCGCTGCCCGGCCTGCTGGTAGCAGCACGTGAAGTCGAAGGCGAAGTCGCCGTTGAGCTGCGATGAAGACGATGGCCGCATCGGCCAGGAGCAAACGCGACGGCCGGCCAGGATGATCAGGCTGCCGTTCGAGAGCCAGGCTCGGCGCAGCGTCTCGCCCGGCTCGCGGGACGCCCGGTTGAGGCGGTCACCGCGGCATGCTGCCATGCCGCCTCCCCGCCGGGGAGCCGCGAAGCGGATCGGTACCTTCAGGCCATCTCGGTGCGCAGACGCACCGACTAGACTCGCCGCCGATGCTGAGGCACCCCTCGTGAGGCTCCCCTCCACCGCGGCCGTGTTCGCGGCCGGGCTGGCCGGGATCATGGTCGTCATCGTGCTGGCCAAGGGCCTGACCGATCCGGACTTCTTCACCCACGTCCGGACGGGACAGCTCATCCTCGACACCGGCCAGGTGCCCACCACCGACCCGTTCTCCTTCACCTGGGCCGGTCAGCCCTGGACCCTCCACGAGTGGCTGAGCGAGGTGCTGATGTACCTCCTCATCAGCGGCCCGGGCGTGATGTTCTCGCTGATCGTGTTCGGGCTGATCCCGGGCGCCCTGCTCGCCATCCTCCTGTTCGCGGTCGCGCCGCCACGGCGTCCCGCTGCGGCCGGCGGCGCTGGCCTGCGTCCTCGCCGCCTGGGTGTTCATCCCGTACGTGACCATCCGCCCGCAGGCCCTCAGCTGGCTGCTGATGGCGGTCCTGGTGACCTTCCTGTGGGGCCTCGACGCCGCGAAGCCGCGCCGCGCGCTGTGGCTCATCCCGCTGTTCATCCTGTGGGCCAACCTCCACGGCCTGTGGGTGGTCGGCCTGGGCGTGGTCGCGCTCTACGCCCTGTTCACCGTCGCCGGCCGGACGCCGATGGCCGGGCCGGTCGGCCGCAACTGGATGGCGGCCGCCTTCATCGGCTGCCTGTTCGGGGTCATGCTCACCCCCGCCGGGCCGGCCGGCGTCCTGTACCCGCTCCGCTACATCGACGCCGGCGACTGGGGGCTGGCGAACATCCACGAGTGGCAGTCGCCCGATTTCCACGGTGCCGCCCACCTCGGCCTCCTGACCCTGATCCTCACCCTGCTGGCGGTGGGGGTGTGGGGCGGGGCGCCGGGCTGGATGGGCACGCTGGCCATCCTCGGGGTGGCGATGAGCCTCATCTCGCTCCGGAACGCGCCGCTGCTGGCGGTGTGGTCGGTGCCGGTGGTGGCCATGGGCCTGGCCGCCCGCTGGCCGGCGCGCCTCCTGCCGCGGCCGGTGCCCCCCAACCAGGAGCCGGTCCGACGGCTGATGGAGGGCATCGCCGCGGTCGCGGTGGTCGTCATCAGCGCGGTGCTGGTCCTGCCCCAGACGCCGGCCGCGCATCTCGAGGAGACGGTGGCGTCCGAGTTCCCCGAAGCGGCGATGGAGATCATTCGCGAGGTGAACCCCGATGCCCGGGTCCTGGCCGAGTACGGCTGGGGCGGCTACGTCATCTGGTCCGGATACGACGACGGCGCCCGGGTCTTCGTCGACGGGCGGAACGACATGTACGACCAGGCCATCCTCGAGGACTACAGCGCCATCCGCGAGGCCGATCCGGGCTGGGAGGACCTCCTCGCCTCGTACGAGGTGGAGGCCATGATCTGGCCGCCGGAGGCGGTCCTCACCCGCGGCCTGCTCGACGGGCCGCTGGCCGACGGCACGGAGTGGTGCGAGGTCTTCCGCGACGAGACCCAGATCCTGTACCTGCCCGAATGTCTGCCGGACTGACCGATGCCGGGCCGATGCCGGCCCGGATGACCTGGCTGCTCATCGGTCTGGTCACCGCTGGCCGGGCTGGTCGTCCGCGCCATCCCGCTCGCGCTGTCCGACTTCCCGGTCAACGACGGCGGGCTGTTCCTGGCCATGACCCGGGCCATCCAGGATGCGGGCTGGGCGCTGCCGGCGACCGTCGCCTGGAACGGGACCGATCTGCCGTTCGCCTACCCGCCGCTGGCGTTCTACAAGGTCGGCCTGCTGAACGCCTGTTCGGCTTCGACCTGTTCGACGTGTTCCGCTGGTTCCCGCTCGTCATGAGCGTCCTCATCGTGCCGGCGGTCTTCCTGCTGGCCCGCGAGCTGCTCCGGTCCGACCTCGGAGGACTGGTGGCGGCCCTCGCCTACGCGCTCGCCCCCAGCTCCTACGTCTGGATGATCCAGGGCGGCGGGGTCACCCGGTCGCCCGGGATGCTGCTGGCCGTCCTCGCCCTGTGGCAGACCGTGATCCTCGTCCGCCAGCCGACGCGCGGTCGGGCCGTGGGCGTCGGGCTCCTCGCCGGCCTGACCGCGCTCGTCCATCCCGGAGCGGCGGTCTTCCCCGCCATCAGTGCGGTGCTGATCTGGCTGTTCGAAGGCCGAACCCGCCAGGCCCTCGTGCACGCCGCGGCCGCGGTCGGCGTCGCCCTGGTCGTCGTCGCGCCGTGGCTGATCATCGTCGTCTCTCGCCATGGCCTGGCCGCCCTCGCCGACGTCCCGAGCAACGGGCCGGACCTCGGATTCGGACTTCTGACCATCCTGTCCGCGCGCTTCACCGGCCTCCCGTTCTTCGACCCGCTCGCCGTCGTGGGCCTGGTCATGGCGGTCGTATGCCTGGTCCAGCGGAGTGGCTGTTTCCGCTCTGGTTCGTCGTCGCCACCGTCCTGTCACCGCAGTACGCGATGGTCCCGTTCGGCCTGCTCGTCGGCGCCGGGGTCCTGGCCCTGGATGCGCGCCGGCGCGAAAGCGCGCCGCTCAGTCGAGCGCGTCCGTTCGGCGGGTTCCCGCGTTCGGGTTGGTCGTGGTCGCCGCGTGCTTCTGTTCGAAGGGCCGTTTCCTCGGCCGCCGTCCTCGACCCCGGCGCTCCCGTCCACGCCCTGAGCGCGGAGCGCCGGGAGGCCATGGCGTGGGTCGCCGCCAAGCTTCCAGCCGGATGCGACGGTCGCGGTCATCACCGACAGCGTGTGGCCACGCGATCCCGACTCGGAGTGGTTCCCGCTCCTGACGCACGCCGCTCGGTGGCCACCGTCCAGGGCTCGGAGTGGCTGGGCCAGGCCGACTTCAACGAGATCCGCAGCGCTCACCACACGCTCCAGGCCTGCGTCCGCCAGGAGTCACCGGTCGCGTGCGTCGAGGACTGGCTCGCGGAGTGGCCGGCGGACTACCTCTATCTGCCGAAGGGCCATCTGCACGGGCCGAACTCGCCCGCCGATTGCTGCGCCGATCTCCGCGCGCGCCTCTTGGCCGACCCGGCCTTCACCCCCATCAACGAGGAGCCGGCGCCACCATCCTGCTGGTCGACCCGGAGGCGAGCACCTAGGGCAGCTGAATCACCGTCGCGCCTGGCCCGTCGTATATCACTCGAGCCCCCGGCACCAGTTCCACGCTATGGCGGGGCGCTGGACAACAGTCCGCATCGCTCGACGGTCCGTGGAGCGAGCCCTTGGGCAGAAAGACGTGAGTGACCGGCAGGTGATACGAGTCTGACCACTCAACGCGCACGGAAGCACGTCGCGCCCACAGGCCTGGAGGCCGTCGTAGGCTTCCTGCTGGCCCTGCCACATCTCGGGACCGAGCCATTCGTTGCCCTGCACCGTCGCGGCGCTCCGCCGGCCAGTGAGCGCCGGGAACCACTCCGAAACCCCATCGTTTTCCCAGTAGGTTCCATTCGTGACCACGGCGAACACAGCGTCGTCGGCTGTGTTTTCGCCTGCCCACTGAAGGGCCGCCTGCTGCTCCGTGTCTAAGCCGTGGAGCGGGGAGGTCGGACGGAGTCCGGAGTAGTAGTTGGCCACGACCAGCCCGCTGAGAACGGCGACGTGACGGCGGCGGCTGCCGGATGTCTGCGGATGTGGTCGAACGGCTTCGTCCCGGTGCTTGGAAGCCATGAACTGGTGAGGCCCAAGCAGCGCATACGCGGTCAGGAGGGCCAGCGGGACCATGGCGAATGTGTAGCCGGCACGGCTATCGACGATCCAGATCGCGACAAGCCAAAGTGGGAGCATGAACTCGCGGCGCCTGATGGCCAGGACCGCACCAATCAGCCCGGCAATCGTGATCACGTCAAAGACCACAAGTTCAGCGAACCGCAGCGAAAGGAGCAGCAGCAAGCCATCCAGGCCCCTTCCGCCGCTCTGCGCTGCCGAGATCAGCGGGTCGATACCGTGGACAGCCATGACCGGGACGAGCCACGCCACCACCACCAGCAGACTGATCACGGCTGAAAACGCGAGGCGCGCTGCCGCGACACGCCTGTGCACCGCCCACGGCAGGAAGACGATGACGCTGGTCGCGAGAAACACCGCCGCCTGCGGATGCGCCAGCGCCGTCAGCCCAGCGTCCAGGCCGAGGACAGTCGCGGCCCACCAGCTGGGCTTGCGGTTCTGCATGAGACGCCAGGCGAGTCCCAAACTGATCATGGCAAGCAGGAAACCAAGTCCGCGTGTGAGGCCTCCGCCCGTGATCAGCACCAGATACGAACGAGGGAGAAGTGCGAACGCCAGTGCAGCCAACACGCCCCCCGAGCGCGAGCGAAGGACACCGGCCGCCAGCCAGTAGACCGCGACGATCGTGGCGAGGCTGAATAGGAGTGGAACGCCGCGCAAGGTATCGATGATCGGCACACCGAGAACGTTGCCCAACCCTGCGACGTAGAACGCAAGCGGTGGATACGCGAAGGGGATGTCCAGCCCGTTGTAGGACGTCGAAACGGGCAGCAGGAACCCGTTGTCGACCAGGTCCTGGATCATGATTCCAAACAGCCCGCCATCGTTAAGCGGAAAGTCGGTGCCGAAAAAGGGCAGGACGCGAACGATGCCACCGACGACGAGCGCGAGCCCGACTCCGAACAGGACGGCCGCCGAATCGATTTCCTCAAGGTCGCGATCGGTCGTCGTCGGCGCCGGCCCTGCCATCGGCGGAGGCTAGCATCCGATCGCGGAATCACAAGCTTTGGAGCATGCCAACTTGGATAACCGTCGCGTGGCTGTCTTGGGGGCGGGTGCACTGGGGCTCACGGCCGCCCTGCGATTAGGGCAGCGCGGGTATCGGGTATCCGTCTTCGAGCGCGAAGCCGTGCCAGGCGGTCTCGCGGCCGGGTTCCGGCCCGCAGGCGCGTCAGGTCCGTGGCTCGAGAAGTTCTACCACCATCTCTTCCAGAGCGACCACCACGCCGTCCGCCTCATCACCGAGCTGGGTCTTGGGAACGACCTGAAGTGGCATCGCCCGCGCACAGTGGTGCTCCACGGCGGCCAATTGCACCAGCTCGACTCACCGTTGTCGCTGCTTCGTTTTCGCCCTTTGCCGCCGTGGGATCGGGTCCGGATGGGCATCGCACTGGCCTATTTGAAGGCCCTCAGCGGCCCGGATCGGCTGGAAGGGGTTCTCGCAAGCCGGTGGATCCGGGGGCAGATGGGCGACCGAGCGGCAGACGTCGTCTGGGATCCACTCCTGGCGCAAAGTTCGGGGACGCGGCGGAGTCGATCGCGCTCCCGTGGTTCTGGGCACGCGTGCACGACCGGACCAGCAAGCTCGGCTACCTTGGCGGCGGATTCCAGCGGCTGTACGAGGCGCTCGCGCGCGCGGTCGCTGCAGGCGCGGGTGAGATCTATCTCGGCCGTGAGGTCACGGACATCCAGGGACGGAGCGGTGGGCTGACCGTTGCCCACCAATCCCCGGGGAGCGGCGATGCCACTGAGGAATCCTTCGACCTCGTCCTCTCC
>CAWJIR010000004.1:0-87774 GCA_963843015.1 uncultured Chloroflexia bacterium | reverse complement strand
CATCGATGATCGGTGCGCCGCACAGACATTACCCGGCCATTTACGTTGTAAACGGCCGGGGTTCGATTTAGTGGAATTTAGAGCGTCAGGACCGCAACGCTTCGCTGGATTCACCGCTCTCTGCCAATTGCACAAGGAACTTGTGGCAGCGCGCGGCGCGATCAGAGTCCTCCATGACCTGCTCGAAGAGCTCGGCGATCTCGTCCTGGCCTGCGTTCCTCGCGTCACGGACGTATTGCCCGTAGTCGTGGCCAGCCTTCAGTGAGTGGTACTGGTCGCTGATCAAGTCGTAGGTGACATCGTCGAAGCCGGTCTCACCGGTTGCCATGACGAGCCTCCTTAGCTGTGGCTTGGGGTTGTGACTGCCATGCCCACTCAGGGGCGCGTTTCAAACGCCGGCGAGTCTTGCGCTCACATTCTGGGGTACCCGATCGCCGACGACCGAAACCGTGTTTTAGGTGTGTTGAGCCTGGATGCCTCGCCACGACGGCACGGGCCGGCTGCTGCCGGCGTGCCCGAGGACCTGTTGGCGGTGGGCGCCGAGCGCTACGGCATGCACGCTCCGCTCGGCGCCAGACGGCTGACCGGTGGATACGCGAACGATTCTGCGATGCCGCCGTTGGCGGCGCCGGAGCGCCGGCTTCCGCCGACGCCTGCGGCGGAGGCGTAGTGCCTTCGATGACGATGACCTGATCCTGCCGCTCGTTCCGGCCAAACGGATCGTCGAAGTGCTCCGAGCACCTACCGACCGGCAGCCGCGTCGGGACCTGCAACTGGCCAAATCTGGAGGCTTACCAGGCGCTTGGGTGACCAGGATTCGGACGGAATTCCGCCCCGCCACTCCGCGACCTGAAGGTACTTCAAAAGCGCGGCCTTCAGCTCGGTGCGTCCATACGCGGCAGCACCTCCGGGTCTACGGTCATGCCTCGACCAGCAGCTGACGCTCGAGCACTGTTGGCAGGGACAGGGTCCGGTAGCCGACGTCGTCGAAGAGCACCGTGATCTCATCGCCGTCCACGCTCATGACGGTCCCGGAGCCGAACGTGTCGTGCTGGACGCGCTGCTCGACCGCAAAGGGACTGGCCGTCTCCGGCTCGTCGGTGGTCGTGCCGGCGTGGCAGTTGTCGCAATCCCCGCAGATGTGGGCGTCGGCTTCGCCGAAGTACTGAAGCAGGAACTGGCGCCTGCAGCGCTGCGTCTCGGCATAGGCCCGCATCATCTCGATGCGCGACTTCTGGATCGAGCGGTACGCCTCGGCGCGAGCTATCACCTGATCCACCGCAGAGCTGTCGGCATCCTGCCCGGTCTCGTCCAGCAGATTGAGGATTCGTCCGACCGCGCGGACACTGAGTCCTGTCCGTTCAGCGAGCTCGACGCGTGGGGCGGCGCCGTCGGTGGCCATGGCGCCGAGCACAGCCGTCACATTGTCGGCCTTGGGCACCGAAGTCGTGAAGAATCGGGCGAGGCCGAGATCCTCGGGCCGATAGAACAGCATGCCGAGGGCCGGCTCTCCGTCGCGGCCGCCCCGGCCGACCTGCTGGTAATACTCGTCCGGTGATTCTGGCGCCTGAGCATGGATGACAAATCGGATGTCCGGCTTGTCGATTCCCATACCGAACGCTGACGTGGCAACCATCACGTCGACATCGCCGGCCATGAACTGCTGCTGAACGTCCTCGCGTACGCGTTTTGGGAGGCCCGCGTGGTACGCGGCCGAACGCACGCCACGCATTGCGAGCTCATCCGCATAGTGCTCGGCGGCCTTGCGGGTAGCTACGTAGACGATGCCCGGCCCGTCCGTCGTCGTGGCCGCCTCCAGAACCTCCTTTTCTTGGTCGGATGGGTCGAGGCAGCGAGAAACGGAAAGATAGATGTTCTCCCGAGCGGTGCCCCCCACCACGATCGCGGCATCTTGCAACTGCAGCCTTTCGATGATGTCGGTACGAACCGGCGGAGCTGCAGTGGCGGTCAGCGCGATGATCCGAGCGCCGTCCAGGCCTTCGAGAAGTTCGCCGAGGCGGAGGTAGTCCGGGCGGAAGTCATGCCCCCAGGACGACACGCAGTGCGCTTCGTCGACGGCGACCAAGGTCGGCCGCATCGCATTCACGGCTTGCCGCACCTCGTCGTTGGCCAGCTGCTCGGGAGCCAGGAAGAGGAACTCGACTCGGCCGGCCGCCGCATCGACCAGTGCTTGATCGCGCTCCTTCTTGGTCTCGGCCGAGCTGACTCGGGCGCCACCGTCCGGCGGCCGTACTCCTCCAACCGGTTGGTCTGGTCTTCTTGCAGCGCCAAGAGGGGCGAGACGACCAAGGTCGGGCCGTCGATGAGCACCGCGGGCAGCTGATATGCCAGGGACTTGCCGCCGCCGGTGGGCTGCACCAGCAGCACATCGTGCCCGTCGAGCAGCGCCCGCACCGCCTCGTACTGGCCGGGTCGCAGCGAGTCATGGCCGAAAACCCGCTGCGCCGTCTGGACGATCCGATCGCTCACGAGGTCCAAGCTTGCCCAAGCCCGCGGAGCGGATGCGATGGGGATCGCGGATCGAGAGTGCGGTTTCGGGCAGCGATCAGCGAGACGAAGCTGGCAGGATCAGTCAGGTGCTGCTCAAAGCCTGTCTGAATGGCCCTCGGGCACCTGCGGAACATCCAGCCCTCCCGATCGGCCCGGAGGCGCTGGCGCGAGACGTCGCGTTGGTCGCCAGCGCTGGCGTAGGAGCGATTCACTTCCACGCAAAGAGTCCAGCAGGCTCCGACACCCTGGAGGCTGATGATCTGGCAGCCGCACTGGTCGCCGCCCGATCAGTACGACCCGCGGTGCCGCTCGGCGTGACGACCGGGGCATGGGCGGTTGCCGACCCGAAGGAACGCGCCACGCTGGTCCGTACCTGGTCGGTGCTACCTGACTTCGCGTCGGTCAACTGGCATGAACCCGGCGCGGAAACCCTCACGGCAGCGCTGCTTGAGCGGGGGGTCGGCGTCGAAGCGGGGCTGTGGCATGAGCAGGCGGTCGAGGCATGGTTGGCCTCGCCGCACCGCGACGACTGCTTCCGAGTGCTTCTCGAACTGCCTGATGGTCTCGATGCCGCCGATAGCCGCCGAAACGCCGACGTCCTGCTGGCTGCGGTTGGCGACAGCGTGCGCGAGCAGTCCGGCTGCTGCTCCATGGTGAAGGCAGTAGCTGCTGGCCAGCACTTCGGTACGCCGTGGAACGTGGATTGGCCACCCGGATCGGATTGGAAGACACCCTCGAGCTGCCCGACGGCTCAATCGCGCCCGACAACCTCGCCTTGGTTCGCGCCGCACTCGAGATCATACGAGCGCTCGACGCAGTTAGTTCTTACCGAGGATCGTGATCAATTTGCCACCGACTACGGTGCTGGATTGATCACGACAACGAAGAATCGCCCATGCCGTCTGTCAGGGAGCGCGCCAGTCGTCGCTCTCGATATGGGAGCCACCCTGCGGTCCCATCTGCAGCATGCCGCCGTCGACGACCCAGGATGCGCCGTTGACGTACGCAGCCTTCGGGCTCGCCAGGAAAGCGATGACAGCCGCGATCTCGCGTGCATCACCCGGTCGGCGCAGCGGAATGCCGGGTCGTTCCTGCGCTGACGGATCCTCATCCTCCTGACCGGTCATGGGCGGCGCGATCTCGCCCGGAGCAACCGAGTTGGACGTGATCCCGTAGCGGCCCAGCTCCAGGGCGAATGTCTTCATCAGCCCGCCGAGCCCATGTTTGGCGGCATCGTAGGCGCCCGAGCCGACACGCGGCTGGTGCTCGTGCACGCTGGTCACCGCGATCAGCCGGCCGCCCGCGCCAACCGAAACCATCCGACGGGCCGCGCGCTGCAGGCAGACAAAGGCCCCGTCAAGATCAACGGCGACGATCTTGCGCCAGTCGTCGTACGAAGTATCCAAGAGCAGCTTGGCGGCGCCCATTCCGGCGTTGTTGACGAACACATCCAATCCGCCGAGCTGCTCGGCGAGGTCGTCCACGACATCGCCGCAGCTCGGTAGGTCGCTGGTGTCGAGCTGCGCGACGTACGCCTTCTGTCCCGCTGCTCGCACCTCCTCGGCGGTCGCCTCGGCGCCATCGGGGAGCGGTCTAGCGACCGGTGCGGACCAAACCGATAAGCACTTGATTCTGAACGTGGGTCGGTCTGCCAACCCACGTTCTGTTATTGATCCGGCAGGGAGGTGCCAGCGTGAACCGCGACTTCATTGGCGCCCTGCTGCAGCTGAACGCCGAGAAGGGCGTTCCCCAGGAAATCCTGCTCCAGACGCTCGAGCAGGCGATTGAATCGGCCTATCGGCGCAACGCCGAGGCGCCCGAGAACGTCGTGGTCAAGATCGACCCCGAGACGGGCGAGATCAGCGTCTTCCGCGAGTACGAAGTCGTCGCCGGGCAGCGAAGAGGTGACCGATCCCGAGCTCCAGAAGACCGTGGCCGAAGCGGTCGCGATCGAGGAGGGCGCCGGGGTCGGCAGCCGGGTTCGGGTCCCGGAGAACGTGACCCAGCAGCAGCTCGGCCGGATCGCGGCCCAGACCGCGGGCCAGGTCTACCGCCAGCGTCTCCGCGAGGCGGAGCGGGACGTCGTCTACCACCAGTACGTCAGCCGCGAAGGCGAGATCCTGACCGGGGTCGTGACCCGCACCACCGAGTCGGCCGTCGTGCTCGACATGAGCCGCGGCGTGGAAGCGGTGCTGTCGGTCAGCGAGCAGCTGCCCGGGGAGCACTACCGCATCGGCCAGCACCTGAAGGTCTTCGTGCTCGAGGTCCGGCGGACGACGCGTGGACCGGTCCTGGTCGTGAGCCGCACCCATCGCGGGTTCCTGCGGCGACTGATGGAGATGGAGATCCCCGAGATCTACAACGGCTCGGTCGTCATCCGCGGCATCGCCCGCGAGGCCGGCAGCCGCTCGAAGGTGGCCGTCGAGAGCCGCCAGCCCGGCGTGGACGCCAAGGGCGCCGCGGTCGGGCAGCGCGGGACCCGGATCCAGGCCATCGTCGCCGAGCTGAACGGCGAGAAGGTCGACGTCGTGCTGTGGAACGAGGACGCCGCCCAGTTCGTGGCCGAGGCCCTCTCGCCGGCGGAGGTCATCGAGGTCCGGATCGACGAGGAGCACCGCATCGCGAACGTGATCGTCCCCGAGCGACAGCTCTCGCTGGCCATCGGTCGGGAGGGACAGAACGCCCGTCTGGCGGCCAAGCTGACCGGCTGGCGGATCGACATCCGCTCCGACGCGGGCGTGGCGGCGGCCGGGGCCGGGGGCACGCGATCGACGCGCATCGCCACCGATGATGGCGCGGAAGCTTGCGGAGGTCGCCGATGCCGAAACGCCGGCCTGATCACCAGCCGCAGCGCACGTGTGCGGTCTGCCGCACGGTGCGCACCAAGCGCGAGATGCAGCGGGTCGTCCGCCTGGCGGATGGCACGACGATGCTCGACGCCAGTGGACGCATGCCCGGACGCGGCACCTACGTCTGCGCCGATCCGGCCTGCCAGGCGAATCCCGGTCGCGAGAAGGCCATTGCCCGCGCGCTCGGCATCGAGGTGACGCATGCCACCGCGTAGGTACACCCAGAACCGGCGCGGCCCACGCCCGCCGAAGCGGCGCGAGTCCAACGCAGCGGCAGCGGCCGCGGCGGCAGAGACCGCGACCCTGCGCCCGCCCGACGGCGCCGGTGGAGATCGGCTCCACGGTCGTCGTCCAGGATCTTGCGGCAGCCCTGGGGGTCAGCACCGCATCGGTCATCAGCGAGCTGATCCGGAACGGGATCTTCGCGACCATCAACCAGTCCATCGACTACGACACGGCGTCCCTGGTGGCCGCCGAGATGGGCATGGAGCTCATCCCCAAGGGCGGCGGAGCGGGCGGAAACGGTGAGGCACCCGATCTGGTGGCTCCCGGCGCCGCCGAAGATGGCGTCCGCATCACGCCGTGGGGCGCGGATGATCCCGCCGACCTCATCACCCGTGCCCCGATCGTGACGATCATGGGCCACGTCGACCACGGCAAGACGAGCCTGCTCGACGCCATCCGCGACACGGCCGTCGCCTCGCGGCGAGTCGGGCGGCATCACCCAGCACATCGGCGCCTCGGAGGCGGTCCACGGGGAGCGGCGGATCGTCTTCCTCGACACGCCCGGTCACGAGGCGTTCACCGCCATGCGGGCCCGCGGCGCCCAGGTGACCGACATCGCGGTCATCGTGGTGGCCGCCGATGACGGGGTCATGCCCCAGACCAAGGAGGCGATCGATCACGTCCGCGCCGCCCGCGTCCCGATGATCGTGGCCATCAACAAGATCGACAAGCCCGACGCCAACCCGGACCGGGTCAAGCAGGAGCTGTCCGAGAACGGCGTCCTGATCGAGGAGTACGGCGGCGACATTCCCTCGGTGGGGGTGTCGGCCAAGCAGAAGACCGGGATCGACGACCTGCTGGAGGTGATCGGCCTGGTGGCTGACCTCCAGGACCTGAAGGCCAACCCGGATCGCGAGGCGTACGGCACGATCATCGAGTCCAAGGTCGACAAGGGCCGCGGCAACGTGGCCACCGTCCTGGTCCAGAACGGCACGCTGAAGGTCGGCGACATCGTGACCGTGGGCAAGACCTCCGGTCGCGTCCGTGCCCTCCAGAACGCTGCCGGCCGCCGAGTGAAGCTGGCGGAGCCCGCGACCGCGGTCGAGATCCTCGGCCTCCAGGACCTGCCCGAGGCCGGCGACCAGCTGCGGGTCGTGGCCGACGAGAAGGCCGCTCGCGACGCGGCCGAGGCCGTCGAGCGCCATGCGGCGAGCTCCGGTGCCGCCAGCCTGGAGGACATCAGTGCCCAGATCCAGGCCTCGGAGGTCAAGGAGCTGCGGGTCATCCTGAAGACCGACGTCCAGGGCTCGCTGGGCGCCATCCGCCACGCCCTCGATGCGCTGAGCACGACCGAGACCCGGATCAACATCCTCAGCGAGGGAGCCGGCGACATCAACGAGTCCGACGTCCTGCTCGCCGCCGCCTCGCAGGCGGTGGTCGTGGGCTTCAACACCAAGCTCGACCCCGGCGCCGAGCGAGCGGTCGAGGCTTCCGGCGTGGACGTCCGCCTGTACGAGGTCATCTACAAGCTGACCGATGACATCCAGCTCGCGCTCCAGGGCCTCCTGACACCCAAGCTCATCGAGCAGATCGAGGGCCACGCCGAGGTCCGCCAGCTGATCAAGGCCGGCAAGGCGGGCACGATCGCCGGGTCGTACGTCCTCGACGGCCGGATGGTGCGCGGTGGCCAGGCGCGCCTCATGCGTGGAGGCCAGCTGATCGTCGAGTCCCGCATCGAGTCCCTCCGCCGCTTCAAGGACGACGTGCGCGAGGTGGCGTCCGGCTTCGAGTGCGGCATCGGCCTGGCCGGCTCGCCGGACTTCGCCGAGGGTGACGTGATCGAGTGCTTCCAGATGGTCTCGGAGGGTTCGGCCTGAGCCAGCGCACCGATCGGCTCGACAGCCAGATCCGCGCCGAGCTGATGCAGATCTTTCAGCGCGAGATGGCCGACCCGCGAGTCGGCTTCGCAACCGTCACCCGGGTCCACACCACGCCTGACCTGACCCTGGCCCAGGTGTGGGTCTCGGTCTACGGCCCCGATGCCGACCAGGTGACCACGGTCAAGGCCCTGACCGATGCCGCCGGCTGGCTTCGCCACCGGCTCGGCGAGCGACTCACGATCCGGAAGGTGCCGCGCCTCGAGTTTCGCGCCGATGAGTCCATCGCCAGCGGGGACAACGTGCTGCGCATCATCCGTGACCTCGACGCCGACAAGGATGAGGACCGATGAAGGAGGTCGTGGACGCCATCCGCGGAGCCGAGCGGATCACGGTCATCGGTCACGAGAACCCCGACGCCGACACCCTGGGGGCGGCGCTGGCCATCGGGATGGTGGGGGAGCGGCTCGGCATCCCGACCGAGATCGTGATGGCCGATCCCGTGCCGACGTACCTCCAGTTCCTGCCACGCGTCGCCGAGGTCGCGGTCCGCGCCTGGTTTCGAGCCGGACGTCGCGGTCATCGTGGACTCCGGCGACCTGGCCCGGACCGGGGCGATCGCCACCGAGCACGCGGCGTGGCTCGAGCGGGCCAGGATCGTGAACATCGACCACCACGTCAGCAACCCCGGGTTCGGCGCGGTGAACCTCGTCGATCCCGAGGCCGCCTCGACGTGCGAGATGGTGACGCTCCTGCTCCCGGAGCTGGGGATGGAGCTCAACCCCGACCTCGCCACCGCACTCCTGGCGGGAATCGTCAATGACACCCACACGTTCGCCCACTCGAATGTCACCCCGCGCACGCTCCGCGCCGCTGCGTCCCTGGTCGAGGCGGGGGCGTCGCTGGCGGCCATCAACCGCGCGATCTACGCCGACAAGCCCAACACCACGATCGCGGTGTGGGGGAAGATCCTGGGCGGCGTCGAGTTCGCGGCCGGCGGCCGGGTCGTCCACGCCGCGCTGACCGAGGCCATGCTCGCGGAAACCGGTGCCACCCGCGAGGCATCGGAGGGGTTCATCGACCTGCTGAGCCTGTCGCGCGAGGCGGACATCGTCCTGCTCTTCAAGGAGCAGGGCGCCGCCCAGACCCGGGTCAGCGTCCGGACCTCCGCCGCGGCCGACGCGGTGGCCATCGCATCGGTCTTTGGTGGGGGTGGCCATGCCCGAGCGGCCGGCTGCACCGTGGCGGCGCCCATCGCCGAGGCGCGGACGCAGGTTCTCGCCGAATGCGAGCGCGAGCTCGCCCGCGCCGATGATCGGCGTCATTAACCTCGACAAGCCGGTCGGCCCCACCTCGCATGACATGGTCGGCCTTGCCCGGCGGCTGACCGGGCTGCGCCGGATCGGGCACGCGGGGACGCTCGATCCGCTGGCCTCGGGCGTGCTGCCGATCCTGGTCGGCCCGGCCACCCGCCTGAGCCAGGAGCTGACCGGTGGCCGCAAGCGGTACGACGCGGTCGTTCGGCTGGGCTTCCGGTCACAGACCGATGACGGCGAGGGACCGATCGAACGGGGGAGCGAGCCGCCCGGCGAGGACGCGGTGCGGGCGGTGCTCCCCGAGTTCGTGGGCACGATCGCGCAGCGGCCGCCGGCGTTCTCCGCGCGCAAGTCCGGCGGCGTCAAGGCGTACCAGGCCGCACGCGAGGGCTCTGCGCTGGACCTTCCGCCGCGCGAGGTCACCGTCCACGAGATCCGGTTGCTGGACGCGAGTCCCGGTGATGGGTGGCTGGACGTCCGCCTCGACATCGAGACCGGTCCGGGGACGTACATCCGTTCGCTCGCCCGCGACCTCGGGGAGCGGCTCGGGTGCGGCGGCTATCTCCACGCCCTGCGCCGGACGGCCGCCGCCGGACTGTCCGCCGCAGACGGGCGCTCGCCGGACGAGCTCGAGGCGCTGGCCGCCGCCGGCCGCCTGGACGAGGCATTGATCCCGGTCGAGCAGCTGCTCACCCTGGAGACGGTCACGCTGGACGCGGATCAGGCGGGCCGATTCATCCACGGTGCCGAGATCAACCTGGCCGGGGAGCGGCCGAGCCCAGGTCCACGGGCCGTCCGGGCTGCTCGGCATCGGGGAGCTGCATGACGGCCAACTCCATCCCCGGACCGTCCTGGTCGAAGGCCGCATGAAGAGCCTCGCGACGCCGAGCGCAGCTGACGCTCGAGGAGGTCGCCCGCCTGTCGATCGGCCCCGCGGCCGTGGCGCTGGGCGTGTTCGACGGCGTCCATCGCGGCCACCAGACCCTCCTGTCGGCTACACGGGAAGCGGCTGCGGCCCGCGGCGCGCGACCGGTCGCCATCGTCTTCGACCCGCCGCCGATCGAGGTCATCCGCCCCGAGCACACGGTCGATCGGCTCGCCCCGCTGGCGGAGAACCTGCATCGCATCGCTGACGCGGGCGTCGAGCCCGTCGCGGTCATGTTTGACGCCGAACGTCCGCGATCTCCCGGCCGAGACATTCCTCGAGCGGCTGGCACCCGGCATCACGCCCGTGGCGGTGGTCATGACTCCTGAAAGCGCCTTTGGTCGGGATCGGGCGGGCACTCCCGAGCGGCTTGCCGAGATCGGCGCCGAACGTGGCTTCGAGGTCGTCATCATCGAGCCCGAGCTCGACGACGGCCCGATCTCGTCGAGCCGGATCCGCGCAGCACTGGCCGCCGGTGACGTGGCGACCGCCGCGCGTCTCCTGGGCCGGTCGCCGGCCGTGACCGGGACCGTCGTCCGCGGCGACGGCCGGGGCCGCGAGCTCGGGTATCCGACCGCCAACCTCCGCTTCGACTACCGCCCGGCACTCCCGTCGCTGGGCATCTACGCCGGGTGGGCCATCGGTCAGCCGGCGTTGATCAGCGTCGGCCGCCGACCCGTGTTTCATACCGATGGCGACGTCGTCTTTGAAGCCCACCTGCTCGACTGGGACGGCGATTTGTATGACCAGGAGCTCCGTGTCGAGCTCGTCGACGCGCCTCCGGGAGGAGCGCGAGTTCGCATCGGTCAGTGATCTCGTGGCGCAGATGCAACGCGATGAGGTGGAGGCGCGGGCGGCGCTGATCCCGGTCCTCTGATACGATGCGCCGGACCAGAGACGTTTGAAATTGGAGGAATGAGTGCCGCTCGACCCGGCAACGAAGGTCGCGGTCGCCACTGACTTTGCCACCCACGACGGCGACACCGGTTCGCCCGAGGTGCAGATCGCGCTCCTGACCGAGCGCATCAAGTCACTGACGGATCATCTGCGCAGCTATCCCAACGACAATGCCTCGCGCCGCGGGCTCCTGAAGCTCGTCGGGCAGCGACGCCGACTCCTGGCCTATCTCGTCCGTACGGACGTGGACCGCTATCGCGCGGTGATCGGCCGACTCGGCCTGCGACGGTAACGTCACCAACCCATTGACCCGGCTCAGCCGGGTTTCACCTGTTTCGCGTCCACAGCGACGCACCCCGTCCGTGCCGCGCCACCCCGAATGGGTCGGCCGCGCCGGAAGGGTCCACACACTGGAGGAAACTCTTGGCTATCAAAGTTGAAACCGAAATCGGCGGGCAGACCCTGTCCATGGAGACGGGCAAGCTCGCCGAGCAGGCGGATGGAGCAGTAGTGCTCCGCTATGGCGACACCGTCGTCCTGGCCACCGCCGTCTCATCCGAGCCCCGCGAGGGGATCGACTTCTTCCCGCTCACCGTGGACTACGAGGAGCGGATGTACGCCGCGGGCAAGATCCCCGGCGGCTTCATCAAGCGCGAGTCGCGCCCGTCGGAGGCGGCCATCCTGGCCATGCGCCTCACCGACCGGCCGATTCGGCCCCTGTTCCCGAAGGGCTACAAGAACGACGTCCAGGTCGTCCTGACCGTCCTGTCGGCCGACCAGGAGAACGACCCGGACATCCTCGCCGTGAACGGCGCTTCGGCGGCGCTCTCGGTGAGCGGCATCCCGTTCCTCGGCCCGGTCGGCGCGGTGCGCGTCGGCCGCATCGACGGCCAGTTCGTGGCCAACCCGACCACCAGCCAGCTCGAGGAGAGTGAGCTGGACCTGGTCGTGGCCGGCACCCGCGACGCGATCATGATGGTCGAGGCCGGGGCCAAGATCCTGCCCGAGACCGTCATGCTCGACGCCATCACCTGGGGCCATGGCGAGCTCCAGAAGTCGATCGAGCTCCAGGAGAAGCTGGTCACCAGCTCCGGGACGCCGAAGCGGACCCCGTTCCTCGGCCCCAAGGCGGACTCGATCGTCAAGCTCGGCAAGGCGCTCAGCACCAAGGGCGCCGAGTTCGTGATCCTCGACGTCGAGACCACGGCCATGAAGCCGGAGAACGGCTACATCGTGGACATCGCCGCCCTGCGCGTGCGCGACGGCGCGGTGGTCGATCGGTTCGAATCGCTCGTCAACCCCGGGCGCTCGATCATCGGTCACCAGGTCCACGGCCTGACCGATGAGGACGTCTCTTCCGCGCACAACCGCGGCCGAGGTGCTCCCGAAGTTCGTCGAGTGGGTGGGCACCGCCCCGGTGGTTGCCCACAACGTCGGGTTCGACCTGCCGTTCGTGCTCCGTCACCTCCCGAACGACGTGAACTGGGAGCCGAGCGCGGTCTATGACACGCTCGAGCTGGCCTACCAGCTGTACCCCGATGCCGGCGGCTACAAGCTCGCCGACCTCATGCGCTTCATCTTCGGCAAGGACCATGCCGCCGCTCATCGGGCGATGCCCGACGCGGAGGCCACCGCCGAGCTGTTCATCAGCCTGACCGGCAACCTCGTCGAGCGGCTGGACGCCATCCGCGCCGACATCGCCGACGAGGTTCGACGGGGCAAGGAGGCGTACAACCGCGCCGAGCAGGGCCAGGCCCTCGAGGACGTCCGGCGCCGCCACGGCATCGGCTCCGCCCTCATGGACGTCCTGACCAAGGCCACCGTCCGCGAGCTGGTCCTGTCGGAGAACATCCGCATCGACGGCCGCGACACGACGACCATCCGGCCGATCTCGGTCGAGGTGGGCGTCCTGCCCCGGACCCATGGCTCGGGCCTGTTCACCCGCGGCCAGACCCAGGCCCTGTCGATCGCCACCCTCGGACCGTCGAGCGACGTCCAGCGCCTGGACACCATCTCGCCGGAGACCGAGAAGCGGTACCTGCACCACTACAACTTCCCGCCGTACTCGGTGGGCGAGTCGCGAGCCGATGCGGGGACCCGGCCGGCGCGAGATCGGCCACGGTGCGCTCGCCGAGCGGGCGCTGATGCCGGTCCTGCCGACCGTCGACGAGTTCCCGTACGTCATCCGCGTCGTCAGCGAGGTCGTCTCGTCCAACGGGTCGACCTCCATGGCCAGCACCTGCGGCAGCACGCTGTCCCTGATGGACGCCGGTGTGCCGATCTCGGCGCCGGTGGCCGGTGCGGCGATGGGCCTCATCACCGACCCGGACACCAACCGCTACGCGGTCCTGACCGATATCACCGGCAAGGAAGACGCGTACGGCGACATGGACTTCAAGGTGGCCGGCACCGCCGAGGGCGTGACCGCGCTCCAGATGGACATCAAGGTGGCCGGCATCACGCCGGAAATCCTCCGCGATGCCCTGGAGCAGGCCCGCACGGCGCGGCTGTTCATCCTGGGCAAGATGACCGAGGTCATCAGCGCCAGCCGCTCGGAGCTGAGCCCGTACGCGCCACGGATCACGACCATCAAGATCCCGGTCGACAAGATCCGCGACGTCATCGGCGCCGGCGGCAAGGTGATCCGCCAGATCACGGCCGAGACCGGGACCCAGATCAACGTCGAGGACGACGGCACGATCCAGATTGCCGCCGTGGACGGCGAGGCGGCCGAGAAGGCCGTGCGCTGGATCGAGGGCCTGACCCGCGACGTCGAGGTCGGCAAGGAGTACCTCGGCAAGGTCACCCGGATCATGAACTTCGGGGCCTTCGTCGAGATCCTGCCCGGCAAGGAGGGGCTGGTCCACATCAGCCAGCTGGCCGACTACCGCGTGGCTCGGGTCGAGGACGTGGTGACCATCGGCGATGAGCTGATGGTGGTCGTGACCGAGATCGACCGCATGGGTCGCGTCAACCTGAGCCGCCGCGCCGCGATGGAGCGGCACATGGCCCGCACCGGAGCCCCCGCCGGTGCCGCGAGCAGGTGCCGGCGCGGAGCGCGACTAGGCGCCGGACGATCCCCGCATGAGCGGGGAGGCCGATCTCGCCGCCGTCGCGGCCGAGGTGCGGGCCTGTACCCGCTGTCCCCTGGCGACCGGCCGCACGCTGGCCGTCCCGGGGGAGGGGAATCGCGATCAGCGACGTGCTGCTGGTGGGGGAGGGGCCCGGCCAGCGCGAGGACGCCACCGGGCGCCCGTTCGTGGGCGCCGCCGGGCAGCTCCTCGAGGAGATGCTGGCGACCATCGGCTGGCAGCGGCACGACGTGTTCATCACGAACGTGGTGAAGTGCCGGCCGCCCGGCAACCGCGACCCGGAGCCGACCGAGATCAGCGCCTGCTCGCCCGTACCTCGACCGCCAGGAGCGGGCGCTGGACCCGGTCCTGATCGTGACCCTGGGCCGGTATTCACTCCAGCGCTACCTGCCCGGGGCGCGCATCTCCGAGGTGCACGGCCGCCTCCGCCGAGCCGGGCGGCCGGTTTGTGCTGCCGATGTACCATCCCGCTGCCGCGCTGCGGGCCACGGCCCTGCGCGAGACATTGGCCCGGGACTTCCGGGCCCTGCCGGCCGCGCTCTTGGAGGCGCGTGAGGCCCTCGCGGCCGAACAGGCCGACCCCGGACCGTCAGAATCCGACCCGATGGGTCCCGGTGCAGCCGATGGGTCCGGGCGAGTCGCCACTCCCGGCGGCACATGACGACGATCAACAGATGACTCTGTTCTGAATTCTGAAAGGACCTGAATGGCAGGAACCCTCCGCATCATTCCGCTGGGCGGCGTCGGCGAGGTCGGCAAGAACATCACCGCCATCGAGGCCGACGACGAGATCTCGTCGTCGACTGTGGCCTGGCCTTCCCTGATCCCGACATGCTCGGCATCGACCTGGTCGTGCCCGACGCGACCTATCTCGCCGAGCGCCGCGACGCGGTGCGCGGCATCATCCTGACCCACGGCCACGAGGACCATACCGGCGGCCTGCCGTACGTCCTGCCGCGGATCAGCGGCACCCCGATCTATGCCACCAAGCTGACCATCGGCCTGGTCACCGGCAAGCTCAAGGAGCACAAGCTCCTGGGCGCGACGCACCCTCAACGTGGTCGAGCCGGGGGTCGAGTTCGCGGTCGGCGCGTTCCGCGATCACCCCGTTCCGGGTCAACCACTCGATTCCCGGCGGCGTGGGCTTCGCCATCCACCACGCTCGTGGGACGGTCATCCACACCGGCGACTTCAAGTTCGACCACACCCCGCCGGACGGGACGCGGGCCGACCTGGGGCTCATCGCCGAGTGGGGGAAGCAGGGCGTGGACTTCCTCCTGTCCGACTCCACCCGCGCCGAGCGCGAGGGCTACACCCTGTCGGAGGCCACGGTCGGGGAGTCGCTCCGCCAGCTGATCGGCGCGGCCCAGGGCCGGGTCATCATGGCGACCTTCGCCTCGAACATCGGTCGCGTCCAGCAGGCCATCGATGCCGCCGCCGAGCACGGTCGCAAGGTCGTCCTCATCGGCCGCAGCATGGAGCAGAACGCGGCCATCGCCACCGAGCTGGGCTACCTCGACGGGCGCGACGGCACGGTCGTGGGCAAGGACCAGCTCCAGCGGCTGAAGCCGACCGAGCTGATGGTCGTCACCACCGGCTCCCAGGGCGAGCCGATGTCCGGGCTGACCCGGATGAGCAACCGCGACCATCGGAACATCACGGTCGTGCCCGGCGACACGGTCATCCTGTCCGCCTCGCCCATCCCCGGCAACGAGGAGGCGGTCGCCCGGACCATCGACAACCTGTTCAAGGAAGGGGCGATGGTCCACTACGAGCCGATGACCCACTGCCACGTCTCGGGCCACGGCTCGCGCGAGGAGCTCAAGCTCATGCTCGGCCTGGCCAAGCCGCGCCACTTCATCCCGGTCCATGGCGAGTACCGGATGCTCGTCCAGCACGCCCTGCTGGCCGAGGGCGCGGGCGTGGCCGTCGACCGCATCTTCGTCCTGCAGAATGGGCAGGTGGTCGAGTTCGACGGGCAGCGGGCCCGATTGGCGGGCAGCGTGCCAGGCCGGCGCGGTCCTGGTCGATGGCCTGTCGGCGGTGGACGGCGTGGACGGCGTCATCCTCCGCGACCGTCGGGCGCTGGCCATGGACGGGGTGGTGACCGTGGCGCTCACCGTGGCCTCGGCCACCGGCCGGCCGGTGAGCGGTCCCGACCTCACCGGCCGCGGGTTCCTGTCCGACCCCGACGACCCGCTGCTCGAGGAGGCGCGCGCCCATCTCGCCTCGGCGCTGCAGCAGACCGGCGAGGGACAGCGGGCCGAACCGGGCTACCTGAAGGCCAAGATCCACGACGTCCTGAGCCGCTTCTTCTACGAGAAGACCCACCGCCGACCGATGATCCTGCCCATCGTGCTCGAGGTCTGAGACCGATGGCCAAGGCGAGGAGCCGCTCGCGGCGCCAGAAGCGGGCCCGGAAGGCGGCGAACACCGGCATCCGGATCACGCGCCGCGTCGTCCGCGAGGTGGGCGCGGTCGTGCTCGTCATCCTGGCCCTGGTGTCGCTCCTGGCCGTGCTGACACCCGACGAGGCGGCCGGCATCGCGCTGTGGCGCAACTTCCTCGAGACCCTGCTCGGATGGGGGATCTACTTCGCCCCCGCCCTGCTCCTGCTGGCGGCGCTCCTGCTCTGGATGCGGAGCGTCCCCACCGAGCGGCTCATCTCGGCCCTCGGCGTGGGCATCGTCACGCCTGTCGCTGCTGGGCCTGTTCCAGCTCGCGGTCGGCGGCCCGGGATCGACGGTCGCCGCCGGGCGATGGGGGAGGGGTCATCGGGACGCTGGTGTGCGCGCCGCTGGTGCTGCTGCTGGGCATGACCGGCGCGGCCATCGTCCTGTTCCTGCTCCTGGTGGTCGGCTTCCTGCTGTTCTTCAACATGACCATCGGTGACGTGTTCACCGCGTGGTCGCGTCGCCAGACCGAAGTTGGCCCCGCCACCGCGGCCGCGGCGGCGAGCGCGGGAGCGTCCACGAAGCCGGGCGTGTCACCGTCCACGGCCGACCGGTCCCGAGAACCACCGCCGTTGATCCTGCGCCGGCAGCGCGCCGAGCCCGCTCCCATGGCCGCTGGCGCCACGGCCGCCAGCGGGGTCGCGGTGCCCATCGTCAGCCCGCCGCCCGCGACGGAGGAGGAGATCGAGTCCATCGAGGAAGCCCACCTGGCCGAGGTGGGGGAGCGGGAAGCGGTTGACGCCGCGCTCGAGGCGGCCGGCCCAGGACTGGGTCCTGCCCGGACCTGACCCTGCTGACCGATGCGCCCGGCAACGGTCCGGCCCAGATGGACCTCACCGCCAAGGGCCAGCTGATCAAGGCCACCCTGGCCAGCTTCGACATCGGGGTCAAGGTGGCGCGCATCCAGGAAGGCCCGGTCGTCACCCAGTACGCGCTCGACGTCGAGCCGGGGATCAAGCTGTCGCGGATCCAGGGACTGGCCGACAACCTCGCCCTCGCCCTGTCCGCCCGCTCGATCCGGATCCAGGCGCCGATCCCCGGCGAGCCGTTCGTCGGGATCGAGATCCCGAACGCGGCGTTCGACCTCGTCACCCTGAAGGAGGTGCTCGGCTCGAAGGTCCTCCAGGCGCTCGCCAGCGAAGGCGAGCTGGCCTTCGCCCTGGGCCAGGACGTGGCCGGCCAGCCGGTCGCCGCCGACCTCGGTCGCATGCCGCACCTGCTCATCGCCGGCGCCACCGGATCGGGCAAGAGCGTGTGCGTGAACGCGCTCATCTGCTCGCTCGTGATGCGCGCCAAGCCCGACGAGGTGAAGCTCATCCTGATCGACCCCAAGCGCGTCGAGCTGGCCCAGTACCGCGGCCTCCCGCACCTCCTGACCGAGGTCATCGTCGACACCGAGAAGGCGGTCAACGCCCTGAAGTGGACGGTCGGCACGATGGAGAGCCGATACCACGAGTTCGCCCAGCGCGGCGTGCGCAACATCGCCGGCTACAACGCCGAGATCCGCGCGGACGAGCCGCGGATGCCGTACATCGTGGTCGTCATCGACGAGCTGGCGGACCTCATGATGATGAGCGCCTACGAGGTCGAGGCCACGATCACCCGCATCGCCCAGCTGGCCCGCGCGACCGGCATCCACCTCGTCGTCGCCACCCAGCGCCCATCGGTCCAGGTCGTGACCGGCCTGATCAAGGCCAACATCCCGTCGCGGATCGCGTTCGCCATGACCAGCGGCGTCGACAGCCGCACCATCCTCGACGCCACCGGCGCCGAGGACCTGCTGGGTCGCGGCGACATGCTGTACCTGCCCATCGACGCGCCGCGCGCGGTGCGGCTTCAGGGCGTGCTCGTCACCGACCCGGAGATCGAGGCGCCTGGCCCGCTTCTGGAAGGGCCAGGGGGCGCCGCGCTACCGGACCGAGATCACCGCCGCGCGCCGCGACGGCCGCAGCGGCGATGGAACCGAGGACGAAGCGGATGCCGACCCGCTGCTCCGCCAGGCGGTCGACATCGTCCGCCGCTCGGACAAGGCATCGGCGTCGCTCCTCCAGCGCCGGCTGCGCGTCGGCTACGCCCGCGCGGCGCGGATCCTCGACCAGATGGAGGACCGCGGCATCGTCGGCCCGGCCGACGGGAGCCGCTTCCGCGAGGTGCTCATCACGCCTGACGGGTGGGGCGGGGAGATCGGTCCGGGTGAGGATGAGACATGACCCATGGCGGCCGGTCCCTGGGGCAGACGCTCCGGGCGGCCCGCGAGGGGAAACGCTGGGACATCGCCCGCGCTGAGCGCGACACCCGGATTCGCGCCCGCTACCTGACCGCCCTCGAGGCGGGTGACTACCGAGATCTCCCGAGCGCGGTCTACACCCGCGGCTTCATCCGCAACTACGCCCAGTACCTCGGCCTCGACCCCGAGTGGTGCCTCGACCTGTACGACCTCGAGGCGAACCCGATCGACAAGGCCCGCCCGATCATCACCGATCCCACGGCCAAGACGGTCGAGCCGCGGGGGACGACCCTGGTCACGACCTCGCGCCTGGTCCGCGGCGGCCTCCTGCTGCTGGTCCTGGCCTTCGTCGTCGTATCTCGGCTACCAGTTCCTGACCTTCGCCGGCACGCCGGAGCTGACCCTGACCGATCCCGCCTCGGACCTCGCGGCCTATGCCGGCACCTCCTACGTCCTGCGCGGCGAGACGGTGCCGGACGCCCAGATCACCGTCGATGGCCTCCGCGAGAACCCGACCGCCACCGCGTCGGCCAGCGGCGCGTTCTCGATCCGGGTCGAGCTCCTGCCCGGCTCGAACGTCATCACCCTGGTCGCCACCGACCCGCTCACCGGCCGCCAATCGAGCCCGGTCAGCCGCACGATCACGGTCAGCCTGGATTCGGCCACACCGTTGCCGGGCGGTGCCCCGAACCTGAGCTCGCCGGAAGCCGATGCCGGTCATCTCCGGCGGCGGTGACGGTCGCTGGGACCGTTGCGCCCGGTGCCGCGGTCACGGTCCGGGCCGCCCTCATCGGTGCGCCGACTCCCAGCTTCGAGGTCCTCAACCTGGCCGGCCAGCCGGTGGCCGTCCCTCCGTGGAGCCCGACCGCGCCCGAGCCGATATCGGTCAGTGCCGACCTGGCGGGAGCCTTCAGCGTGCCGCTGTCGCTGGGCATCGGCACCTGGGAGCTCCGGGTCAGCGCCTCGGCGGCCGCGGCTGCCCGCCCCGGCGCCCAGCGCCGTCGCCCCGGTCGAGACCGTCCGCCGCGTGACGGTGGTGTCCGCCGCCGGCCTTTCGGGGACGCTGGAGGTCCGAGACGGGGCCACCTACCTGGAGCTGGACGAGGACGGGGTTCCTCGGGCCGGTGTGTCGGGCCTGGACCAGGACGCCGGCACCGCAGATCACATTGAGCGCCGACGAGCGGATCCGCCTCCGGGCGGGCGACGCCGGGCTCGTCCACCTCGTCCTGAACGGCTACGTCATCTCGCCCATGGGTGCGGCCGGGTCCACCGTCGAGTGGGCGATCCGCGCCCTCGTGCCGGGCGGCTAGCATTAGGGCGATGGCCGACTTCTCGTTCGACGTGGTGAGCGACTTCGACCAGCAGGAGCTGGTGAACGCCCTCGACCAGGTGCGCCGTGAGATCGCCACCCGGTATGACTTCAAGGGCAGCAAGTCCGCCCTCGAGCTGGGCAAGACCGAGATCACCCTGATCGCCGATGACGACTTCCGCGCCGCGGCGGTCAAGGATCTCGTCCAGTCCAAAGCCGTCAAGCGCGGCCTCAGTCTGAAGATCTTCGACTGGGGGAAGCTCGAGCCGGCGGCCGGCGGGACGGTCCGCCAGGTCATCGGGCTGAAGCGCGGCCTGACCGCCGACCAGGCCAAGGAGCTGTCGAAGCACGTCCGCGACCACTTCCCGAAGGTCAAGGTCTCGATCCAGGGCGACACCCTGCGGGTCATCTCGCCCAAGAAGGACGAGCTGCAGGCGGTGATCACCGATCTGCGCGCGCTCGACTACCCGGTCGCCCTCCAGTTCATCAACTACCGATGAGCGGCCCTGCCGAGACCGATCTCGAATCGGCCGCGGCCCGGCTGGGGGAGGCGCTTGTGGCCGCCGAGTGGACGTTCGTCACCGCCGAGTCGTCGACGGCGGGGCTCATCGGCCACGCGATCACGATGGTGCCGGGCGCCAGCCGCTACTACCTCGGTGGCGTGATCGCGTACTCGAACCTGGCCAAGGAGCTCGAGCTCGGAGTTGACCAGGAGATGCTCGTCGCCCACGGCGCGGTCAGCGAGCCGGTGGCCGCGGCCATGGCCGAAGGGCGTCCGAGGACGGTTCGACGCCGACCTGGGCGTGGCCGTGACCGGGATTGCCGGACCGGATGGCGGGGGAGCGGACAAGCCCGTCGGCCTCCACTTCGTGGCTGCCTCTCGCGCGGGCCACCCGGCCACCGTCGAACGCCACGTGTTCACCCATGACCGGGACGGCAACAAGGCCGCGGCCGCGTTGGCCGCCCTGGAGCTGGCCCGCCGGGAGATCCACGCCGGCTGATGGTCGCTGCCGGTGAGCGAATCCACGTCATCGGCATCGCGGGTGCCGGGGCCGCCGGAACCGCTCTGCTGGCCGCTCACGCCGGAGCCCGCGTGGATGGCTGCGATGCGGCCGGACCGTCGGAATACACCGCGCCCCTGCCCGACGCCGGAGTCTCGGTCCTCACCGGCCACGATCGCGAGCCACCTCGAGGGGGTGGACCGCGTGGCGGTCAGCGCCGCACTGCGTCTGCAGCCGGACCTGCCCGAGCTGGCCGCCGCTCGCGAGCGCGGCATCGCGGTGGTCGCCTGGCAGGCCCTGCTGGGCGAGCTGATGGGGGAGCGGGGTCGGCTGGGGTGGCTGTCGCCGGCACCCACGGCAAGTCGACCGCCACCGCGCTCCTCGGCCACCTGCTCGTCGCCGCCGGCCACGACCCGACGGTCGAAGTTGGCGCGCATGATCCCGGCCTGGGGCGCCTCGGCGCGCTCCGGTGGGGGACTGGAGTTCGTCGCCGAGGCCGACGAGTACGACGGCAACTTCCTCCACCTCCACCCGTCCGCGGTCCTGCTGACGACCATCGAGATGGATCACCCCGACGTCTTCGCCGACACCGACGCGGTGTACGACATGTTCGTCCGCTTCCTGGGCGGGATGAGCAGCCACGAGCTGGTCGGCGGCAAGCTCCTGGTGGCCCTGGCCGGGGATGACGGGCACCGAAGCGGTCCTGACCCGGCTCGAGGGCTGGGACGGTCGCCTGGTCGAATACGGGCCGGGTACCGATATCGCAGCCGCCAACGTCACCTTTGACCACGACGGCACGAGCTTCGACCTGTTCGGCCGGCGATACCGATCGCGCCTGGCCGGCGCGCACAACGTGCTCAACGCGGTCGGTGCGCTCGTCATGGGCCACGAGCTGGGAATCGGTCCCGAGACCCTCCAGGAGGCTCTGGAGGGCTTCAGCGGGGCCTCCCGGAGGCTGGAGCTGATCGCGGATACTGCCGGGGTGCTCGTGTTCGACGACTACGCGCACCATCCGACCGAGGTGCGGGCCGCGCTGGAGGGCGCCCGGCAGCGGGTCGGAGACCGACGGCTGTGGGCCGTGATCGAGCCGCACACGTTCGCACGGACGCGCGCGATGTTCGACGAGTACGCCTCAGCCTTCAGATCAGCCGATGAGGTGGTCGTAGCCGATGTTTTCGCGGCGCGTGACCCGGACACCTCCATCGTGAGCGCCGAGGAGCTGGCCGATGCCATCGAGCGGGTGTCGGCGGTGCCCGCGTATCGCGGCGGGGAGCGTGGCCGAGACCGGCGACTACGTCGGCTACAAGCTCCGGCCGGGTGAGGCCGTCGTCACGCTCGGGATCGGCTCCAGCCACAAGATCGCGGCCCGGATCGCCGAAATCCTCGAGGAGCAGGCGGGGGAGGGCATCCTTTGAGAGGCGCCCGGGCCGTCCTGCTCACGATCCTGCTGGCGGCCGGTCGTGGCCGTCGTTCAGCAGGGCCTCGTCCGGCTGGTCGAGGGCTCCGGAGCGGCCGCCGGAGCCCGCGGTCATCCTGATCCTGCTGCTGGCGGCCTTCCTGGGCCTCCTCACCGGCGTCGCGACCCGTGCCCTGAACCTTCCCGGCGCCGTCGCGCCCACCGCCCTGGTCATGGCCTGGACGGTCGCGCCGGTCATCTTCGCGGCTCTGCCCTGGGAGATCTTCCAGGCCCTCGGCGGCGACGCAGCGATCGATCCGACCGAATCACTCGCCCTCGCCGTGGCCGCCATCGCCGCCGCCATCACCCTCGGCGTCCAGATCCCCAACGGCGATTAGGCCCCGCGAGTAACGCCGTGTGCCAGGGCGTTTCTGCCGCTCGTCCTCGTCGCTGGCGCCCTGCTCGTCATCGGCGTCGTCTACCCGACGCTGAACGGACCATTCCGCGTCGACTGTGTGCAGGTTGACGAACCACGTGCCAGCAGCTGTGGCGCGAGGAGGCGCTTCACGAGGAGGGCCTCTCCGCGCTGCCGGTCACCCGTGTCCGCGTGTCCGCTGATTACCCGGACGAGCCGGCCGACTGTCTCGACATCTACATCGAACGCTGGATCTTTGGGAGGACCATCGTCAACGACTGCCTCTGAGTCGGGTCGCCCAGTCAACTCGTGCCTAACGCAACATAACCTCCATTTGCGGAAGTGCTATTCAGGCACCGGGGGACTATTGGACTGGGCGGCCTCACCTGAAGGAGTCATCGACCGTGAACTGGGGTCGCCGTAGTTTCCGCGGCATGCAGAAACGACGTGAGGCGCTGCGCGTGGCCGGCTGGATCGGCCTGCTCGTTGGCGTCATCGGTATCGCGATCGGCGCCACGGGCGGCACCGACGTCGCCCGCCTGGTGGGCGCCTACGGAATGCTGCTCGTGCTCTCCGGCGGATGGGCCGTCATCGGCGTCGAGCTCCTGGTCCGCCACGAGCGGCGCGGGGCTCGGGTTCCGCAGGCTCCCGTCGCGCAGCGCGGAGTGGTCAGCCGCTAGCCACGGACCGTCGACGCTGCGTCGGCGGTATCGATGTCCCGGCGGCCGCCTGGACCTCACCGGCCAGCGACTCGGGCAGGTGCCCGACGATCCGCACGCCGTCATCGGTGAACCGCTCCGTGACTTCGCCTGCGCTGCGCGCTCGCGCGAGAAGCTCGGCCCGCGGGTACGGCACGACCGCATCGACCGGCACCAGGCGCCCTCGCAGGGCAGCCGCGATCCGCTCGCGAAGGGCCGGCAGGCCATCCCCGCTCAGGGCGCTGACATAGGCCACGTCGTCATCTGACGGCTGCGGGCCGGCCGTTGCGACCGCGCCGTTCAGCCGATCGAGCTTGTTGAAGACCCGGATCCGGGGCTTGTCGCCCGCTCCGAGCTCGCCCAGGACGGTCCGAACCGTCTCCTGCTGGGCGATGAAGTCCGGATCGGAGGCGTCCACCACCTCGAGCAGCAGATCGGCCCGCAGGACCTCCTCCAGCGTGGCGCGGAAGGCGTCGACCAGGTCGTGCGGCAGCTTGTTGATGAAGCCCACCGTGTCGGTCAGGACGACCTGGCGGTGCGACTCGAGCGTGATCCGGCGCGAGGTGGGATCGAGGGTCGCGAACGGCATGTCGGCCACGAACGCGTCGGCATCGGTCAGCGCGTTGAGGAGGGTGGACTTGCCGGCGTTGGTGTAGCCCACCAGCGCGACGACCGGCACCTCGGACCGATCCCGCCGCCGGCCGGCCGTGGCACGGTGGCGCTTGACCTCGCCGATCTCGTCGCGGAGCCGATGGATCTTCTCGCGAATCCGGCGGCGGTCCGTCTCGAGCTGGCTCTCACCGGGGCCGCGGGCGCCGATTCCGCCCGCGGTGCGCGACAGGTGGGTCCACATCCGCGTCAGCCGCGGGAGGTGGTACTCGAGCTGCGCGAGCTCCACCTGGAGCCGGCCCTCCTTCGTCCGCGCATGGCGGGCGAAGATGTCGAGGATCAGGGCGCTCCGGTCGACCACCTTGCCGTCGATCAGCTTCTCGAGGTTCCGTTGCTGAGCCGGGCTCAGCTCGTCATCGACGACGAGGACGCTGAACCCGGTCATCGCCTTCTCGTCGGCCAGGTCGGCGGCGCGCCCCTTGCCGAGGTACCAGGTCGGATCGGGATGGGTGCGCTTCTGGCTGGTCCAGCCCACGACCTCGGCCCCGGCGGCGGCGGCGAGCGACCCGAGCTCTGCCAGGCGACGCTCGACCGACCAGCGCTCGACAGCCGGTGGCTCGATCGCGACGAGGAAGGCGCGTTCGACCGGCGGGGCAACCTCGACCGTGCGGGTCCCGGATCGGCTCATATCGCGGCCATGCTAGCCCAGGGTCAGGCGGCGGAGGAGATCACTCCCCTGCCGGACGAGCGGGGGATCGTCGGCCGGGCGGTCCGCGGCGTCGAGCCAGACGATGCGCCGGTCGCGCCGGAACCAGCTCAGCTGGCGGCGGGCGTAGCGGCGGACCCGGCGCCCGGTGACGGCGATCGCCTCCTCGAGGCTCCACTCCCCCGCCAGGTGTCGGGCGGCCTCCGCGTAGCCATGACCGGTCAGCGCCGGCGTCGCCGGGTCGAGATCGCGCTCGAGGAGGGCGCGCGTCTCCTCGAGGATGCCGCCGGCGAACATCGCCGCGGCCCGCTCCCCGATCCGTCTGTCCAGCACGGCCAGGGGTCTCGTCAGACCGATGAGGGCCAGGCGCCCGGGGTATGGCTTCGCGCCGACCGAATCCGCGGCCAGGCTTCCGACGAGCTCCGCCCGTTCCAGGGCGCGGAGAACGCGGCGCGGGTTCCGGAGATCGGTCCGGGCCGCGCTCGCCGGATCGAGTCGCGCCAGTCGCTCGGCCAGGACGATCAGGCCCTCGGTCTCGAGCTCGTCGGCGAGCCGCTCCCTGACTTCGGGGCTCCACGGCTGCGAGGCGAAGTCGAAACCGTCGACCAGGGCGGTGACGTACAGGCCCGTCCCGCCCACGACCAACGGCAGGTGGGCTCGATGCGCCGACCTCGGGGACGAGCGTCCCGAGCCCGCCCCGCCCAATCCGCGACCGTGAACGGCTCGCCCGGTTCGACGAGATCCAGCAGGTGGTGAGGAACCCGCTTTCGGCCAGCGGCACCGACCTTGGCGGTCCCGACGTCGAGGCCGCGGTACACCTGACGCGAGTCGGCGACCAGGATCTCGCAGCTGATGATGTCCGTGAGCGCCAGCGAGAGATCGGTCTTGCCCGTCGCAGTGGGTCCCACCACCGCCGCCAACGGCGACGGCCTCGGTGCGCGCCGGGTCCGTGCGCGGGTGGGCAGCTCGGTCAGATCGGTCAGACCTCGACGAGGCGCTGGATGAGCTGAATGCTGTTGGCCCGGCCGGTGGCCCGATCGGCCTCGATCAGCGCGGCGTTCAGGTTCACCGGCCCCTCGGCGACCTCGAAGCGGGTGGGCAGGTGGCGGAGGAAGCGGGGCAGGACGGTGTCGAGCCGGAAGCCGATGACCGAGTCGCGTGGACCGGTCATGCCCACGTCGCTGAGGTAGGCCGTCCCCTGGGGCAGGACCTTGGCATCGGCCGTCGGGACGTGGGTGTGGGTGCCCACCACGGCGGTCACCCGACCGTCGAGGTGCCAGCCCATGGCGTTCTTCTCCGAGGTCAGCTCGCAATGGAAGTCGACGAACCGGAGCAACGGCAATGGCTCCCCCACCCCGTCGAGCAGGTTGTCGGCCCAGATGAACGGCGAGTCGAGCTGGTTCATGTAGACCCGGCCCATGAGGTTGATGACCGCGACCTCGGTCCCGTCGGCCAGGCGGGCGATGAGCCAGCCCCGACCGGGCGCGTCGTCGGGATAGTTGGCCGGGCGGAGAACCGGCACGTCGGTGTCGAGGTAGTCGTAGATCTCGCGCTTGTCCCAGATGTGGTTGCCGCTGGTGATGACGTCGATCCCCGACGCCAGGAGCTCGTCCGCCAGCGAGGGGGTCAGGCCCGCGCCATTGGCCACGTTCTCGCCGTTGGCGATGACGAAGTCCACGTCGAGCTCGCGGCGGAGGTCGGGCAGCGCATGTCCGACGGCCAGCCGGCCCGGTTTGCCGATGATGTCGCCGATGAGCAGGCACCGCATCGTCGCGGCGCGGTCGGTCATCGGGCGTAGTCCACGGCGCGCGTCTCGCGGATGACGGTGACCTTGATCTGGCCCGGGTACTGGAGCTGCTCCTCGATCTTGCGCACGACGTCGCGGGCCAGCCGCGACGAGGCCGTGTCGTCGATCTCCTCGGGGTGGACGAGGATCCGGACCTCGCGTCCGGCCTGGATCGCGTAGCAGCGCTCGACGCCGGGGAAGCTCAGGGCGATCTGCTGCAGGTCGTCGAGGCGCTTGATGTAGCCATCGAGGGCCTCACCCCGAGCACCGGGCCGCGAGGCACTGATGGCATCCGCGATCTGGACCACGGTCGCCTCGATCGATTCCTGGTCGACCTCCTGGTGGTGGGCGGCGATGGCGTTGCAGACGATGGGCGGGACGCCGAAGCGGGCGGCGATGTCGGCGCCGATCTGGGCATGCGGCCCCTCGACCTCGTGGTCGACCGCCTTCCCGATGTCGTGGAGCAGTCCGCCGCGCTTGGCCTCGTTCACGTTGGCGCCCAGCTCCGCGGCCAGCATCCCGGCCAGGTGGGCGGTCTCGATGCAGTGGTTCAGCACGTTCTGGCCGTAGCTGGTCCGGTATTTCAGCCGGCCCAGGAGACGGATGAGCTCGGCGTGGAGGCCGGGCACGCCGGCGTCGTACGCAGCCTGCTCCCCCGCCTGGCGCATGACGACCTCGATCTCCTGCCGGCTCTTGGCCACCGTTTCCTCGATTCGGCCGGGATGAATCCGGCCGTCGGCGATGAGCTTGGTGAGTGCCATGCGGGCCACTTCCCGGCGAACCGGGTCGAAGCCGGACAGGACCACGGCCTCGGGCGTGTCGTCGATGATGAGATCCACCCCGGTCGCCTGCTCGAGGGCCCGGATGTTCCGGCCCTTCCCGGCCGATGATCCGGCCTTTCATCTCGTCGGTGGGCAGATGGACGACGGTGACCGTCGCCTCGGACGTGTGGTCCGCGGCCATTCGCTGCATGACGGTGGTGAGGATCCGCCGCGACCGCTCCTCCCCATCCTCGAGCGCGTGGCGCTCGATGTCGCGCACCCGATGCGCGGCCTCGGCCTGGGCCTCCTCCTCGATTTCGCGGATCAGCGTGTGGCGCGCCTCGGCCGCCGACAGGCCGCCGATCTGCTCGAGCGAGGTCAGCTGCTGGTCGCGGAGGGCAGTCAGGCGGGCCTTCTCGGCCTCGGCCTCGGCGACTCGCTCCTCGGCCATTGCCTCCCGCCGGTCGAGGGCCTCGGACTTGCGGTCGAGAATCTCGGATCGGTCCAGCAGGAGGCGCTCCTGGCGCTGGAGATCGGCCCGACGCTCGCGGGCCTCTTCTTCGGACGCCCGCTGGGACTGGAGGACCTCGTCCTTGCCCTCGAGGACGATCTCCTTCTGCTGGGTTCGGGCGTCGGATACCAGTCGCTCGGCATACGACTCGGCGTTTCGGATCTTGGTGGCCGTCCACACCCGGCGCGTGACATACCCGAGGATCAAGCCGAGGATGCCGGAGATCACCGCAATGGCGACCACGGCCATGGTTTCAGGCATGGCTCCTCCATCTCAGGAGCGAGGTCTCAGGTCCAGGCGTGCCCGGCCGGGGCCCGCGTTAACGGTCTGTCAAACCGATGGTCGGAGTCAGGTCCGACGATCGGTGGCGGGTACTCTACTCCAACCGGCCAGCCAGGTCGCCTGGCGTGCTCAGGCCGCTGCGATGCGGCCCAGCAGCCGGATCATGTCGAGGTCGCGGGGCAGGAAGTCCTGGAGCATGATCCGCTCGACGCCGCCCTCCTCGAAACGCCGGATCTGCTCGTGGGCCTCGTCCGGGGTGCCGATGATCCAGCGCCCGCGGCGCTCCGCCAGCCATGCCTCGCCGTCGCCGGCGGCGTCCGATCCGAACGCCGCCAGCTGGGCGCCGACCCGCTCCTGGAGCTCCTGTTGGCGTATCCGCGACGAGCACCCCGACCATGGCCGACATCGTGACCTCGGCCCGGATCCCGACCGATGGCCTCGCATGCGGTGCGAACTCGTTCGTACGACGGGCGGACGTTCGTGGGCGAGGCCGAGGTGCGGTTGAACTCGTCGGCCCAGGTCGCGACCAGCCGAGCCTGACGCGGGCCACCCTCACCGCCGAGGAGGAGGTGCGGATGCCGCCGCCCAGAACCGGTCGGCCGGGGCCGAAACAGCGCGTCCTCCACCTGCCAGTGGTCCCCGCGGAAGGACCAGCCATCGGGTTCGGTCCACAGCCCGTGGAAGATGGTCAGCTCCTCCTCCAGCATGTCGTAGCGCTCGGGCAGATCCGGGTATGGGAGGCCGTAGGCGGCGTGCTCCCGATCATTCCATCCCGCCCCGAGGCCAACCTCCACCCGCCCGCCGCTCATCTCGTCGACGGTGGCCGCCAGCTTGGCCAGGTTGCCGGGGTTGCGAAAGGTCACCGGCGACACCAGGGTTCCGAGGCGAATGGTCGATGTCTCGCGAGCGAGCCCGGCGAGGGTGGCCCACGCATCGGTCGTGGGGTTGTCGGGGGCGCCGGGGAAGCTCGAGTAGTGGTCCGAGCGGAAAAACGCCTCCAGCCCGGCCGCTTCCGCGGTCCGGGCGGCGGCGAGGATCTCGTCGTACGAGAGTCCCTGCTGGGGCTCGGTCATCAGGGCGAAGCGCATCGCCGAGAGCGTACCCGGCCGGTCGTGCTCCGTCTGCGCCGCGCTACGCGGCCTGCTCGGCCGAGACCTCCGACTGCGCCATCCGGTCCGATCCGCGGCGCTGGGCCATGTCATGCGCAAACTGCGTGGCGAGTGTGTCCGCGTGCAGCGGCCGAGCGAAGAAGAAGCCCTGGGCCAGCTCGCAGCCGGCTGCCTTCAGGCGCTGGACCTGCTGTCGGTGCTCGACCCCCTCGGCGACGACCTGGTGTCCGAGCGCCTTGCCGAGCGAGATGATCGCATCGGTCAGGATCCAACGGGTGTCGCTCCGATCCCCCACCCCGACGAAGCCGGGGCCGATCTTCAGGATGTCGATGGGGAACCGATGGAGGTAGCTGAGCGACGAGAACCCTGTCCCAAAGTCATCGAGGGCAACTCGGATGCCCAGCCTGCGCAGGTCGCTGATGACGGCGATCGCCGCCTCCGCGTCGTGCAGCAGCACGCTCTCGGTCACCTCCAGCACCATGCGGGCCGGCGCCAGGCCGGACCGGGCGATGGTGCCTCGGACGTCGTCGAGGAGGGTCGGGTGGAGCAGCTGACGCGCTGACAGGTTGACCGCCACCCACGGCGCACCCGATCCGTCCCCCGATCCCCAGCGGACCGCCTGGCGACACGCCTCGTCCAGCACCCAGCGGCCGATGGGCACGATGATCGCGCCGTCCTCGGCGGCACCGATGAACTCATCGGGTTCGACCTCGCCGCGGGTGGGATGATTCCAGCGGAGCAGCGCCTCGGCGCCGACGATGGCCCCCGACTCGAGCGAGACGACCGGCTGGTAGCGGAGCTCGAACTCGCCCAGGTCGACCGCGCGGCGCAGCTCCTCGCCGGCGTCGTGCCGGGATCGGACGCCTTTCAGCATCGAGGCCTTGTAGACCGCCCAGCGACCCTTGCCGGCTGCCTTGGCGCTGTACATCGCGATATCGGCCTGGCGGAGGAGGTCTTCGGCCGTGGTCCCTTGCCGACCGGCTGCAATCCCGATGCTGGCGGTGACATGGGTCTGGATGTCGCCGATCAGGAATGGCTGGCCGATCGAGTCGGTGACCCGCTGCGCGATGTGCTCCGCGTTGGACAGGTCGGCATGGTCGTCGACCAGGATCGCGAACTCGTCGCCGCCCAGGCGGGCGGTGAGGTCGGCCCCCCGCGTGCACAGGTTCAGGCGCCGCGCGACCTCCACCAGCATCGCGTCCCCCACCTCGTGGCCGTACGTGTCGTTCACGAACTTGAAATCGTCGAGGTCCACGAACATCACGACCGATCGCCGGCTGCGGGTGGTCGCGGCCAGCCGGGCATCGACGTTCTCGCGGAACAGGCTCCGGTTGGCCAGCTGGGTCAGGCCGTCGTGGAATGCCTGGTGCTTCAGCTCGTCCTGCAGCACGGACAGCTTCGTCAGTGAGCGCTCCAGCTGCCCGTTCTCCAGGGCCGTCCCGGCGTGGCTCGCGACCGTCGCGTACAGGCGGAGATCCTCCGCGGTGAAGGTGGTCACGTCCCCGAGCCGGTTGGTCACCACCATCGCGCCGACGATGCCCCCGTCGGTTCCCAAGCGGCGCGACCATGGCGTCGCGGACCTCTCGGTCCTCACCAAGCTCGAGCGGGGTGGAGTTCAGGAGGAACGCCTTCGCGTGCTCGGCCAGGTGGGCGTGGAGTGGCTTCCAGACAGCGGCATCGCCCGGAGCCATGATCGTCGTCCGATCGTCCGCCACCGAGGTCACCAGGTAGGCCTCCGACGGCTCGGACGGGAAGATGACGATCTCCGCCCGCTCGGCACGGAACATCGTCCGGCTGTGGTACAGCAGCTGGACGAGCGCCGAGTCGAGCTCCGGGCGTGCGCTGGAGGATGCGGGTGGACTCGTACAGGAGCTCCATGGACTCGTGCTGCTGCCGCGCCCCGATGAAGGCTCGATAGCCGAAGAAGAGGGTGGCGACGGGCACGACCAGGAGCCACGCCGCACGCGGGTCGGCGATGACGATGATGACCGCCAGGAGCGCGACGCTGGTGTTCGTCGCGGCCACGACCGACGACACGCCCAGCATCTGCCGCAGCTTGCGCAGCCCCAGGCTGCCTTCGGAGACGGTGAGCGCGGCCGCAACCGCGAAGACGCCGACCACGTTGGCGACCCCCGCCCCGGCGAACGCCGCGATCCAGTGGGACGGATCGGTCAGCGGTCCGGAGCCGACAGCGTGGAAGACGGCGAGCCCGATACTCGATGCCAGGGCGAACGAGCCGATGTTGAAGGCCAGCTTGACCGGAGGTTGCCGTCGGTTGAAGGCGAGAGCCACCGCGGACCCCACCGCCTGCGCGATGACGACGTCCATCGGCGCGCGCGAGAAACATCCCGATGACGAGCGGGAGCTCATTCAGCGAGAACGTGTGCGCGCCGCGGCGGAAGTGGAAGTGGATGACCCGGGCCTCGGCGGCCCAGAACCCAAGCGGCGAGGACGAACCACGGCAGCTGCCACGACGGATCCACGGGCTCCAGCCCGGGGAGGACGAGCAGCGCCGACCACCACCGCGGCAACGTCGATCGCGATGACGAAGGCCCAGACCCGCGACAGGAGCGGGCATGGGGCTCAGCCTAGCGAGCGACGGCGTGAGCTGCCGATGCGCCAATTGTCCTGACCTGCCCGGGACCGGGGAGGCCGCGGCGCGCCACGGCCCTGACCGACTAGTACCAGCCGCCCGTGCTCCAGCTGTTGCCGGACCACGAGTTGCCGGACCAGCTGTTCCCACTCCAGCTGTTGCCGGACCACGAGTTGCCGGACCAGCTGTTCCCACTCCAGCTGTTGCCGGACCACGAGTTGCCGGACCAGCTGTTCCCACTCCAGCTGTTGCCGGACCACGAGTTGCCGGACCAGCTGTTCCCACTCCAGCTGTTGCCGTTCCACACGCCGCCTGACCACGAGTTGCCGGCGGCTTCGAGGAGCGGCCATGACGGCCGAGTTGAACGGAAAGCCGAAGATGTCCAGCTCGCCGGCAAGGACGACGCCGTCATCGGAGACATGGTCCGTGCCGCGGGCCAGCTCGAGCGATCCGGTCCCGACCGAGGACGGCCACATCTGCACGGAGACTGGCAGGGTCATGGTGAGCGCCGTGGTGAGCTGCAGCTCGCCCCCGCCGATGGCCTGCGACTTGGCTTTGTTGAGCCAGTAGCCGCTGCCCATGAGCAGCGCCTTGACCTGGTCCGGCGTGGCGTTGGGGTACTTCTGGAGGACGAGAGCCACGGCGCCGGAGACAAGTGCGGCTGACTGCGACGTGCCGCTTCCACGGAAGAAGCGGTCGCCGAGCAGTCCCTGCGGGGTAGTTGAGGTCGATGAAGCTGTTCGGGACACGAAGGCCCTGACAAGGTGCACGCCCGGCGCGACCAGGTCGACACCCCTCGTCGCGCCACGCTTCGGCCACGGCGAGAATTCCGGGACAATGTCGTCGGAGAAGTCACGCGGTGGCGAGGGAGTCGGTCGAGCCGACCGCCAACAGGTAGCGGTCATTGGCCGGGTTGGCGAGGGCTGGCGCGTTGTTCATGTGCCTCTGGAAGCCCGCGTTGCCCCCGGCCGCCACGACCACGATCCCCTTCTTCCACGCCTGCTCGGCGGCGAACGACAGCGGATCGACGGTCGCATCCTGGGTCGAGTTCGTCCCATACGAAAGGTTGATGACGCGGATGTTCATGCCGTTGTCGTACCGATGCTGGACGACCCAGTCGATGGCCGCGATCACCTGCGAGACATCGACACCGCCGTCCGCGACGCCGACCTTGATGCTCACGATGCGGGCATCGGGCGCCATGCCCCGATAGGCCGATGGAGGAGCCGCGGCATACGGTTGCTGGAGTCCCGAATCCCGGCCGGCGATCAGGCCCGCCATGAACGTTCCGTGTCCGCTGCTGTCCAAATTGCGCAAGGCATCGGACTGCGACTCGAGGGACAGGTCCGGGCCGTAGACGACCTTGCCGGGGCTCGCGAGCCCCTCGACCGGGCTGACCCCAGTGTCGATCACCGCGACGTCCACCCCGGCTCCGGTGTACCCGGCCTGCCACCAGGCGGCAGCGCCAGTCCAGCTCGTCGTGTTGGACATCGAGTAGGGGTCGGTGGATGGATCGTAGGTCGCGCCCAACGACGCGGAGGGTGCAACTCGCCGAGACGAAGAGGGCCAGGCCGGTCAGCGCAACGGCAAAGCGGTTCGGACGCCCGAAGGGCCGACTCCCGGTCGATGAAGGGCCCGACCGGAAGTATTCCCAGGACACGCCGAACAGGATCTCCATCCGTTCAGTGAATGCCACGGCGAGGCTCGACGGGCACAACGAAGGCGCGGTCGATGGCTGAGTCGGATCGACTCTCGCCATCCGCGCCTGCGGGGCTGATTGCCTGCATCACTCTCCCCTTCACAGAATGATGCGAGGGCGTTCTGGCGGCCGGGCTTTCTCGGGGTTCGGCCCGAGACCCTTGGCTTTGCGTCCCCACCTCGCGGCGGGTTTGCCTTTTTCAGGCCATCGCCTGTGGTGACGCGCCTCGTCACCTGCAGGCGAGGCTACCCCTGGTCGTCGGCGGAGCGACCCCATCCGGCAGTACTTTCCGCCCTGGTACTTTCGGCGATGGCTGCCTGGAGGACGCGTTTCGCCGTGCCCGGGTCGAAGCCGCGTCTCACGAGGAACATGCCGAGCCGCTGCAGCGCCTTGGGATCGGTCGGGACAGGGCGCCCATGGAGATGGCGCTCGAGCGCCGCGGTCGCGCGCTCCTCCTCGGTCACCGTCAGCTCCCCGGCGTCGGCGCGCAGCGCCTCGAGGATATCGGGCGGGATCCGTTTGGCCCGCAGCTCGGTCTCGAGCGCCATGCGTCCACGCGGGGCGTGGCGGTCGCGCTGCTCGACCCACCAACGAGCGAACGCCGTCGTCATCCACGAAGCCGATCCGCTCCAGCCGTTCGAGGGTGGCGTCCATGACGTCGTCGGTCGTCCCCGCGCGGCGCAATCGCTGCTCGACCTCCCAGCGGGAGCGCGGTCGCGTTCCGAGAAACCGGCCGGCGATCTCGAACGCCTGCTCGGCATCCGGCGGGGGGCGGGGCTCGGAGGCCGAACGCCGGGGTTTCCGCGGCCTGGCCACCCGGTCAGACCGGTGTCGCGGACTCCGTCGTCGACTCCGACGCGGGAGCGGTCCCGTCATCGCCGATGGTGATGGACGCCACCCGACCGCGGATCTCGTCCTCGATGGCATCGGCCAGGCCGGGGTTGGCCTTGAGGAACTCGCGCGCCGCTTCGCGCCCGTTGCCGAGCCGGGTGTCGCCGTAGTTGAACCACGCGCCGGTCTTCGACAGCACGCCCGATGCGATCCCGACGTCGAGCAGCCCGCCCTCGCGGCTGATGCCCTCGTTGTAGAGGATGTCGAACTCGGCGATCCGGAACGGCGAAGCGACCTTGTTCTTCACGACCTTGACCCGGGTTCGGCTGCCGAACGCATCGGTCCCGTTCTTCAGGGTCTCGATGCGGCGAATGTCCATCCGGATCGAGGCGTAGAACTTCAGGGCGCGCCCGCCGGGCGTCGTCTCGGGGTTGCCGAACATCACGCCGATCTTCTCGCGCAGCTGGTTGGTGAAGACGAGGGCCGTGTTCGAGCGGCTCACCGCACCGGTCAGCTTGCGGAGGGCCTGGCTCATGAGCCGGGCCTGGAGGCCGACGAAGGAGTCCCCCATCTCCCCCTCGATCTCGGCCCGCGGCACGAGCGCCGCCACCGAGTCGACGATGACGACGTCCACCCCGCTGCTGCGGATCAGGGTCTCGGCGATCTCGAGCGCCTGCTCGCCGGTGTCCGGCTGTGACACCAGCAGCTCGTCCACGTTGACGCCCAGGTTCTTGGCGTAGCCCGGATCCAGGGCGTGTTCGGCGTCGATGAAGGCCACGATGCCGCCGTTGCGCTGGGCGTTGGCGGCGATGTGGTAGCAGAGCGTCGTCTTGCCGCTGGACTCGGGGCCGAAGATCTCCGTGATCCGGCCGCGCGGCACGCCACCGACGCCGAGTGCGAGGTCGAGGGCGATGGAGCCGGTCGGGATGACGTCGACCGCCATCCGGGCGCCCGGGTCGCCGAGCCGCATGATCGAGCCCTGCCCGAACTGCTTCTCGATCTGGAGGATGGCGGCATCGACTGCGCGTGCGCGCTCGCCGTTGGCCGTGGTCTTCTCCCCGTTGGCCTTGGTCTTGGGGGCGGCCGCCGTGGCGTCCATGCGCTGTCCGGGCTCCTTCCTGTCTGCTCGGGTGGCTTCGCGGGTCACCCGGCGTCGGGTTCGTCGCGCGGCTTGCGGTTTGGCTTGATGACCTCCACCGTCGTTGGCTCGTAGACCATCGGCGGCGCGGCCTTGTGGGCCTTGTCCTTTCTTCGGGCGCTTCGGCTGCTTCTTGGGGCGGTCTCGATTGCCCATCGGCGTGTCACTCGTCCCTGTGATGTCCGACGCAGGATCAGTCTGGGACAGCGTCCTGTATCGGTTCGTTACTGGTTGATTGCGGGTCGTCGTCCGGAGCCGCGAACTGGCCTGTCACGCGGTCGCGAAGGGCCTCGTAGCCGCCATCCGTGAGCGCCTGGCGGATGGCCCGCATCAGGTCGAGAGTATAGGTGAGGTTATGGACCGAGGTGAGCCGATGGACGAGCAGCTCCCCGGCCCGGAACAGGTGGGCGAGGTAGGCCCGCGAGTAGTCGCGGCAGGTCTCGCAGCCGCACGCCGGATCCACCGGTCGGGCGTCGTCCTGGACCGCGGCATTGGCCAGCCGGAGGCGTCCTTCGGACGTCCACAGCTGCCCGTGGCGGGCCAGCCGGGTGGGCAGGACGCAGTCGAACAGGTCCACGCCCTGCTCGATGGCCACGAAGAAATCCTCCGGCGAGCCAACGCCCATCAGGTAGCGCGGGCGCGGGTCGTCGCCCAGCGCCTCGGCGACAGCGTCGAGGGCAGCGGCCATCGCGGCCTTCGACTCCCCCACCGACAGGCCGCCGATGGCGATGCCGTCGAACGGCAGCTCGGCGATGGCGCGCGGCCGATTGCCTGCCGCGCGTCCGATCCGACCCCGCCCTGGACGATTCCGAACACGGCCTGCTCCGGCCGCTGTCGGGCATCGAGCGAGCGGGCCGCCCACGCGTGCGTTCGCTGCGCGGCGTCAGCCACGACGTCGCGTCCGATGCATCGGCGCCGACCAGGTGGTCCAGGACCATGGCGATGTCACTGCCGAGCGCCTCCTGGATGGCGATCGCGCGCTCAGGGGTGAGGCGCACGACCGATCCATCGAGGTGCGAGGCGAACGTCACCCCGTCGTCGTCCACGGTTCGCAGGTGGCCGAGGCTGAAGACCTGGTAGCCGCCGGAGTCGGTCAGGATCGGTCCGTCCCAGGCCATGAAGGTGTGGAGACCGCCCAGCCGCGCAATCCGCTCCTCGCCCGGCCGGAGCGACGAGGTGGTAGGTGTTGGCCAGCAGGATGGTCGTTCCCGCCGTCGCGGAGGTCGCGCGGGCGTGACCGCCTTGACCGTCGCCTGGGTGCCGACCGGCATGAACTGGGGCGTGTCGACGGCCCCGTGCGCGGTCTCGAGCCGCCCCAGCCGGGCACGACCGATGCCCGTGGGCGCAGCACTGAAGCGTGATGGGCGGCGGCACGGGCCGAGGATAGCCGCCGGGCCGTGACCCGGGGCTCGGCTCAGGTGATGAGCATCGCGTCGCCGAACGAGTAGAAGCGGAAGCCGCTCGCCAGCGCGGACCGATAGGCGGCCAGCAGCGTGTCGCGCGCGTCGAGTGGGTCCGTGCCCGCGCATCCCGTCCTGGACGAAGGCGGTCACCAGCAGCAGCAGCGAGCTGCGCGGCAGATGGAAGTTCGTGATCAGCGCATCCACCGACCGATACGCGTGGGGCGGGACGATGTACAGGTCGGTCCAGCCCTGCGGGTCGCCGGTCTGGGCCAGCGTCTCCAGGACCCGGGTCGGTCGTGGTCCCGACCGCCACCACCCGCCCGCCATCGGCCTTGGTCCGGACGATGGCCGATTGGGTCGCCGCGCGGCACGACGTACCACTCGCGATGGATCCGGTGCTCGTCGACGAACGTGCCGTCCAGCGGCTGGAAGGTGTCCAGCCCGACGTGGAGGGTCACCGCCGCGCGCTCGACGCCGGCCTGCGCCAGCTCGTCGAGGAGGCGCGGCGTGAAATGGAGGCCGGCCGTCGGGGCCGCCGCCGACCCCGGGCGGCTCGGCGTAGACCGTCTGGTACCGCTCGTCGGGCGCCTCGCGGGCGGTGATGTACGGCGGGAGCGGCATCTCGCCCGCATCGCGTCCATCAGCTCGATCGGGTCGCGGGGCAGGGTCACCGCCCGGATCCCCTCCCCCACCGCCTCGCCGACGGTCATGGTGTCGCCGTTCGTGCAGCTGGACCGATGCGCCCGGTGGCAGGCGGCGACCCGGCCGGACGAGGGCCTCCCACTGGCCGTCGGGCAGCGGGCGGAGGAGCAGGACCTCGGCCGCTCCCCCACCGGATCGCCGTCCGCGGAGGCGGGCTCGCAGGACGCGGCTGTCGTTGACGACCAGAAGGTCACCCGGCTTCAGCCACCGACCGATGTCCGCGAACCGCGCCTCGGTCAGCGGCCGGCTGCCCGGGCGTCGAGGTCGCGCGGTCGAGGACCAGCAGGCGGCTGGCGTCTCGCGGCTCGGCCGGCGACTGGGCGACCGCCTCGGTCGGCAGCTCGTAGTCGAAGTCGTCGACCCGGAGGCGCGGCGGTCGGATCGGTCACGCCGGAAGGCTAGTCCGTGCAACGCCGGCAGAGAAGCACGACGCCCGGCCGGATGGCCCGGCCGGGCGTCATCGGTTTGAGGGCAGGCGCTAGAGGTACTGCTGGATGAGCGCCTGGGCGAAGTAGACGAGGAACGCGAGGAAGACGATCCACATCAGCCAGTGGACGTCTCGCGGACTGGCGCCCGACGACCTTGAGGAAGACCCACACGACGAGACCAGCGCCGATGCCGATGGTGATCGTGAAGGTCAACGGCATCAGGATCATGATCAGCAACGCCGGGAGACCGATGTAGATGTCCCGGACGTCGATCTCGCCGACCTGGGTGAACATCAAGTACCCGACCAGGACCAGGGCCGGCGCCGTGGCCACCAGCGGGATGATCTGGACGATCGGTGCCAGGAAGATCGCGGCGAGGAACAGCAGGCCGACGACGATGGCGGTCAGTCCGGTCCGTCCGCCGTCACCAACTCCGGCCGCACTCTCGATGTAGCGTCGTGTTCGAGCTGACGCCGGCCGCGCCACCAACAGCGGCCGCCAGGCCGTCGATCAGGAGCACACGCCCGACACCGGGAACCGAGCCGTCTTCCTCGGCCAGGCCCGCCTCGGCGGAGATGCCGGTCACGGTGCCCATCGTGTCGAAGAAGTCACTCAGCATGATGGTGAAGATCGCCAGGACCGCGGCCAGCACGCCGGCCTCGATCGTGAAGATCCCCGGGATGTCCTGGAGACCGAGTCCCAGGGTGCTGAAGCTCGGCGTCCAGACGAATTCATCGGGGATCGTCTGCACCCCGGTCGCGATGGCCAGCACCGTGGTGGCGGCGATGCTGATGATCAGCGCTCCCCGGACCTTGAGGGCCCAGAGCGCGAAGGTCAGCAGCAGGCCGGTCAGGAACACGAAGTCGGCCGTATCGGTCGGGAACTGGAACGCGAGCGGTGGCGGCGGCGGAGCGAACTCCGGAGTCACGCCAACGATCATGCCCGCCATCCCAGAAGCCGATGAACAGGATGAACAGGCCGATGCCGACGCCGATGGCCCGCTTCAGGCCGAGCGGCACCGCGTTCATGATCGCCTCGCGGAGGCCGACGATGACCAGCAGCGAGATGATGAGACCCTCGATGACGATCACGCCCATTGCCTGGGCCGCCGTCATGCCAAGGCCGAGCACCAGGCCGAACGCGACCGCCGCGTTCAGTCCGAGTCCGGCAGCCAGGGCGAATGGGTAGTTGGTGATGAGGCCCATGGCCAGGGTCATGACCCCGGCCACGAGCGCGGTCCCGGCTGCCACCGCCACCGGGTCGAGGCCCATCGGCCCGGCGATGATCGCCGGGTTGAGCGCCACGATGTAGACCATCACCAGGAAAGTGGTAACGCCGGCCCGGATCTCGGTGCCGACGTTCGTACCCCGTTCCGTGAACTTGAAGAACGAATCCACGCTAGGGGGGCCCTCCTCGCTCCCTGGATCGCCGCCGCACCAAGGGCTGGGTGCGTGACGCGACCCGGAGCCGGATCGTAGCGCCGCCCGAACGTGGTTTCGTCCGTTTTCTGCGCGACCGCTCCAAACCGCACCAGATCGTGCGGGAGCGCCCCAAAAATCAGTCGAAGAGGCCCGGCTGGGGGGCCGTCACCGTGGCCGCATTCGATGGTGGTGTCAGGCCGAGGTGGGCCCAGGCGGTGGGGGTCAGCAGCCGGCCGCGCGAGGTCCGGGCCAGCAGGCCGACCTGGATGAGGTATGGCTCGACCACGTCCTCGATCGTCTCGACCGGCTCGCTGATGGTGGCGGCCATGGTCTGGAGGCCGACCGGCCCGCCAGCCGTGGTGCTCGGCCATGGCGGTGAGGAGCTGGCGGTCCAGCGCGTCCAACCCGCGCTCGTCGATGTCCAGCAGGTCGAGCGCGGCCTCGGAGGCGGCGGACGTGGCTTTGCCGTCCTCGTCGCCGCGGACCTGGGCGTAGTCGCGCACCCGCTTCAGCAGACGGTTCGCGATCCGCGGCGTGCCCCGGCTGCGGCGGGCGATCAGCTCGGCCGCGTCGTCGTCGAGCGGAATCTCCAGGATGCCGGCGCTGCGGTGGAGGATCGTGACCAGGTCCGCATCGGTGTAGTAGTCGAGCCGATGGGTGACCCCGAACCGGTCGCGAAGCGGCCCGGTGATGCTCCCCACCCGGGTCGTGGCCCCGATGATCGTGACCGGCTCGATCTGGAGCCGCACGGTTCGCGCGCCCGGCCCCTTGCCCAGCACGATGTCGAGCGCGAAGTCCTCCATCGCCGGGTAGAGGACCTCCTCGACGACGTGCGACAGGCGATGGATCTCGTCGATGAACAGGACGTCCCCGCGCTGGAGTCCGGTCAGGATGGCGGCCAGGTCGCCGGCCCGCTCGATGGCCGGCCCGGACGTCGTCCGCAGCTGCGCACCGAGCTCCGCGGCCACGATGGTGGCCAGTGTCGTCTTGCCCAGGCCGGGCGGGCCGTACAGCAGGATGTGGTCGACCGGCTCGGACCGCTGGCGGGCGGCGTCGATGAGGATGCCCAGGTTCTCCTTGATCCGCATCCTGGCCGGCGAACTCGTCGAGGCGTCGCGGGCGAACGGTGGCCTCGAGCGACCGCTCCTCCTCGAGGACCTCGGCACTGCCGACCCGTTCGATGGTCATGGCCCGAGTCTAGCCTCCAGCTCCTCGAGGTCGGCCTCGGTGTCGACATCGGGTGGGTGGGCACCCACCGGCACCGCGGCGACCAGATCCGGCCGGGCGGCCAGGACGTCTCGCAGACCGATGTCCCCGCTCAGGGCCATGACCGCCGGAAAGAGCTCCGGTTCGATGAGGACCGGGGGTCCGTACCGGCCCTCGGCGGTGGCCGCGACGACAGGCCGCCGGCCGCGGGCGGCCAGCACCGCCGCGATCGTCTCGAGCGGCATCGTCGGCTGGTCCACGAGCAGGATGAGCGCGGCGGTGCCGGGCGGGACCGCGTCGATGCCGAGACGCAGCGACGAGCTGAGCCCGCGGGCGGGATCGACGTTGACGACCGGCTCCACGCGCGGCGGGGTCTCCGCGCCCTTCGGAACGACCGCGAGGATCGGGTTTGAGTCCGGCATCGTGCGCCAGGCGGGCAACGCGCGTGAGCAGCGTTTCACCGCCCAGCCGGGCCGCGACCTTGGGGCTGCCGAAGCGCCGGCCCAGGCCCGCGGCCAGGATCACGCCGGCCACCGGTGATCGGTCCGTCATCGGTCGCATACTGGACTGATGATCGATGAGGCGCTTGCGGCCTTGCGCGCGTGGCGGGCGGATGATCGGGAATCGGCGCTGGCGACCGTCGTTCGCGTCGATGGCTCGGCCCCGCGGGGCGTGGGCGCCAAGCTCGCGGTGGCGGCCGGTGGCGAAATGGCGGGGTCGGTCAGCGGCGGGTGCGTGGAGGGAGACGTCGTCGAGCATGCGCTTGAGCGTTCTCGCCAGCGGCGACCCGGTCCTGCGGCGCTACGGGATCAGTGACGAGCAGGGCCTCGAGGTCGGCCTGATGTGCGGAGGCACGATCGAGGTCCTGGTCGAGCCGGTCGAGGGGGCGCGCGGCGCGCTGATCGAGCTGTTCACCGCCCTGGTTGCCGCGGGGCGGCCGGCCGCCCGCGAGATCGCGGTCGATCCGGCGAGCCGTGCTCGGCACCCGCCGCGTGCTCGACGGCGAGGCGGCCATCCAGGCAGCCGACACCGCGGACGCCGTGCACGATCGGATCCTGCCGCGCGCCGCGCGTCTGGATCGTCGGCGCCGGGCACGTGGCCGAGCACGTGGCGGCCTACGCGGCGCGAGCCGGGTTCATCCCTCTCGTCGTGGACCCGCGGCGGCTCTTCGCCCAGCAGCCGCGGTTCGATGGCGTGGTCGTCATTCCCGACTGGCCGGATCGCGCCTTCGCCGAGCACGGCCTGCGGGACGACGATGCGGTGGTCGTGCTCTCGCATGACCCGAAGATCGATGAGCCGGCCCTGCTCGCGGCCCTCGGCGCCGAGTCCGGCCCTCGCTACGTCGGGGCCATCGGCAGCCGGCGGGCACAGGACGACCGCCGAGCGCGGCTGCGGGCCGCGGGGCTCTCGGACGACCAGCTGGCGCGACTCCATGCGCCGATCGGCCTCGACCTTGGCGGTCGCGAGCCGGCCGAGATCGGCCTGGCCATCGTGGCCGAGCTGGTGGCGGCGCGCCATGGTCGCGCGGGCGGACCGATGCGCGATCGGAGTGACCAATGAGGAGCCGATGACGGAGCTGCTCATCACCGGAGGCACCCTGGTCGACGGAAGCGGGGCGCCCGGCCGTCCCGGTTCGCTCCACGTCGGCGACGGACGGCTTCGGATCCTGGAGCCGGACGCCGACCCACCGGCCGGTCGCGCGCACGATCGACGCGACCGGGCATGGTCGTGGCACCGGGGTTCATCGACCTCCATTCCCACTCGGGGCTGTGGCTCCTCCACGAGCCGCGCCACGAGCCGAAGGTGCGCCAGGGAGTGACGACCGAGGTCATCGGCGTGGACGGGCTCTCGTACGCGCCGCTGACGAAGCGCAGCGGATCTCGCGGCCCTGGTGGAGATGAATGCCGGGCTCGATGGCCGACCGGACGTTGACCTCGACTGGGACACGGTCGCGTCGTACCTCGGCCGCTTCGACGGCGAGGTCGCGGTCAACGTCGCGCTCCTGATCGGCAACTCCGCGCTGCGGATCTGCGCCCTCGGCTGGGACGACGTCGAGGCCGACCACATGGCCCTCGCCGACATGCGGGCCATGCTTCGGGAGGGCATGGCCGAGGGCGCGTTCGGGCTCTCGAGCGGCCTGGACTACCCGCCCGGCTCGTATGCGACCACCGAGGAGCTGGCGGACCTGACCATGGCGGCCGCCGCGCGACGGCGGCTTCTACCACACCCATGTCCGGTACGAGCTCGGCGATCGGTACCTCGATCCCTTCCGCGAGGCGCTGGCCATCGGCGAGATGGGCCACGGGCCCGGTGCACCTCACCCACTTCTACCATCGCCGGAACTACCCCGGCGGGCATGAGCCGATGCTCGCGCTGGTGGACGACGCCCGGGCCGCGGGGCAGGACGTGACGTTCGATACCTATCCCTACGAGTGGGCGTCCACCCGGCTCCTCATCCAGCTGCCGCAATGGGTTCAGGCCGGTGGGCCGGGGCCATTGAAGGAACGGCTGGCGGACGGGGCCATCCGCGATCGGCTGCGCGACGAGATGTCGCGCCACGACCCGCTCCACGGCGCGCCGCTGACCTGGGCCGACGTTCGGCTCGGCGCCTTCCAATCCGAGGCGAATCGGCAGTGGGAGGGGCGGACCCTGGAGGACGTGGGGCTCGAGACCGACCGGGATCCCATCGACGTCATCTGCGACCTGCTGCTCGACGAGGATCTGCGGCTCAACCAGGTGACGCCCGGGCCGTGGTCCGAGTCGCTCCCCCACTTCGTCGCCCATCCGGTGGGGATGGTGGGCACCGACTCGACGTTCATCGGTCTGAAGCCCTCGCCGCGAACCTACGGGTCCTACCCGCGGGTGCTGGGGCAATTCGTTCGCGACGAAGCGCGCCTCTCCCTCGAGGAGGCCGTGCGGAAGATGACCTCCGCCCCCGCCGCGCGGCTGGGACTGCGCGACCGCGGCCTGTTGCGCGACGGATATGTCGCGGACGTTGTCGTGTTCGACCCGGCCGCGATCCGCTCGAACGCCACGTATGACGACCCGCGCCAGTTCCCGGACGGGATCGAACACGTCCTCGTCAATGGCGTGCCCGTGGTGGATGGCGGCGTCCACACCGGCGCCCTTCCGGGTCGCGCCCTGCGCCACGGGCGCGACTAGAGCGCGACTGGATACCATGCGGCCATGAGCACACGCGCGCCGACCGACACGCCGCTGCTCCTGGCCCCGGGGACGATCGCCCCCGGCCGCGCGCGCACCGCGCTGCCGTTGCGCCGTGAGGGCCCCGAAAAGCTCACCGGCACGGCGAAGTACGCGGACGACCTCGTGTTCCCCGGGGCGTGGTACGGCGCCACGATCCGCTCCACCGAGCCGCATGCCCGGCTGCGGAGCATCGACCTCGACCCGAACTTCGACTGGTCGAAGGTGGTCGTCGTGACCGCGGACGACATCCCCGGCGACAACGTCGTCAGCCTCATCCAGGACGACCAGCCCGTCCTCGTCCCGCTCGGCGGCGAGATCCAGCACCAGGCCGAGCCGGTGTGCCTGCTGGCGGCCCCCGACCGCGACCTGCTGCGGGCTGCCAAGCGCCACGTCTCGCTGCGCACCGAGCGCCTGCCCGCGATCTTCGACCCGCTCCTCTCCGATCGGGAGTTCGCCCACTTCGAGCTGGCCAAGGGAGACGTCGAGGCCGGACTGGCCGCGGCGGACATCGTGGTCGAGGGCGAGTACCGGGTCGGCCACCAGGAACAGCTCTACATCGAGAACCAGGCCATGATCGCCGTCCCTCGCCCCGATGGCGGGATCGAGATCCATGGCTCGATGCAGTGCCCGTACTACATCCACGGGGCCCTGAAACGAGCCCTGAACCTGACCGATGCCCAGGCCGTGGTCATCCAGGCCGAGACCGGCGGCGGCTTCGGCGGCAAGGAGGAGTACCCCTCGATCATCGCCCTCCACGCCGCCCTGCTGGCCCAGCGGGTCGGCAAACCGGTCCGCATGATCTACGACCGCCACGAGGACATCAGCGCCACGACGAAGCGCCACCCGGCGTGGATCCGGCACCGGACCGGCGTCACTCGCGACGGGCAGCTGGTGGCCCAGGACATCGAGGTCGTGATGGACGGCGGGGCCTACGTCACGCTCACGCCGGTCGTCCTGAGCCGCGGCACGATCCATGCCGGCGGCCCGTACGAGTGCCCGAACGTCCGGATCCGGGGCCGGGCGATGGCCGACCAACACCCCGCCGAACGGCGCGTTCCGCGGGTTCGGCGCCCCGCAGACCGAGTTCGCGGCCGAGACGCAGGTCAACCGCATCGCCGAACGCCTCCACCTCTCCCCGCTGGCCCTGCGACGGAGCTGGGTGTACCGCGAGGGCGGGGTGACGCCCACGCGGCAGGTGCTGCGCGAGAGCGTGGCCGGGCTCGAGGTCCTCGAGGCAGCGGCCCAGGCGAGCGAGTACGAGGGCGTTGCGCGCTCACACGCGTCGCGCGCGCGAGCAGCGCGGCGAGGATGCGCGGACGGCGCGCGGTATCGGCCTGGCGCTGGCGTGGCACGGGGCCGGGTTCACCGGGTCGGGCGAGGTGCACCTTGCCAGCGTGGCGTCCCTCGAGCTGACCGCCGAGGGTCAGATCCGGATCCTCACCGCGTCCACCGAGATGGGCCAGGGGACGAAGACGATCTTCCCGCAGCTCGTGGGCGAGGCGCTCGGCGTGGACTCGGACCTCGTCGAGATCGCGCCCCAGGACACCTCCATCGTCCCCGACTCCGGGCCGACCGTCGCCTCCCGCACCGCGATGGTGGTGGGCGGGCTCCTGATCAGGGCCGCGGAGCGCTTGAAGGCCCAGGTCGAGGACGCGACCGGCCAGCCGTTCGCCGACAGCTATCGGTCCTTCGCGAGCACTCAGGGTCCGCTGCGGGTTGACGAGCAGTTCACCCCGTACCCCGGCATCGAGTTCGACGACGCGACCTACACCGGCGATGCGTACCCCTGCTTCGGCTGGGCGGCCGCCGTGGCGGAGGTCGAGGTCGATCTCGACACCGGCGAGGTGGCGGTGACCGACGTCGTCAGCGCCGACGAGATCGGTCGTGTCATCCACCAGGTCCTGGCCGAGGGCCAGGTCGAGGGCGGCTCGCTCCAGGCGGTTGGCTACGCCACGATCGAGGAGCTCAAGCTCGTCGACGGCCGCTACCAGAACGACCGGCTGGCCACCTACCTGATCCCGACCGCGATGGACGCCCCGCGGATCACCTCGCTCCTGCTCGAGCACCCGTACAGCGGCGCGCCGCACGGCGCCAAGGGCGTGGGCGAGCTGCCGATGGACGTCGTTGCTCCGGCTGTCGTGGCGGCCATCCATGACGCAACGGGTGCCTGGATCACGGATCTGCCGGCCACCTCGGAGCGCGTGCTCGCGGCGCTCACCGGTTCGACGCCGCCCGGGCCGCCCGGAATCAGCGTCGAACAGCCCGCAGAGCGGCCGGCGGAGCCCGCCGCGTGACGTACCGCCTGACGGTGAACGGCGTCGCGACCGAGGTCGAGGCCCCGGGCATGCGGCGCCTGCTCGACGTCCTGCGCGAGGACCTGGGCCTGACGGGAACGAAGGAAGGCTGCGGCGAGGGCGAATGCGGAGCGTGCTCCGTCCTGCTGGACGGCATGGTGGTGGACGCCTGCCTCGTCCCGCTCTGCCAGGCCAGCGGCTCCGCCGTCGAAACGGTCGAGGGCCTGGCCGACGGCGGCGAACCTGACCTCAACGTCCTGCAGGCCGCGTTTCTCGAGACCGGCGGCGCCCAGTGCGGGATCTGCACGCCCGGCATGCTGATGGCCGGCGAGGCATTCCTGGCGTCGGGCGCCGAGCCCACCGAGGACGCCGTCCGCGAGGCGATCGCCGGCAACCTGTGCCGCTGCACCGGCTACACGAAGATCATCGACGCCATCGTGCTCGCCGCGGAGCGCCGGCGGACGGCAGCCGACGCCACGCCCGACCTCCAGCCTGACCGATGCCGGCCGAGCCGCCGGTCGAGAGCCCGGCCTCCCTGGCCGACGCGTATCGGCTCCTGGCCGACGGCGGCACCGCCTGGCGCCCGGTGGCCGGCGGAACCGACCTGCTGGTCCAGATCACCGGCGAGCTCGGTCCGCCGCCCGAGCGGGTCCTCGACATCTGGGCCCTGGACGAGCTGCGCGGCATCAACCTGGAGGGTGACGAGCTCGTCATCGGCGCACTGACGACCTACACCGAGCTGCGCACGTCCGCCCTGGTCGCGGAGCTCCTGCCCGCGCTGAACGCCGCGGCCGCGACCATCGGCGCCGCCCAGATCCAGAACCGGGGCACGGTCGGCGGCAACCTCGCGAATGCCTCGCCGGCCGGGGACACGCTGCCCATCTGGCTCGCGACCGACACCCAGGTCGTGCTCGGCAGCGCCGCCGGCGAGCGCTCGGTGCCGGCCGACGAGTTCTTCACCGCCTACCGCGAGACCGCGCGACGCGACGACGAGCTCGTCCTCCGCGTCCGCGTCCCATTGCTCCCACGCCGCCACGTCCGGTTCCGGAAGGTCGGTACCCGGCGTGCGCAGGCCATCAGCAAGGTCGTCCTCGCCCTGTCCTGGCTCACCGCCGAGGACGGGGCGTGGCAGACACGCGCCTCGCGCTGGGTTCCGTGGCCGCCACCCCGATCCGTGCTCGGACGGCCGAGGCAGCGCTCGACGGGCGGCACCCGGTGCGCGGAGACCGCCGGACGCGGCCGTCGCGGCGCTCGAGGCCGAGATCACCCCGATCGACGACGTCCGCTCGACCGCGGACTACCGGAAGCTGGTGGCGGGACGCGTGCTCCGCCGCCTCATCCGCGAGGAAGGAGGTTGGTAGAGCGGCCGCCGCTTCACTGCTACAGTCCGGACCCTTGTGAGCGAATCTCGCGGATCGACCGTCACCCTCCTCTTCGCCGATATCGCCGGCTCGACGCGGATGCTCGCCGAGCTCGGCGAGCATACGGCGGGTCCTCGCGATTACCGGCGGTTGGTGGCCGCGGCCGCGGAGCCGGAGCAGGCTCGCTGATCGACACCGCCGGGGACGGGCTGTTCTACGCCTTCCCAACCGCGCGCGGAGCGCTGATCGCCGCCCTTGACCGCGCAGCGGGCGTGCGGGACCACCCCTGGCCGGGCGGCGCGCCGGTCGAGGCCAGGATGGGCATCCATACCGGCGAGCCGCTAGCGACCGAGAACCAGCCTGGTCGGGATCGATGTCCACCGCGCGGCCCGCATCTGCGCCGCCGGACACGGCGGCCAGATCCTGCTATCGATGACGACCCACGAGCTCCTGCGCGGGACGACATCCCGACGCGAGATGATCTTCCGCGACCTCGGGGAGCATCGGCTCAAGGATCTCGACCGGCCCGAGCGCGCTGTTCCAGGCCAGCGCACCGCGGACCTGCCGGCCGAGTTCCCACCCTCCGGTCACTGGACAACTGGCCGAACAACCTTCCGCGTCAGCTGTCCAGCTTCGTCGGGCGGGAACAGGCGCTCGACGCCGTCGGCGAGCGGCTGGCGAGCCACGCCGCTGCTGACCCTGGCCGGGCCCGGCGGTGTGGGCAAGACGCGGCTCGCACTTGAAGCCGCCGCCCATGCCATGGACATCTTTCCCGACGGCGCCTGGGTCGTCGAGCTCGCGGCCCTGGCGACGGATCGCTCGTGGCCGAGACGGTCGCCGCGACCCTGCGCGTCAAGGAGCAGCCGGGATCCCGGTGCTCCGAACGCTGGCGCAGCACCTCGGGGAGCGGCGCCTGCTCCTCGTCTTCGACGACTGCGAGCACCTCCTCGAGGCGGTGGCCACCACGGTCATCGGGTCCTTCTCCGGCATGCAGCGGTCTCCGAGTCCTGGCCACCAGCCGCGAGCGCTCTGGCCATCCCCGGCGAGAGCCTGTACCCGGTGCCGTCGCTCGAGCTGCCCGCGCCGGATCCGGCCGCGACGGTCCAGTCGCCGGAGACGATCGCGCCAGGTCGAAGCCGTCCGCCTGTTCGTCGACCGGGCGCGCGGCCGTCCAGCCCGCCTTCGTCGCTCACCGAGCGCAACGCCGCGGCCGTCTCCAGATCTGCCGCCGCCTGGATGGGATCCCGCTGGCCATCGAGCTCGCGGCCGCCCGGGTCAAGGCCCTCCCGCCGGAGCAGATCGCCGCCCGGCTGGACGATCGATTCCGCCTTCTCACCGGCGGCAGCCGGATGGCGCTTCCCCGCCATCGGACGCTGAAGGCGGCGATGGACTGGAGCTTCGACCTGCTGACCGATGCCGAGCGCGCGCTGCTCGTCCGCCTGTCGGTCTTCGCCGGCGGCTTCGGCCTCGAGGCGGTCGAGGCGGTCTGCACCGGCGGCCCGGTGGAAGCCGTCGACGTCCTCGACCTCCTGACCCGGCTGATCGACCGCTCGCTGGTCGTCGCTCGAGGAGACGTCGAGCGAGGCCCGCTATCGCCTGCTGGACACCGTCCAGCAGTACGCCGCTGAGCTCCTCGCCGGCGGACGACCCCGACGGCGCCACCCGAGGCCGCCACCAGGCGTTACGTGCTCGACCTCGTCGAGCGCTGGCGCCGATGCTCTTCGCCGGGCCGCAGGCCGCGACGCCGCCGTTCCGCCGGCTGGCCGCCGACCGCGAAAACGTCCGCGCCGCGCTGCAGTGGACGCGACGACGATCCCGCCGGCGGCGGCGGAGGAGCTGCGCCTGGCCGCGAACCTCTGGCGGTACTGGGAGATCGCGCGGCCTCCTGGCCGAGGGTCGAGGCTGGCTGACCCGCGCCCTGGCCCGCACCGACGGCGAGGTGTCGGACCTCCGCGCCAACGCGCTCACGTGCGACTCGGCAGCCTCGCCGCCCAGCAGGGCGACCTGGTCGCGGCCGACCGCCGCACACGAGGAGGCCCTGGCCACTGCAGCGCCAGCTCGGACAACCCGAGCGCGGTCGCCTACGCGGCCAGCAACCTGGCCAACGTCGCGGTCGAGCGCGGCGACCTGGAGCGCGCGCGCGCGACTGTACGAGGAAGCGCATCGAGCTCCTCGCAGACCGGCGCACGATCCGCGCGCCGCAGCGCATGGCCAAGCTGAACCTCGCCGACGTCGCCGGATCGCCAGGGCCACCAGGACGAGGCACGTCGGCTGGCCGACGAGAGCGTCGAGACTTTTCCGGGCCGAGCGCGACCCGATCGGGATCGCGCTGAGCCAGGGCGCGACGCGACCTTCAGCCTCCGCCAGGGCGACCGCGGCCGACGCCCGTCGCCGCCACGAGGAGGCGCTCGAGATCTACCGGATGCTTCGGGGACGGGCGCGGCGTGGCCCGCACCCTGATGTTCATCGGCGACATCGTCGCCGCTCGAGGGCGACAACCGCGAGGCGGAGCGGCTCTACCGCGAGAGCATCGACCAGCGTCGGACGGTCGGTGACCGCAGCGGGCTGGCCACGGCCTGCGATCGGGTCGGCCCGGGTGGTCCTGTCCGAACCCGAGCGCGCGGCCGGCTGATCGGCTTCGCCGACGCCCAGCGCGATGCGATCGGCGCCTCGCTCCCGCCCGCGGACGCCGCGGAGCGCGACCAGCTCGTCCGTGCACTCGGAGTCGGCTCGGGACGACGGATTCGCGCGCTCTCGCCGCGGGGCGACGTCTCCCCTGGTCACCGGTCCTCGGGAGCCCAGTCCCGACGCGCCGGAGGATGCGACCGGGCTAGGCGCCCTCGGTGACCTCCTGGATGACGTCGGCGAGCAGCCCGTGGGCCTCGCGATGGACGTCCTCGGCCGCCTGCGGGCTGGGCGCCTCGACCAGGCAGTAGACCTTCCCGGTCGCCTCGTCATACCAGTAGCGCAGGTACGAGACGTTGTACTTGCCCGGACCTCGAGGTCGCGGGCGTGGGCCTGGGCGACGGCCTCCCCGGTCAGGCCGGGCACGTGGTTATGGGTGTCAAGATAGAGGGGCATGCTGGAAGGCTTCTCTCCGACTCGTTGGCTGCGCTGCGCGAGCCTTCGCGGCCGCGAATGGTACGCCGCGCCTGACCGATGCGCAGGCCGACGCGCGACGAGGTCCGTGTCTTCTCGAAGGCAACCGATTTTCGCGCCTGGCTCGAGGACCACCACGCCACGACTCCCGAGCTCTGGGTCGGGTATTACCGCAAGAGCACCGGCAAGCGTCGATGACCTATCCCGAAGCGGTCGAGGAGGCGCTGTGCTTCGGGTGGATCGACGGTCTCACCTACCGGATCGACGACGAGGTCCACGCCAACCGCTACACCCCTCGCCGGAAGGGCAGCAGCTGGAGCGGGCCGAACATCGCGAAGGTGGCCGAGCTGACCGCGGCTGGTCGCATGCATCCGGCCGGGCTCCGGCGTTCGAGGAGCGCGACCGTCGAAAGGACATGCCGTATCTGCGGGACCATCCGCTCCGTCAGCAGCTCCCTGCTGAGCTGGAGGCCCGGATCCGGGCCAACTCCGCGGCGTGGGCGTACTGGCAGGCGCAGCGGCCGAGCTACCGGAAGCAGGCCGCGTTCTGGATCCAGTCCGCCAAGCAGGAGGCGACGCGCGAGCGCCGGCTCACCACGCTGATCGCCGAGTCCGCGGCCGGCCGGCTGCCCAAGCCGCTCCGTCCCCCCGGCGAACGGACCGATGCGTGAGCCGCGGCTGTCGTAGGCTGGGCCCATGACGACCGCCGTCAGCGTTCCCCCCGGCGTCGAGGTCACCGGTCCCGGCGGAGCGCACCACGACGAGGTCCTGACCGCGCACGCCCTGGCCTTCGTCGCCAGCCTGCATCGGTCCTTCAACGCCCGCCGCCAGAGGCTCCTCGCGGACCGATGCCGAGCGCCAGGCTCGCTTCGACGCCGGGGAGCTGCCGGACTTCCTGCCGAACACGGCGCACGTCCGCGCCGATCCCGACTGGCGGGTCGCGCCGGCGCCCGCGGACCTCGACGACCGCCGGGTGGAGATCACCGGCCCGGCCGAGCCCAAGATGATGATCAACGCCCTGAACAGCGGGGCGAAGGTCTTCATGGCCGACTTCGAGGACGCCCTCTCCCCCACCTGGGACAACGTCGTGACCGGCCAGTGGGCGGTCCGCGAGGCCGCCCGCCGGCGCCTGACCTTCGAGACCGATGAAAAGGCGTACGCGCTGAACGCGGAGATCGCCACCCTCGTGCATCCGGCCGCGCGGCTGGCACCTGGACGAGGCGCACGTCCTGGTCGATGGCGCACCGATCTCCGCCAGCCTGTTCGATTTCGGCCTCGTGTTCTTCCACAACGCCCGCGAGCAGTCGGCGCGGGTCGGGTCCGTACTTCTACCTCCCCAAGCTCGAGTCCCACCTCGAGGCCGCGCTGTGGAACGACGTGTTCCTCGCGGCCCAGGCCGCGCTCGACATCCCGCGCGGCAGCATCCGGGCCACCGTCCTGATCGAGACGATCCTGGCCGCGTTCGAGATGGAGGAGATCCTGTACGAGCTCCGCGAGCACGCCGCGGGCCTCAACGCCGGCCGCTGGGACTACATCTTCAGCATCATCAAGAAGTTCCGCACCCGGCCCGAATGGTGCTCCCCGACCGCGCGCAGGTGACGATGGCGGTGCCGTTCATGCGCGCCTACCAGCAGCTGCTGGTCCAGACCTGCCACCGGCGCGGCGCGCACGCCATCGGCGGCATGGCGCCTTCATCCCGAACCGTCGCGAGCCGGAGGTCACCGAGAAGGCGCTCGACCAGGTCCGGATCGACAAGGAGCGGGAGTCCGGCGACGGTTCCGACGGCACGTGGGTCGCCCACCCGGACCTCGTTCCGCTCGCGCGCGAGATCTTCGACGGTGTCCTGGGCGAGCGGCCGAACCAGAAGGACCGCCTGCCCGAGGCCATCGTCACCGCCGCCGAGCTGCTGAACGTGGAGGTGGCCGGCGGGCGAGTGACCGAGGCCGGCGTCCGGACCAACGTCAGCGTCGCCTCCAGTATCTCGCCTCGTGGCTGGCCGGCAACGGCGCGGCCGCGATCAACAACCTGATGGAGGACGCCGCCACCGCCGAGATCAGCCGCTCGCAACTCTGGCAGTGGCGGGTCCACGGGTCGCCGCTGGAGGACGGCAGACCGATGTCCGCCGAGATCTACACCGCGATCCGTGACGAGGAGCTGGCCGGCTCGAAGCCGCCATGCCCGGCTTCCGCTGGACCGATGCCGCCTCACTCCTCGACGACCTGGTCCTGTCCGATGACTTCGCCGAGTTCCTCACGATCGCCGCCTATCCGAGACTTGGCTGAATTCCGCCCGGCCGTGGGCTGCATCGTCTACCGCCGGCCTCCACCGCCCGTCCTGCCCAGACGGCGAGCCTCTTCCATGGTGAAGTGGCCACGTCGGCTCCGGATCCACGCACGAGACTCGCGGTAGCGGATGGCCTCGTAGGCGATGAGGGCGACGCAGACGGCCGTGACCAGCCCGAGCGCGGCGAGGGCGGGCACCGCGGTGGCCACCGGAATCAGCACGATCAGCACGATCGTCGCGATTGGCCGACCGCGGCCCAGTCCCCCACCGATCCGCAGCCGCGCGGCAACGTGGGCGAGGAAGTACAGCGCCAGGCCGCCACACAGGCCGATGGCCGGGATGATGGGAGCGGGCGTCGAGACATGGGCAATCGTCGTCTTCACTCCGAGCGCGAACAGGACGATGCCCGCGACCATCGGCAGGTGGAGGTAGGAGTAGAGGTCGCGCGCGAGCGCGGCCCGTTCCGGCCCGGTGGCCTCGGCCAGCCTGGCCTGGGCGATGAACGTCACCCAGTCGAAGTACGACCACCAGAGCGCGGCGATCACCGTGATCCCGAGGAGGGCGGCCACGATCAGGCCGGCATCGAGTGGGTAGGCCGGCTGCGCCGATCCCGATCGCGACCACCGACTCGCCCAAGGCGATGATCACGACCAACCCGTGGCGCTCGACGAAATGCTCCGGCGAAACGCGCCATCCCTGCGCGCGACCGACCAGGGCCCCGAGGTAGTCGATCGCGAGCGCCGCGGCCCACAGCGCGATCTGTGGCGCTCCCTCGAGGAAACCTGCCGCGACCAGCAGGGCGGGACCGAGGATGGCGGTCGGCGCAATCCTCCTGATCGCGCCGCATCAGCTCCGGATCGCCGCGACTACCGATGGCGTACAGGACGAGGTGCAGAGCGCGGACGATGAAGTACGCGACGCCGAAGACGACACCGTCGATCCCGAACGCGTTCGGCGTTGCGAGCGACACGATGAGCATCGCCGCGATGGAGGCGAACACGGCAAGCCGGACCGCGCCCTCCTCCGGGTTGAGGTTGTTCGTCAGCCAGGCGTACGCGGCCCACGCCCACCACAGCGCGCCCAGGAGCAGGAGGCCCTGGAGCAGGCCGAGCCATGTCGAGTTGTCGGAGAGGAACCCGGTGACCTGGGTGATGGCGAAGACGAAGACCAGGTCGAAGAAGAGCTCGAGCGGGGTGACCCGCTGCCCGGTTCTCGACCTGCGGGAGCGTTCATCGAACCGCTCGTCGCGGCGACGTCTCGGTGTCCCGCAACGATCGCTCGACATATCCGCCGTGGCCGCGGCCCCCGACCAGAACGCGCCTCACGAGACGACGACCCGGCCTCGAACCAACACCGTCCGAATGGTTCCGCCGGGACGGGCATGCCCTCGTACGGGGTGAAGTCGCTGGTGTGATGGAGATCGGCCTGGCGGATGGTGTGGTCTGCCGCGGGATCGAACAGGACCAGATCCGCATCGCGGCCGACCTCGATGGCGCCCTTCATCGGCATGCCGAACAGGCGGGCCGGCGTGGTGGCCAGCAGGTCGACCATCCGCTCGACCGTGATCCGACCCTTCCCCACGCCCTCGGCGTAGACGACCGACAGCAACGTCTCGATCCCCGGCGCGCCGTTGGATATCTGCGGGAACGGTGGAGCCGGAACGCGCTTCTCGACCGCCAGGCGGTCCGGGACGTGGTCGCTGCCGACGAGGTCCAGGCCGCCGCGCGCCAGGCCCAGCCACATGGCCTGCCGGTCCGCCTCGGAGCGGAGCGGCGGCGAGATGACGGACTTGATGACCTCGGCCTCGTCCGGCGCCGCATATCGGTCATCGGTCAGCGACAGGTAGTGCGGGCATGTCTCGGCGTACACCGGCCAGCCTCGGGCCTTGGCGGTCGCGACCTCGGCCAGCGCATCGGCACAGGAGAGGTGGACGATATAGACCGATGCATCCGCCGCCCGAGCCAGGGCGATGGCCCGATGCGTGGCCTCGGCCTCGGCGTAGGTGGGCCGGGTCAGCGCATGGTGGCGGCACGCGACGTTGCCGTGGGCGACCGCCTCGGCGGTCAGTGCGTCGATGATCGTGGCGTTCTCGCAGTGGACCTGGAGCATGCCGCCGTGGCGATCCATGGCCTGGAGGGCGGAGAACAGCCGGTCATCGGTCAGGCGGAAGTCGTAGACCATGAACGCCTTGGCGGTGGGCACGCCGGCGGCGATGAGCTCGGGGAGCTCGGCGATGGGATCGTCCTGCTGGCCGGTGATGACGGCACTGAGCCCAAAGTCGATGGCGGACTCCCCTTCCGTCCGCGCTCGGAACTCGCGCATGCCCGCCAGCAGTGAGCGCGAGCCCTCCTCGGAGATGCCGGTGCCCGGGTTGTTGAACGCCAGGAACGTGGTCGTGCCGCCGAACGCGGCGGCGACGGAGTCCTGGAAGAAGCGGTCCGGCTCGTCATCGGTCGGCAGCCGGGTGTGGGTATGAACGTCGATGCAGCCCGGGAGGACGAGGAGACTCGGTGGCGTCGATGACCTCGCCGCCGGGCTCCCGCGGCAGATCGGGACCGATGGCGCTGATCCGCCCGTCCGTGACCGCGACGTCGGCCTCGAACGAACGCTCGGCGGTGACGACCGTGCCGCCGGAGACGACCAGATCGGTCAATCGGTCCCTTCGGTGATCTCGATGTCCTGGGCGCCCTCCCACAGCACGCGGCGGCCCAGCTCGGGGAGCTGCTCCGCCCCGGTCACCACCGTCGCGAAGTGGTTCCCGGCCAGCTGGCCCAGCTTGCTCGAGAAGTCGCACGCCCCGTAGGCGAGGAGGATCTCGCACTCGGACAGGTCACCGGTGTAGATGATCAGCTGGCCGGGTGCCGGGTGGGAGGTGTGGTTCTCGTAGCCCACGTCCGGCCGGCGGTCGCCGAACGGGATCCAGGTCCCCTCGCCGCTCCACTTGCAGTGGATCAGCTGCGACCGGATGGGCAGCCACGGGCCGAGCGCCGCCCGCGTCTGCGGTGCCGCCTCCTCCCACCGGGCGGTGAACACCAGGTCTCCGACCGTGATCGTCAGGTCAGCCATGCGAGCCACGCGCCAGGCGCCAGAGCCAGGCGACGACCCAGGCCGCGCCGAAAGCGCCGAGAACCGGCCTCGCCCAAGACTGTTCTTCGACGATCCGGGACGCGCGCTGGTCGCCCAGGGCCACGAGGGCTGCTCCCGCGACGAAGGTGATCGGTCCCATCAGGTGGTAGGCCGATGCTTCGCGGAAGCGGCCGTGGCCCATGGCGTTCCACGAGCGGGTCATCCCGCACGAGGGGCACGGCCGGCCGGTCACCGCCCGAAACGTGCACAGCACCGGACCGTTGCGAACGAGCTCAGGCGGGAGCACGGCCGAGGCAACGAGCGCCGCGGCGGCAACGCGCCGCAGTGTCGCGAGGTCGCTCATCGCCGGAGCGGCAGTCCGTTCGGGTCCTTCAGGTTGCCGACGGCGATCAGGACGAGGTCGATGATCCACCAGATCCCGCAGACCGCCGCAGGTGATGAGCTTCAGGACGCCGAGGGCGGTGTAACCCAGGTAGAAGCGGTCGATCCCGAAGGTTCCGAGGAACGCGGAGAGCAGCAGCGCGACGATCCACTCCTTCTCCGAGAACAGGCCCGGAACCTCCGGGGCACGGAACCAGCTCCCGCCGTCGGCGCGACGCAGCATCGTGTCGCTCTTGATGCTTCCGGCCCGGACCTGGGCCTCGAGCTCGGCGGCCGTGAACGGCCCGTCCTCCGAACCCATCCGCTGGACCATGAATCGATCATCGCTGGTCATGTGGCATGCTCCCCGTGCTGAATCCGGCTGCGGTCAAGGATATCGCCGCGGCCGGGCCGTCACCGGACTGGAGGACGCCGTGGCCGCCGATCGCGCCAAGCCGGGCACGAAGCGACCGACCATCTCGACCCACGTCCTCGACGTCGAGACCGGCAACCCGGCGGCCGGCGTCAGCGTCGTCCTGTTCCGGCGCGGCACGGACGACGACTTCGAGGTCCTCAACGAGGGTGAGACCGATGTCGACGGTCGGATTGCCGACCTCGTCGGCGGCGAGCTCACGACCGGCGACTATCAGCTCCTCTTCGACCTCGCGGATTACCGCGACGAGGATGCCTTCCTGCAGGGCCTGGCCGTGGCCCTGCGGGTGACCGATGCGAAACGCAGCTATCACGTTCCCCTCCTCCTGGCGCCGTTCGGCGCCACGGTGTACCGCGGGAGCTGAGCGCGCCGATGCTGAGCCCACGTGACCGGCCACCCGAGCGAGCCGATCTCCGCCGACATCGACGCCTTCGCCTGGCTGACGGGCGCTGGGCCGGCAACCACGGCACCGATGACGATCGAGGAGCAGTGGAGCGGAGCCGCAGGCGGCGGGATGATCGGCATGTTCCGCGCCATCACCGATGGCCGGCCGCGGTTCTACGAGCTCATCGCGCTCGACGCCGACGGCGAGGGCGTCGTCTGCCGCTTCCGGCACTTCAACCGCGACCTGAGCGGCTGGGAGGAAAAGGACGCCCCGCTCGAGCTCGACCTTGTGGCCCTCACGCGAGACGCGAGGCGGTGTTCCTCCGACGCGGCAAGGAGCGCTGGATGACGTACCGACACGACGGCGATGACCGGCTGGTGGTCTTCTTCGAGGGCCCCGACGGATCGCATGACCCTGATGACGAGTATCGCTTTGCCCGCCGCTAGGACGGCCCCCTTCCCGACCGTCGGGGAGCTGAACGAGGTCTCGGTGCCAACGTTCCTCGCGGCCCTCGCCATGCTGTTCGAGCCGGCTCCCCGGTTCGGGTCCTGGCTCGCCGCCGCGCGCCCGTTCGCCAACGACGAGGACATGATGAAGGCCGCGGCTCGGATCGCGCATCGGATGGCCGAGCCGGACCAGCTCGAGCTCATCAATGCCCATCCCCGTCTCGGCGGGCGCGAGCGGCTGTCGGACGCGTCCCGCCGCGAACAGGGCGCGGCCGACGACCCGGTCGACCGCGAGCTGGCCGAGCTGAACGCCGCCTACGAACAGCGATTCGGCTTCCGCTACCTCGTCTACGTCGCCGGGCGGCCGCGCGAGGCCCTGCTCCCCGAGTTTCGGGCCGCGCTCGAGCGCGACCGTGCGCGACGAGATCCGTCGCGCCCTGGACGACACCCTGGCCATCGCGGCCAACCGGCTCCACTTCTTCCGGAACGTGCCCGGAGCGGCGGCGTGAAATACGAGATCCAGTACGGCAAGGCCGACGTCAAGGTCTATCGCACCCATGGCACGCCGCTGGTCGGGGTGACCACGGTCCCCGAGTCGCCGTTCACCGGCCGCGACAACATCCTCATGGCGGCCGAGATCGAGATCCAGGTCCACGGCCAGCAGTTCCTCGAGTCGTACACCGAGGGCGACAACCGCGCCGTGGTCGCCACCGACACGATGAAGAACCTCATCCACGTCGCGTCGGCGTCGAGCCCGGCGGCCACCCTGGAGGGATGGCTCGACCACGTCGGCCGCGTGTTCCTCGACCACTACCCCCACATGGAGCGGATCTCGATGCTCGGGACCGAGCTCCCCTACCCCGCCGCCACCGTCCCGGCCGACGACGGCGACGGGTTCGCCGCCTCCGAGGTCCTGTTCGCCCGAGACCGGAACGACCGATCGACCGCACGGCTGGAGCTGGAGCTGACCGATGACGAGACGGTTCGCCTGACCGATCACGCCTGCGGGCGTGAGGGCCTCCAGCTCATCAAGATCACCGGATCCTCGTTCGCCGACTTCGCCCGCGACGCGCTCACGACGCTCCCCGAGCGACCCGACCGGGCCCTGTTCACCTGGATGGACATCGGCTGGACGTATGCCAACGGCGACGAAGCCCTCGGCGCCGATCCGGCCCGCTACGTGGCCGGCGACCAGGTGGCCGACGTGGCCGCATCGGTCTTTCACGAGTTCGTCAGCCTCTCGATCCAGCACCTCGTCCACGAGATCGGCGGCCGCATGCTCGAACGCTGGCCGCAGCTGGCCGAAGTGAGCTTCGAGGCCCAGAACCGGACGTGGGACCCGGGCATCTCGAGCCCGGACGACCCGGACGTGAAGACCTACGCCGACCCGCGCCCGCCCATCGGCCGCATCGGCCTCGTCATGCGTCGAGACTAGCCGAGGCTCACGACCCGGCTGCCGCGTTCTCCGCCGACCTGTTCCTTCACGAGCCTGGATGACACTTGCCCGAGTTCGAGCTCCAGGTCCTTCGCGTCGATCCGCCCGAACAGGTCGAGCAGGCGAGCGATCGAGCCCCGTCCATCCCGTCTGGTGGCTGGCGCCCGAGCCCGGCGCCGTTGTCACCGTGGAAGTACTCGTAGAACAGGATCAGATCGCGCCAGTGCGGATCGTCCTGGAACTTCGCGGTCGCCGCCGTAGACCGGCCGCCGCTGCGTCCGCTCGGCGTCGCGCAGGAAGATGCTCGCCAGCCGGCGCGAAATCTCCTGGGCCACCTCGAACAGCGTCATGTACTGCCCCGAGCCGGTCGGGCACTCGACCTTGAAGTCGTCGCCGTAGAAGCTGTACAGGTTCAGCAGCGCCCGGATCAGACAGCGCGTTGACCGGCATCCAGACCGGGCCGCGCCAGTTGGAGTTGCCGCCGAACATGCCGGTGTTCGATTCCGCCGGGCAGGTACTGGACCTTGTATTCCTGGCCGACCAACCTGGAACACGAACGGATGATCCAGGTGATATCGCGACAGCGAGCGGATGCCGTAGCGGTCCGAGGAACTCGTTCTCGTCGAGCATGTAGGCGAGCACCCGCTCGAGCTTCTCCTTGTTGAGGATCGACAGCAGACGCCGCCCCTTGTAGCCGATGAAGCCCTCGTCGGTCGGGGCCACGTGGGACACCAGCTCCGGGTGGCGTTTCCGGAAGAGCGCGATCATCTCCATCAGCTTCGGGTAGCGCGTCCGCCGCATCCGCCTCGAACACCGTGGACGCGCAGAGCGGCAGCAGCCCGACCATCGACCGCACCTTCAGACGCATGCGCCTGCGCCGTCGGGCAGCCGCAGCAGGTCGTAGAAGAACCCGTCCTCCTCGTCCCACATCTCGTCGTGGTTCTCGCCGATGCGGTCCATGGCGTAGGAGATCCACATGAAATGCTCGACGAACCTGAACGCGACCTCCTCGTACATCGGGTCGTGCTCGGACAGGATCAGCGCGATCTCGAGCATGTTCTGGCAGTAGAACGCCATCCACGCGGTGCCGTCCGCCTGCTCCAGGAGCCGCCGGTCGGCAGCTGCGCGCTGCGATCGAAGACGCCGATGTTGTCGAGGCCCAGGAAGCCGCCGGCGAACACGTTGCGACCGTCGGGGTCCTTGCGGTTGACCCACCAGTTGAAGTTCAGCATCAGGCCCTGGAACGAGCGCTCCAGGAAGCGGACGTCCGCCCGGCCGAGCGTCGCGCTCCATCTTGTACAGATACAGCGTCGCCCAGGCGTGCACCGGCGGGTTCACGTCGCTGAAGTTCCACTCGTAGGCGGGGATCTGCCCGTTCGGGTGGACAGTACAGGCTGCGCAGCATCAGCAGCAGCTGCTCCTTGGCGAAGTCGAAGTCGACGAGCGCCAGCGAGACGGTGTGGAAGGCCAGGTCCCACGCCGCGTACCACGGGTACTCCCACTTGTCCGGCATCGAGATGACGTCGGCGTTGAGCATGTGGAACCACTCGGTGTTCCGCACGCCCGGCCGCGCGCCGTCCGAGCAGCGGATGGCTCTTGTGCTCGTGCGAGCCATCGCTCCAGGTCGAAGTAGTAGTACTGCTTGCTCCACAGCATGCCCGCCAGCGCCTGGCGGTGCACGCGTCGCTCGTCCTCGGTCAGCGACGTGCGGCGTGATCCGGTCGTAGAACTCGTCGGCGTCGGCGATCCGGCTGTCGAAGATCTCGTCGAAGCCGTCGAAGCGCCGCATTCGGCTGGCCGCGGTCAGAGCCGCAGGCGCACGATCTGGCTCGCCGCCGCCGGGCACCTCGAGCGACGTAGTGCGCGGCAGCCTTGGTCCCGGCCTGCGCGGGATTGACCGCGTCGCGCCGTCCCGCGACCACGTACGCGTGGAAGGCATCCTTGACGTACGGGTGACCCGTTGGGCTGGCCCCACAGCCGCTGGGCGTTGGTCTCGTTCTCGGTGAACAGCAGCTCCGGCGCCCGTCGCACATGCAGCACGTACTCGCCGAGCTCGTGATGCGAGGCCTCGATGACGCCCGGCCCAGCCTCGCGCAGCGACGGCTTTCGGCTCGTCCGTCGCCCCACGACCAGGTGTTGCGGAACCACAGCGTCGGCAGCAGATGAAGCCGGGCCGCTTCCGGCCCGCGGTTGTGCACCGTGATCCGGATCGAGGATGTCCTCCGGGCCCGCCTTCGCGTACTCGACGAACACGTCGAAGTAGCGGTCGTCGTCGAAGACGCCCGTGTCGAGCAGCTCGTACTCGAACTCCTCGCGCGACCGCCTCCGGTTCGTCTCGACCGAGTCCCGGTACGGGAACTCGCGCTGCGGATACTTGTAGAGGTACTTCATGTACGAGTGGGTCGGCGTGCTGTCGAGGTAGAAGTAGTACTCCTTGACGTCCTCGCCGTGGTTGCCCTCGCTGTTGGTCAGGCCGAACAGGCGCTCCTTCAGGATCGGGTCGCGCTCGTTCCACAAGGCCAGCGCGAAGCACAGCCGCTGCTTGTCGTCGCAGATGCCCGCCGAGCCCGTCCTCGCCCCAGCGGTAGGCGCGCGAGCGGGCCTGGTCGTGAGAGAAGTAGTCCCAGGCGTTGCCGTCGTCGCTGTAGTCCTCGCGGACGGTGCCCCACTGCCGCTCGCTCAGGTAGGGTCCCCACTTCTTCCACGGGACCTGCCTCGCGCGCGTCGTTCAGCCGCTTCTGCTCGGCGACATCGACGATCTTCGAGATCGCCTCGTGTGCCTCCACTATCATCTGGTTCTCTGCCGGACTAGCGGCCCGGGCTCATGCGCCGAGACCCAGTCGGGGCAGCTCGATCGCCGGGCAGCGGTCCATCACGACCCACAGGCCCGCCTGCCGGGCCCGCTCGGCGGCGTCCTCGTCGATCACGCCCAGCTGCATCCAGACCGCCTTCGCGCCGATCTCGATGGCCTCGTCGACGTGGATCCCGGCCAGCGCCGAGTTGCGGAAGATGTCCACCACCTCGATCGGGTGGCCGGCCGCGACCGCGTCGTCCTGGGCGGCGAACAGGTCGGCGTACGCCCGCTGGCCGTGGACCTCCGTTTCGCGAGGGTTGACCGGGATCATCCGGTAGCCGTTCCGCATCAGGGTTCGCGACACGCCGTGGCTGGGCCGCTCCGGGTTCGAGGAGCAGCCGACCACCGCCCAGGTCTCCGTCTCGCGGAGCACCCGCTCGATCGTCTCCGGCTCGGAGAGGGTCATCGGGAGCGGGCGAGCTCCTGGAGCGCGGCCCGGATCCGCTCGTCCAGCCCGCCTTCGACCGTCGCCACGCGTGCCGGCCGCGCGCCGCGCCTCCGAGGCGGTGTACCCCAGCGACTCGAGGGCGGCCACGACGTCCGAATCGGCGGCGCCCCCGGTCCGACCGCGATCCCGGCGGCGTGGATCTTCTCCCGCAGCTCGAGGACGATCCGCTGGGCGGTCTTCCGGCCCACGCCCGACGACCGAGGTCAGGACGTCCAGGTCATCGGTCACGATCGCCATCTGGAGCCGGGTGACCGGATGGGCGCTGGTGATCGCCAGCGCGAGGCGCGGCCGACGCCGGTGACCGTCATCAGCAGCTCGAAGAAGGCGAGCTCCTCGGGCTTCGCGAACCCGAACAGGGCCTGCTGGTCCTCGCGGACCAGGTGATGGATGAACAGGTTGCGCCTCCGAGCCCGTGCGGAGCCGCCGATGAGCGCCGGCGCGACGATGACCCGGTAGCCGACGCCGCCCGATGTCGATGAGCACGTGGTCGAGCCCGACGTGGCTGACCGGCCCGCGGAGCGAGCCGATCATCCGGGTGCCCGCCGGACGGCCCGGCGCAAGGGCGCCGATCGCCACGGCCAGCGCATCGGTCGCGTCATCCGCCGCGCCGTTCAGCTGCACGCCGAGCAGGCGCGCCGACCATGACCGCGACCTGCTGCTTGTCGGCAGCCCCGTTGCCGCAGACCGCCAGCTTTACCTCGTTGGGCGTGGGCTCGTCACCGGCACCCTGGCGGGCCGCGACGAGCAGGGCCACGCCGCGGGCCTGGCCCACCGCCATGGCGGTCTGGACGTTCCGCTGGAAGTAGAGGCGCTCGACCGCCACCCGGTCGGGCCGGTGCTCGGCCACGAGCCCGGTCCAGCGCCGCCTCGAGCTCTGCCAGGCGCGCGGAATCGGTCAATGACGGGTCGGTCCGCACCGTTGCCGGCATCCACGAACCGCAGGCTCGCGCCATCCGACGCGACGATCCCGAAGCCGCAGGCTGCCGTTCCGGGGTCGATCCCGAGGGCGATCATCCGCCGACGACCGAGGCCTCGAGCTGCTCCATCAGGGCGTCGGGGATGTCGAAGTTGGCGTACACGTTCTGCACGTCGTCGAGGTCCTCGAGCCGCTCGACGAAGTCGAGGACCGCCTTGCGCCCCTTCTCGTCGCCGATCTCGACCTTCGTCGTCGGCTCCATCGACACCTCCGCCGACTCCGGCGCGAAGCCGGCATCGGTCAGCGCCGAGCGCACGCGTTCGAGCTCGGCCGGCTCGGTCACGACCAGGATCGCCGCCGCCCTCGGGCGAGCCGACGTCGATCGCGCCGGCGTCGATGGCGGCCAGCGACACCTCGTCCGGGTCCCTCCTTCAGCGGGATGCGAGATGAGCCCGCGCTGCTCGAACTGCCACGCGACCGGGGACAGCGAGCCTCCGGCCCGGGTGAACATGCGCGGACCTCCGAGGCGGTCCGGTTCTTGTTATCGGTCATGGTGGCCACGATGACCGCCACGTTCTCCGGCCCGAGGCCCTCGTAGGTGATCTCCTCGTACTGCTCCGCATCGGCGCCGCTCCGGTCGCCCGCTCGATCGCGCGCTTGATGTTCTCGGCCGGCATCGAGTTGGCGCGCGCCTTGTCGACGGCCATCCGCAGCCGGTAGTTCGCATCGACGATCGGCCCCGCCCTGGCGCGCGGCAGTGATGATCTCGCGGGTCAGCTTGGTGAACAGCGCGCCGCGCTTGGCGTCATTCGCGCCCTTCTGGCGCTTGATCTGTGACCACTTGCTGTGGCCGGACATCGCCTAAGACTACGACGCGGGATCGAGCGGCGCTGCCAGTGCTGACGACGGGCAGTCGCCCGGAAAATACAATCTGGAGATGGACTCGGTCGGGACGCCGGCACTGCTTGCGGTGCTGGCGGGAGGCGCGGCGGCAACTGGGTCGCCGGTCATCTTCCTGTCGCGGGCGACCGACCGGATCGACGACCATTTCGGCCTCGGGCAGGCGCTGGGTGGGATGCTCCTGCTGGGCATCGCCGGGACTTTGCCGGAGATCGCGATCACCGTGTCCGCGGCGCTGAGCGGGCACCTGGATCTCGCTGTCGGCAACCTCCTCGGGGGAATCGCGATGCAGACGCTGATCTCGTGATCCTCGACGCCACCTCGAAAAACCGACGACCGCTCTCGAATCTGTCGAATTCCCTCGAACCGCTGCACGAAGCGGCCCTCGTCATCGGGGTGGTGGGCATCGCCGTGATGGGAACTCAACTCGCGCCGTCTGCAACGATCGGCCCGGTAAGCCCGGCTTCTCTGGCGATCTTTGTCGTATGGCTGCTCGGCATCTTCGCCCTGAACCGCAATCGCCGGTCACCCCGATGGCAATCCGCGGATGCGCTCGCCGCGCCGACGTCCGCTCCCGTTTCCGACAAGCCAGCGAGACCGGCAGGCAGATCGCCTTCGATTCGCATGACCCTCCTGGCCTTCGGACTCGCATCCGGAGTGACGCTGTGGCAGGAGTCATCCTGGAGCAGAGCGGAAACGCGCTGGCGGACGACCTCGGCATCAACGGCGCCATCTTCGGGGCAACGGTCTTGGCGGCCATCACTGCGCTGCCGGAGATCAGCACGGGACTCGCCGCCGTGCGTATGGGCCAGGTCGGGCTCGCCATGGGCGACATCTTCGGGGGCAACGCGATTCAGGTGACGCTGTTCCTGCTTGCCGATCTGCTGGCGGGCCAGGCCGTGCTGACGACCGCCAGCGTGGAGTCGATCTGGCTCGCGTGCCTGGGCATCGTTGTCACCGCGATCTACCTGAATGGACTGATCACAAGGCCCGAGCGCAAGGTCCTGGGCCTCGGCCCGGATTCGCTGGCCGTGGCGGTGGCCTACTTGCTGGGCGTGATCGGCCTGCTATTCCTCAGACCTAGAGCTTGATCCGGCTCGCTACCCGGCTTCCGGGCGGCTCCGGGGATCGATCCTGGCCCGCCGAGCCGCCGGGTGCACGGCCGGGACTCGCGCCCGAGTTGCGGCTAACTAAGCTGGCTCTCGCCGAGCAGCCGCATGACCGGGAGACGCGCCGTGACGATAAGGGCCAGGACCGGAACCGCCAGGAACATGCCGAGGATCCCGGCCAGCGCCCGCCCGCCGGGATGGCGAGCAGGATGACGGCGGGGTGGAGGTGGACCGCGCGCGGTACACGAGCGGAGTGACGACATTGCCCTGGACGATGTTGAACACCACGGTGTAGATGCCCATGATCACGATCGTGGAAACGTCCCCGTAGGCCACCGCGATGAGGAAGGCCAGGCCGGTCGTGATGAACCCACCGACGTAAGGGATGAAGCAGGCGAAGAAGGACAGGATCGCGACCGGGACCGCGAACGGCAGCCGAGCAGGAGCATGATCAGGAGCTGGCGATACCGCTCCGACCGCGGAAATGACGGCCGTGCCACCCATGTAGCCTCCGAGCACGCCGATCGAGTCCCGCATCGTCGTTTCGAGCTCGCCCCGCTGCCAGCCGCTGGAGGGCTGCGAGACCCGTTCCCAGCCCTTCCGACCGTCGCGGAGGAGATAGAACGTCAGGAGGCTGGCCAGGAGGAGGACGACCGCCAGCGACGGCGGCGGCAGAATCCCGGTCACCGCACCCGACGATCGAGGTTCCCACCTCGGCCGACGCCGATCCCAGCCATCCGAGGAGGCCGCCCGTAGCGCTCGTCCGCCTCCCGGCCCCGGCGACACCCTCTCGATCGCGCCCGCCACGCCCGGGCCCAGCGCCACGACGGCCACGACCATGATGGCGAGGATGGCGAGGACCGATCCGCCGGTCGACCACCAGCGCGGCGCGCTGGTTGCTCCAGCCCCGCCGGCGGAGCGCGCCGACCAGCGGGGCCACCGACGCGGCCAGGATGGCGGCCAGCAGGATGGGCGCCACCACGAGCGGGATGAGGGCCGAGGATGAGGACAATGGCCACCAGCACGACCACGATCGCCAGCAGGCGCCAGGCCCATTGCGCCACGCGGTCGAGCCAGTGCGGGACCATCGGCTCTTCCTCGAGTGGCAGGTCCGGATCGAGGGCGGCAACGACCGATGACGTCAGCGAGGCGACGAACACGGTGACCGGCACCGCGGCAAGACCCCGACGATGCCGGCGATCGCGGCACCGGCGGGCAGGACGAGCAGGATGATCCCGGGATGGAGGCGCACCCGCGACCCGTAGACCATCGGCCGCAGGATGTTGGAGACGACCACCCGCGTCACCGAGATCAGGATGAGCAGGACGATCGCGGTCTGAGCTCCCTCCGATCCCCAGGCGGTGATCAGGATCACGCCGGTGGCAATCAGGCCGCCGATGTACGGGATGAACCCGCCGACGAAGGACAGGATGGCCAACGGCGCCGCCAGCGGGACGCCGAGCAGGGTCAGGTACGCCAGGTTGGTGACCGCGACGATCGCGGAGAGGACCGCGGTGCCGCGGAGGTAGCCCCCAACCCGCTCCAGGGCCTCTGGCCCGCCTCGTCGATCCGGTCGCGACGCCAGCCCTTCGTCATGTCGATCGCGCGTCCCCAGCCCTTCTCGCCATCCTGGAGCAGGAAGAAGGTCAGGAACAGCGCGAGGAGGATCACGGTCACCGCGTTGGCGGCCCGGCCGACGAGGGCGGCGACATTGTCCGAGAGCCAGGCCTGGATGCTGGCGCTGATGGCCGCGACCTGATCGGCCAGCTCCGGGTGACGCCGCGGCCTGCTTCGCTGATCGACTCGATGCCGGCCTGGACGGCCGCCACCACCCCCGGGACGTAGGGCACGAACGCAAGCACCAGGAGCACGAGGAGGATCCCGCCTACCAGGACCGCCGCCCCGGTGACTGCGGCCGCGCTGGCCGTCCCCGACCAGCCACGGCTGGCGGAGCCCCTGTCCGAGGGGGCGAAGGTGGCCGCCACGATGACGGCCACGATCACCGCGGCCGTCACCGTAGCCAGCGTGAACGCCAGCCAGGTGAGCACCGCCCCGAGCGCGATGAGGACCGCAATCCGCCAGCTGAATGCGCCGGCGCGGACGAGCCAACGCGGCACCTGTTGGTGTGGATGGGCGGTCATCGGCGACGAGCCACCTGGCCCGCAGCTCGGAACAGCAGTGCCTGGTTCATCGGTGAGGCGGACCGGACGGGGCGCATGTCGGCTCAGGATAGCGGCCGGTGCTGCGCCAAACCGCGAATCGGCCGGCAGTTCCTATAATGGCCGCCCTGCCCGAGGATCTGCCTTGAAGCCGACCACGCCCGATCGGATCCGCAACGTCGCCCTCATCGGCCATGGCGGAGCCGGCAAGACGAGCCTCGCCGAGGCCATCCTGTTCGACGCCGGCGGCATCCCGAGGCTCGGATCGGTCGAGGCCGGGCACGGCCGCCCTGGACTGGGAGCCTGACGAGCAGCGCCGCCACCAGTCCATCAACCTCGGGATCGGCACGGTCGAGACCGAGGGCGCCCGGATCACCATCGTCGACACCCCCGGCTATGCCGATTTCCAGGCCGATGTCGTCCAGGCCCTGGCCGCGGTCGACGCCGCGATCGTGGTCGTCGACGCCGCGGCCGGCGTCGAGGTCGGAACCGATGCCGTCTGGCGCCTGGCCGACGAGCGCCGGCTTGCCGCGGATGGTGTTCGTCAACCAGATGGACCGCGAGAACGCGAACTACGACGCCACGCTCGACCAGCTGAAGGCCGCCTTCGGGCCGAAGATCGCGCCGGTCTACCTGCCGATCGGCTCGGCCGAGACGTTCCGCGGCTACATCGACGTCGTCGAGCAGCACGCGACGATCTACGAGAACGGTGAGCCGAAGGAGGTGCCCATCCCCGACGAGATGCGCGACGCGCCGAGGAGTCGCGCCGCACGTCGCTCATCGAGGCGGCGGCCGAGGCATCGGACGAGCTGATGATGAAGTACCTCGAGGGCGAGGAGATCTCCGACGAGGAGATCGAGACGCGCTCTCCACGCCGGAACCCGCGACGGATCGGTCGTCCCGGTGTTCGTGGGCTCGGCGCTGCGCAACATCGGCGTCCGCGAGCTGATCCGGATGATCGCGCGCCACGTCCCATCTCCGGCCGAGGTCGGCTCGCGGACGACCACCGATGGCAAGACGATCGAGCCCGATCCGGCCGGCCCGTTCGTGGCCCAGGTCTTCAAGGTCACGGCCGACCCGTTCGTCGGCCGGCTGACCTACTTCCGCGTCGTCTCCGGCGCGCTGAAGGCGCAGGGACACGTCCACAACGCGAACCGGCGAGAGGACGAGCGGGTCGGCAACATCCTCGGCCTCCAGGGCAAGGAGCAGGTGAACCTGCCGCAGGTCGGCCCCGGCGACATCGTGGCCGTGGCCAAGCTGGCGTCCACCCACACCGGCGACACGCTCGTCGCCGACCGCGCCTCGGCCGTCCAGCTGCCGCCGCTCGCCTTCCCCGAGCCGACGCTCCAGGTCGCCGTCGAGCCCGAGTCCAAGGCCGACCTCGACAAGCTCGGCCAGGCCCTGAACCGGATCGTCGAGGAGGAGCCGTGCATGCGGGTCCGCCGCGAGGACGCGACCAACCAGACGATCCTGACCGCCATGGGCGACGCCCACGTCGACGTCATCGTCGAGCGGCTGAAGCGCAAGTTCGGTGCGGCGGTGAAGACCGGCACGCCACGGGTCCCGTACCGCGAGACCATCCGGCGCCCGACGAAGATCGACAACCGCTTCAAGCGCCAGACCGGCGGGCACGGCCAGTTCGGCCACGTGGTGATCGAGTTCGAGCCGAGCGAGTCGGGCGACGGCTTCGTGTTCGGCGACCGGATCGTGGGCGGAGCCGTGCCCAAGCAGTACATCCCCGCGGTCGAGAAGGGCCTCCGCGAGTCGATGGCCGAGGGCGTCCTGGCCGGCTACCCGGTCGTCGACCTCAAGGCCACCCTCGTCGACGGGTCGTACCACACCGTGGACTCGTCCGAGATGGCGTTCAAGATCGCCGCCTCACAGGCGCTGAAGAAGGCGTTCACCGAGGCCGATCCGGCTCTCCTCGAGCCCATCCTCGAGGTCGAGGTCACCGTCCCCGACGAGTACATGGGCGACGTGATGGGCCAGATCACCGCCAAGCGCGGTCACGTGCTGGGCATGAACTCGGTGGATGGGACGCAGCACCTGCGGGCCCAGGTGCCGCAGGCCGAGATGTTCCACTACGCCACCGAGCTGCGGTCCATCACCCAGGGTCGCGGCCGCTTCTCGCAGTCGCTCGACCACTACGCCGAGGTCCCGCACACCATCGCCGAGAAGGTCATCGCCGAGCACCAGGCCAAGGCGACCGCTCCCGAGCGCGGGCACTGACCGACCCGCGACTCGCCGTCAGGTCAGGCGGACGCGCGCCGCGGATCGCTTCCCGACCCGGACCTCATGGGTGGTCCCTGCCGCGAACATCCGGTTCTCATCGGCCTGGACCTCGCCGTCGATTCGGACCCCGCCCTGGCGGACGAGGCGCCTGCCGACGCGACCGTGACGATGCCAGCCCGGCCACGACCAGCACGTCCGGCAGGCTGATTCCGGCCAGCGGCACGGACACCTCCACCTCCTCGAGATCGGACAGCGAGATTCCCTCTCCCCCGCCGACCTCCCGCTCCCAGCGCTCCTCGGCCTCGTCCGCCGCGTCGTCGTCATGCCAGCGGGAGACGATCTCGCGGGCGAGGCGTTGCTTGGCCGCCTTGGGGTGGATCCGGTCGGCCTCGAGATCGGCGACGAAGCCTCGCGCTTCGGCATCGGTCCAGCGAGTCACCAGGCCGGCCCAGTTCGGCAGCAGGTCATCGGGAATGCTCATCGTCCGGGCGTACATGTCGTAGGGCGCATCGGTCAGGCCGATGGCGTTGCCCAGCGACTTGCTCATCTTCTGCACCCCGTCCGTGCCGACCAGCAGCTCCGCGGTCATGATCTGCTGCGGGGCCTGTCCGTAGTCCCGCTGCACGTCGCGCCCGACCAGGAGGTTGAACGTCTGGTCGGTGCCGCCGAGCTCGACATCGGCCTCGATGGCGACCGAGTCGTACGCCTGGAGCAGCGGGTACATCGTCTCGTGCATCGATACCGGCGTCCCCTCGGCCAGGCGCTTCGCGAACGTGTCGCGCTCGATCATGCGGGCCAGGGTGAAGCGGCTCATGAGCGCGAAGACCTCGCGGAGGCGGAACTCGTCGAACCACTCCGACTGCCAGCGGACCTCCGTTCGCGCCTGGTCCAGCACGAGGTGGAGCTGGGCCAGGTAGGTCTCCGCGTTGGCGTGGACCTCCTCCCGGGTCAGCATCGGTCGGGTCACGTTCTTCTCGGACGGGTCGCCGATCTGGGCGGTCGTGTCCCCCACCACCAGGACCGCGGTGTGGCCGAGATCCTGGAAGGCGCGCAGCCGCTCGAGGACGACCGCGTGGCCGATGTGCAGGTCGGCGCTGGTCGGGTCGATGCCGAGCTTGGCCCGGAGCGGCCGCTCGCCGCGGAGCAGGGTCGCCAGCGCGTCGCGCTCGACCACCTGCGCCACGCGGCGGGTCAGGAGCTCGCTCGATCGCCTCGGATCGGTCCACGTCACCGATGGTACCCGGCACCACGCGCGCCCGGGCGGCTCCGGGCACCCTCGGAGCCGCTCTGCTAGAGTTCGCCGCCGTGACCTCGTCACCTCCGCCGCCGGAGGGCTATCCAGGGCCCGCCCGGACCGGCGCCGCGTCGCGGATGCGCGTCCAGCCACTCCCCGCCCTGATCTTCGCCACCTTTGGCGTGCTCGCGGGCGGGATGGTGCTGGCTTCGCTGCTGCTGTACAGCTCGTACGCCAGCTCGCTGCCGGACGTCACCGTCCTCGAGGAGTACGCCCCCGACGAGGGGTCGGTCGTGATGTCGGCTGACGAGCAGCAGCTGGCGACCTTCGCCGAAACGAACCGCCGGGTGGTCGACTACGACCAGATCCCCACCGTCATCGTGGACGCCACGGTCTCGGCCGAAGACCACACCTACTGGGAGAACCCGTGCGTCGACCCGCGGGCCATCGTGCGGGCCATGCTCCAGAACGTGTCCGCCGGCGAGGTCGTGTCCGGCGCGTCGACCATCTGCCAGCAGCTCGTTCGCAGCGTCCTGCTGCCGCCCGACCTCATGGCCGATCCCGACCGCCAGCTGGAACGGAAGATCAAGGAAGCCATGCTCGCCCTCGAGCTCGACGCGGCCTATCCCGGCCAGGAGGGCAAGGAGCAGATCATGGAGTTCTTCCTGAACGAGATGTACTACGGCAACAACGGCTACGGGATCTGGGCCGCCGTCGACCGCTACTACGGGAAGGACTTCCTCCTGGCGCGAGGGAGCGCCAACCGACCCTGAAGCCAGCCCGGCCCCGAGCGTGGCCCCCAGCGTCGCGCCAAGCCCAGCGGCCAGCCCGGCGGCCGAGCCCGCACCCGACCCGAACGAGGTCACCGCCGGCGAGGCGGCGATGCTGGCCGGACTGCTGCGCGCGCCGTCCGAGCTGGATCCCGACGCAGTACGGGATCCCGGTCACCGACGAGGCCGGGCAGCCGGTCCCCGGCATCCTCGAGGTGCCCGACGATGCGCAGCCGGTGCTCATCCGCGACGACGTCCTCAACGACATGGTCCAGCTCGACTACCTGGCCGACGCCGAGCGCAACGAGATCCTCGCCGAGCCGGCCCTTGTGCTCGTTCCCGAGACCCCGCCGTACCTGGCCCCGCACTTCGTGTACGCCACGCGGCGGGAGGTCGCCGACCTGCTTGGCTCGGAGGACATCATCGACCGTGGCGGGCTGACCATCGAGACCACGCTCCAGTACCAGGGCTACCAGGTGGCGGCCGAGAAGTGGGCGCAGGTCGTGTACGACATGGATCGCCTGACCGATGACGAGCTCGCCGCTCGCTACGGCGCGCCGGCCCTGGCCTGGATCAACCAGCTCCAGGGCCGCAACATCGGCAACGACGCGATCGTCTCGCTGAACTACCGGACCGGCGCCGTGGTGGCCTACGTGGGGAGCGCCAACTTCAACGGCGAAGTGACACCCATTCACCAGCCCCAGTACGACGTCGTGGGGCAGGCCTTCCGCCAGTCGGGGTCAGCATTCAAGCCCGTCACCTACGCGACCGGCTTCGAGACCGGGACCATCACCCCGGCCACGATGCTCATGGACATCGAGACCGAGATCGTGCCCGGCTACGAGGTCCATGACGCCGACAACAACGAGCGCGGCCCGGTGCGGGTTCGTGACGCGCTGAAGTACTCGCTCAACATCCCGGTCACCAAGGTCCAGCAGCTCATCGGGACCGAGCAGGTCGTCGAGCAGGCGCGAGCGACTGGGGCTGGAATGGGATCCGGCCCAGGACCCGAATGTCGCGTCGCTCACGCTTGGGTACGATCGGGGTCCGGATGATCGACCTGGCGGCGGCCTACGGGGCGCTGGCCAACGGCGGCATCTACCACGAGCCATACCTCGTCCAGCGCATCATCGACCGAGACGGGAACGTCATCTACGACCGCGAGACCGATGGGCCCGAGCCGGTCCAGGCCATCTCGCCGCAGGCCGCATACCTGACCACCGACATCCTCGCCGACAACACCGATCCGGCCCAGAACCCGCTGTGGGGCCCCCGCTTCCAGCTGCTGACCGATGCCGGCCGACGGCCGGCGACCCTGAAGACCGGCACGACCACCGACTTCCGCGACCTGCAGGCCTTCGGCTTCCTCGCCGCCGACGCCGACCCGGCGATCGACGAGGGCGCGATCATGACCGGCGTCTGGGTCGGCAACAGTGACTTCTCGGCCATCGACTCGGTCTTTGCGGCCGACGGCCCGACGTTCATCTGGCATGACTACATGGCCGAGGTGACCGCGCTCAATGCGCTCCCGATCCGCGACTTCGTGCGACCCGACGGGATCGTCGATCGCACCATCGACGTCATGACCGGCCAGGCGCCGGGCGAGCACACCGAGAACACGATGGGCGAGATCTTCATGGCCGACGGCCCAAACCTCCAGACCGATGACGCCCATCGTGAGCTCGCGATCGAGGCCGTCAGCGGCCTGATCTGGCAGCAGGGCTGCGGCGACTTCGTGCCCGCCACGCCGGGACCCGCGGCCAGCCCCGCTCCAAGCGGCGAACCGACCGGTCCAAGCGTGCCGGGCCTGAGCGTCTTCCTCGACCTCGCCGGCTGGGATGACCACCACGCGGCGTGGGAGGCGTCGAACGTGGCGTGGATCAATGCAGTTCCGCGGTCAGGAGTCGAGCATTCGCCGCTCGCCTCTCGCGGCGCTGGATGCGCCACTGGCCCCAACCGAGGAATGCACGCCGGGCCAGAACCCGACCTCGACGCCCACCCCGCGAGCCGACACCGACCCCGGAGGCGACTCCCGTGCCGACCGCTACGCCGGAGCCCACGCCAGAGCCGACTCCGAGCCGCCCACGCCCTAGCGGCGCCAGCTACAGCTCGGCGACCGTCGTCCCGTCGCCGCCTTCCTCGCGGCGCCCGCTCCGCTGTGAGCGCACGCGCGGGTGATCGGCCAGGAATTCGCGGATCGACCGCCGCAGGGCGCCGGTGCCGGCGCCGTGGATGATCAGCACCTGGTCCGCCCCCGCGAGCAGCGCCTGGTCGAGGTAGGCGGACAGCTGCTCCAGGGCGGCTTCGACCCGCTCGCCCCGCAGGTCGAGCGAGGGGCTGAGGTCGGCCGCCGCTCGGCGGCGCAGCTCCTCCGCCGCGAGGTCACGGGCCGGCGGGCCGACGCCGGGCTCGGGGATGATCTCCACGTCCGCGCCGGGCACCACGAGTCGGGCACCGTCCGCCTCGAGCGTGATCCGTCCCGTTCGCCCGCTGATCGCGGCGATCCGGCCGCTCTGTCCGAGGGTCCGGCTGCGACCCCATAAGCCGACCCGCGGCTGCGGTCCGGGTTCGGCGGCCTCGTCGGCCAAATCGGCGAGGTCGGCGGGTGAGGCGCGGCTTGGGCCTCGCCGCCGGCCGCGGCGGAGCGGCATCGCGTGACAGGTCGCCCCGGTCGCGTCCGGGCACGCGACGATCGGCCCGCCTCGCGCCGGACCTCGGCCGCGTCCCGCTCCGCTTCGGCCAGCAGCGCGTCGGCCGCTCGCCCGGCCTCGGCGAGGATGCGAGCCGCCTCTCGTCGAGCCCGCTCGGTGCCCGCGGTCGCGCGATCCCGCTCGGCGCGGGCCGCGTCCCGCTCCTCGGCCGCAGTGGCGAGAGCCTCCGTCCGCTCGGCCTCGGTTCGCCGGATCGCGGTCAGCGTCTCCTCCAGCGAGGCGTGCGTCGAGGACACCCGTTCGCGGGCGAGGGCCAGGACCTCGGGCGCGAGGCCCAGCCGGTCCGCGATGGCGAACGCCTGCGAGGCTCCCGGAAGACCGATCGAAAGGTGGTAGGTCGGCCGCAGGGTGGCGACGTCGAATTCGACCGCCGCATTGGTCACACCCGGTTGGGTCTCGGCGAAGGCCTTCAGCTCGGCGTAGTGGGTCGTGGCCGCCACGAGCGCACCGCGCTCGAGGAGGACCGTGACCACGGCCATGGCCAGGGCCGAGCCCTCACGTCGGATCGGTGCCCGCGCCGATCTCGTCGAGGAGGACCAGGGTGCGTGGACCGGCCGCCTCGAGGAAGCGGACGACGTTGCGCAGGTGTGAGGAGAAGGTCGACAGCGACTGGGCGATGCTCTGCTCGTCGCCGATATCGGCCATGACCTGGGCGAAGACCGGCAGCCGGGCGCCATCGGCCGCCGGCACGCGAAGTCCGGCCTGGTGCATGAGGGCGAGCAGGCCGATGGTCTTGAGGGCCACGGTCTTGCCCCCGGTGTTCGGGCCGGTGATGACCAGCGCCCGGTAGCCGAACCGCTCTCCAAGGCGGAGGTCGATGGGGACGGCGTCCTCGCCGAGCAGCGGGTGCCGGGCGGAGAGGAGCTCGAGGGCGTCATCGGTCACGGTCGGCCGGACGGCGTCCATGTCCGCGCCGAGGTGCGCCCGGGCCATCCACAGGTCGGCCCTGGCCAGCGCCGCCGAGTGACCCGGCCAGCGATTCGCCGTGCGCCTCGACCTCGCGCGACAGCGCCTCGAGGATCCGCTCCTCCTCGGCGGCCGCCTCGAGCGTGGCCTCGATCCACGCGTTGTTCAGCTCGACGACCGCCATCGGCTCGATGAACAGCGTCGCCGCCGACGCGCTCTGGTCGTGGACGATGCCGGGCACCCGGCCCTTCGCCTCGGCACGGATCGGGATCACGTAGCGGCCGGCGCGCTGGGTGACGATCGCATCACCGATGGCGCCCGCGAGATCGGAGGAGCGGAGCATGCGCGTTCAGTCGCTCCCGGAGCCGCTCCTGGGCGACGCGCATCTTGCGCCGAGCCGTCTTCAGCGCAGACGAGGCTCCGTCGAGAATCTCCCCGCCCGGGTCGATGCTGCGCTCGATCTGGGCCTGCAGGGCGGGCACTGGCTCCAGCTCCTCCCGCACGGCAGCCAGCTGGGGTCCCGTCCAGCGGGCGAGCCGTCGTCGGAACTGCTCGATCGCGTGCAGCGTCCCGGCGACGTCCAGCAGCTCGGCCGGCGACAGGCGGCCGCCGCGCCGCGCCCGTTTGAGCGAGCCTCGAATGTCCCGTGCCCCGCCGATCGTGGCGTCCGGATGCTGCTCGACCAGCCGCGCGGCCTCATCGGTCTGGTCCTGGAGCAATCCCGACGTGGACCGCGTCGCCGAGCGGCACGATGGCCTCCGCCAGCTCTCGCGACGGGCGCGAACGCCGTGCGTGCCGCGAGACGCTCGGCGATGGCCGCGAACTCGAGCGCCCGCAGGCTGGCGGGATCGGGATCAGCGGCGCGAGAGGTGCGGGTCATCGGCGATGACGAACCGATACGGGCGGGCGGCCCACTCGCCCGCGTAGTCGACCCCGATCCGGGGGCGGGAGCCAATCGGGCCGCGAGGTCGGGGCGCGGCATGGAGCGAAACCGCGCCGTCAACGAGGTCGGACCCGCTCAAGCCGCGGTCGATGCCGAGCGCGCGCCCGAGGTTGCCCGGCCCCGAAGCCAATCGCCGGGTCGTGGCGCGATCGCCGCGTCGAGCGCGGGCCAGCGTCTCCCCCTCGACGACCTCGCCCGCCCGCAGGAGCACGGCCTCCGGCTTCGAGCCGGGGCCGCACACCACGTTCACGCAGTCATGGATGCCGTAGACGCGATAGACGTACAGGTGGCCCGGGTCGCCCCACATCGGTGCGTTGCGGGCCGTTCGCCCGCGGGCCGAGTGCGCGGCCAGGTCCTCCGGCCCGAGGTACGCCTCGGTCTCGACCACGCGTACGGCGACTCGGCCCTCGGGAGCGTCGTGGACCAGCACTGCCCCGAGCAGGTCAGGGGCCACGTCGAGGGCGGAGCGGTCGAACCAGCGGCGATCGGTCAGCCGGGTCAGAACGTGGGCAGGAACTGACTGATCTCGGCGGGGACGAAGGGCCGAACCACGAATCCGGCGATCGGAAGCAACCATTCGCGCAACCAGCTGAGGATGAACGACTCGGTCATGATGTCGTAGATCGGCCCCAGGATGGTGGCCAGCGCGATCGATCGCTCGTCGGCCAGCTCGAAGAAGCTTTCGAGTGCGACGTAGCTGAAGCTGTAGATGAGAGCCACGTACAGGACGCCGATCACCGCGCCGAGGACCTCGTCCACCTGCTTGATGAGCGGCAACCGGGTCTGGCGGTAGAGCATGCGGACCAGGAACCAGCCGCCGATGATGCCGATGGCCAGGAGCGTGAGGTAGACCCAGATCTCCTGCTGCTCGGGCGTGCCGAGCTCCCAGACGCTGCTCAGCGATTCCCCGATCGGGCCCTTGAGCTGGCTGGCGAGGATGAACGCGACCAGGACGACGATGCAGTTCAGGATGTAGCGGAGGGTGCCCTGCTGGAAGCCCACCAGGACGCCACCGGCCAGGGTGACCAGGACGAACAGGTCCGCAATCGTGAACTGCGAGATGAATTCCATGTGCGCGTGCTCCCCTGATTTCGCCGCCGAAGGGTACCAGCGCTGTCGAGCGCGACAATGTGACGATCAGCGGATCTCGGCCCCCAGATGGTGCCGGAGGGCACCCGTGATCTTGTCCATGGCCCTGGCGACCGATCGCTCGTCGGCCGCCGTTTCGGGCTGGAACCGGAGCCCGAGTCCATAGGAGACGCGCCCCTCCCCGGCCTGCGCGCCGCGGTACACGTCGAACAGGCGCACATCGACGAGCAGCGGGCCGCCGTTCTGGCGTGTTAGACGGAGCAGCTCGCCGACCGGGGTCGCCGCATCGACGACGACCGCCAGGTCGCGGTCCACCGGCTGGGCGGACGGCACGACGGCGGCCCGGCTCGAGCGCGGGGCCAGCCCGAACAGGCCCGTTCGGGTCGAGATGGATGGCCGCCACCAGCGGCCGGCTGGGCAGGTCCCACGCGTCCGCGACTGCGGGGTGCGCCTCTCCCAGCGACCCGTACGAGCGTCCGGTGGCGTCGGTCATCCGTGCCGCGCGTCCGGGGTGCAGGTGACCGTGCCGCTCGTCGGGTCCTTCCGCTCGATACGTCGGGAGCGGGCGCGCCCATTGCCTCGTGCACGGCCTCGACGATGCCCTTGAGGTCGGCCACGTCCCAGGGCCGCGCTGGTTCGCCGGGGAAGCGCTCGGTGGCCATCCCCATCAGGCCGATCCCCAGCGTCCACGCCTCGCGGTACGCCGCCTCCGCCTGGCCCAGCTCCTCGCCGGCTCGAGGGTCGGTAGTGGTAGCTCTTGCCGACCTCGAAGATCGCCACGTTCGTCCGTCGTTGACGGGCGTTCTCGGCCAGCGCCGCGAAGACCGATGGATACGGCACCGGGCGCAGGATGGCGTGCTCCTCCGAGAGCGGGTTCGCGACCCGGACGAGGTGTGGGGCATCGGCGTCGAACCCGGTGCGGCGGATGTCGGTCGGACCGATGAGGGCGTGGGTGACGACCTCGTCGAGGCCCAGGCCCGCCAGCACGCGCCGGAGGACGTGCCGCTCGTGCGGACGGGTCGGGCCGGCTGGGTGGAAGGTCGGCCGACGGCAACGTTCCCGGGATCTGATCGTATCCGTGGGCCCGCGCCATCTCCTCCGCGACGTCCGCGGCCTCGATCACGTCCTGGCGGTAGAGCGGAACGGTCACCGCCACCCGACCGTCGCCCTCGTCGGCCGACCTCGAAGCCCAGCGGCGTGAGCCATGTGGTCGCTCGGCCGGCGTCGACCGGGTATCCCGAGCAGCCGTTCGGCTCGGGCGGTGTCGACCTCGACCATGCGCAGCGGATGGGGGCCCGGGTCGTTGTCGACGATCCCGCTCGCGACCGTGGCGCCGGTGATCTCCGCGATCAGCGCCGCGGCGCGGTCCGCAGCCTGCCGCGGCAGGTCCATCGAGATGCCCTTCTCGTGCCGCATCGAGGCCTCGGATCGCAGACCGAGCCGTCGGGCCGTGTTGCGCACGGTCGGGCCATGGAAGATGGCCGACTCGAGGATGACCCGACGGGTCGCATCGGTCACCTCGGTATCCGCGCCGCCCATGATTCCCGCCAGGCCGATCGGGCGCTCGCGGTCCGCAATGACCAGCATCCGCTCATCGAGGGCACGATCCACGTGATCGATCGTGGTCAGCCGCTCCCCCGCCCTGGCCCGGCGGACCACGATCCGGCCGTCCGGGACCCGATCCGCGTCGTATGCGTGCATGGGCTGGCCGAGCTCGTGCATGACGTAGTTCGTGACGTCGACCACTGGCGAGATGGGGCGCATCCCGGCCGCGATCAGCCGCTTCGTCATCCAGTCGGGCGTCGTCCCGCTCCCCACGTCGATGAGCAGGCGAGCGGTGAACCGCGGGCAGAGCTCAGCATCGGCGATCTCCACCGTCACCGATTCCGCGGTCGGGGGGCCGTCCTCGTGCACGGTGACGTCCGGCCAGCGCACCTCGGCCCCGGTCGCCGCCGCGATCTCGCGCGCCAGGCCCACCATCGACAGCGCGTCTCCCCGATGCGGCTTGACGTCCACGTCGAGCACGGTCTCGCCGAGGGCGCCCGCCAGATCGCTCCCGAGCGGATGCTCGTCCCCGGTGCCCAGGATGAGGATCCCGTCCGCGTCGTCGCCGAGTCCGAGCTCGATCGGGCTGCACAGCATCCCGTTGGAGACGGCACCCCGGATCTTCGTCCGTTCGATCTTCCGGCCGCCGGGTAGCAGTGCCCCCGGAACCGCCACCGGCACGAGCTGGCCGACGGCGAGGTTCTGAGCGCCGCACACGATCTCGAGCGGCTCCGGGCCTCCCGCGTCCACGCGGGTCAGCCAGAGCGTGTCGGCGTTCGGGTGGCGCTCCACCTCCAGCACGCGACCCACGACCACGCCGGTCCAGTCGCCGCCGGTCTGCTCGACGGCCTTGACCTCGAACCCGAGCAGCGTCAGCCGCTCGGCCAGCTCCTTCGGCGCCTGGTCAATGTCGACGTAGTCGGCAAGCCAGGACGAGCGGAACGCGCATCGGTCAGCGACCTCCCGCGAACTGCTCGAGGAAGCGCAGGTCGGCGCTCAGGAGCAGCCGCAGGTCAGGGATGCCATGGCGGAGCAGCGTCAACCGGTCGATCCCCATCCCGAACGCGTAGCCCTGGTACTCGTCCGGATCCAGGCCGCCGTTGCGCAGGACCGTGGGATGGACCATGCCCGCGCCGAGGATCGTCATCCAACCGGTCCGCCCGCAGGCCGGGCAGCCCGGCCCGCCGCACACCAGGCAGCCGATGTCGAAGGCCGCACTCGGTTCGGTGAAGGGGTAGTAGCCCGGTCGGAAGCGGGTCCGCGTCCCATCGCCGAACATCGCCCGCGCGAACTCCTCGACCATGCCCTTGAGGTCGGCGAGGCTGGTGTCGCGGTCGACGACGAGACCCTCGACCTGGAAGAACTCGAACCCATGGGCGGCGTCGACGGCCTCGTACCGATAGCAGCGCCCGGGCATCAGGACCCGGATCGGCGGGGCGAGCTCGCGCATGGCCCGGATCTGGACCGGGGAGGTGTGGGTTCGGAGAATCGTGCCGTCGGCAGCAGGGCGCGGCTCGCCGGCGGCCACCGATCCCGGCTCGGCCACGTACAGCGTGTCCCACAGGTCCCGCGACGGATGGTCGGGCGGGATGTTCAGCAGCTCGAAGTTCATGAGGTCGTTCTCGATCTCCGGGCCCTTCGAAGACCTCGAAGCCGAAGCCGTGGAAGATCTCGCGCAGGTCGCGCTCGACGGTCATCAGCGGATGGAGGTGCCCCAGGCGCGCTGGCCGGCCGGGAGCGGTCATGTCCAGGGTCTCGCCGGCCAGCTGCTCGGTGAGCTCTCCCTCCGCGAGCTGCCGTTCGCGGTCGACGAGGGCCCGATCGAGCATGGTCCGCGTCTCGTTCGCGGCCGCCCCGGCCGCCGGACGCTCCGCCGCGGGGAGGTGGCTGATGCTGCGCAGGATCGCGGTCAGCGTGCCCGAGCGACCGAGAACCTCGACCCTGAGGGCCTCGATCCCGGCTGCGTCGCCGACCGCGTCCAGGCGCGCCTCGACGTCCTCGCGAATCCGCGCCAGGGCGTCGCGCACCGCCTCCGCGGATTCCACCGGATCAGTCATCGCTCAGGTCAACTCCATCAGTGCCGGCATTGTCGGTGAAACAAACGACCCCGCTCCGAGATCCGGAGCAGGGCCGAGGGACCGACGCGATCCGCGTCGGTCAGGTGGTAAAGGAGCTCTGGGCCATCTCGACCAGGCGGCCGAAGGCGGCGGGCTCACGGACGGCGAGGTCGGCGAGCTGCTTGCGGTTGACCTCGATCCCGGCGGACTTCAGTCCGGCCACGAAGCGGCCGTAGGGCATCCCGTGCGAGCGGGACGCGGCGTTGATGCGCTGGATCCACAGGCGCCGCATGTCGCGCTTCCGGTCACGCCGGTCGCGGTACGCGTAGCGCATGGCGTGGAACAGCGCCTCGCGGGCGGGGCGGATCAGCTTCGAGCGGGTCAGTCGCCGGCCTTCGGCCTGCTTGAGGAGTCGCTTGTGTCGACGGTGCGCGGGGACGCCGCGCTTTACTCGTGCCATGTCAGCCTATTCGTAGGGCATGAGCCGCTTCAGCGCTTTGGCGTGGGTCGGGCTGACCTCGGCCTTTCCCGCGTAGCGGCGCTTGCGGCGGCTGGACTTGATCTCGAGATGATGGCCACGCCAGGCCTTGGGCCGGAGCCACTTGCCCGATCCGGACTTGCGATATCGCTTGGCGGTTCCCTTGTGGGTCTTCATCTTCGGCACGATTTCACCTGAATGTTCGTTCGTTACGCTGGCGCGGCTGCCGGCGGCTCCTCCGCCACCTCGGGCACCTGGCCCTTGGCCTGGAGCGCCTCCCCGATCGTCTCGCCCCCGGCCGCATCCGCTCCATCGGTCGCTCCGGCTTCGTCGTCGCGACGGTCCGCCTTCGCGGCTGGCGGCGCCATGACGATGAACAGGCTCCGCCCCTCCATGAGCGGTGGTCGCTCGATCACCCCGTGGTCCCCGATCATCTCGGCCGCCCGCTCGAGCAGGTTGCGCCCGAGCTGCGGATGGTTGAGCTCCCGGCCCCGGAACTGGACCGTGACCTTGACCCGATCGCCATCGTCCAGAAACTCGGACGCGCGGCGGGTCTTGGTCGCGAGGTCGTGGGTATCGATCTTGACCCGGAACCGGATCTCTTTGAACGTCTGCGACTTCTGCTTCTTCTTCGTTTCGCGTTCGCGCTTCTGGATCTCGTACTTGTACTGACCGTAGTCCAGGATCTTGCAGACCGGGGGAACCGCCGTGGGTGCCACCTCGACCAGGTCGAGGCCGCGTTCCTGCGCCAGCGCGAGTGCGTCCGCGGTTTGCAGGACACCGAGCTGCTGGCCCTCGTCATCGATTACCCGCACCTCGCGGACACGGATCATGTCGTTGACGCGGAGTTCCCTGGTTATCGGTCTGTGCTCCCTTCAACACATGAGCCACGGTCCGCTGACGGACTCGTGGCCCACATCTGCGCGATTGCCGGCCGACTATACACCGATGCCAAAAAGAGGGTCAACGAGCCACGGGAGCTTCGTGGATCTCTCGGCGCGGCCCGGATGCCGGACTCCAGCGCCCCCTGGATCCAGGCGTGGTACAGCGAGCAGTGCTCGCCGGCGAAGTAGTAGCGACCCTCGGGCCGGACGATGTCGGCCTGCAGATCGGTCTGCTGCTCCGGCGCGAACATGGCGAAAGCGCCGCGCGCCCATCGGTCCGAGTACCACGCGTGTGACGCCCCGCTCTCGTACTCGTCGCGGATCCGGGGGTGGATGCGGGCCACGTCCTCGAGCGCCTCCTCCAGCCGCGTCTCCTCGTCCATGGCGCCCCACTGGAGCGCGTCCTGGCCCCAGGTGTAGCTCGCGAGCAGCACGCCCCGGGTCGTGTCCGGGTCGGGCGTCGGGTAGTTCAGGCGTCGGATTGGCAGCTCGGTGACCGTGCCGCCGCCGGTGATCCCGTCCTCGTCCTCCCAGAACCGGTGGTGGACCTGGAACAGGATCTTGGTCGAGGCGTGGTAGTTCAGCTGGCGAATGGCCCGCTGCTTGCCCGCCGAGAACGGCGTGACCGCCTCGATCGTGCGCAGGACCGAGAACGGGACGGTCATGATCCCGTAGTCGGCCTCAACGCTGTACCGCCCGGACTCGGTCTTGAAATGGACCGTCACACCGTCGCCGTCCTGGTCCAGGGCATACACGTTGGCGCCGAACCGAACCTCGTCCTCGAGCTGGGCGTAGAACGCATTCGGCAGCCGATCCATCCCGCCCACGATCTCCTGCATGTCCACGTATGCGCCGCCCAGGTCCTCGCGGAGGACCTCGACCAGCGAGTTGTGCATGTCCGACTCGAGGAAGTTCAAGACGGTGAAGTACTCGATCGCGCCGCGCGACCAGCCCTTGAAGCGGAGGAACTCGTACAGGGAGTACTGGTCGTATTCCTGCGCACGATCTGAACCCATGCCCCATCGGGATCCTGCTCCACCCTGACCCGCAGGTCACCGATGGCGGACTCCCACAGCTCGTCCGCGGTCCGGCCGCGCTCATGCGACTCGAGCTGGTACGGAAGGCGGTCCGGCTCGCGATCGGCTTCCTCCCGCGTCATCCGCTCCCCGCCGACGTGAACGAGCCCACGGGGGTTGCCCATCACGAACGGCCGGAGCGGGAGGTCGAACAGCTCGCAGTAGCGCAAGGTCAGGTCGTGGGCGCGCGGGATGCGCATCCCGCCGGCTTCCGCGTACAGGCCCGGGGCGAACGGCGCGCGCAGGGTGTAGATCCGCCCGCCGACCCGGTTCTGAGACTCGAGCACGGTGACGTCGTGTCCTTCCCGCTTCAGCTCGAACGCCGCCACCAGCCCGGCCAGCCCGGCACCGATGATCACCACCCGCTTCGGGTCGTGGGCGCCGGCATGGAGCCCTTCGGCGGGCGTGCTGAGGACCTCCGGCTCGACCGGAGTGGTGTTTGGCGGGATCTCGTCGGGGCGGGCGCTCATTCAGCCTGCGGCCAGAGCTCGCGGCGCTGGATGCGGCCGGCGAGGTCGTCGACGAACTCGTCGAGTGGCACGCCCTGGGATTGCTCCCCGGTCCGCAGCCGCGGGCTCACGGCTCGCGCCTCCGCGTCCCGGTCCCCCACCACCAGCATCACCGGCACCTGCTGGCCCTGGGCGTCGCGGACCTTGGCCTGCATCCGCTCGGCGCGGTCGTCGACCTCGGCCCGGATCCCGGCTGCCTTCAGCGCGTCGCGAACCTCTCCGGCGTAGTCCACGTGGCGGTCGGCGATGGGGATGACGACCGCCTGGACCGGCGCCAGCCAGGCCGGGAAGGCGCCGGCGAAGTGCTCGGTGATGACCCCGATCCACCGCTCGAACGAGCCGTAGATCGCGTAATGGATGACCACCGGCCGCTCGAACCCGCCCTCGGCGGTCCGGTACTCGAGGTCGAAACGCTGCGGAAGCTGGTAGTCGGCCTGGATGGTGGCCATCTGCCATTCGCGGCCGAGCGCGTCGTCGAGGAAGACGTCGATCTTGGGGGCATAGAACGCGCCCCCGCCCGGGTCGAGCTCGTACGGCGTGTCGGCCGCCTTCAGGGCCTCCGCCAGCTTTCCCTCGGCCATGTCCCAGAACTCGTCGGTTCCCAGCTTCTTGGCCGGCCGGGTGGCGAGCTTGAAGCGCGGCTGGAACCCGAACGGCTCGTACTGGCGGCGGACGAGGTTCAGCGCCAGGTTGACCTCGTCGATGACCTGGTCGTCGCGACACAGGACGTGGGAGTCGTCCTGGGTCAGCTGCCGGACCCGGAACATGCCGGCCAGCGCGCCGGTCCGCTCCCGGCGGAACAGCCACGAGTAGTCGGCGAGGCGCATCGGCAGGTCGCGGTAGGAGCGGAGCTGGGTCTTGTAGATGAGCATCGACTCGGGGCAGTTCATCGGCTTCAGGCCCGACAGGTGGTCCGAGTCGTCGAGGGTGAACATGTTGTCCTGGTACAGGTCCCAGTGGCCGGAGGTCTCCCACAGCTCCTTGCGGACCACGGCCGGGGTCCGAACCTCGTCGAAGCCGCCGTCGCGGCGGACCTCCCACGACCAGGCCTCGAGCGCCCGCCACAGGGCCATGCCCTTGGGGTGCCAGAACGGGGCCGCCGGCGACTCGGGATGGAAGCTGAACAGGTCGAGGTCCCGGCCGAGCTTGCGGTGGTCGCGCTTCTTCGCCTCCTCGAGCCGCCACAGGTGCTGGTCAAGGTCGGCCTGCGACTCCCAGACCGTGCCGTAGATCCGCTGGAGCATCGGCCGGGTCTCGTCGCCGCGCCAGTAGGCGCCGGCGGTCGTTCAGCAGCTTGAACGGGCCCAGCTTGCCGGTGGAGGCGACGTGCGGCCCGCGGCACAGGTCGGTGAATGTCCCGTGGCGGTAGAACGAGATGACCGTGCCGTCGTCGGCGGGCAGGTCGCGGATGATCTCGACCTTCAGCCCCTGGTTGGCGGCCTCGAGCTCGGCCAGCGCCGTCTCGCGGTCCTGCTCATACCGCTCGAATGGCAGGTCGGCGGCCACCTGGGCCCGCATCCGCTCCTCGACCGACTCGAGGTCGGCGGGCGTCAGCGGCCGCGGCAGGTCGAAGTCGTAGTAGAAGCCGTCGCGGATGGCCGGACCGATGCCCGAGCCGGGCCTCGGGGAACAGCTCGAGCACGGCCGCGGCCATGACGTGCGCCGCGGAATGGCGCATGGCGTCGAGATCGTCATGCGCGCCGGCGTCGAGCAGCTCGGTCGCGCCGGAGCGGACCTCGTCTCCATCCAGGGCCACGGGGTGTTCTCCTAGATCGGCTTGAAGGCTTCGAACGGCTGGTGGCAGCCCGCGCAATGGTAAATGGCGCGGCACAGGGTCGGACCGAACGGATTCTCCAGGGTCGTCTCTCGCGACCCGCAGTACGGGCAGGCCACGACCGTGAGGGTCGGCAGCTCGCCGAGGGCGCCCAGCTCGCGCAGATGCGGCGGCGGGGCGAAGCCACTCGACCGCAGCTGCTCGCGGCCGACGGCGCTGATCCGGTCCGAGGTCCACGGCTCGGCGAACGTGAGATCGACCTCGACCCGCTCCGCCAGCCCGAGCGCTCGGAGCCGCTCCCCGATCGCTTCGCGCATGACCTCGGTCGCCGGACAGCCGATGAAGGTGGGCATCAGCTCCACGCGCAGGCTGGACCGATCCTCGGCCAGCTCGACGGAACCGATGACGCCGAGGTCGACGACGCTGATGGCGGGGATCTCCGGGTCGGGCACCTCGGCCAGGGCCGCCCAGATGAGTGCCTCGGGGTCGCCGGCTGGCGTCGGACCGATCACCACGTCGCTCCCGGATCGGCGCGACCCACCGACGTGAACTCGCCCCACAGCCAGCGGAAGTCATCGGTCCGCGCCAGTGCGACCCGGGCAGGCACGTCGCCGGCGGCCGGCCGCGGACAGGCCCAGGCGCGCCAGCTCGGCGTCGAGGCGCTCGTGCCAGCGCGCGCGCATGTCGCTCCATGCCCACGGGCAGGATGCCGGACGCCACCAGGGTGCCTCGCCGGTCAGCGGCGCGAAGACCGCCTCGGCGTCGGGCCACAGCCGCGCCAGCGCATCGGTCAGGCGCGACCGGGTGTCGGGACCGCCATCCGCGAGGCGTCGCATCCAGGCCGACCAATGGAGGAGGTGGTAGGTCTCCTCGCGCCGCATCTTGCCGGCGAGGCCGGCAATCCCCGGGTGGCTGGACTCGGCCAGGACCTCGAGGCGGACGGCATCGGCGGTCTCGTACAGGAAGCGGCGGGCGACGGTGAACGCCCAGTCGGTCCGCGGGTGGTTCATGAGCGCGGCGTGGCGGTAGCCGTCGGGCTCGCGGCCGAACGCGATCCGGTCCGCGTCGTCATCGGTCAGCTCGGCGAGCAGCTCGTACCAGGCCTTGGCGTGGCCGATCTCGTCCTGGGCGATGGACGAGGTCGCGACGTCCTCCTCGAGCATGGGGGCGATGCCGGTCCACTCCGAGTCCCAGAAGCCGAGGATGAACTCGTCGTCGGCCAGGGTCAGCAGCAGCTCGGCCGCCGCGTCGCGGGTCTGCGGATCGAGTTCGGTCATCCGTCGTGTCCCTCGGGCGCATCGGCTGCGCCCGCCGCGTCGTCTCCTGCGCCGCCGGCACGTTGCCGGGCCGCCTCGAGCTTGTGCTTGATGAGGTACCCGCCCGGGCGCTTGAAGGACCGATCGAACGGCGGCTGCAGCAGGTCCGGGTCGTCGAGCTCGATGATCGCGTCGCGCGGCACGACCCACAGCCGGTGGCTCTCCTGGCGCCGGCCGTAGAACTCGCGGGCGTAGTGGAGGGCCAGCTCCTCGTCCGGCGCGTTGACGCTGCCGCCGTGGACCATCGCGTCGCCCTCGGCCGCCTGCTGGAAGACCTCCCACACCCGGTCAGCCATCGCTTCCGGGCTCAGGCCGCGACTCCCAGCACCGCGTCGCGCACCCATTGGGTCTCGGCGCGATGGAGGCGCCGGAACTCGAGCCGCTCGACCGAGGCGGGACCGTGGCCGGTCACCACGCTTCCGAGCTCGTCCCAGTCGGGCTCGGTGTACTGCCAGCGGCCGGACGCCTCGTCCAGGCGCAGGGCCGGGTCGGGAACGGTCAGCCCCAGCTCCCAGATCCGCGGCACGTAGATCGAGAGGAACTCCTGGCGGAGCTGCTCGTTGCCCTTGGACTTGATCTGCCAGATGAGGTCGCGGTCGGTGGCCGGGTCGGTCGGTGGGCCGTGCATCTGCATGAGCGGGCCCCACCATCGGTCCAGGGCCTCCTGGACCATCTCGCGCTGGGCATCGGTCCCGGTCATGAGGGTCAGGACCACGTCCCGCCCATGCATGATGTGGACCGATTCCTCCCAGCAGATCTTCTTCATCGTCCGGCCGTACGGCGCGTACGAGGAGTCGCGGAGCGCCTGCTGGCTGACGATCGCCGCGGCGTCGACCAGCCACGCGATGATCCCGACGTCCCCCCACGATCGAGTCGGGTAGTGGAAGACGTTGTGGAACTTCGTCTTGCCCGCCAGCAGGTCGGCGAGCATCTGGTCGCGCGGCTTGCCCAGGTCCTCCGCCACGCGGTACAGCAGCTGGGCGTGTCCGACCTCGTCCTGGATCTTGCTCGTGAGGGCCAGCTTCCGGCGCAGGGTCGGCGCGCGAAGGATCCAGTCGCGCTCGGGGAGCACGCCCATGAGCTCGCTGTTGGCGTGCATCTC
>CAWJIR010000003.1:0-103922 GCA_963843015.1 uncultured Chloroflexia bacterium | reverse complement strand
GGCCACCCGACCGTTGAGGACGGCGCGGCCGGAGGTCGGCGTGGTGATCCTGGACAGAACCTTCAGGAGGGTCGATTTGCCGGCGCCATTCCGCCCGATGACCCCCACCGCGGTCCCCGCCGAAATCTCGAAGGACACGTCGCGCAGCGCCCAGAACTCGTCCGAGCTCGGCGTGGTCGCCCGGTTGAACGGCCTGCGGACGAGGTTGCAAGGGACTCGGACAGCCGCCCGTATGGCGCCCGATCGTGCCGCAAGTTGTAGCGTTTGCTGAGGCCCTCGGCCCGAATGGCGACCTCGCCCATCAAATCATGTCAGCGAAGAAGCGCTCGACCCGACGGAAGTAGGCGACCCCGAGGATCAGGATGACCACGGTCGCCGCCGCCGAGACGAAGATCGCGGCATCGGGCCGGTCCCCGCCCAGCAGGGCCCACCGGAACCCCACGATCACGCCGGTCATGGGATTGAGGGCGAGCAGGGGACGGAGGTTCTCCGGGACCAGGCTGATGGAGTAGACCACCGGCGAGGCAAAGAGCCAGATCTGGACCAGGAAGGGGACGGCGTGACGCACGTCCCGGTACCGGGCATTGACCGCCGCCAGCCAGGTTCCCACGGCCAGGGCGACGAACACCGCCATCAGAGCGAACACCGGCAGCCACAGGATCGTGATCGTGAGCGGGAACCCGAACAGCGGCGTCACGACCAGGAGCAGGACCAGGGCAATGAGGAAATCGACGACGAACGATCCCACGCCCGCGATCGGCAGGAGCAGGCGAGGGAAGTACACCTTGGAGATCAGGCTCTGGCTGTTGACGAGGCTGTTGGATGCTCCGATGAGACTCTGGGAGAAGAGCGTCCACGGGACGAGGCCAGCCAGCGCGAAGAGGGGATAGGGCACTCCCGGCGGGGCGATTCCCTCGACCTGGCCGAGAAACACCGTGAACACGACCATCATCAGGACCGGCTGCAGAAGCGCCCAGGCGACCCCGAAGAACGTCTGCTTGTACCGGACCTTGAGGTCGCGCCAGATCAGGAAGAACCCAAGGTCCCGGTGCTGCCAGAGCTCGCGCAGCCCGAGTCCGACCCAGCCTCGGCCGGGCGCGATCACAACGGGTGTCGTCGGCGTCGACTCCATGTCGCCCGATGATAGCCTGCGCGGAACGCATGCCCCGACAACGAAGCCGACCGCCGTCGGATGGGTACCGATGGAGCAGTAACCACGCCGTCGACCACCCCGGCTCCGCCTCCCGACCAAGGCTGCTCCTGATCTGCGACTACCGGCCCCGCGAGGCAGCGACGGTCATCGACCACATCGAGGCCATTCGCCGCTGGTCCCGCTTCGACGTGTTCGTCCTGCCCATGCATGGCGACCTGCCCGATGAGCTCGACCTCGATGCGTTCGATGGGCTGGTCATCCACTACAACGTCGTCATGTCGGTCGACACCTACCTGTCGCCACTCGCGCGCTGGCGCATCGCCCGGTTCGGTGGGACGAAGGCGGCCTTCATCCAGGATGAGTACCGTTTCGTGAACCGCACCGTCAGCGTCCTGCGGACGCTCGGCATTGACGTCCTGTTCACCTGCGTGCCGGAGGACCAGGTTCCGCTCGTATATGCGCGCGACGCTCTCCCCGGGCTGCGCACCGTCAGCGTCCTGACTGGCTACGTGGCGCCTCAGCTCCTCACGCGGCCGATCGTGCCCTACGACGCCCGACCGGTCGACGTCGGCTATCGGGCCCGCCGGCTGCCGCCGTGGCTCGGACGGCTCGGCATGGAGAAGGCCGCGATCGCCGACCGATTCGCCGCGGATGCACCGGCGCACGGCCTCCGGGTGGACCTCTCGACCGCGGAGGAGGACCGGCTCTACGGGGAAGCGTGGCTCGACTTCCTCGGCCACTGCAAGGCCACGCTCGGAGTCGAGAGCGGCGCGAGCGTGTTCGACTTCGACGGCTCCATCGAGGAGCGGAGCCGTGCATTCCTCGCCGCTCACCCAGGCGCCACCTTCGAGGAGCTGCACCACAACGTCCTCGCCGAGGTCGACGGTCGCATACGCCTCAACCAGATCTCACCGCGGTGCTTCGAGGCTGCCGCCGTCGGAACCCTGATGGTCCTCTATCCGGGTGACTACTCCGGCGTTCTGGTCCCCTGGCGCCACTACATCCCGCTCGAAAAGGATCATCGGAATATGGGCGAGGTCGTCGAGGCCATCCGTGATCCGGCTACCTGGGAGCGGATCACGGCCCAGGCCCGGTCAGAGGTCGCTGAGAACCCTCGCTATTCGTTCGAGGCCATGGTCGAGACCATGGACGCCGGCCTCGACCTCCGGCCGAGCGCTCGAGCGGACATCTCCGCGGAGGCGTTCGACGCGATCGCCTCCCGGAGCCTCGCCCGCCTGCCCTCGAGCCAGATGCACGCCTGGGGTCTCCCGCCGGCGGTCAACCGGGTGCGACGGCTCCCGCGACGGGCAGTCCACCTGTTGGCACCAAGTCCGACGGCCATCGTGGCTCCTCCGCCGGGCGCCGAGAATCGACGGCCCATGCGCCGGCGGATTCGCGTCGCGCGGGCCCGAGCCTACTGGGCCCTCCGCCCGGGTGCCCTGCCGAGGTCGCTGCTCCGCGCCCACGGTGGCGCGTTGCTCGACGAGCTGAGTGAGCTCGCTTCGATCCAGGAACACGGCCGTCGCGCGATCGCGACCGGCGCCGGGAGCCCGTTCGCCGTCGTGGTCAACGAGTCGACCGACGAGATTCGGATCGTGCTCGATCCCGAGGTGCCGAATGGTGCGGCGCGCGAGGACCGGTTGCCGGCCGATTTGCCGGCGACGGCGGTTGTGCTTGACCTCGGCGATCCATGGCTCGTCCCGATGCGCGTCGGGGTGGCGCGCGGATCGCCGGCTGGACGCCCTGTCGGCGGTGTTTCAGTCGCGTCCTGATGTCGGGCGCCGACTCCTGGCCGGCCGCGCCCGGTGGTGTGCGGTGGCGGTCGTCAGCGGGCCGCCGGCCCTGCCTGTTCCCCCATTCGGCGCCGATGGCGCCTGATGGACGCCTCGATCATCGGCAGGCTGTCCCGGGTCCAGCGCACCGTCCGCCGCATGCCTTCGGCCAGGCCCGACCTTGGCCTCGAATCCGAGCTCGCGGCGAGCCTTCACCGTGCTGCCCAGCCGATTTCCCGAGTGGTCCCACGTTCGGCGCGGCGCCAGCTCGATAGGGGCCGGTCGCGGCAGGCGGCCGTTGATGGCCTCGGCCAGCTGGCGGATCGTCGTCTCGACCCCGCTCGCCAGGTTGTAGGCCTCGCCCGGCTCACCGCGCGTCGCGCATCGGAGCAGCCCGTCGACGATGTCCTCGACGTAGATGAAGTCCCGGGACGACTTCCCCCGGTTCTCGAGGATGAGTGGCAGGCCCGCGATCGCCCGATAGATGAAGGTGGGCGTCACGTTGCGCCACACCGTGGCCGCGCGTCCCGCGCCAGCGGCCGGCGCCCAGGATCTCGCCGGGGCCGTACACGTTCTGGAACCGCGCGTGGACCACGGGTAGCCCGGCGCGTTCGTGGAAGTAGTTGCCGTACATCTCGCCCACGATCTTCGAGATCTGGTACGGCGAATCGAGGTCGAGGGAGATCGGATCGTCCTCCTTGGTTGGCTCAGCCGAGCCGTACACCTTGCGCGCCATCGTGCAGCCGGCCGAGGCGTAGACCACCTTCTGCAGGCGGGTGAACCCCGAAAGCCGCTCGTACAGGCGCAGGGTCGTCTCGAGGTTGTTGCGATGGTCGGCGAGCGGGTCGGCCATCGAGTTCTGGTTGCCGTGGAACGTCGCGAGGTGGAAGGCGAGGTCGAAGTCATCGTCGAGGCCGGCCAGAACGCGCGGACTGGCGATCGAGCCCTGGACGAACTTCACGCCGGGGAGCTCGAGCACATCGGTCCGGTTGGACGAGAGCAGGTTGTCGACGACGACCACCGACGTGGCGCCCCGGCGGACGAGCGCGCGGACGAGGTTGCCCCCGACGAACCCGGCCCCGCCGACGACGAGCGCGCGAGCGCCCCGGACCGAGGCCCGGGTCGTCATGCGCGCAGCTGTTCCAGCTTGAGGTGGGTGTACGTGTCGGTGATGCCGAAGCGCTGGTAGTACTCGATCGCGGCGCGCACGCCCTCTTCGAGGGGCACGGTTGTCCGCCAGCCGAAGTCCTGCGGCGGTGCGACCGGGATCGAGGAGAATCGTGAACGCGTCGTCCGCGCCGCGGGGCCGGACCTCGACCGGCTGGTCGAGGTTGATGCCCAGGGTGGCCGACGGTTGCCTCGAACAGCTCCTCGATCGAGTAGTCACCGCCGCTCGACACGTGGTAGGCGCCCTGGCCGCCCGCGCCGTCGATCGACTGCACGAGCAGGTCGATCAGATCGCTGACGTAGACGAAGTCCCGCCGGGTGTCCATGACGAAGCACGGCTTGCCGCGTGGTCAAGCCGCGAGTAGAACGTCGGCAGCGGCCCGCTGAGGTTGCGGGGACCGTAGGCGTTGGCCAGCCGGAAAGACTGCCAGTCCAGGCCGCTCAGGGCGACGTACTGCTCGCCGGCAGTCTTGCTGATCGCATAGCTGCTGGCCGTGGGCAGGATCGGGTGGTCGAGCGTGATCGGCTGCTCGAGCGGGTGGAGTCCGTAGCACAGGGCGGTCTGGAGGTAGATGAAGCCGCCGGACCTCGGCCGCCTCGCCGCCCGCGCGACGAGGGACGTCCCCAGCACGTTGGTGGCGGCATCCGAGGCCCAGTCCTCCGGGTCCTTGTACGACGCGGCGGCATGGACGACGACCTCGGGCGCAAAGCGGTCGAAGGCCCCCGTCACGACGGCTGGCGTCGGCGATGTCCCCCTCGATCACGGTGAGCCCGAGCGCGGACTCGGGAAGATTGTCCCGGCGCCCGGTGGCGTAGTTGTCGATGACCAGCACCTCATCGGACCGCGCCAGCAGGCGATCGGCCAGATGGGAGCCGATGAACCCGGCCCCGCCGGTCACCAGTACTCGCATCTAAACTGCCCTCCGTAATTCGGTTCGCGCGGCCTGGAACTCGTGCGCGCGGTCGTGATACTGCTGCTGCCACAGCTCCAGCGAGAACAGGCCCCAGAAGCCGCGACCGAAGGCCGCCTCCTCGTCCAGCGAAGCGAGGACGGCGCGGTTGTCGACGAGCGCCCGATCCTGTGCCGCCCGCGACGACAGGATGTCGGCGATGAACTCCCGCGCCGGTCCCTGGGCCCACTCGGTCAGCGGAGTGGGGAAGCCCATCTTGTCGGTCCGCTGGGCGATCTGGCGCGGGAGCGCGGTCGCTGAAGGCGGCCACCAGCAGCACGCTTCAGGCGACCGCCCTCGAACTTGATGTCGGCCGGGATGGTGGCCGCCAGCTCGACGATGGGGTGGTCGAGGAACGGCAGCCGCGACTCCAGGCCGTGGGCCATGCTCATCCGGTCCTCCACCTGGAGCAGGGCCGGCAGCAGCGTCTTGAAGTCGAAGTGGGTCATCCGGTCGAAGTACGACTCCCCCTCGATGTTGTCGGCGTAGTAGATCGAGCGGAACGTCTCGTACGGTGAGTACGGTCCGAGCAGGTCCCACCGAATCTCGTGCGCGATGAGCATTGCCGCGGCTGATGAGCCGGAAGTAGCGGCGGTCCATCGGCTCGAACAGCCCGTCGCGTCCAGAACTCCTGGAGCATCGGCTTGTACCGACTCAGGGTGGGGAGATTGGGCAGGATCGACTCGTAGCTCACCACGAAGTTCCCGTTGTTCAGCGTCCCGTCGATGGCTGCCTTGAGACATTGCTCGAGGTACGCAACCAGGTATCGGGCATAACCGCCGAACAGCTCGTCGCCGCCCTGACCGCCGAGCACCACCTTGCGATGCTCGCGCGGCGGCGCGGGACACGATGAACTGCGGGAAGGCGCCGGGACCGGCGACCGGGTAGTCGAGGTGGTAGATGACCTGCCGGATGTCGCGGATGAAGTCGTCGACGGTGATGTCGGAGACCCGGAGGTCGAGCCCGCGGTCGTCGGCCAGCTCCTGGGCGTAGGGGCTCTCGTCGTACTGCTCACCGATCGGGAAGCGGCCGTTGAACGCCATCATCCCGGTCTGGCCGTTGTCGGCCGCCAGCGCAGCCACGATGCTCGAGTCGAGGCCGCCGCTCAGGTAGGCGCCGATCGGGACGTCGGCCCGCAGATGAACGCGGACCGAATCCTCCATCCGCGCCCGGAGCTCCTCCTCGAAATAGCGGGCGGTGTGGTCGTAGTCGGGCGCGAAGTGGACGTCCCAGTAGCGCTGTATCCGGATCTCGCCGCCCGCGACCACCAGCGAGTGGCCGGCCGGCAGCTCGCGGATGCCCTTGAACAGGGTCTTGCCGTCGAGACAGAACTGGAACGTCAAGTAGTCGCGCAGGCCCTCGGGGTCGGATTCGATGGACGGCAGGAAGGGGAGGAGGGCCTTGGCCTCCGAGGCGAAGAGGAAGGTGCCGTCCACCACCGCGTAGTAGAACGGCTTCATCCCGAACCGGTCTCGCGCGCAGAAGAGGGTCCCCTGGTCCGCATCCCACAGCGCGAAGGCAAACATGCCGCGCAGATGCGTCAGGGCGTCTGGGCCCCACTTCTGGTAGGCGCGCAGGATCACCTCCGTGTCCGAGGTGGTCCTGAAGGTATCGGCGCCCAGCTCGTCCCGGAGCTCGATGTAGTTGTAGATCTCGTGGTTGGCGGTGATCCAGTCCCCGTTCTCGCCCTGCATCGGCTGGTCGCCGGTGGTGAGGTCGATGATCGCGAGTCGCCGGTGGAGGAGTCCCGACCTGCCCCGATGGGTGGTGCCAGGTGGCGAACCCGTCGGGTCCGCGATGGCTGATCAGCGAATTCATGGCGTCGAGACCAGCCTCCAGGCCGGGCACGGGCTTCCCGGCCAAGCTCATCATCCCCGCGATTCCGCACATCCCAGATTGCTCTCCTAGTGTTCGCCGATGCGCCTTGCGCGGCGGGCCGATCGGGCTCGCATCACCGGGTCGAGCAGGCCGACCCGTCGCAGTGCTTCACGCGCCATTGGTCGGACCCGTTGCCGGACCCGGACCCACCCCCACGACGGTGCGTCGAGCGCCCGCTCCCAGGCGGACAGCCCTTCGATGAGGATACCGCGTCTTTGGGTGGTGACCCGAGGGCCAACTCCCGACGCCTCCAGGATCGTGTGCACGAAAGCCTCGTAGCCGTACCGTCCTGAGGCGACGACGTCGGTGTAGGCACGGTCCGCCATCTCCCGGTGGCCGTCACCAGTCCGCACCGATTCGAGGACCTCCTCGACGTTGGCGAAGTCCTCGCGGACCGGGATGTAGTGTCGTCCTGCCTCGAGGATCCCGCTGTACGCGCCTTCGACGAGGATCTGTGGGGTCCGCGTCGCGCAGGCCTCTAGGTGGCGCGGCGAGATCGTCCGCAGGTTCAGCGTGCCGTCCAGGCCGGGGAAGCATCGCGCCTCGACCTCCTCGAACGTGGCCGCTGGATGCTCAGCCACGAACGTGTCCGCGCAGGCCCGGATTCGCCCGTCCCGATCGAGGATGCCGGCGCCGCTCTCGACGCCGAGGGTGTACCGGCTGCGGAGCAGGAACCGGAACCAGTCATCGCCAACCAGGGTGTCCCTCGCCTCGAGGGAGACGTCGAGCCGGAGCCCGCTCGTGCGTCCGGCGGCTACGAATGCGTCGGCGATCCACCGCTTTTGCATCCCGTGTCGCCCAAGCCACGGCTTGGGCATCCACGCGCGGTACCCGATGTCGATGTCACGCTGGGGGATCGCCCGGGACAGGGTCTCGATCCGTCGAACGGTCTCCGGCTCGAGATAGCCCGGCAGGACGCGCGTGATCCCTGCTCCGCGCTCCATGAGCGGGCCGTACAGGGTGGCCCACTCCTCCGGCGGCGCGCACGAGAACAGGTGGTCGACATCGAGCTCGGCGAGCACGTCGACCAGCACGTCGGTGTTGATGAATTCGTCCTGCGGGATCGCCACCACGGGGCGCACGCAGCTTGCGGATGGGGCGCAGACGGAGCGCGACGTCCCGGAAGTCATCTGGCTGCCATCGGTCCGACAGGAGGATCGTGTGCAGGACGACGAGATCGATGTCCAGCCGCTCGATCCAGGAGGGGACCGATCGAACGGCCATGTTCACGTAGATGCATGGTCGCCCGCCGTATCGGCGGAAGGAAAAGAGGTGATCGGCGATCGCGGGCCGGACCGGGGCCAGTCGGGAGTGGTACAGGACCAGGATCGAGCCCAAAGAGCGACTCCTAGCGGCCGACGCGCTGCATCGGCGCGGAAGCATACATCGAGGGGCTTATCGCGCCGACGCCCGAGCCGCCTCTCGGCCAGGGCGGCTTCGATCGAGCTGTACAGGGCAGGCTCCGGCGGGAAGACTGGTTTTCGTGGCCATGCTCGGCGGGCGATCCGGCGTGCGACACGAATCGGCGCCGGCCGCTGCGGGGGCGGCGGGGGAGGCGGCGCTGCCAGGCGGGCCGCTGCGGCGGCCGCCCGTTCCGCGATGCGAGCCTCGACGCGCGCCGCCGCCTCGCGATCGAGGGAAGCCATGAAGTCGCCCAGCAGGCCCTTCTGCTCCGCTTCGACCTGCGGAGTCGACCATTCCCGTGTCGGGCGGTAGATGTCCTCGTGGCAGTACGCGAGCCAGTTCGTCATCGTCGAAGGCAAAGGTGAGGCCGAACCGCTTCCTGCAGCGTGAGGTAGTCGTGCGCGACCCAGTTGTGCTGCGAGGCGTACAGGCCCGGCACCAGCAGGTTCGGAAGGATGCTCTCGATGCCGCCGGCCAGCGAGTCGAGGAAGTCGTGCATCGCGACGTCGCTCGTGTCGGTCAGCATGCCGTTCGAGATGATCGGTGTTGATGCTCACGACACAGCTGTCGGTCATTTCGATCGCCGACCGGGCTTCGGTCAGGCCCAGCACCATGGACGTGTAGTCGGGATTGATGTTGTGGAACAGCGCACCGAAACGGTCGACGATCCGCTCGATGAGGTCGCGCCGATACGCGCCGAAGGCGAGTTTCCCGCGGCTGTACTGCGACGACGTCTGCTCGCCTCGCGAGACCTCTGCCCGCTCCGCGGCGGTCGAGGTCGCCAGCCGGGGAAAAGGGCTGGAACGACTGGTCCAGTGGAACATCGGACGGGACGACCCAGTACTCCCCGTCACCGAAATAGTCGTCGAAGCTCGCGGGGTAGTAGGCGTCGCCGATCCAGCTGACGATGTCCGGGTTGTCGGCACGCCTGATCGCCCGTTCGACGCGGCCCAGGGCGTTCGGGAGGACGAACATCTTGTCGGTGAGGTAGCAGACGTAGTCGCCGGTCGCGAACGGCAGCGCGTGGCTCCAGTTCTCGACCATGCCCACGGGCTGCGGCGGGCGCACGTACCTGAGGTTCGGCGACCGCGCTGTCGCGACAGATCTGCTCGCACGAGCGTGAGGGGTCCACGTAGTTGTCGCTGACGATGACCTCGAAGTTGTCATGGCCCTGCGATTCCAGGATGCGCAGCGCCTGCCGGATGAACTCGGGGCGGTGCCGCGTCGGGTAGACGATCGAGAAGCTGGCAGCCACTCAGCGGATCCGCTTCAGGTAGCCGCCCGGGGCCGCGCTGATCAGCAGCTTGTCGTCGATGCGGCGATCGATCTCGAACTCCGGGTGCGACGCGAGGTACTCGTGCACGGCGGTCCTCGGGTTGTTCGCCCGGCCCCCACGGCCGATCGGGGAACATGTCCTCGGGCAGGTCCTCGACCACCGTGTCGAAGACGACGCAGTAGCTGCCGACCGACGTCAGCGGCGCGTAGGCCTCGCAGCTCGGCGAGCACGTGCTCATGGGTGTGGTTGCTGTCGAGGCAGACCATGACGCGTTCGCCGACCCGGCCGCCGCGTCCGCGACCTGCGCGACGACGTCCGGATCGACGCTCGATCCCTCGATCATCGTGATCCGCCTCGACATCGGATGCGCCTCGATCGCGGCCCGGTTGTGGGCGCGGATGTCGATGTCGATGCCGACCACCCGGGCGTCCTGCGGCCCGCCGCAGGCGGCGTTCAGCTCCAGCAGCGACGGCCACAGGATCAGCGACCCGCCGTGGGCGATTCCGGTCTCGACGATGAGGTCCGGCTGGACGCGCCCAGATCAGCTCCTGCATCGCGACGATGTCCTGCGGGTACTGGATGATCGGTCGGCCCAGCCACGAGAAGTTGTACGAGTACTTCGGCGCGATCGACTCGCGCATGAACGCCTGCGCCGCCTTGCGGAGCGGACCGTTCCGTCCGTTGGCGGCGATCCGCTCCTCGACTTCAGTCGTCGAACTGGCTCATCGGTCAGTCTCCAGACAGCGATCCGAGCTTGGACCGATCGCCCCAGAAGGCCATCGGCTCGTACTCGGGATACGGGAAGTGCCCGAGGTTCAGTCGGATCGACGAGCCGCGCTCTTGCCACGACGCGCCTCGACGAGCTCGCGAACGGAAACCGGGCGGCCCGAGCAGACGTTCACGACCCCGTTGTCCCTGCCATTCAAGGCTAGCGTGACCAGGTAACCGAGCGGCCTCGTCGACCGGGAGGTAGTCCCGCAGCTGCTCGCCGCCCGACATGTCGAACGTGGCATCGCCCCGGGCGATCGCAGCCTCGAGCTGCGGCAACAGCGAGCCGACCGCCTGGCCCTGGCCCGTGCAGGTAGAACAGGCGCGCCCAGGTGAGGTTGAACGGCCGGTCGCTCGTGCAGCTCGCTCGAGCCACGCTCGGAGCTCGTCCTTCGCCCTTCCGTAGGCCGTGACCGGCGCGGTCGGCATGTCCTCCCGCAGCGCGCCCGACTGCATCCCGTACTCGAAGCAGGTGCCGGTGACGGTGAGCCGCACGCAGCCCCGCCCGGAGCAGCCCGTCAAGGAACGCGCGCTGCGCGGGCAGCTCCTCGCTCGAGATGGTGCGCCGACGAGTAGTGCGGGAGCCCGCCCCACGCGAGATGGATCACGACATCGGGCTCGCCCAGCCGCTGGTAGGCATCGGAAGGCGCATCGGCGATGTCCATCTCGCACCAGCGGGTGACCGCCGACACCGCTCGGAAGCGGAGGAGCCCGGCCTGATCACGAGCGTCGGCGAGACCCCGGCCGTTTCCAGCTCCTCCACCACGTGGCGACCGATGAAGCCACCCGCTCCGGTGACGGCGACCTTCATGCCTCGATGCCCGTGAACTCGGGGCCCAGGTATGGATGTGACGCATCGCGTGCCGAGAGATTCGCGACGCCCAACGGCCACGAGATCGCCACCCTGGGGTCGAGTGGATGGATACCGCGCTCGTTGTCCGGGTCGTATGCGGCCGTGGTGACGTACAGGATTTCGCTGTCGTCTTCCATTGCCTGGAAGCCGTGGGCGAAACCCTCGGGGACGAACATGGTCTGCCGGTTGGCAGCGCTCAGCGTCTCCGCGTGCCATTGCAGGAACGTCGGGGATTCGCGACGGACGTCGATCGCGACATCGAAGATCGCGCCGCGAAGGCAGCTGACGATCTTGGCCTCGGCCGACGGCCTGACCTGGTAGTGCATGCCCCGGACCGTGGCCTCGCCTCCGGGTCAGGGTCCGATTGACCTGTGCGATCGCGCGGTTGCCCATCACGCCGGCGAGCTCATCGGCGCAGTACATTCGCTCCAGCCAGCCGCGCTCGTCCTCCCGCGGTTTCCGCTCCACGACGTAGACCCCGGGCAGTGCGGCAGTCGCGGATATCGAAGCGTTCACTCACGAGACAGTCGCTCCGGAGAAATGCTCGATCTGCGCCTGACTCACGGTGCAGCATGTCTTCTCCGCGTACCCACGCGCGATGCCACGCGACGGTGTGCTCGATCGCCTGATCGAGCTGCCAGCTTGGCGCCCAGCCGAGCTCCGCTCGCGCCCGTGAGCTGTCGAGGCGGAGCAGCTGGGCCTCGGGCGGTCCCGTATCGGCGTCGCTTTCCACGCGGGCATCGGGACCCCATTGGCGAGCGATCCGCCGCGCGACCTCGGCCACGGTGGCGTCATCACTCGCGTCCGGTCCGAAATTCCACGGCCGCGCCATGCTCGCCCCGTCGTCAGTCGAGCAGGCCCGTCGCCAGGGCCAGGTACCCGGCCAATGGGCCGAGCACGTGTTGCCAGGGACGGACCGCACCGGGATGGCGCAATCGCACCGGATCCCCCGCGGCGAACGCCCGCAGGCAGTCGGGCACGAGCCGATCGGCGGCCCAGTCACCGCCACCGATGACGTTGCCGGCTCTGGCGCTTGCGACCCGGGCCGGATGGCGTCCCTGGCCGAAGAAGCTCGAGCGATAGCTGGCGACAACGATCTCGGTCGCGGCCTTGCTGGCGCTGTACGGATCGTGCCCGCCAAGGGGGTCCTGCTCGGTGAAGGCGTGCCCGTGCTCAGGGTTCTCGTAGACCTTGTCCGTGGCGACCACGACCACCGCTCGGACCGAATCGACCCCTCGAATGGCGTCGAGCAGGTTCGCGGTGCCCATCACATTCGTGGCCAGCGTTCCGACGGGATCGCGGTAACCCTCTCGCACGAGGGGCTGCGCAGCGAGATGAAAGACCACCTCGGGCCGTGAGCGTTCGAGCGCTTCGCTCAGTGCGACTCGATCGGCGAGGTCGGCACGCGCATCGGAGGCGAGGAGACGCCCGACATTGGCGACCTCGAACAGGTTCGGCTCCGTCGGCGGCCCCAGGGCATATCCGTGCACGCGGGCTCCGAGGGTGGCGAGCCACACCGCGAGCCAGCTGCCCTTGAAGCCGGTATGCCCCGTGACCAGAACCGATACGGTCGGTGAGGGTTACCAGACCTTCCACGGCGCCCTGCCGGACTCCCACAGGTTGTCGAGGACCAGCTTCTCCCGGAGCGTGTCCATCGGTTGCCAGAAGCCGCCGTGAGGAAACGCCATGAGCTCGCCGTCCGCCGCCAGGCCCGTCAGCGGCTCGGCCTCCCAGCTCGTGTCGTCGCCGGCGATCCGGTCGAGGACACCGCGGTGACAGCACGAAAAAGCCGCCGTTGATCAGGCCCCCATCACCGCTCGGCTTCTCGGTGAAGCCGCGCACTTCGCGGCCGCTCAGCTGCAGGGCGCCGTATCGGCCGGGCGGCTGCACGGCGGTGATGGTCGCCAGCTTTCCGTGCTCGCGGTGAAACGCGATGCTCGCCGCGATATCCACGTCGGACAGGCCGTCGCCGTAGGTGAAGCAGAACGCGTCCTCGTCCGCGAACATAGTCCGCGACGCGCTTGAGGCGGCCGCCGGTGAGGGTGTCATCGCCGGTGTCGACCAGCGTCACACGCCACGGTTCCGCGTGCTGCTGGTGCACTTCCATCGTGTTCTGCGCCATGTCGAACGTCACGTCCGACATGTGAAGGACGTAGTTGGCGAAATACTCCTTGATGAGGTATCCCCGGTACCCGCAGCAGATCACGAAGTCGTTCACCCCGTGAGCGGAATAGATCTTCATGATGTGCCACAGCAGCGGCCGCCCGCCGATCTCGATCATCGGTTTCGGTCGCAGGGACGTCTCTTCGGCCAGGCGGGTGCCGCGGCCGCCGGCCAGGATGACGGCCTTCATCGCCCCTCCGACCGTCCGTGGCTAGCGTGTGGCAACGACATAGAGGTCCAGGCCCAGCCGAGCCTCGAGCGGCGAACCCAGGATCCAGCGTCGAGGAATCCCCTTCGGACCGATGACCTGCACGAAGTCAAAATTCCGGGCTCGGACGTCGACGGCCGAGAAGCCACGGAAGAGGTCTGCGACCTCGCGCCGAAACACGTAGTCCGTATGCGGTGCGGCTGTCCCGACAACGTTGCTGTCATACAGCTGCGTGACCTCGTCCTCCGTAGGGCCGCTGGCCCCTCGGATCCGCGCCCAGAATCGACGTGCTCGGACCTGACGCCACTGTCGCCACGATCCGGCGTTATAGACCATCACGATCGCCCGCCCACCGGGGACCAATACCCGTCGTACCTGGTCGATTGACCCGCGCAGATCGCCGGTGTGGTGCAGGACGCCGATGGCATAGACGTAGTCGAACGATTCATCGTCGAAGGGCATGGCGAGCACCGATCCCTGCGTCACCTGATCAGGCGCCCCTCGGCCGAGCATCTCCAATCGGTGCTGCATCATGCGCACCGGGCCGGCGGCGATGTCCAACCCGAAGTAATCGGCCCCACGCCGGGCCAGCTCTTCGCCCAACGTTCCATATCCCAGGCCGATCTCGAGGACCCGCCGATCCGACAGCTCAAATGGGTCCAGGTATTCGAGGAGATACGGGTAGTACGCGAAGTAGGCGCGATCGAACGCCTCCAGCGTTTCGCGATCCCGACCGACCAACCCCAATGCACGCGCGAACGTGGTCCGCACAGCTCGTCCCAGAACTCGGCGTTCCGCTGGTCGAGGTCCTCGGGCGTCGACTGGATACTGGTGGCCGGGGTACTCATCGCCTCGTCATGCCGCTGGCCGCGCGACGAGGTGGTAGACGCCGCCGACGCCGGCCAGCTGCCCACGGAAGCGCGGATATCCGTCGACCCCGACCTCGAGCTCGTCCAGGAACGCGCGATGTTCCGCTGGCAAGCGTCCATCCGCCCTGGCTGGCTCGCTCATGGTGCGGAACAGCCGTAGCTCGAGCGCAGCGAAATAGCCCCCGACAAAGCGCGCATCGAATCCCGCCTGCCCACAGTCGGCCACGAACGCTTCGGGCTTGTATGCCCGGGCAATGGGGCATGCCTCGCCGTCGGTGTTCCGTCGAAACGCCTCGTCTACCGACAGGCCGGCAAAGGCCCCATCCAGGACCTGGCGCTGGTACGCGGTGTACAGGTGGTAGTAGAGCGAATCGCGGTTGTAGACCATGATCGCCACCTTGGCACCGGGTTTGACGATCCGGTGGAACTCTCGGAGCACGCCCGCCCGGATCGGAGGTGTGATGCAGGACGCCCTCGCAGTAGAGGTAGTCGATCGATGCATCGCCGAGCGGGATCTCAACGTCGCCGTCGCCCATTTGCACCAGCCTCGCCCTGGCTCCCGTCGATCCGATGCAGCGCGAGGCGGCGACGGGCGAGCTCCAGCGCCTTGCGAGAGATGTCGATGCCGATCACCTGACGCGCGTGGCCCCAGAGCAGGAACCCGACCAGGTCGTTGCCGGGGCCGCACCCGTAAGTCGACCACCGTGTCGTGCCCATGGTTCCCGTACAACTCCATGAGTTCCTCGAAAAGTGGGTACTCGTGCGAGCGACGGCGGAGGTAGGCGAGCGAAGCGCGCGCCGAACGGAACGGCGTCGAGTGGACCGTGTGCTCTGCCCAGTACGCATCGACCGCCGTCGTTCGGAGCTGAGGGTGCAAGACGAGCGGGATCGCCTCCGGGTCGCCGGATCCGGCGACCGCGCCCTCCGCCCGCTCAAAACCGCGAACGGCCACCCCGACAGCTCGTCGAGAACTGCGCCGAAGGGTCTGGCTGATCTGGCTGAGCTCTGGCATCGGCCTTGCCATTCTCCTCCATCCCGGCCGGGATCTGCGCCTGTGATCTAGACTGCCCTCCGTGCAGGCCCCGTCCGTCGTCGCCCAGCTGATCGGCTACCCACGCATCGGCCCCCACCGCGAGCTCAAGTGGGCGCTCGAGCGCGCCTGGTCCGGGCGACTGGCGCCGGCCGAGTTCGGACCGCCGCATCGCCGAGCTGCGCGGCGCGCACCTCGACGAGCAGCGCGACGCTCATCGGCTCGGCGGTGGACGACTTCTTCCTGTACGACGAGGTCCTCGAGACGGCCCTCATGCTCGGGATCCTCCCGACGGCTGACGTCGACGCTCGGCGAGCGACCCGTTCGGCGTCGCTCACCGCGCTCGCCCGCGGCACGCCGGAGCGCGAGGCGTGGGAGATGACGAAGTGGTTCGACACGAACTACCACTTCGTCGTCCCCGAGATCGACGGACCGGTCGAGCGCGTTCCGCCGCTGCCGTGGCGCGAGCCGACCGGCGAGCCCGACGTCGACGTGGGCCGATCCTCGGGCCCGTACAGCCTGGCCAGGCTCAGCAAGCTCGCCGCCGGCATCGACGCCGACCGAGCTCGCGCGGCCGCCGGCGCGGTCGCTGTGGGACTGGGTGCGCGACCGCAGGCCGCAGCGACCCCGGCTTCCGCCTCCAGCTCGACGAGCCGTGCCTCGGGCTGGCGATGACGCGCCGACGACCGGCGCTCCGCGACGCGGCCTACGCCGCGCCGCGAGCTCGGGCTGGCGCCGCCGCCGCTCGTGACGGTCCAGTTCGGCGCGCGCCGAGCGCGACAGCCATCGAGGCACTCGGCGGCGCGGGTTCGCCGTCCAGGTCCCGCTCGGACCACGTCGCCGCGCTGGCCGGCACGCCCGCGTGGGACGCGCAGCCGGAGCACGTCGTCGCGGTGATGGATGGCCGCAGCGTCTGGCCCGACGACTTCGCCGCGCGTCCGCGACGCGCTGGCCGGCCTGCCCGACGACGGCGAACCGGTCCGGCTCGTGCCGTCCACCAGCCTGATGTTCCTGCCCGTACACCGTCGAGGGCGAGGACCTGCCGGCCGGGCTTCCAGTTCGCGCGCGAGAAGGCGCGGCCGCTCGCCGCCTGGCCGGCAGCGCTCGCCAGCGGCGGATCGCCGGACGCCGCTCGCAGCCGCCGCGCGGCCGATCTGGCCGGCGGTCGGCGAGCTGGCGCCACGCGACCGCCGCGCGCCGAGCGTCGCGCGGCGCAGGCGGACCTCGACCTGCCGGCCTACCCGACCACGACCACCGGCTCGCTGCCGCAGACGACCGAGGTTCGCCAGCTGCGGCGCCAGCTCGGCCGCGGCGAGCTCGACCATGCCGGCTACGACGCCGCGATCGGCGCAGCTCATCACCGACGCCATCGGCTGGCAGGAGCGGATGGGCCTCGACGTCCTCGTCCACGGCGAGTTCGAGCGGACCGACATGGTCGAGTACTTCGCCGAGCAGATGGACGGCTACCTCACCACCCGCAACGGCTGGGTCCTCAGCTACGGGAGCCGATGCACCCGCCCGCCGATCCTGGCCGCGCCGCCCACGATCAGCGAGCCGATGACGGTCGACGAGTGGCGCCTCGCCCAGGCGGCCACCGACAAGCCGGTGAAGGGCATGCTCACCGGACCGGTGACGATCGTGAACTGGAGCTTCCGGCCGCCCGGGCGTGCCCGACGACCGGCTGTTCTGGGCGGTCGCCCAGCCCATCGCCGAGGAGGTCGGCCACCTGGTCGACGGCCGGCGCGCGGATCATCCAGGTCGACGAGCCGGCGGTGCGCGAGCGCTGGCCGCTGCCCACCGAGGATGCCGCCGACGCGGCGGGCGGTCTACGCGCGCGGCGTGCGCGCCGCGCTCAACCACGTCTTCAACCAGCCGGCCGAGGTCCAGATGCACACCCACATGTGCTACGGCGACTTCGGCGACATCGTCCCGCTGTGGAGCGACGCCGGCGTCGACGTGGCGTCGATCGAGTTCAGCCGCTCGAAGGACGACAGCTACATCCGCCAGTTCTACGGGCTGTTCGGCGACGGCCACCTGCAGATCGGCCCGGGCGTGTTCGACGTCCACTCGCCGCACTCGCCGGGCGCGAGATCGATGGATGAGCGGCTCCAGCACTTCGCGGCTTCATGGCCGCCGCCGACCTGTGGGTCAACCCCGACTGCGGCCTGAAGACCCGCCGCTGGGAGGAGATCGAGCGCCAGCTGGGCGACATGGTGGCCGCCGCCCGCCAGCGTCGCGCCGCCGCCGGGTCCCGCCTGACCCGCATGCTCTCGGCGCCCGCCGGCTGGGTGGAGATGGTGGAGGTCAACCCGCCGCGGCTGCCGGACATGACCCACCGCGAGCTCACGGGCCGCTGGCAGCACGTCCTGATCACCGACAACCCGTTCAAGCAGGTCCGCGTCTCGCCGTACGCCTTCGCCGCGCGGATCACCCACGACGTGCCCGACGTCATCCCGACCGTCGTGTGCTCGACCCGCGACCGGAACATCCTGGCCATCGAGAGCGAGGTGCGCGGCGCGCTCGGCAACGGCGTCGACTCGTTCCTCGTGGTGCAGGGCGACATGCTTCCCGAGGTCGAGCACTGGAGCAACAGCTACGAGATCGTCGAGCACCTCCGCGCGCTCCAGGAGTCGATGCCGTCGGCCAGTTTCGAGGTCGGGATGAGCACCCGGTCGCGGCAGCTGGGTGTTCCGCCGACGGATCGGCCGTCGGCGGCCAGTTCTTCACCACCGGGCCGGTCATGGATCCCGACATCGGTTCAGGCCTGTGCTGATCGGCTCGAGCTGCGGCCGGACGATCCGCCGGTCTACCTCGAGCTCGCCCCGCCGTTCTCGATCGGCTGGGTCCGCCGGCTCGAGATCGGTCGGCGCCATCCCGATCGGCGATGCGCTCGCGCCACGGCTTGGCGAGACGCCCGAGGACGAGCAGCGGGCGACGGCGTGGGGCATCGCGCGCGACACCGCCGACCGCGCGCGCGAGGTCGGGATTCGCGGGCATCGTGCTGATGGGCCTCCGGTTCGAGACCGCCGTCGGCGAGGCGTTCGAGGCGTGGCACGCGGGTTGAGGACCTGATCGCCGGCACCCAGAACCGGTGCAAATCCGGAGACCGTGTGGACAAGTCGCGGGCGTAGGCGAAAGGTCGTGGAAAGGGGGCTTGCGCAGCGGTTCGCCTTCCCCCATCCTGCGGACGTCCCGAAGGGGCAGCTGGCCGGACCCGAGATGACATCAACGGTCGCCGCGGTTCCTTCGGGACACTTCGTTGTCCGGGACCGGAATCGGTCAGCGCCGCTCCTCGAGCCGCGCGACGACCCCGCTGATCAGTTCCTCGCCACCTTCGCCGGCCAGGATTCGCGCTCCGCGCTCTGACCCCGCGACCACCAGGAGGTCGTTCCACGTCCCGGTCGCGACCTCGGCCATGTGCTCCGCCCGGGTGGCACCCGCTTCGTCGCCGGCTGAGGCGACGAACAGCTTCGGCGGCTCGCCCAGCGTGGCGAGATCGGCATCGGTCAGGTCGCCGGAGACGAGGATGAGCTGGTCAATCGCGCCACCGGCCGCGGCCAGCGCCGCGAGCTGAGCACTGGCACCGGCGCCGGAGGCCACGAAGGCCACCCGTTCGATGCCGCCGTCGGTCAGCCATGCCGCCGCCGCGGCCAGTCGATCGGCACTCGAACCGGCCGGTTCTGGCACCACGACGGTCATCCGGTTGGCCGCGATCTCCGTCGCTGAGCGGCGCCCAGTCGTCCGGCGCCTCGCCAGCGTCGGGAACGAGGACCACCCCGTACTCGCCGTCTCCCCAGACCAGCGCCGAGGACCCGTCGGTCAGCGTCACCGACTGGCTGGCGTCGCCCGATGGCGACGGGGCGCACGCGACCGTGGCCCCGGCGAGGAACCCGCATACCAGGAACGCGACCGGTCGCCGCAGACGCCGGCCCATCAGAACGCCCACGCCCCGGTAACGAACCTGGCCGAGAACCAGAGCAGGAGGATCACCGACACCGCCCCCAGGCCGACGCCCACCCATCGACGCTCGGCCATGAGCGCGAACCAGGCGAACAGCGGGAACATCGCGAGGTCATAGCGTGGCACCGACAGGACGTACGAGGTTCCGACGAAGAGCAGCCAGTTGCCGGCCATCCAGACGGTCCACGCCGCGCGAAAGCGGAGGAGCGCGACGACCGTCCCGGCCAGGCCCAGCCCGATGGCCGCCAGCTCCGCGACGCCGAGGATGGCGACGTCCTCGAGGCTGCCGCCGCCCAGCCGGCCGACGACGCCGCCGATGCCGATCCACGGCCACGCCAGTGACTTGAACCAGTGCTCGCTCTGGATCTGGACGAATGCGAACGGGTTGCCGTAGACGGCCAGGTTCAACAGGAGGTAGCCGCCGAAGCCGAGCGCCACCAGCCCGATCCAGCCCCAGGCCGGCTCCACGCGACGCGTGACACGCCACGCGCTCCACGCGTCGGCGAGCAGCGAGGGGATGAGGACGAGCCCGTTGACGCGGGTCAGGGCCGAGAAGCCGCCGAGCAGGCCGGCCAGCCACCATCGGCCGGATCTCGCGGCAAGGAACGAGCCCAGGACGAGGGCCAGGAACAACGACTCGGTGTACCCGATATGGAGGAAGTAGGCCGTCGGAAAGATGAGCAGGAAGATGGCCGCTCGCCGCCCGGTGGCCGGACCCAGGTCCCGGGCCACGACCCGGTACAGGAGCACGACCGCGGCCATTGACGCGACGGTGCTGACCACGATCGGGGCGACCAGGTCGGGGAGGATCCACAGCAGGGACGCGATGGCGGCGGGGAAGAGGGGATAGAACACGATCATGAGGTCCATGTCGCCCGTCTGGCCGAACGTGGGCGTCACCCCGGGGTCGACCGCCATGTAGCCCCACCTGGCGAGGTCGAGGTAGTGCGGAGCATCCCATCGGTTCCAGATGGCGAAGGTCTGACCGATGTCGATGGGCTGGTCCTGGACGACGGCGACGACGACCAGGCCCCAGGCGAAGAGCAGGACCTTGGTCAGCAACGTCAGGCCGACCAGCTGCGCCTCCGTTCCACGCAGCCAGGCCCGCACCGCATCCATGGCGTCGGACTATACGGGCACCGCAGGCGCCAGCCAGCGAGCCGTCAGGCGGCGACGGCTCCTGGTGTTCCGGGCACCCGCAGGCTCCAGACCTCCACCGGCGCATCGCGACCCTTGACCGAGAGCCGGCGCATCGTCCAGCCCTCGGCGCCATCGGTCGGGCAGGGCCGCCTGCGTCGCCGTCTCGGCGGCGACGATCAGCTCGCCGGCTCCCGCCGACTCGCCCAACCGATGCGCCACGTTCACCGCGTCGCCGACGGCACTGAATCCGGCCACCTCCGCCGTCGGACCCAGGAACCCGGTATAGGCCGGGCCGGTGTTGACCCCGACGCCGACCGGGAGGTGACCTCGGCGAGGATGCGCCGGCCGCGGCCACGGCGCTTGCCGCGTCATGCCGCTCGGTGAACGAGGGATGAACAGGGCCATGACGCCGTCACCCAGGAACTTGTCCACGATCCCGCCCTCGGCCTGTACGGCGTCGGTGACCAGGGCGTAGAAGTCGTGGAGCAGCTGCGAGAAGTCGGCCGCCGACGATTGCTCGGCGATCGTCGTCGAGCCGCGTACGTCGGCGAAGAGGACCGTGATCGACACCTCGGCACCTCCCGGGTGGTTCGCCAGGTCGCGGAAGCAGGGTTGCACAGCTGCGGGTAGCGCGCGGAGCGGCCGAACCCCAGTCGCGACCGACGATCGGGCCGAATGGGTTCGGTTGTACGGCGCGTAGCACAGCGGGCATCGATGCTGCCCGGGCAGCCAGCGGAAGAACCTCGCGAACGGGGCGAGCCCAGGCATGGTGAGGACCGCGCGCCAGATCTCCGTCCGCTCGGGGTCAGACGCCCCGGGGTACGAGCTTGGCCGGGGATCGGACATCGTCCGGAGCCTAGCAGCCGGTCCCCGTGGTTGGCACCCCCGAGGTCGACTGTTACGATGCGGGCTCCGGTCGGGGCGTGGCGCAGCCTGGTAGCGCGCAGCGTTCGGGACGCTGAAGTCGGAGGTTCAAATCCTCTCGCCCCGACCAACTCCACCGACGTGGCTGCGTGCCCGTGGAGGGTATGATCCGGCCCGGCCCGCAGCCCTGCCCATCATGCGGCACGGCGCGCCACCCTAGTCGGAACCTCGCCGTGCTGAGCCAGTCCCCGCCCACGTCCGTGCCCGCTCCGGTCAGCGGCGCGCGCACAGAGCCTCGCATTCCGCGGCGCGCCCGATTGGCAGCCTATGGCGCCGTCTTTCTCGCGTTCTTCGACAACTTCGCGCTCCTCCCGCTCATTGCCCCACGGGCCCAGGAGCTCGGCGCCGACGCCCTCGGGGTCGGGTTCGCGGTCGCGGCCTATTCGCTGACCAACCTGGCGCTCAACCTGGTCGGCGGCTCGCTCGCCGACCGAGTTGGACGGCGGCTGGTGCTGCTCGTCTCCCTCGCCGTTTCGCCCATCTGCATCGCCGTCTACGGGCTCGCCGACAGCCTGCCCATCTTCCTTGCCGCACGCGCCATCCATGGGGCGTTCGGCGGATTCCTGACCGCGTCGCTGTTCGCCCTCCTCGCCGACCTGGCGCCCGAGGGTGAGCGGGGCAAGACCATCGGTCGCGCCGGCGCGCTCATCGGTGCGGCGGCCGTTGTCGGTCCGGCGGCGGCCGGCCTGGCGGCCCGCGAGCTGGGATCGACGCCCGTCTTCCTGGCGGTGGCCGCGATCATCGCCGTCGGCCTCCTCGCGGTTCGGGGCGCCATTCCCGAGACGCTGCCCGCGCCCGCCCGATCTGGCGCGCCCGGCACCTGGCGCCGGCTGCTGACCGATCCGCGGCTGCGGGTTGCCTACCTCGCCATCTTCGCGCTGGAGGCCGGCGTCGGGGTGGTGACCGGCTTCCTGAAGGACGGCATCGTCGAGCGGCAGTTGGCGGCGGGCATGGATCCGGACCGTGCGCTGCGGTATGCCACCGGCGCCCAGGGCGGCCTGTTCAGCATCTTCGCCCTCGTGGCCATCGTCCTGATGCTGAGCCCGATCGCTCGTCGCGTTGACCGGCGCGGGGTGCTGGGTCTGTCGCTGGCCGGGCTGGCCTTCCTGGCCGTGTCCACCGTGGTCATCGCCCTGGGCGGGACGCTGGCCAGCGATGCCGTGGCGATGGTCCTGTACGGGACCGGGTTCGGGCTCCTGTTCCCTGCCGCCGCCGGCATGGTGGGCATTGCCGCCCCGCTCGCCCGAGCGTGGCCGCGCCTACGGCATCTTCAACTTCTCATTCGACGCGGGGCTGTCGGTCGGGCCGCTGCTGGCCGGCACGCTGGCGGTATCGGCGCTCGCTCTCGATCCGTTCATCACGGCCACCGTCTTGATCGTGATCGTGGCCGTCCTCATCCCGGTCGCGTCGCGTGGAGGCCAGATCCGCGTAGGCCGCGCTGGTGCTGTGTCAGCCGGTGATGTCGGCCCGCTCGGTGAAGACCGCGGCCACGACGAGTGATCCCAACAGCCAGGCCCCGACCAGGACCATCGCGGTCTCCTGCGAGACCGGGTTGGGACCGCCGCCGAACCCCCCGCCGCCGATACCGACCGCCGCCTGGGCGACGTTGAAGGGCATGTAGCGGACGATGTCCGGCAGGAAGATCCCGGCGAACGCTTCGCCGAAGTACAGCGCGATCCCGATCCCGATGCCGGCCAGCTGGCTGCGGGCCACGGTCGCCACCGCGAACCCGATCGCACCCTGCTCGGCCATCGTGAACCAGCCGCGACCGAACAGCTCGGGCAGGCTCTCGATGGCATCGGTATCGGTAATCCCGTCGGTCGGACGCCGGCGATGTTGGCGCCCACGAATGCGGCCGCCACGCCGATGGCGAACGAGAAGACGATCCCGGCCAGCAGGTAGGCCGCCACCGCGGCGAACGTGAGCAGGATGTAGCGGCTCCGGCTCTCGCCCCGGGCGACCACCGCCTTCAGCGTCCCCCATGACCACTCCGAACCGGCGACCGCGGCCCCGTAGGTGATCGCGAACAGCCCACCGAGGCCGATGATGAAGCTGAGGATGATCTGATAGGCCAGTGGGAAGGTCACCAGCAGGAGGCGCTCCGGTCCCGCCTCGGGATCATCAGTGGCCGCGACGGCCACGATGATCAGGACCAGCAGGCCGGTCAGGATGCCGAACGTCAGCCATGTCGCCGGCCGTCGCAGGAGCGTGCGGGCCCCGGATCGGAAGATCCTCACGGCCGATCGTCCGGCTGCTCGCGGGCGCTGGAGATCCCCTGGAACGTGCCCTCGTGGCTGGCCGACTCGTCGGCCGTGAGCGACAGGAACAGCTCCTCGAGGTCGCTGCCGGCTTCCAGCCGGGCGGCGTAGACCCCGCCGTCGGCCAGGGCGCGGTTCACCTCCGGCGCCCGGGTGGCCGGGATGCGGACGGTGATCCATCCGGTCGCCGGGTCGGCAACCTCAACCTGCTCCACGCCCGCGAGGCGGCCGAGCCGGTCCGCTGCGTCCGCCACCTCGCCCGGGGCGACGCGAACCCGCACCAGGTCTGCCCCGTGGAGCATGTCCGTCATCGACCCCTCGCGGACCAGCCGACCGGCGGCGATGATCCCGATCACATCGGCCATCTGCTGCACCTCGGCCAGGAGGTGGCTCGACACGAAGACGGTCTTCCCCAGCGCGGCGAGCTGGCGGAGGGTCTCGCGCATGGCCACGATCCCGGCCGGGTCGAGCCCGTTGGCCGGCTCGTCGAGGAGCAGGAGACTCGGGTCGCTGAGCAGCGCGGCGGCGATACCCAGGCGCTGCTTCATGCCAAGCGAGTAGCCCGAGACCTTATCGGTCGCGCGCTCCCGGAGGCCCACCAGCTCGAGGAGCTCCTCGACCCGCGCGCCGGACGTCTTCGCCCCCGTGGAGCCGATGGCTCGCAGATTTTCGCGGCCCGACAGGAACGGGTAGAACGACGGGGACTCGATCAGCGCCCCGATCTCGAACAGTCGCCGCCGGTCCCGCCGACCGAACGGACGCCCCAGCAGCTCGATGCTGCCGTGGTCGGGCCGGATCAGCCCGGTGAGGAGCCGCATGGTCGTCGTCTTTCCGGCCCCGTTCGGCCCGAGGAAGCCGTACACCACGCCGCTCGGCACGGTCAGGTCGAGGCCGACCAGCGCCGGGCGCGAGCCGTAGCTCTTGCGCAGGTCGCGGGTTGCGAGGGCCAGCTCGACGGATGCGGTCATGTGCCGGCGTAGGGTAGCGGTTGCCGCCCCGGAAGCCCGGAGCGCCTGGCGGCGAAAGACCCTAGGCTGATCCGCCATGAGCCCGAACCCAGCCGTGCCCGATGCCCGCTTCGGCCACGTCAGCGTCGTGGCGGAAGACTGGCGGAGCCTCGCGGGGTTCTACATCGACGTCTTCGGATGCGAAGTCGTGCCACCCGAGCGTGACTACGAGGGCGCTGACCTGGCCCGCGGCACGAACGTGGCCGGGGCGGCGCTGCGCGGCGTCCATCTCCGACTGCCGGGGCTCGGCGAAAGCGGTCCCACCCTCGAGATCTACCAGTACCGCCGATCCGAGGGGCGCCTGCCGCCGGCGGCCAACCGGCTGGGGCTCGCCCACGTGGCGTTCGTCGTTCCGGACGTGCGGAACGCCCAGGCCGCCGTCGTGGCCCGCGGCGGTCGTCGGGTCGGAGAGATCGTGACCCTGACGACGGCGGACGGTCGCCAGGTCACGTGGTGCTACGTCACCGACCCGGAGGACAACATCGTCGAGCTGCAGTCATGGAGCTCCTGATCCGGCGCTGATCTCGGGGCCGACCGGGGCGGTACATCAGTCCCGTTCGAGTACTGCATCAGACCGCACTTCGACCAAAGTGCGCATTTTTCGGCCGTTGCCTCATTGCACCGGGGCGTACCCCGGTGACGATCACGCTCATGGTCCTGCGGCTGCCTGCTGCTGATGCTTCCGTCATCGGAATCATCTTCTCCATCCATTCATCAGGGAGGCCATTCGCGTGCATCGGTTGACCCGACCGGGTACCAGGGGACGTCATCGCCGAATGCCCGCTGTCTGCCGCCGGACCGATGCCGCCGACCCCGCCTTGCCCGCCACCGACACGGTGCCCGCCGCGCCGGCACCGCGGACTCGAAACCGAACCCCTGACCTCATGCCCCTGGACCCGACCGCGGCTTGACCCCCCGCGGCCGGGTCATTAATCCGGTGTCAGCCGGTGACACTCCTCCATCCGGCCGGCACCGCACTCACGACCTCGATCCCTTCCCCGCCCAGGAAGTGGACGAGGTCGTCGAGTGCCCGGCAGGCGCGTGAAGGGCGCAGCCACGCGGATCGGTCTCCGTACAATCGGCCGACCGTGATCGCCTCGACCCCGATCGTCCCGACCTCCGACGTCATCGTCTCCGAGCGGCTCGTGATGCCGCTGATGACGGCGAGCCGGATGGAGCGGCTCCTCGCCGGCGACGTGGCCTCGGTCGGGGACGAGATCGGGCTCCTGCTTCCGAAGTGGTGGGTCTCCGATTCCGGCCGCCACCTGCGCTTCCGGCTCGGCCAGGTGCAGGCCCACCCCGATGCCGAACCGTGGCTCATCCGACCAATCGCGACCCGGACCGATCCGGCGCAGGTCATCGGGATCACGAACTTCCACGGCCCGCCCGATGACCGTGGCTTCGCCGAGATCGGGTACTCGCTGCAACCCGAATACCGCGGCCAGGGCTACGCCATCGAGGCCGTCCGTGCGCTCTTCGATTGGGCGGCGGCCGAACACGGCGTGACGCCGCTTTCGGGCGTCGATCTCGCCCGACAACGAGCGGTCGGTCAACCTCGTCACCAAGCTGGGCATGACCCGCGTCGGGTCACAGTGGGACGAGGAGGACGGCCTGGAGCTGATCTATGCCATGGAGGGGTGGGGGACGGGCTAGAGCCAGTCGCTCCCCGAGCCGCGCGCATCCTCGGCGTGGACCAGGACCCCGCTGTCCAGCTCCGACTCGAACAGGGCCAGCTCTTCCTCCGGGATGCCGTATGCGTGCTCATCGGTCGGGAATGCGCCGCTGCGGACCTCGGCCGCATAGGTCGACAGGGCGGCTCGGATGTCCTCCGCGATGTGGCCGTAGCGCTTCACGAACCGCGGCGCACGACCCTCCGTCAGCCCGAGCAGGTCATGCCAGACGAGCACCTGGCCGTCGCACCCGGCGCCGGCACCGATGCCGATGGTCGGGATGCCGCAAGCTCTGGCTGATGCGGGTCGCCACTGGCGCGGGCACGGCCTCGAGCACGATCGCGAAGCAGCCGGCGTCCTGGAGGGCCTGGGCATCGGCCAGCAGGGCCCGCGCCTTCGCCGCGGTCCGGCCCTGGGCCTTGTAGCCGCCGAGCATGGTCGCGGACTGGGGCGTCAGGCCGATGTGGCCCATGACCGGGATCCCGGCCCCGACGATGGCCCGAACGCGGGACGAGCGACGCGCCGCCGCCCTCGAGCTTGACGGCGTCGGCATCGGCCTCCTTGACGAAGCGGACCGCGTTGGTCAGGGCCTCTCCGTCGGAGACCTGGAACGAGCCGAAGGGCATGTCCGCCACCAGCAGCGCCCGGTGCGCGCCGCGGCGCGCGGCCCGGGTCAGGACGATCATCTCGTCCACGGTGGCGGGCACCGTGGAGTCATGCCCGAGGACGACCATCGCCGCCGAGTCACCGACCAGGATGAGCTCGATCCCGACCTCGTCGGCGAGCCGCGCGCCGGGCGCGTCATAGGCGGTGACCATCACGATCTTCTCGCCGCTGCGGCTTCATGGCCGCCAGCTCGGGCAGCGTGAAGCGGGTGTGGTCGGTCGTCGGCTCAGTGGTCATCGGTCAGTCCACCTCCAGCGGCATCTTCGTCGCTCAGCAGGACGTTGTCTATCAGCCGGGTCGTGACCGACGCGCACCGCGGCTGCCAGGGTCGGCCCGTCGAAGGCGGCCACCGCGACGTAGTCCACCTCCAGGCCGGCGCCGCGATCGAGCACGGCCCGGGCGGCCTCCACGGGATCGCCCCCGGACCGATGCGCGGCGAGCCCGGCGTCGAGGGCCCGCGGCAGGGCCAGCGCCTGCTCCGCTCGTCCGGGGAGAGGTACGCGTTGCGCGACGACAGGGCGAGGCCGTCCGGGTCGCGGACGGTGGGCATCACCCGCAGCATGATGTCGCGGCTCGAGGTCGAGGTCGCGCAGCATGGCGCGGATGACCGCCACCTGTTGGGCGTCCTTCCGGCCGAAGTACGCGCGCTCCGGCTGCGCGAGGTGGAACAGCTTCAGGCAGACGGTGGCCACGCCGCGAAAATGGCCCGGCCGGGCGGCACCTTCCAGGACGGTCGCCCAGTGCGCCCGGGTCGACCCAGGTGTCGAATCCGGGCGGGTAGATCTCGTCGGCGGCGGGACGAACAGGACGTCGATGCCGGCCGCCTCGGCCACGCCCGCGTCGCGGGCCTCGTCTCGCGGATAGGCGGTGAAGTCCTCGCCGGGCCCGAACTGGGCGGGATTCACGAACAGCGAGGCGACCACGGTCGCGCACTCGTCTCGCGCCGCGGCGAACAGCGAGCGGTGCCCGTCGTGGAAGGCCCCCATGGTCGGGACCAGCCCGACGTGGCGCGGCTGCGGTGCCGCCGCTCACGGCCGCCCGCAGGTCCGCGGCGGTCCGCACGATCTTCATCCGGCCCGGTCCGCGTCCGCGACTTCGCGTGTCGCTTCGGCCAGCGCGCGGTAGACCGGCTCGACGTCGGGCGCACGGTCCGCGATCGCCGCCAGGTGGGCGTCGACCGTCGCCCAGTCGCCCCGGGCGATGGGACCGGTCAGCTCGAACCCGTTCTCGATCACGCGCTGCATGAGCGGGACCAGCGCCTCGGGCGGGGCGCCGCTCTCGGCCAGGAGCCGGGCCGCGACCCGGTACAGGGTGACGAGGAAGTTCGAGGCCATGGCCGCCCCGGCGTGGTACAGCGCCTTGTCCTCGTCCGCCAGCTCGAAGCCGTGCAGACCGAGCTGCGCGGCCAGCCAGTGGGCGACGGCCCCGGCCTCGGCATTCTCGAAGGTCAGGGCGGCCCATGCCCCGTCCAGCTGCTCCGGACCGCGACTGACGGTGAGCGTCTGGAGGGGATGGAGGCAGAACCGACGCTCGTGAGGCGCCAGGGCGGTGACCGAGGTCGCGCCCGAGACGTGGGCCACCCATGGACCGATCGGGATGGATTGGGCGACGGTGGAGATGCTGCCGTCAGGGACGGCCAGGATGACGAGACCGGCAGCCGGCGCAACGTCTCGCCCAGTCGTGACCTCGAGCCCTGCGGCCCGGAGTCGCCCCGCGATGGCCCCCCCGGCCCGTCCGGTTCCGACGACGTGGACCGATCCGATCACGGGCAGAGTCTAGTGGGCGCCCTCCGGCCCCGGCGCCTGGCGACCGGGGAGCAGCGCCAGGCCGCTCACGGCCAGCCACGCCGCGATCGCGAAGATGACCAAGCGCGAGGACCGGGTGCAGAGCGGCCAGGAAGGGAGCTGACCCGGCCAGCATCGGCAGGCAGGGGCTGGACCAAGGTGACGATGACGAGCGCGCCGACCCAGAGGAGGGTCGGACGCCCGACGCGGCCAACGGCCGCCGCGATGAGGACGAGGATCGGGCTGAGGTGGAGGATGTAGCCCAGCTGGATATGGAGCCCGATGTCCCGCGGGTCGCCGAAGATGGCCAGGCCGGCGAGGAGGACCTGCACGGTGATGGCCGCCAGAAACAGCCAGAGCAGGCCGACATACGCGTACCGGGCCCATCGAACGGTGGCACTCATGGTGTCACGACCTACATCGTCAGAACGGCTTGGCGATCATCAGCCACACGATCAGCCGCCAGACCGATGAGGCCGACCGCGGTCAGCTCCACGCGGTCGCGACGAGGCCAGCAGCGGTCTCGAGCCGGCCCGGCGTCGGGTCGGGGTCCGGATCCTTGGCGCGGTCGTACGCGCCGCGCTTGCCCAGGGCGTGGCGAACCTGGTCGAAATAGCGCACCCCGCGAATGGACATCCAGGCCCACAGGATGAGCGAGGACGCCGAGCGACGCCCAGATCCACCCCTGCCCCCAGTAGTCGCCGACGAAGGTCGCGACGATGCCGCTGAGGGTCACGACGATCAGCATCAGGGTGGCGATCCGGACCGCGAACAGCGACAGGTCGAGCAGGGCGCCGAGGCGGACCGGGTCGCGCTCAGCGCCGCAGGCGCAGGCTGACGAAGACCGAGACGCCGTGGGCCAGGACGAACGCGAACGCCGACCCGACGTGCAGCCAGAACAGGATGGCCAGGCCAGGTCCCTCGGTCGCCGATCTCGCGAGCGATGGCACGGCCGCCCAGCCGGAGGGTCAGATTGCTATGCCGGATCCCAGTGGTAGTCGCCGGTGAACAGGCCGTCGACGATGCCGATCTGGTAGGCCATGATACAGGCCGAACGCGATGGACAGGATGCCGGTGCTCACCGTGAGCCAGCGGTTGATCCGCTCCGAGCGCGCTCGGCTGACGAGGAACGGCAGACCGATGACGGTGGTCAGGATCGCCATCCCGGCCGCGACCCCGGCGCAGAAGATCAGAGATAGACGAGCGCCTGCTGCGGGTCGCCGATGGTGGTCAGCACCAGCAGGGCCACCGCTGCCGATCCGGCCAGGCCGTGGACCAGGCCCACCACCACCGGGCGACCGAGCTGGTACCAGCCGACCGTGGCGCGCAGGTCGCGCAGGCCGCTCAGCGCGGCATCGGTCCCGTGCCCGTGGAGGTGCGCGTGCTCATGGGGGTGGACGGCGCTCGTCGTCGTGCGCGTGCCGGTGCTCGTGGTCGTGGCCGTGCAGCGGTGCCGGCGGGGTGAGGCGTTCGGTGATCGCCGCGCAGGCCACCGGTCAGGCTCAGCACGCCGAGCAGGATGAGCATCACCGCCACCGCCAGCTCCATGGCCAGGCCGAGCGCCGGCGGGATGACGACCCCGAACGCGATGATCGCGATGCCGACCACCAGCACGGTGACGCGTGTGGCCCGAGGCCCCACAGGGCGCCGATCAGGGTGGAGTGCGCGAAGCGCCGGGTGCGCGACAGGATGGTCGTGACCGCGATCACGTGGTCCGCATCGGTCGCATGTCGCATCCCGAGCACGAACCCGAATCCGGCCAACGCGAGCAGCTCGCTCATGGCCTCCTCTGCGACGGTGGGGCGATGGCGATTGTACCGATGTCCGCTCCGTATCCTTACGCGGCATGGCTCCCGACGCATCACCACCCACCTTCCTGAACCTGCCCGCGGCCGATCCCGGCATCGGTCGACGGCCGACATCGCGATCCTTGGCGTGCCACACGGGGTGCCGCTATCCGACGGCGGGAGCTCCGCGGCCTGCGCCGACGCCCCCGCCGCGATCCGGCAGCGGTCGGCGCGCCTGGCGTCGTTTGTCGGCACCACGACTTCGACACCGGGTCTCGGCGATGCTCGCCGCGACCCGAGCGGGTCGTGGACTGCGGCGACGTCGCGGGCGACCCGTCCGATGGGCCGGCAATGCCGCGCGAGCCGAGGCGGCCGTGCGCACGCTGCTCGAGCGGGGCGTGATCCCGGTCATCCTCGGCGGCGACGACTCGATCCCGATCCCGGTCCTCGCCGCCTACGCGGACCACGGCCCGCTGGCCGTGCTCCAGGTCGACGCCCATCTCGACTTCCGTGACGAGGTCCAGGGCGTGACCCACGGCTACTCCTCGCCGATGCGCCGCGCCTCCGAGATGAACCACGTCTCGCGCGATCGTCCAGGTCGGCCTGCGCGGGGTGGGCAGTGCCCGCCCGTCGGACGTGGCCGACGCCCGCGCCGCCGGCGGCCTGCTCGTCACCGCCCGCGAGCTGCGCGAGCGCGGCGTCGCTTCGGTCCTCGACCAGATCCCGCAGGCCGCATCGGTCTTCATCTCCTTCGACCTCGACGGGCTCGATCCCAGCCTGTGCCCGGCCGTCAGCGCGCCGGCGCCGGGCGGGTTGTCGTGGGACGAAGCCGGGGACCTCCTGTCCGGGGTCGCAACCCGCTGTCGGGTCGTCGGTGCCGCGTTCACCGAGCTCGTCCCCGAGCGTGATCCGACCGGCTACTCGGCCCTCGTGGCCGCCCGGCTGGGTATTCGGCTACTCTCGGCCATCCCATGAGCCCGCCACCGGCGGCACGTCCGCCGACTCCCTCGCGATCGAGGCGACCGACCTGGTCCGCACCTATCGGACGCACACCGGCGTGATCCGACGGCGATCGCTGGAGGTCGAGGCGGTCCGCGGCATCAGCTTCAACGTCCGCAACGGGGAGCTGTTCGGGCTCCTCGGGCCCAACGGGGCGGGCAAGACGACGACGATCAAGATGCTCGTCACCCTGCTCCTGCCGACGTCGGGCTCGGCCCGGGTCATGGGCTACGACGTCGTCCGCGACACGACCGAGGTCCGCAAGCGGATCGGCTACGTGTTCGGCGGCGAGGGCGGCCTGTACGACCGGATCAGCGGCCTCGACAACCTGCGCTTCTTCGCCGAGCTGTACGGGGTGGAGCCGGCCGCCCAGCGGCCGCGGATCGACGCCATGCTGGAGCTGGTCGGTCTGGCCGGTCGGGAGCGGGAGAAGGTGGAGGGCTACTCGCGCGGCATGCGGCAGCGGCTGCACATCGCGCGCGGCCTGCTCCACGACCCGCCCGTCCTGTTCCTCGACGAGCCGTCGCTGGGCCTCGACCCGGTGGGCGCCCGCGAGCTGCGCCGGACCATTGCCGACCTCGTGGCCGCCGGCAAGACCGTGCTGATGACCACCCACTACATGTTCGAGGCCGATGCGCTGTGCGAGCGGATCGCGGTCATCAACGGCGGAAAGATCGTGGCCACCGGCACCGGATCCGACCTGAAGGCGGTGATCGCCAACCGGACCATCGTCGAGATCGAGACCTACGGCGTCACCGCCGAGGCGGTCGATCGCCTGCGGGCCGACCCGGACGTGATCGCGGTCAACACCGAGGACCAGGACCAGTCCCAGATCCTCCTCGTCCAGTCCGAGCGCGGGACCGAGATCACCCAGCGCCTGATCCAGCAGCTGGGCGACACCCGGATCGGCAAGATCTCCGCCCGCGAGCCCACCCTGGAGGACGCCTACGTCCACCTCATCGCCAGCACCGGCGGCGAGGACGGGAACGGCGCCGCCCGGGCGGCGGCGGTGGCCTGACCGATGACCGCCTTCGCCTCGTTCCGGTCGGATGCCCACCAGGTGGCCCGCGTGTGGGCGTTCACGATGCGGATCTTCCTGATCAGCGACTTCTTCATCCTGACCGCCGTCGTCCAGCCGGTCATCTTCGCCAGCATCGCCTTCTTCCTGTTCCAGGTCGGTGGCGACGCGGCCGGGGAGCAGACGCTGCTCTTCGCCGCGCTGGGCACCGGGATGATGGGCGTGTGGTCGACGACCCTGTTCGGCGGTGGCGGGGCCATCGCCTGGCAGCGCTGGGAGCGCACCCTCGAGCTGCTCGTGGCCGCTCCGCGCCGGTACGACCTGACCCTGCTCGGCCAGACGCTGGCCACGACCACGTTCGGGTTCTACTCGATGATCGCGACCCTGGCCTGGGGCGTGCTCCTGTTCGGGATGCCGCTCGACGCCAACTGGCCGCTCGTCCTGCCGCTTTCCCTGCTGGTCGCGGTCATCGGGCTCGGGATCATGGGCATGCTGCTGGCGACGACGTTCGTCCTGTACCGCCACGCGAACGCGCTGAGCAACCTGCTCGAGTACCCGGTCTGGATCGCGACCGGGATGCTCGTGCCGCTCGCCCTCCTCCCCGGCTGGCTGGGCCCGATCAGCTGGGTCCTGTTGCCGACCTGGGCGGTGGAGGCCATCCGCGGGGCGGCGATCGGCGCCGAGCCGCCGTGGCTGGCCATCGCCATGTGCCTGATCCTGGCGGTCATCTACTACGTCATCGCCCGACGGGTCCTGGTCTATGTCATCGACAAGGCCCGACGCGACGCGACCCTCAACCTGGCCTGACCGGTGTCCGTCGCCGTCCCGGCCTCGACCGTTCCGTCCCAGCCGGGGTCGCTGCGCGCGAACTGGCGGATCTTCTGGAACGGCGGCCGCCTGAGCTACGCCGCGCTGTTCAACTGGGCACGCCCCTCGATCTACATCCCCACCCTGCTGGGCGCGCCCACCTTCCAGATCCTGTTCTTCGCCGCCCTCGGCAGCTACGCCACCGGGATGGATCCGGAGTACTTCGCCATCGGCAACGCGGTCCAGGTCTGCGCCATGTCGGGCATCTACGGCATGACCATGGCCGTCGCCAACGAGCGATGGTTCGGGACGCTGCCGGCACTGATGGCCAGCCCGGCCAACCGGGCCGCGCTGTTCGGCGGGCGGTTCATCCCGTTCATCGTCAACGGGTTCCTCGTCTCCGCCTACGGCTTCGTCCTGTGCTGGATCTTCGTCGGCGTGCGCTTCGACGCCGCCACCCTCGGTGTCATGGTCCTGGCGATGATCGTGACCGCGTTCTCCTGCTCCGCCATCGGCGCGGTCCAGGGCGGCATCTCGCTGCGCATGCGGGACGGGCTGTTCGGCGCGAACCTCCTCGTCTTCCTGTTCCTCCTCTTCTGCGGGGTCAACATCCCGCTCGACGCTCTGCCGCCATGGATGCAGGCCGTCAGCCAGGTCCTGCCGTTCACGCACGGGCTCGAGGCCGTGCGCCAGGCGATTGACGGCGCGACCCTGGCGGAGGTCGGCGGCCTGATCGCGACCGAGTTCTTCATCGGCGTCGCCTATGCGCTGGCCGCGTTCTTCCTGTTCCGCTGGCTGGAGCGAGGCTCTTACCGCAACGCGACCCTCGACGCCCGCTGACAGACCTCGCTTGGGCTGACGGGGGCGCCTGGCCCCCGTCCACCTCCTTTAGCTGAGTGGATCCGAAGAGTTCGACGAGGGTCGACCTCGCAGGATCTCGCGCAGCACGCGGCCCTGGGCCTGCGCCGGCGCAGGCACCCCGAGCAAGTACGCAAGCGTGGGCGCCAGGTCGATCACCTGGATCCCGCTGAATGTCCCTCTCCGGATCTCGCCGCCGCCGGCCAGGAAGGTGGCTCGCATGTTGATGTTCGCCGCCAGATCTTGGACGTCGGGCACGTAACCGTGCTGGCCGAAGAACGCCGAGCGGGCAATCAGCGTGCCTGGCGTTGCGGCGTCGAACTGGTACGGCGGGTACGAGAAAGCGACGACATCGCCGGTCCGCATCGGATGCGACATGTCGGCCGTTGTCCCAGGGCCGGTCGGGATGGCGTTCGCTTCCACCTTCGTGTAGGCCCGATCCATGACCGTCCAGCCCTCCGGGTTGCCGTCGCCGGTCCAGTCGTTTGGATCGGTCAGTGCCAGGTAGGCGGCCTTGATGGTCGCGGCGGTCGCCGCCTCGTCTGCGGCCGCGACCTGCAGGAAGCCACCCGCGGGATCACGTCCAGCCAGGTTCAGGTAAATCTGGACGGCGCCTCCGGCCCAGCAAGCCTTCGCCTTGCCGATGGTTTCGCCAAACCCAAGCCGGCAATTCGCGGTCTGCGGGGTAGAGAGCAGCCCGAGGTCGACGAGCACCTTGCTGGCGTCGATGGCCAGGAACTGGGGCGCGAACCCGTGGTCCGAGCCCACGAAGGTCGTCGCGTGCTTGGGCATCAACGACTGGATCAGGGCCAGGGTGGCATCCGCGCCCTCATAGGCGCGCCTGATGAATGTCTCTCGCTCAGCGACCCGCCCGTCGGGCGTGCCGTTGGATTGGACGTCGTCGTACGCGGGGTTCGCGTCGCCCCCGGGCAGCGTTGGCGAGACTAGGCCGAGGAACTGGTGCTGGACCTCGTCCGTCACCGGATTCCCGGCCATGACCAGGTCAGGCTGGTAGGTGGTGAGGATGTACTCGATCAGCGGGTGGTGCCCGGTTTCCCAGTACAACCCCTGCTCGATGTAGGTTTCCTCGCTGACAACGCCCGCCTCGAGAACGGCGAAGTCGCCAGCCGTCGAGACCGGGAACTCTTCGGCAACGAAGTCCGCGAAGTCGCCGACGAAGCCCGGCTCGCCAGGCCAGGTGACCCAGCTGGCGGTGGCGCGCGTGACCGATGTATGGAACAGCCGATAGACCGGCGTCCCATCTCCGGCGGTGTCCAGCCGCTCGACCTTCATGAGGAAGCCACCGGTCTCGCCATTCAGGAAGGAGCCGGTGATAGTCACCTTCTGCTCCGCCCATTCGCCCTCGGCGAGTTCGGCGACGACGCCGTTGGCGTAGTCCTTGTCGGAATCGAAGGCAACCGTGTCGTATTCGGCTGCGCCGCCCGGCGATCCGAAGAGGATCGCGTTCAGTCCGTAGCGGTCAACCGGCGGGGCGAAGCCGTCGAGGACCTGCATTCGGGTTGACCGGATGGGGACATCGCTGACTGGCAGGTTCGTCCAACCATCATCGGCGGCGAGGGTCGTGCCGGCATATGACGCATTCGGCGCCCAGAGGTTGCCGTTGGCGGTGTTGCTCAGGCCGGGGTGGTCGAGATTGGAGTCGAACTGCAGCCTGAACGAGGAGATGAATGGGCCGCTGTCGTCAGGGCTGACGTAGTTGGTGACCACGCCGCGCCCGGAGACGAAGCTGCGAAAGTCGATGGTGGGTCCGTTGATGGCGCCCACGCGCCCGCCGGCCCACTCGATCTGGGCCACCTTCATGCCTGCGGCCTCGGCCGACTGGGCGAGCGTCTGGGCCTGAAGGATGCCCGGCGTGAATGAAGACGTCGAGCTGTCGAAGGTGTTGCCGTTGATGTGGAAGGTGTTGTTCGTCGACCCGTGGACGCCGGGCCAGGCACCAGTCGCCATGCTGTACCAGCCGGCGCCGGTGTTCGGAGGCGCCTGGGTCAGCATTCCGCCGCCAGCAGCCGATGCCCCCTTTTTCAGCAGGTCGGCGAAGGTCGGAAGCAGACCGTCCGCGACATAGCCGGAAATCAGGTCCTGCCGCATCCCATCGGCGGCAAAGAAGATCGCCGTTGGCCGTTGGACGGCGGTCGCCGAGCTGGGTTCAGCCACGTCGTTGGGAACCACGCCACCCATGACCAGGGCAACGGCCAAGGGCAAAGAGGCAAACCGGTGGAAGCGTTTGCGGGTTGCCATCGTTTCCTCCATTGCGTCACAGCGTTGGGCGGGAACGGGTGACTACACCCTACTACCGATGCCTCTTGGGCGCGTCAACGCAACCACTCAGCGAGTTAACGCAGCCGCCGAACGGATGTGAGTCCACCCCCGGCTAGACAGGAGGGTCAGAACCAGCCCCTGCGGCGCATGTACCAGCCTAGTCCGATGACGATGATCAGCATGCCGAGCAGCACGGCCGGGTAGCCGTACCTCAGCTCCAGCTCGGGCATGAAGAAGAAGTTCATGCCATAGATCCCCGCGATGAGCGTGGGCACCATCAGCAGCACGGTGACCGCGGTCAGCCGCTTCACGACCTGGTTCAGGTTGTTGGTCGTGACCGATTCATGGGCGTCGAGGGTCGCCGCCACGAGGTCTCGGTAGAGGTCGAGCGAGTCGAGCACCCGGACGAGGTGGTCGTACAGGTCCTGGTAGTAGGGGAGCGCCTCGTCGTCGAGGATCTCGACCTCCCGCCGCAGGAGCTGGTTGGCGCAGTCACGCATCGGACCCAGGACCCGTCGCAGCTCGAGGAGCTGGCGCTTCAGGCTCAACACCTCGCGTAGGAGGACGACGTTGCCCTTGCCTCCCAGGATCCGGTCCTCGAGGTTGTCGATGGCCTCCGAGATGCCGATCGAGCAGCGGGAAGTAGCCATCGACCGCGGTGTCGAGAATCGCGTACAGCAGCCACCCGGCGTTCGGGCCGATGGCGGAAACCCGATGCTGGAAGCGGTCGCGCACCGACTCGATGACCGGCGAGCCGCCCCAGTGGACGCTGACCACGAAGCCACGCCCCGCGAACAGGTGGAGCTCGCCGAGGTCGAACGACCGCATCGAGTCGGATGTCGGGAGGGCCTCGTAGGCCACGATCACGTGATGACCGGGATAGGTGTCGACCTTTGGCCGCTGGCGGCGCTTCCGGAGGTCTTCGACGGCCAGGGGGTGAATGCCGAATTCCCGCTTCAGCAGCGCCAGGTCGTCATCGGATGGGTCGCCAACGTCCAGCCACACGAGGGTGTTGCGCCGGCTGACGAGGCGGTCGATGCCCTCGAACGCGCTCTCGTCGAGGGTGTCGAGCGTCCCGTCGGGCATCAGGGCGAGGGCCAGCCGCGACGACCGTCCCGTACCCCGTTCGGAGCTCACGACGGTGATCGTACCGATGGGCCGCCGGCCGCCGACGAGCTTCCGCTGCGTGGTCGCGGTCGGCTGCGGTCGAGAATGTCATCCGCAGGTCCGTCCCGTACCAGTGGGCCCACAGGGCAGGCTGGACCCCGGCCAGCGAGACGACCTCGCCACGCTCGACCCGGCCGAGCACCCCGGTGTCGTAGGCCGCGAGGGCGACCCGGGAACCGTCTGCGAGGTCGAGGGCGGCGGTCATCCGACCGTCCTCGCCGATTACCGAGGGACGGATCACGGCCCGGGCCTGATCGAGGTGGCGGCGCTGCCCGCTCGTCGTCAGGGCATGTCCGCTGACACGCACCGAGATCTCAGGTGGTGCCTCGACCGCCGAGGGCACGGGTCGGGTCCCGGCCGTCGCCGGCGCCGCGCCCGGGCCCCAGCGTCGCCCGCCTTCGACCATCGGTCGGAAGTACGGATACCCGAGCCGCCCGCCGAGCCAGAGCAGGGCCGCCAAGACGACGAGCAGGACGGGGCCCAGCCAGGACCGATCCCGGATCAGCCCCGGGACGTCATCGATCGAGGCGACCATCAGGATGCGACCCCAGCCGGCGAGCGCCTGCACCGGGACCGACGACACGAAGTCTGCAAGATCGTCTTCGTTGCGGACCTGGCCGCCCTGCCACTGACCCGCGACTACCGACGCGGGCGTCGGCATCTGGACGAGCACCGCGGACGCGGCTCGGCCCCTTCGCCATGGGCAAGGTGGACGAACACGCCGGAGCCCTGGGCCAACGCTCGAGCCCCGCAGCCGTCATCGGCCAAGGCGCAGGTGGCCAGCGCCTCCCCGTCAAAATGGAGCGCGAGCCGGACGAGCGTGTCGTTGGCGACGTTCGCCAGCTCGGCGATGCTGGCCACGTCGTGGATCGGCTCGTCTTCGGTGGGCGCCACCTCGATGATCACCATGCCGGGCACCAATCCTGCGGTCGCCTCGCCCCGGCGGTCGAATATCTCGGCCGCGCCTTCGGCGTATGGCCGTGACTGCAGGCGCCCGGTGATCGTCCGCGTCCGAAGCGCCAGAGGATCTGTGTTGGTCATGACCACGGTGAACGTGTCGCTGGCCACCGTGTCCCGCACCAGGAGCCCGTATGGCGGCAGGGCAGCGCTGCCGGGAGCCGGGAGACGGAGGCTCATCGCCAGACCGGGCAGGCTGACGTACGTGACCGTCGTCGGCACATTGCGCTCGACCATGTCCGCCGAGGAGACGGTCAGGATCTCCCGCTCCGCCCCGGCCCACAGGAGTGGCGCCACGGCGAGGACCAGCGCACCGAGCGCCGCCCATGGCGCCACGTCGAACGGCAGCGGCCCAACCGCTGCCCTGACCCATCGTTCCAGGGCGACGGGCAGGAATCCGATGTACGCCCGCAGACGGTCGATGGTCAGCTCCTAGGTCGCAAACGACCAGGTCGAGCCGTCCCACCAGGCGTGGAGCAGCCCCCCGGCCGACCGTGCCAGCAGGTCAATTCGATTCGGGCCCCAGGACGCCGCGGACAGGTCGCCCTCGACCACCACGCCCAGCGACTCCCATTCCGACCAGCCGGCGGGCTCGTACCACTGGTGCATGAGGGTCCCGTCGCGGCCGCGGGCGAACACGTCGATCCGTTCCGGACCCCAGGAGCATGCCGCCGGAGAACCGATGAAATCGCCACCGTGCCCATGCCACTCGTGCCAGGCCTCGCCGTCCCAATAGATGCTCGACAGGGCGCCATCCGAGCCGATGGCGAAGACCTGCATCTCGTTTTCGGCCCAGCGTGGTGACGGCCGGCGTCGAGGCCACGCTCCCTCCCAGGTCTTCCCAGCTCATCGTGGTCGGCCTCCCATCGCTCGTCGCGTTGAACGCGACCCGAATAATGCCCCACTCCGGCCAGCCATCCGGACCGGCCCGGCCGCCCGTATCCTGACCGGGTGGAGCGCTGGCGGACGATCATCGAGCCGTTCCGGATCAAGTCGGTCGAGCCCATCCGCCTGACCACCGTTCCCGAACGCGAAGCCGCCCTGCAGGCGGCGGGATACAACCTGTTCAACCTCCACGCCGCCGATGTGCTCATCGACTTCCTGACCGATTCGGGCACCGGCGCGATGAGCGCCGAGCAATGGGCGGGCATTCAGCGGGGCGACGAGTCGTACGCCGGCAGCCCGTCGTGGTTCCGCTTCCTCGAGGCCGTTCAGGAGCTGTTTCCCTTCCGCCACGTGATTCCAACCCACCAGGGACGGGCGGCGGAGAAGATCCTGTTCAGCGTCGTCGCCGGGCCGGGCAAGGCCGTCCCGAACAACACCCACTTCGACACGACGCGGGCCAACGTCGAGTTCACCGGCGCCGAGGCCGTGGACCTGCCCATTCCCGAGGGACGCGAGCCGGCGACCCTCCATCCCTTCAAGGGCAACATGGACGCGGCTGCGCTCGAGGAGCTCATCGCCGACCGAGGGCGCGATGCCGTCCCGGTCGTGTTCATGACCGTCACGAACAACTCCGGCGGTGGGCAGCCGGTGTCGCTCGCCAACCTGCGCGAGGTCCGCGCGGTCTGCGACCGGTACGACCTGCCGTTGTTCCTCGACGCGTGCCGCTTCGCCGAGAACGCGTGGTTCATCCGGAGTCGCGAGCCCGGCTTTGAGACCACGCCCATCCCGGACATCGTGCGCGAGATGGCGTCCCTCGCGGATGGGATGACGATGTCGGCCAAGAAGGACGGGCTGGCGAACATCGGCGGCTGGCTCGCCCTGAACGATGACTCGTGGGCCGAGCAGGCACGCAACCTGCTCATCCTGACCGAGGGATTTCCGACGTATGGCGGGCTGGCCGGACGCGACCTGGACTCGATCGCCGCCGGGCTGCGCGAGGTCGTGGACGAGGACTACCTCCGCTATCGGATCCGCTCCACCGAGTACCTCGGGGACGGGGTCACCGCGGCCGGCATCCCCTGCGTCCAGCCCATCGGCGGCCATGCGGTGTACCTCGATGCCGCCGCGCTGCTGCCCCACATTCCGCCCCTCGAGTACCCGGGCCAGGCGCTGGCGGTGGCTCTCTATCGCGAGGGCGGGATCCGCGGCTGCGAGATCGGAACGGTCATGTTCGGACGCCAGCCCGACGGGAGCGAGACGCCGGCCCGCATGGAGCTCGTCCGCCTCGCCATCCCGCGCCGGGTCTATACCCAGAGCCATGTCGACTACGTGATCGAAGTCGCGCGGTGGGTCGCGGACCGCGCGGCGGACCTGCGCGGCTTCCGAATCACCGAGCAGCCGAGCACGCTGCGCCACTTCACCGCCCGATTCGAGCCGCTGGCGTGACGGAGGGCCCGACCGTATGATCGGCCCATGCGTCTGCTCACCGGACGCCGCCTCACCGAGGTGGACGTCGGCTAACTGACCGATCTCGCCGCGGCGCACGCCGCGACGACGGTGGACCTGGGCACGGGCGATGGCCATTTCGTGCTGGCGCACGCGGCCGCCCATCCCGAACGGTTCGTGCTGGGCGTTGACGCCAGCGCAGACGCCATGCGCGAGGTGTCGCGCCGCGCGGCACGCCCGGTCGCCCGCGGCGGAAGGCCCAACGCCCGATTCGTGGTGGCTCCCGCTCGAGCAGCTGGACGGCCTCGAGGGCCTGGCCGACCTCGTGACGGTCCACTTCCCGTGGGGGTCCCTGCGGTCCGCCGCCGCCGGCCACGACCCGGAGCTGACGTCGCGGCTGGCCACGCTCGTGCGTCCCGGCGGCCGCCTCGAGCTGTTGCTTGCCGACGCCGAGCGGGACGGCGCCGTCCCGATCGACATCGGGGCCGTGGTCGCCGCTCACGAGCAGCTCGGGCTGCGCGCCGATGGAGATCCGCACCGCCACCCTGGACGACGCGATTGCGGCGCATTCGTCGTGGGGCAAGCGGCTCCTGCGCCACCCGGTGCCGGGCCGGACGGCCTGGCGGATCCGGCTCGAACGGCCCGCGGCCCGGACCGGGATGCAGGGCTAGAATCGATCCGTGACCATCGGCCAACGTGTCGCGAGCTGGCGATACGCGCTCGCCACCGCCAACCCGCCGCCGGGCGTGCCGCTCGATGGCGTGACCAAGTGGCTGGTCGTGACCCGGGCCGCCGTGTTCAGCATGACGGTCACGTCCGGGCTCGTCGGCGGACTGCTGGCCGTGGGCGCGGACCCGGCGGCGGTGCACTACGGCTACCTGGCCCTCGCCATCATCGGCCTCGTCGCGGCCCACGCGGCCAACAACATGATCAACGACTACTTCGACATGACCGAGGGGATCGACACCGACGAATACGTTCGCGCCCTCTACGCCCCGCACCCGGTGCTGTCGGGCTGGCTGACCAAGGCGCAGCTTCGGAACGCGATCATCGTCGTCAATCTCGTCGACCTGGCCATCCTCCTGCTCCTGATGTGGGCCCGCGGGCCGTTGGTGGCGGCCTTCGCGCTGAGTGGCCTGTTCATCAGCGTCTTCTACGTGGCGCCTCCGATCAGCCTCAAGAAGCGCGGCCTCGGGGAGCCGGGGGTCTTCCTGACCTGGGGCCCGCTGATGATCGGCGGGACCTACTTCGTGGCCACCGGCACCATCCCGGGCTGGGTCTGGGTCGCGTCGCTGCCGTACGCCATCCTGGTCACGACGGTCCTGTTCGGAAAGCACATCGACAAGATCGTGCCCGACGCGGAGCGCGGGATCAGGACCCTCCCGGTCATCCTCGGCGACCGCAACGCCCGGGTGGTTGCCTCCGGACTGATGATCGCGTTCTATCCCATCGTCATCGGCTCGGCGCTCGTGGGCTTGATCGGTCCATGGGTGCTGCTGGTGGTCCTCGCCATCCCGCGCCTCATCCAGGTCCTGCGCCAGTTCTCGAAGCCCAGGCCCGAGACCCCGCCCCAAAGCTATGTCGGCTGGCCGCTGTGGTTCGTCGGCGGAGCATTCCTCCACACCCGCCGGGCTGGGGCGACCCTGATCCTCGGGCTCCTCCTGAACGTCGTCCTGCCGGTGAGCCTGCCGTGGCTGAGCTGACCGCGTCCGGGGTGGTGGAAGGGATCCACCTGCACGGCGACCGGGGCGAGGACATGCTCGTCGTGCCCGATGCCGAGCTCGTGGCCGGGCACGGGCTGGTCGGCGATCGGCTGGCCGGGCTCGGGATCCCCGGCACGCACGTCACGTTCATCGCCGCCGAGGGGGTGGAGGCGATGGTCGGCGACACGGGCATCGCTCTCGCCCCGCACGAGACCCGTCGCAACATCCTGACCCGCGGCGTCGACGTGCCGGACCTGGTTGGTCGTCGGTTCCAGGTCGGCGAGGCCGTCTGCTACGGGGTGAAGGAGTGCAACCCCTGCAACCACCTCGAGTCGGTGACCTATCCCGGAGTCCGGGAGGGCCTCGCGGGACGCGGCGGTCTGCGGGCCGACGTCCTGGCCGGAGGCCACATCCGTGTCGGCGACCGCATCGTCATCCTCGCCGACTGACCGATCCTCGCGGCAGTCCGCGGGCACGCGTCGTCGCGCCCCGCGCGATGGGCTGTTCGAGCCCGATTCGATCTCGTGGCGGGTCGACCGCGAGAGCGTCGTGCTGGCCGGCGGCACCTGCGCCCTGCTGATGCAGATCGCCCATCCGGCGGTCGCCGCGGGCGTCGATGCGCACTCCGACTTTCGCTCCGACCCGTTCGCCCGCCTGCGGCGGACGCTGGGCACCAGCTGGGCGATCGTCTTCGGAGACCGATCGTCCGCCGAGCGCGCGATTCGGCGCATCAACGCCGTCCACGAGCTGGTCTCCGGCGTCGTGTCCGAGACCGGGCGGCCGTACCGCGCGCTGGACCCGGCTCTGCTGCTGTGGGTCCACGCCACCCTGGTCGACACCGCGCTCCGGATGCACGACCGCTTCGTCGCGCCGCTCAGTCCGGCCGAGATGAATGACTACCACCTCGAGGCGGCCGAGGTCGCGGTCCGCCTCGGCGTGCCGGAGCCCCTGCTGCCGCCCACCCTGGTCGAGCTGCGAGCCTGGATGGACGGGTTGATCGCCTCGGGCGAGGTCCGGGTGGGACCGACGGCCCGCAGCCTGATGCCCGCCATCCTGTACCCGACCCGTTTTCCGCCCCGCCTGGTGTGGGACGCGGCCCACCTCGCGTCGATATCCATCCTCGACCCGCGGATCCGACGCCAGTACGGTCTGCCGTGGAATCGGCGTCGGGAACGGGGCGTGGCTCGCCTCGCGGCGGCCAGCCGACGGATCGTCCCGCTCCTCCCCCCGGCGGTGCGGCATGTCCCGCCGGCTCGGGGTCGGCCACTCGGCTGAGCCGGCGGAGCCGGCGGAGCCGGCCGCCGAGCGCGACTATCATGGCCCGGCATCGGCGCCACCTGCCCGTCGAGCGTCGACCGCTACGCAGAGTCATGTCGAGATTCACGACCCTCGCCGCCCTGGCCGTGGTCATGACCTACCTCCTGGTCGTGGTCGGGGCCATTGTCCGCGCCACCGACTCCGGGCTCGGCTGCCCCGAATGGCCGACCTGCCACGGCTCGTGGATCCCGCCCCTCGACGACCCGCACGCCATCATCGAATGGAGCCATCGGACGGTGGCCGCGCTGACCGGGGCCGTGGTGGCTGCCCTGGCCGTGGTTGCGCGTGCTCGCTCAGCGTGACCGTCCGGCGATCGTCGTCGGCAGTGTCGCGGCGGCCGGCCTCGTCGTCTTCCAGGCCTGGCTCGGCAAGGTGACGGTCGAGAGCGAGCTGTCGGGCGAGATCGTCACCGCCCACCTGGCCACGGCCATGGGCCTGTTCGCGATCCTGCTCTTCGTCTGGGTTCGCAGCCGGTACCCGCGCCAGCTCGACCGGACCGGCGGATGGAGCGGCTTCACGATCCTGGCCGCCCTGGCGGCACTCGCCACCTACGGGCTCATGCTGCTCGGCGCCCATGTCACCGCCACCGGGACGGCGCTGGTCTTCGAGGACTGGCCGTTCATGGACGGCGGCCTCTTCCCGGTTCTCGATCCCGGCGTCCTTCCCCACGTCCTGCACCGATGGGCGACGGTCGCGGTCGGGATCCTGGTCGCCGGGTTGGTCGTCGCGGCCCGCCGCGGGCGGGAGCCCGCGCCGCTGCCCGCCATCGCCACCGCGGCCGGCGTGCTCTACCTCATCCAGGTCGTGGTGGGCGGCGCCCAGGTCCTCACCGACCTCGCGCCCTGGACGCAGGTCGCCCATGTCGCCCTCGGTGCCGGGGTCTTCGGGGTGCTCAGCGTGCTGGCCATGTCCGCGCACTACCTCGGTCGCGCTGGCGGTGTCGACCGTGGCCGAGACGGGACCGTCGCCGAACGCCCGGGGCGACGTCCTGCGCGCGTACGTGGCCCTGACCAAGCCCCGGATCATCGAGCTCCTGCTGGTCACCACCGTCCCGACCATGGTGTTGGCCGAGGGCGGGATCCCATCGCTGCCGCTGGTGGGAGCCGTGCTCGTCGGCGGTTCGCTGGCCGCCGGCGGCGCGAACGCCATCAACCAGTACCTCGACCGTGACATCGACGAGCGGATGCGCCGCACCCGCAATCGCCCTCTCCCGCGGCACGCCGTCGCGCCGGGCGCGGCCCTGGCCTTCGGGCTCGTCCTCAGCGTCCTGTCGTTCGCGTGGCTGGCGGTCACCGTGAACCTGCTGAGCGCCGTCCTGGCCGCGAGCGCCATCGTCTTCTATGCCGTCGTCTACACCGCGGTCCTCAAGCGGTCCACGCCGCAGAACATCGTCATCGGTGGAGCGGCCGGCTGCGTTCCGGTCCTCGTGGCGTGGGCTGCGGTGACCGACACGGTCGGGCTCCCGGCGCATCGTCCTGTTCGCGGTCATCTTCGTCTGGACTCCGCCCCACTTCTGGGCCCTCGCCCTGCGCTATCGGTCCGACTACGAGGCGGCCGGGGTGCCGATGCTGCCCGTCGTCAGCGGCGAGGTCGAGACGGCGCGCCAGATCCTCCTGTACTCGCTCGTCCTGGTGGCCGTCAGCCTCGTCCTCCTGCCGGCGGCCGGGATGGGCGTCGTGTACCTCGTCGCCGCCGCCGCACTGGGCATCGGCTTCGTGGTGTGGGCCCTGCGCGTCCGTCGATCGCCAACCGCCGGCCCGGCGGCGATCGGACTGTTCCGCTACTCGACGCTCTACCTGACCCTGCTGTTCGTCGCGGTGGCCGCCGACACCCTGGTCCGCGCGGCCACTGGCTGACCGATCAGCCCGAACCGAGTGGCGCGCGCCGGGCGGCCTCGGCGTCCTGCCGCGCTTCGTCGCGGGCCGTCCGTCGTTCCTCCTGGCGGACCCAGGCCACGATCACCAGGAGCATGGCCAGCAGGAATGTCAGGTCGCCCCAGACCCACATCAGCGTCCCGGCCGCCTGCTGGTCCACCAGCGGATCGGGCCCCCAGTCGCGGGCCAGGGTCGCGTAGTGGGGGTACAGGACGTCCGCCGCGTTCATGATCGCCACGCCCAGGAACGAGTTCTGGGGCATGGCCAGGAAGAGGTAGAAGAGTCGGACCGGGTAGGGGAGCCGCCACGGGCCCGGGTCGGCGCCGACGACCGGGAACCAGAACAGGAGGGCGACCCCGAACAGGGTGAGATGCTGGAGGTAGTGCACCCAGTCCACCTCCAGGGCGTAGTCGTACAGCTCGGAGAAGTGCCATCCCCAGTTCGCGGCCGCGAACAGGAACCAGGCGAGGACCGGGAACGTGAGCGCCTTGACCACCCGGCTGTGAAGGATGACGAGAAGCCGGCGCCGGGTGTCCTGGTCGACGGCGCGCAGGACGAGCGTGACCGGGGCGGCCAGCAGCAGGAGCGGGGCGGCGACGAACTGGAGGAGGAGGTGCTGCACCATGTGGACCGTCAGCAGCGCCCCGGAGTAGGTCTCGATCGGGGACAGCAGGGCGGCCACGATGGCCAGCAATCCGCCGGCCCAGGCCCAATGACGGAGGGGCGGTACGGGATTGCGCGGATGTCGTTGGGCAACGCGCCGCACGAGCCACCAGTACCCGACGGCAGCAGCGAGGACCCCGAGCGCCGGGAGCGGGTCGAAGGTCCAGGCGGCGAGGATTCCCGGCCAGGTCGGCGCCGGCGGAACCGGGCCGTGAGCCGACGCCGTCCCCGGGACGAGGCCGCCGACCAGGAGCAGCATCGCCGTGGCTCCGGTCCCAGCAGCCGCAAGCCGGCGGATCGGGCTCGGCCGCCATCTGCTCATCGCCGCATTCTGGTTCATGCCGGACGCCGTGGGTCGGCGCAACCGGTCACTCGGCCGAGGCCTGACCGGCGTCTGGCAGGCATGACAGCTGTCCGCCGCCGCCTGCTCGTCGCTGCTCCGCTCATGGCCCTCACGGCCGGCTGCGGGCTCCTCAGCCCCACGCCCGGCGCCGGCGGCCCGGTGCCCCACCCTGACGGCTCGGCGGTCGTCGTCCGCATCGAGTGGACCGGTGGCTTCGTGCCCTATGAGCACCTGTTCACCAGCCTGCCCCGCTTCACCCTGCTCGGCGACGGCCGTGTCATCGTCGAGGGGCCCCAGATCGAGATCTATCCCGGTCCTGCGCTTCCCAACCTCCAGGTCCGTCGGTTGACCGAGGAGGGCATCCAATCGGTCCTGTATCGCATCGCCGAGACCGGGCAGCTCGACGAGAGCCACTCGTGGAACGCCGCGACCCAGTTCATCGCCGATGCCAACTCCACGGTGTTCACGGTGCGGGCCGCGGATCGCGAGGTGGTGGTCGATGTCTACGCCCTGGGCCTCCTGACCGATGCGGTCGGCGGCCAGATCACCGTCCCCGAGGCCGAGCGGCAGGCGCACGAGACGCTCGCCTCCCTCGAGGCGAACCTCATGGACCTCGAGTCCTGGATTCCGGCCGACGATTGGGCCGAGCCCGCCTGGCAGACCTACCAGCCCGAGGCGCTCCGCCTGCTGGTCGCGAACATCGACGGCCAGCCGCCTGACCCCGACGGGCTCGACGGCGAACCGCTGCCGTGGCCCGGCACGACGGCGCCCGACGAGCTCGGGACGCCGAGCACGGTCCAGGATTTCCGCTGCGGCGTGGTGAGTGGCGACGAGGCCGTGGCCTGGTATGCGGCATTGGAGGGAGCGAACCAGCTGACCAGCTGGTCGCACGACGGGCACGTCTACCGCGTGACCCCGCGCCCGCTGCTCCCCGACGAGCCGTTGGACTGCGGCGCCGCCGAGGGCTGACGCCCGCCGCCTGATTCCCCGTCCGACGCGACGGGTACAATGCCCGCCGTGCCGCGGTCGAGCGGCCTGATCGGGGCGCGTCCCGGCCTCAGCCCGAAGCGCCTCCCATACAGGAGCGACTCGTCGGACTGATGCGAGCACGGGCCCCACACCGCTGGCGGACCTTCGTGGTCCGTCTCCTGGCCATCGGCCTGCCGGCCCTCCTTCTCGCGGGCTGCCTGTTCCCACCTGAACCGGCGACGACCGAGGCCGACGAGGTCCGGACCCTGTTCCTCGTCATCTTCTTCCTCGGTGCCGTGGTCTTCGTCGGCGTCGAGGGCTTCCTCCTCTATGCCGTCTTCCGCTACCGCCGGCGGGACGACCGGCTGCCAGTCCAGCACCACGGCAACACGAAGGTCGAGATCGTCTGGACCGTCATCCCGACCGTCATCGTGCTCATCCTGTTCGTGACCAGCATGTTCACGCTCGGGCAACATCAGCGCTCGGAGTGACAACCCGGTCGTCATCGAGGTCGAGGGCCAGCAGTTCGCCTGGTCGTTCCACTATGCCAACGGTGTGACCGTCCACGGGAATCCGCCGGAGCCGCCGGCGATGGTGGTGCCCGCCGGGGAGCCGGTGCGGCTCGTCCTCCGCAGCGACGACGTCATCCACTCGTTCTTCGTGCCTGCGTTCCTGGTGAAGAAGGACGTCATCCCCTTTGGCCAGGGCCAGGCGCCCAACGAGCTCGAGTTCACGGTGAAGGATCCGGGGATCTATCGTGGCCAGTGCGCCGAATTCTGCGGCGACCTCCACGCCGACATGACGTTCACGGTGGACGCCCGCCCGGCGGCCGACTTTGCCTCCTGGCTCGAGACCGCCGCGGAGGCGACGCCAACCCCGCCCGAGCCGTCGATCCCGCCCGATGTCCACGTCGTCGAGCTCTCGGCCGAGGACATCGCGTTCGATACCCACGAGATCGAGGTCCCGGCCGGCGAGCCGTTCGTCATCCGCTTCACGAACCTCGATGCGATCGTCCACAACGTTTCGGTGTATGACGGGTCAGGAGACGCTCTTCGAGGGCGGCGAGGTCACTGGCCCGGATGCGACGATTGACTACCTCATTCCTGCCCTCGACCCGGGCGAGTACACGTTCATCTGCGACTTCCACCCCATCGCCGAAATGACCGGTACCCTGACGGCACGCTAGGAGAGCACGAAGGACCGATGGCGACCACGACCCTGGCCCCCGGCGACAAGGCCTACGAGCGCTCGTGGGTCCTTGACTGGCTGACCACGGTCGACCACAAGAAGATCGGCGTCCTCTACATCGCCAACGCGTTCCTGTTCTTCTTCTTCGCCGGCACGCTGGCCCTGGTGATCCGCAGCGAGCTGGCGGTGCCCGGCCTCCAGTTCGTGGACGAGAGCACCTTCAACCAGGCGTTCACGATGCACGGGACGCTGATGATCTTCCTGTTCATCGTGCCGATCTTCTCCGGCTTCGCGAACTACGTCGTCCCGCTCATGATCGGCGCGCCGGACATGGCGTTCCCGCGGATCAATGCGCTGTCGTTCTGGATGCTGCCGCTGGGGGGTCTCCTGATCGTGTCGGGCTACCTCGTCGGTGGGGCCGCGGCTGGCGGATGGACCGGGTACAACCCCTTGACCCAGGCGCGCTTCGAGCCGGGGGATGGGACGGACCTGTGGATCATGGGACTGGCCGTGGTCGGGACCGCGTCGATCCTCGGCTCGGTGAACTTCCTGACGACGATCTTCAAGATGCGGGCCCCGGGCATGACGCTCTACCGGATGCCGATCTTCGTCTGGACCGTGCTCGTGACCCAGGCCCTCATCCTGCTCGCGACGCCGGTCATCACCGCCGCCCTGATCGCGCTGTTCATCGACCGCAACTACGGTGGATCGTTCTTCGACCCCGCGGTCGGCGGTGACCCGGTGCTGTGGCAGCACCTGTTCTGGTTCTTCGGCCATCCCGAGGTCTACATCGTCATCCTGCCCGCGCTGGGAGTCGTGAGCGAGGTCCTGCCCACGTTCAGCCGCAAGCCGCTCTTCGGGTATCGCGCATTCGTGTGGGCCACCATCGGCATCGGTCTGCTCTCGTTCAGCGTGTGGGCCCATCACATGTTCACGACCGGCGTCGTGTTCCTGCCCTTCTTCACCTTCATGACGGCCCTGATCGCGATCCCGACCGGGGTGAAGATGTTCAACTGGCTCGCGACCGTGTGGCGAGGCTCGCTGGTGTTCACGACCGCCATGCTGTTCGGCCTCGGCATCGTCAGCATGTTCCTGATCGGTGGCATCAGTGGCGTGATGCTGGCCGCGGCGCCGGTCGATTTCCACCTGCAGGACACGTACTTCGTGGTCGCCCACCTCCATTACGTGTTCTTCGGCGGGGCGGCGATGGGCGTGTTCGCCGCGACGTACTACTGGTTCCCGAAGATGTCCGGGCGGCTCCTGAACGAGACCCTGGGCAAGGTCCACTTCGCGATGCTGTTCGTCGGCTTCAACGCGACGTTCTTCGTTCAGCACATGCTCGGCATCCAGGGCATGCCACGCCGGATTGCGGACTACGCGGCCGACGCCGGCTGGACCGAGATGAACCTCATCTCCACCCTGGGCGCCTTCCTCATTGCCGCGTCGATGGTCCCCTTCGTCGTGAACGTGGTGACCTCGCTGATGAACGGTGAGAAGGCTGGTGACGACCCGTGGGAGGGGAACACCCTCGAATGGGCGACGACCTCGCCACCGCCGACCTACAACTTCGACAGCCTGCCACCGATCCGCAGCGAGCGGCCGGTCTTCGACCTCCGCCACCGCGACGATCCGATGTTCCACCCCGAGTTGGCCCACACCGCACCCGGTGACGGAGAGGACCGATGAGCGCCGAAGCCCCGGCCCGCCGCCAGGGCGGCTTCCCGATCCCGCTGGTCGGGATGCTCCTGTTCATCTCCTCGGAGGTGATGTTCTTCGGCGGCCTGTTCGCGACCTACTTCAACGCCCGCGCCTCGTTCGCCGGCGAGTGGGGACCCCCACCCGGCGCCCCGGAGCTGGAAGTCCTGCCCATCGCGCTCCCGATCACGATCATCCTTCTGACCTCGAGCGTGACCATGCACTTCGGGGTCCGTGCCATTGCCCATGGCAGCGTGAACCGCCTTCGCCTGTGGCTGGTGGTGACGCTCCTCCTGGGTCTCGTCTTCCTGGCCGGCCAGGTCTACGACTACACCCAGCTGGGCTTCGGCATTTCCGACGGGGTGTTCGGGACCGAGTTCTACACCCTCACCGGGTTCCACGGTGCGCACGTGTTCGGCGGCGTCGTGGGGCTGGCGATCCTCACCGCCCGCGCCGGTGCCGGCCAGTTCTCGGCGCGGAACCACGTGGCGGTCGAAGCGGTGAGCTACTACTGGCATTTCGTGGACCTGGTGTGGGTCGCCCTGTTCACGACCCTCTACATCCTGCGCTGATGGGCCGCTGACCGATGCCGGACCAGCTCATCGGCTACCTGCTCATCGGCCTGGGGGTGGTGGCGGCTGCCGCTGTCGTCGCCGGGGCCGCACGAGGCCGGGCGCGCGGACCGCTCCACCCGCCGCCGGGCGTTCACGTCCCGCCCGGCAGCTGGCTCCCGGTGGCCTGGGCGGGCGCCGCTGGCCTGCTCGGGGCGGGCTTCGCGTTCAAGCCCGAGGACCAGGTCATGAACTGGTGGTTCGCCCTGCCGGGCCTCATCCTGATCGTCGTGGCGGCGGTAGTCTCGATTCGGGTGGCCAGCCGGGAGTGGCGGGAGACCGAGCACGGGTCACACGACGAGGGCGCGGCCCACCACTGAGGCCCAGTTCCATCCGCCAGCTCGATCTGTCCCGGTTGCCACGGTGGTGGCTGCTCGTCGCCGCTGCCGTGCCGCTCCTCCTGGCCGGCGCGCTCCTCCTCATCTGGGCCGGTGGCGCCGGGCTCCTGACGCCAGCCCTGCGGGTGGGAGACCGGGCACCCGACTTCGCGCTGGCCGACCTCGATGGTCGCGAGGTGCGGCTCAGCGACTACCGCGGTCAGACGGTGCTGGTGAACTTCTGGGCGTCCTTCTGCCTGCCGTGTGTCGACGAGTTCCCGCTGCTCGGCGCTGCCCTCCGCGAGCATGCCGATGACGGGTTCGCGGTGGTCGGGATCGTGTACCGTGACCGCTCGGAGGCGGCACGCGCATTCGCCGAGCAGTTCGACGCCACGTGGCCCCTGGCCATGGACCCGGGGGAGACGGTCGCACGAGCCTTCGGCGTGTTCGGGCCGCCAGAGAGCTGGCTGATCGGCCCCGATGGAAGGGTCGCCAGCCGGCAGATCGGACCGTATACCGAGGCCGAGCTCGCGGCGGAGTTGGACCGACTGCTCGGCTCGGGCAGCGCGGAGGAGAACGAGTGACGCAGGATCCCAACCTACCGGCCACCACCGATCAGGCGGCCGCGGTGCCGGCCACCATCGCGGCCCCCGAGGATCGCCCGGCTTCCCGCGGGCGCCAGAACATCACGACCGGGCTGTTTCCGATCGCCCTCGGCCTGCTCATCGTCGTGTTCCTCGCGCTGGGGCTCTGGACACTGATGACCACGACCGGAGGCAGCGGCCTGTAAGCCCTCGCCACCGTTCGCTCGACTCGGTACGATGCGCGACAGCCGTCACCGACGGCTCGAAGGAGAGGAGACCTTGATGCGCCCACCCGTCGCCCGGCGCGGCCCGCGCCGGTTTCTCCGACCCATGGCCGGAGCCGCGGCCCTGCTGCTGCTCATGGCCGGCTGCACGAGCGGGGGCGGAGGCGGGGGAGGCGGCGGCAGCACCGACTACGTGCTGTACGTCCTCCTCGTGAACCGCGATTCGGCGGAGCACACCCTGTCCTACTCGGGTGGCGCCCCACTGGCGAGCAGCCCCGACGAGGAGACGGCGGAGTCCTGCCACGCGATCATCGTCCACTACGCGGTCGTCGTCCCATTCGAGCTGCTGGTCGACGACGTCCCGATCATCATCTCCGACGAGCTGGAGAATGGCGTTCCGGCTGACGGCGAGACGAACATGATCGCGACCATGGAAGTGACCGAGGAGGGGGAGGCGCGCCCGGTCATCGGCGACTCATCGCAGGGTTCGGCGGTGGCGGCCGGCACCAGCCTCAGCAAGCCCGCACAGCTGGGGATCTGCAACTAGGCCGACGCAGGCACCCCGGGGTAGCGCGCGGCGACGTACTCGTCGAGGATCAGGAGAAAGCGGGGGACGATGTCGTCCCCGCGAAGGGTCGTCTTGAGGGCGCCGTCGACGTAGACCGGGGCCACCGGTTCCTCGAACGTGCCAGGCAGGCTGATCCCGATGTCGGCGTGCCGGCTCTCGCCGGGACCGTTCACCACGCAGCCCATGACCGCCACCCGCAGCTCTTCGACGCCGGGATGCGCCGCCTTCCAGGCCGGCATCTGGTCGCGGAGATGGGCCTGGATGTCCCGGGCCATCTCCTGGAAGAAGGTCGAGGTCGTCCGCCCGCATCCCGGACACGCCGACACCTGGGGGACGAATGAGCGCAGGCCGAGCGACTGGAGCACCTGCTGGGCAACCTGGACCTCCTCGGTCCGGTCGCCGCCCGGCTCGGGGGTCAGGCTGACCCGGATCGTGTCGCCGATGCCCTCATCCAGCAGGATGGCGAGGCCTGCGGTCGAGCCGATGATCCCCTTCGCCCCCATCCCCGCCTCGGTCAGGCCGAGGTGCAATGGGTAGTCGCAGCGAGCCGCCAGGAGCCGATAGATCTCGACCAGGTCCCGGACGCCGCTGACCTTGGCGCTGATGATGATCCGGTCATGGCCCAACCCGGTCTCCTCGGCGAGGGCTGCCGAGCGGAGGGCCGACTCGAGCATGGCCTCGATCATCACGTCGCGGCTGTCGCGGGGCTCGGCGCTCGCGGCGTTGGCGTCCATGAGCTCGGTCAGCAGCTGCTGGTCGAGGGAGCCCCAGTTCACGCCGATGCGGACCGGCTTCCCGTTGGCGATGGCGACCTCGACGATCTGGCGGAACTGCTCGTCGCGGCGCTTGGTGCCGACGTTTCCCGGGTTGATTCGGTACTTCGCCAGCGCGGCCGCGCAGTCGGGGTACTTCGTCAGGAGCAGATGCCCGTTGTAGTGGAAGTCGCCGATGATCGGGACGCCCACGCCCAACCGGTCGAGCTTGTCCCGGATGACGGGCACCGCCTGCGCCGCGGCATCGGTGTTGACCGTGACCCGGACCAGCTCAGAGCCGGCGTGCGCCAGCTGGGCCACCTGGATCGCGGTCGCGTCCGGATCGGCGGTGTCGGTGTTCGTCATCGACTGGACGACGATGGGATGGTCGGAGCCGACGAGAACGCCGCCGACGTCGACGGTGGGCGTGTGACGGCGCGGAGGGGCGCCGAGCGGCATCGGTCATGGTCGTCGTCGAGTGTACCGATGCCGGCCGTGTGGCGGCCGCGTCCACGCCCGAAGTACTTGCGTACTTGCGCAACTACTGATACGATGACACCGGTTCCGCGGACCGAACGCGGACTAGACTGCGACCCGAGGACATGACCAACACCACCGCCCCCACCAACGGCCAGACGCCGGCGGTGGACCCCTCCCATCCGAAGCTCGCCATCATCGGTTCGGGCCCGGCCGGCCTCACGGCCGCGCTGTATGCCGCCCGCGCGAACCTGGCGCCGCTGGTCTTCGCCGGCAATGCGCCGCTCGGGCAGCTGATGATCACGTCCGACGTCGAGAACTATCCGGGATTCCCCGACGGCATCCTGGGTCCGGAGCTGATGGACCTCTTCCGCCGCCAGGCGGAGCGTTTCGGGGCCACCATCCTCGAGGAGGACGTCACGAAGGTCGATTTCAGCGAGCGGCCATTCAAGCTGTGGGTCCGCGACGAGCCCTACCTTGCCGACGCGGTGATCGTGGCCACCGGGGCCAGCGCGCTGTGGCTGGGCCTCGACTCCGAGGAGCAGTTCCGCGGCCGCGGGGTCTCCGCCTGCGCCACGTGCGACGGATTCTTCTTCCGCGACCGCGACGTGGCGGTCGTGGGCGGCGGCGACACGGCCCTCGAGGAGGCCCTGTTCCTCACCAAGTTCGCGAACAAGGTGACGATGCTCGTCCGGCGCGACGAGTTCCGCGGCTCGAAGATCATGCAGGACCGCGCCTTCGACCACCCGAAGATCGACGTTCGGTGGAACCGGGAGGTGGCCGAGGTCATGGGCGACACGACGGTCAACCAGCTCCGCGTGCGTGACACGACCGATGGTTCCGAGGAGATGCTCGATGCCCAGGGCCTGTTCATCGCCATCGGCTACAAGCCGAACACGGACCTGTTCGTCGGTCAGCTCGACCTCGACGCGCGTGGTTACTGCGAAGTGTCCGGGCGCGGCCCCGGCGAGACGAGCAGCAACATCGAGGGCGTGTTCGTGGCCGGCGACGTCCACGACCACCGGTATCGCCAGGCGGTGACTGCGGCCGGTGACGGCTGCAAGGCGGCCATCGACGCCGAGCGGTGGCTCGAATCCATCGGCGAGCACGTCGCCACCACCGCCACCAACTGGTAGCGGCGCCCGCCAGACCGATGGCGCCTGCCGGCGCCTAGGACAACAGCTCCGCCGCGAGGTCCGCCGTCATTCCCTCGTGGCCGGCGGCCGCGAGGTGCTCGAGCGTCGTCCGCCACCGCCCGTCGGCAGCGAAGGCGACCGCCAGCTCGCGCCGGGCGGCGTCCAGCTCCCCTCGCTTGGCGTGCTCGATCCCCATCCAGAAGACCAGCTCCATGGCCTCGGGGGCTCGGCGTCCGCGCCGCCGCGTACCGCTCCGCTTCGCTCAGGCCCGCGGCGACGGCGTCGCCCTCCTCGTCGAAGAGCGCATACGCCTCGTACAGGTCGACGATGCGACGCAGCTCGGGCACCGGGTCAGGATGATCGTCGACCCGGGCATCGAGGATGCGCCCCCTCCACGCATTCGGCTGCAGTGACCCGTCCACGATGACGATGGCCGAGCTCTGCCGTCCACGGACGTCGCCTCCCTCGGCCTCCGCCGCCTCGAGGGCGCGCAGGAGGCGCTCGCTGAACGACTCGCCCTGGGCCAGCGCGGCCTCGTACGCTTCGGCCATCGCCGGCCAGCACGTGTCGCGCTCGAGGAGGTTGCCCTGGACCGTGAACCCGTCACGGACGAGATGGCCCGCGGCGGGGATCGTGGCCGTCCCGGTGTGGGCGGCCGCCTGGCCGTGCGCGTCCACGACCCCCACCTGGCGGACCTCGGGTGTGGCATCGCTCGCCAGCAGGGCCGCGACGACCTGTTCGGCGCTGCGGCCGTTCCGCAGCAGCTCGAGGCCGATCGGCCCGAAGGAGATGTCGACCTGGGCCTGGGTCGCGATGGCGCCGACGCCCGGCGCCAGCCACGGCACGACGGGCCGACGCCGAGGTAGTGGGACTGGACCGCCACGCCGAACCGGCCGGTCACCGGGTCGCGGGCGACGATGCTGTAGGTCATGGCCGGAGGGTAGCCGCCCGCGCGGTCCTCAACGGTCGCTTATCGGTCATTCGGCGCCCTTGATCGACGCGGCTCACCCTCGGGTGTACGCTCGTCCCAACCACGAAAGTGCAGCCCGACGAAGGAGGTTCCATGCACGTATTCGCGATCAAGGCCGAAAACAAGCCAGGGAGCCTGGCCAACATCCTGGATGCCATTGCCCAGCGCGGCGTGAACGTCATCTCTGGTGGCGCCACCACCTGGGGTGACAGCGGAGCGATTGCGATCCAGGCCAACGACGACGAGGCCACTCGGAGCGCGCTCCAGGGCATCGGCGCCGACTTTCGCGAGATCCAGACCGCCTCGGCGTGGCTCGAGGACCGGCCCGGCACGTTCGCCGATGCCGTCCCGCCGACTCGCCAACGCCGGCGTCAACATCGAGACCTTCTTCCCGATCGGGATGAAGGACGGAAAGGTCGGGATCCTGTTCGGCGTCGACAACGTCGATGCGGCGAAGGCCGCCCTCGGCGAGCTGTCGGGAGTCGCGGCCGGCTAGCTATCCGGCGTGGCGCGGGCCGAGTGCGGCGCGCGCCACGTCGGGGATATCGGTCACAAAGCCCCAAACGCCGGTGGCGGCGAGCTGGCGCATGCGTTCCGGGTCATTCACGACGTAGCTGCCAACCTTCGCTCCGTACGCCGTGGCGAGGGCAACGTTCGGCTGCGGATCGATCCCGAGGTCCGCGTCATACGGCATGACCGCCGCATGGCCGTGCTCGACCACCCATCGCAGGCCGCGCTCGAACGAGTCCCCGGGGACCAGGAGGAGCCCGGTCGGCAGATCCGGGCCGAGCTCCCGGACCCGTTCAATGGCCGCCTCTTGGAAGCTCATCACGGTGACCGCACCGGCGGCCCGCACGGCTGAGCCGTCGAGGGCGGCAACCACCCCGTCGGAGGCGGCCGCGGCCTTGATCTCCACCGCCAGGCCGACTCCGGCAGGCAGCCAGGCCACCACCTCGGGGAGGGTGAGGATGGCCAGGCCGCTGCCCCGAAACGGGAAGGTGCCCTCCGGTCCGGGAAATGCCCAACCCGCGTCCGCCTCGCGAAGGTCGGCCATGCTCGCGTCGGCCACGGTCGTGGTCCGGTCCGTCGTGCGGTCCAGCGTCGCGTCGTGGATGATCGCCAGCTCCCCGTCGGCGGTGAGATGCACGTCGAGCTCGATGGCATCGGCGCCCGCCTCGACCGCGAGCCGGAACGCCTCCATCGTGTTCTCCGGGGCCACCTGCGACGCCCCCCGGTGGGCGACGACCAGGGTCACGGGAGGCCCTGATTCGCACACGCCCAGCGATCGCGCCTCAGCGCCGCATCCTCGGCCTCGGGCGGCGGCTCCGGCACTCCCCGCAGACGATCCAGTAGCCCACGACCATCAGCCCAGCAGGGACAAGATCGCCACCTGGTACGCCACCGTGCCCACCGGCTCGAGGAGGAGAAAGAGCAACCACCGCCCGTAAGACGACCGGGCCCGATCACGGCGCTGAACTTCCCGGCGAGCCCGATACAGGCCGAACATCTCGCCCACCCGTGCCGGCGGCGTCAGCCGCAGCATGAAGCAGCCGATCGGTCACCGACGTGCCGCCCAGCGCCGCAGCCGAGCATGACCCCGGCGATCAGGAAGTCGGCACGCTCTGTTCGATCACCAGGCCCAGATGAACAGGCCGAGCACCCATGACGCCAGGACGATCATCAGGGTCCGCTTCGGACCCCAGCGATCGACGAGGTTCCCCCACCGGAACTACGCGATCACCGCGACAACGGTGAGCCCGAGCAGAACACAGGGGCCTCGCCCTCGCTGTATCCCGATGGCGTTGATCGTGTACAGGCTCATGACCGCGATCACGGTGTTGACCGCGTCCGAGTAGAAGAAGCGGCCCGACGATGAAGCGGCGCAGGCCCGGCTACTCCCCGGCGTGCTGCCAGGTCATCGCCGAGCTGGCGCCACGATCCGAGGGCGATCTGACCGAGCGCGTGATCGGCGTCGGTCATTCTTCGGCCGCTCCCGTGACGACCAGGAAGATCGGGATGGCGAACATCGCGAACATGGGCGCCGCGAGCACGAAGCTGGCGCGGTGCTGGACCCTCCGTCATCGGCGTGAACCGGATCAGCAGGCCCGATGACGATCGTTCCCGACGTACCCGAGGCCGACGCCGATGCCCGGACAGGCGCCCGCGATTCTCGGGACGGGCGACGTCGGGCAGGATTGCGTCGTAATAGATCAACGCCGCCTGGAACGCGAAGTTGGCGATGGCGAAGGCGAGTCAGCCCCAATGCGTCAGACGCCTCCTACGGGACGAGGCCGATGACCGCCGTCGGCACCACGCACATCACGGTGAACACGAGCAGGTAGCGCAGCCGGCCTCCGGTTCGATCGCTGATCGCCCCCAGGACGGGCGAGACGAGGGCGTTGAGCCAGCGACGCAAACCGCGGCCACGGTGAACGCAGAGCTGCCCGTTGGCCTGCGCCAAGCGGTCGACGGTCCATGGCCCATGGCGAAGCTGACGATCGCGTACGAGTAGATCGTGTTCGCGAAGTCGTAGAGCGCCCACGAGAGGCCCTCGACCGGGCTTCCCGACCGGGTCATGGCCCCGAGGCCCCGCCACCAGGTGGCCGGGGCGAGGGCCGTCACGACGGGTCGGGCCGCTGCATCGGCGCCGATCATAGCCGGGGCGTGCTCGAGAAAGGTCGGCTAGAGTGGCGCCCGATGTTCGCCGCCCTCGGCCGATTCGACTACCGCTTCCGGCGCTGGATCCCACCCATCGGCATGGCCGCCGTCATCGGTCTGGCGCTGTGGTCCAGCCAGGCCGGCGGGGAGCTGTCGCAGGGTGGCTGGCAGATCGAAGGCTCCGAGAGCATGGTCACCGAGCAGCTGCTCGCGGACCGCTTCGGTGAGCAGGCGACGGCCATCTTCGTGATCCTCGCCGACCCTGCCGGGCGATGCCGCCTCGGACGCGTTCCAGGAGGTCGTCGACAGCGCCGTGGCGCCACTGGCCGACGACCCGGCGGTGGACGAGATCATCACCTACGCCGACAACGGCGACGCCCGCTTCCTCTCATTCGACGGGATCGACGACGTTCGCCCTCGTGCGGCTGAACTCGCCCGACGAGGAGGCGGTCGCCGATTCGCGGCGACTCGTGGGCCTCGTCGCGCAGCCCGCTGGCGTCGAACAGATGTGGGTCACCGGCGTGCCGGTCGTGTACGAAGAGTTCAACGCCGTGATCGAGGAGGACCTGCGCCAGGCGGAGATCATCAGCCTCCCCCTCGCCGGCCTGATCCTGCTCGTCGTGTTCGGGACGCTGGTCGGGGCCGGGCTCCCGCTGCTGATCGCCGGCTTCTCGCTGATCAGCACCTTCGCGATCATCGGCCTGTTGGCGAACCAGGCGGACATGTCGATCTTCGTCACGAACCTCGCGACCATGATCGGCCTGGCGCTGGCCATCGACTACTCGCTCTTCCTCGTCAGCCGGTTCCGCGAGGAGCTGCTCCACCATCCGGTCGACAAGGCCGTCGAACGGACGATGGCCACGGTCGGCAAGGCGGTGGCCGTGTCCGGGATCGCGGTTGCCATCGGCCTCGCCGCGCTGATCGTGTTCGAGGCTGACGCCCTGCGCTCGATGGGGATCGGCGGCGTGGTGGTCGTGGTGGCCACCATGCTCTTCGGGCTGACCGTCCTCCCCGCCCTGCTGGCCATGCTCGGGCACCGCGTGAACCGGCTCAAGGTGCCCGTGCCGCGTTTCCTGCGGTTCGTCGAGGATGACCCGGTCGAGGCCGAGCGGCGCCTCGGCCATGGCTTCTGGTCCCGGGTTGCCGCCCGCGTCATGAAGCGGCCGCTGCTGATCGGTGGGCCGATCCTCATCCTCCTGCTCCTGGCCGGGACGCCGTTCCTGCGCATCGAGCTGTCCACCGGCGGCAACCTCGAGGACCTCCCCGACACGCCGGCCAAGGAGGGCTTCATCGTCCTGCGCGACGATTTTCCCGGTGGCGACGCCGATCCGATGCTGGCCGCGGTCACCTACGACGTCCCCGACCTGACCGATGGCGAGCTGACCCCCGAGCGGCTGGCCGACCTCCAGGCGTACATCGATGAGGTGACCGTGCTCGACGGCGTCCTGTCGGTCGAAAGCGTGCTCGACGCGCCGGCCGGGCTTCCCGCCGACCAGTACCTCGCCGTCCTCGCCATGCCGCCGGACCAGTGGCCGGACGGGCTCGACCAATGGGTCGCCCAGACCGTGGCCGGAGACACGACCAAGGTCACGATCTTCTCGTCACGGCTCCCCGACTCGGAGGAGGGCCGCGGCGCTCGTCGCCGAGGTCCGCGAGGTGGCCGACCCGGACGGCGCCACGGTGGGCGTCGCCGGCCTGGCCGCCCGCTCCGCGGACTTCATGGACAGCTTCCGGGCCAGCGTCCCGGTGGCGGTCGCGATCGTCATCGCGGTGACTCTCATCGTCCTGTTCCTGACCTTCGGATCGGTCTTCCTGCCGGTGAAGGCCGTCCTCATGAGTCTCGTCTCGATCACCGCCAGCTTCGGGGCCCTGGTCTGGATCTTCCAGGAGGGGAACCTGTCGGGGCTGCTGAACTTCGAGGCCACCGGATCCCTGGGCGCCTGGCTGCCGATCCTGATGTTCGCCATCCTGTTCGGGCTGTCGATGGACTACGAAGTGCTGCTCCTGTCCCGGATCCGGGAGCGGTGGATCGCGACCGGTGACAACACCCGATCGGTCGGCTGAGGGGATCGGAATCACCGGCGGGATCATCACCGGGGCGGCCCTGATCATGGTCGTCGTCTTCTCGGCCTTCGCCCTGTCGGACGTCCTGTTCCTGAAGGCCATCGGCTTCTCGATGGCGCTCGCCGTCCTCATCGACGCGACGATCGTGCGAGGCGTGCTGGTGCCCGCCTTCATGCGGGTGATGGGCCGCCTGAACTGGTGGGCTCCTGCCTGGGTCCAACGAGCCGTGGCCAAGGTCGGGCTGTACGAGGCGCCGGCTCCGGTGCCGCCCGCGGAGCGCGCCCCCGTCTGACCCCGAGGCGGCTAGGCTTGCGGCTGAACTCCCAGCCTGAGGTGCCGCTGATGCCCGAGACGCCGTCGAGCGCGAGCCAGACCTACCGCCATCCGGTCAACATCCGACTCATCGACGAAGCCCCGATCGGAGCTCGCGTAGCCGACCGCGTGACCGGGTTCATCGGTAGCTGGCGGTTCGTCGCGATCCAGACGGTGATCGTGCTGATCTGGATCGTGGGGAACGTCTACCTGGTGTTTCACTTCGACCCGTACCCGTTCATCCTGCTCAACCTGGCGTTCTCGACCCAGGCGGCGTACGCGGCTCCCCTCATCCTGATCGCGGCGAATCGCCAGGCGATCCGTGACCGTGCCACGCTCGAACACGCGGCGGAGGAGACGGACCTGGAAGAACGTCAGAACGACGAGCTCCTGCGCGGGAACACCGAGATCCTGCGTCGGATCGAAGGGCTCGAGGCCCAGATCCTCCGACTCGAGTCGCGGATCCTGGCCAACCTCCCGGCGGGTGGCGAGGCGGGCGCATGACCGATCGCCTGCCGTTGGCGGGCGTCACGGTCCTCGACTGCTCGCGGGTCCTCGCCGGTCCGCACGCCACGATGCTGCTCGCCGACCTGGGGGCCGACGTCTGGAAGCTCGAACCGCCCGGCGGCGACGAGACCCGCGCGCTGGGGCCCGCCGTTCTGGGGCGACCCGGCGGAGGGGCGGAGCGCCTACTTCGCCGCCGTCAATCGCAACAAGCGGAGTCATCGTGGTCGACCTGAAGACCGATGGCGGGCGGGAGGTTTTCGACCGGCTCGCCGCCCGGGCCGATGTGCTCGTCCACAACTACCTGCCATCGGTCGCGGCCAGGCTGGGCCTGGATCCGGGCCGGCTCCGCGAGCGCCACCCCCATCTCGTCGTGTCGGTCGTGCGCGGTTTCCCCGGCAGCGGCGCCGAGGCAGAGCGCCCGGCCTACGACCTGGTGGCCCAGGCGTGGAGCGGGCACATGGCCGTCACCGGCGTGCCGGGCGGCGAACCGATCAAGATCGGCGTCGGCATGCTCGATCTCCTGGCCGGGCTCGAGGCAGCGGTTGCGGCCCTCGCCGGCCTGGCCGCTCGCGAGCGCGGCCTCGCCGGGCGCCGCTGCCGCGCAGACCTCGGTCAGCCTGGTCGAGGCCGCCGTGGCCGGGCTCGTCAACGTGCTCGGCTACCACCTGGCCACCGGCGAGGAGCCGCGGCGCTGGGGGAGCGGCCACCCGGACATCGTCCCGTACCAGGTCTTCGCCGCCGCGGACGGCCACGTCGTCGTCGCCGTCGGCAACGATCCGCAGTTCGAGCGACTGTGCGCGCTGCTCGACGTCGTCCCCGGGCCGGAGTGGGCCACCAACCCGGAGCGAGTGACGCGGCGCGAGGATGTGCTGGCTGTCCTGGCGCCCGCCATTGCCCGCTGGCGGCGCGACGATCTGGTCGCCGCCATGCAGGCTGCGGACGTGCCGGGCGGCCCGGTCCACGGCGTGGGCGAGGCGGCATCCGCCATGCGCCGGATCGAGCCCGACTGGATCACTGTCCGTGGGCGGCGTGGAGGTCCCGGCCTCACCGATCCTGGTCGACGGCGAGCGGCTCCCGCTGCGCCTCCCTCCGCCCCGGCTCGGCGAGCACACCGACGAGGTCCTGCGTGAGACCGGCCTGGACCTGACCGAGATCACGGCGCTCCGCGCCGAGGGAGTCGTGGCCTAGACCACTAGCGGCCGGCCAGGTCCTCGACCAGCGGAGCCATGGACTCCATCGCCGGCTGGGGGATGGAGTAGTAGCTGATCCCCAGCCGCTCGCGGCGACGCTCGAGGATCTCCCGCAGCCGAGCGCGCGTCCCATGCAGCACGTACGGCGAGCGGACGAGGCCGCCCGCCGCGGCCAGCCCGGCGGCCACCGCGGACGGGAGCAGCCCGCTCCCGCTGCCGACCATGCCGGCCAGGGCGACGAACACGTTGAGCTCGAGGCCGTCGAAGCGCTCGCCGGCAGCGCGTCCGGACGAGCGCCACCTTCTCCACCAGCGCGCCCTCGGTCGCCTGCCGGACGATCGGCCGGCCGGCGGCGTTGAACTGCGGGACGAAGCCCACGATGTCCGCCTCGCGGGCCGCGATCCGGAGCATGCGTGGCCCGCCGCCGCCGAGCATGATCGGCGGCCGCGGCCGCTGGACCGGTGCGGGGAGACGCGGGCCCGGCGCAGCTGGTAGTGGCGGCCGGTGTGGGTCACCGTCTCCCCGCCGAGCAGCCGCTTGATGATGCGCGACCGCCTCCTCCATCCGGTCGATCCGGCGGCCGGCCGCGTCGTACGGGACGCCGAGCTGCGTGTAGTCGCTGACCCGCCAGCCGGCCCCGATCCCGAACTCCAGCCGCCCGCCCGACAGGGCGTCGAGGGTGGCCGCCTCGCGGGCCAGGAGCAGCGGATGACGGAAGTCGTTGGCGAACACGTAGGAGCCGATGCGCAGCCGCGAGGTCACGGCCGCGGCCGCCGCCAGCGCCGGCACCGGGGACAGCTGGCCGGTCAGGTGATCGGGCACGAGCAGCACGTCATAGCCCAGCGACTCGGCCCGCTGGGCCATCGCCCGCCAGGCGTCCCCGCTGCCGACCCAGCCAGCGGTCAGGCCGAACCGGAACGGACGCATCGGCCGCCAGTCTGACCGATCCGACGCGCGCCGGCTCGGTGGAGTAGATTCCTCGGACGATGCCCGACGTCGACCACGCCCCGTTCATGCGGCGGGCCATCGCCCTCGCCCGCCAGAGCGCGATCGTGGACCGCACCGGCAGCCCGTTCGGCTGCGTGATCGTCCGCGACGGCGAGATCGTGGGCGAGGGCGTGAACCAGGTTCCCACCTCGAACGACCCGACTGCCCATGCCGAGGTCGTCGCCATCCGCAGCGCCTGCGAGTCGCTGGGCACCTATGTCCTGGCCGGATGCACGGCGTACACCACCGGCGAGCCGTGCCCGATGTGCTATGCCGCAGCATGGTGGGCGCGGATCGAGGCCATCTACTACTCATCCACCTGCCGGGACGCGCTGGAGTACGGCGATTTCGACGACGAGTCGATCTACGAGGCGGTCGCCCAGCCCGGACCGGATCGGCCACTGCCCGCTCGCGAGCTGCTGCGCGACGAGATGCTCGAGGTCTGGCGCGAGTTCGCGGCCATCCCGAACCGCATCCACTACTGACTGGTGAGGCTTGACCGATGCCCGGCGCATTCACCGGGTTCAGCGCCCGAAGCCACCCACTTCCTCTCGAGCTGTCGCTGAACAATGACCGCGGCTGGTTCCAGCCGCGCAAGGCGGACTACGAGCGGTTGCTGAAGGAGCCGCTCGAAGCGCTCTGCACCGATCTTGGCGAGCAGTTCCGGAAGCGGAAGATCCCGCTGCGAGCCGACACCGGCTCTCCGTTTCGGATCTACCGCGACGTCCGGTTCTCGAAGGACAAGTCGCCGTACAAGACGTATGTCAGCGCGAGCTTTCCGTGGGACGACCCGGACACCGCGGGCACGGCGGCGCGGGGTCGGACCGAGGCGGTTCATCGGCCTGGCGGCTACTTCTCGTTTTCTCCCGAGAACGTCTACGTCGGCGGCGGGATGTGGCACGCCGACCGTCCGCTCCTCGAGGCGTGGCGACGGATCGTGGTCGACGAGCCGAAGCGGCTGCACGCGGTCATCGACGCCCCGAAGTTCAAGAAGGCGTTCGGCGAGGTCGAGGCCGAGGATCGGCTCAAGCGCGTCCCGCCCGGGTATCCCGCCGACCACCCCGACGCGGAGCTCCTGAAGCTCAAGGACGTCCTGTTCGGTCGCGGCCTGACCGATGCCGAGGCCCTGTCGCCGGAGCTCCCGGACGTCCTCGCCGATGCCTTTGCGACGGCCACCCCGATGCTCCGCCTGCTGGCCTCGCTGAAGCCCGCATGACCCTGCAGAAAATGCTCGTCACGCCCCGATGAAAGGGGTAGACTCGGCCAGCCATCTGAACACCGCGGCTTGCCGCGACTCGGGTGGTACGGAGGCACCGAAGTCGATTCGTTGGCAACGGTGCTTTCGCCGGGTGCTGGTAGCGTAGGAAGCGGAGGTAAGCGCCCGCTCCAGCGCGCAGACGACTCACTGCCACCGCCCGGTTGACCCCCGGCACGGTCGAAATACCGTGACAGGGACGACCGGGATGACTCGGTGACAATGTCGTGGGCGAGCTGGCTACAGTCGGGAACCGGTGGGATGTCACCTTCGGGTGACGCTCGAACTCGACTGGACTGGCCTACGGTCCTGGTTCGGCGGCGGGCTCGTCGTCGGGCGGCACTTCAAGTCAGGCGTCGCCAAAGAAGTCCGACAACGGTTCTGGTGTCACGTCGGTCGTCCTGCTTGGACGGCAGATTCGGCCCCGGAGTCCAGCGTCGGGCGCGACGCGGGCGCGTCCGTTTGTCCGGCGTGAAACCCGGACCGATTGGCGGGCCGATAGGGGCCTTGCGACTCCGAGAGGGGTTTGCCGGGCCCCTGCGTCGTTTCCGGGCCGAATCGGTTCATCGCCTTCAAGGAGCGCGTCATGGCCATCATCGTCAAGAACCTCGATCAGCCGGACGAGGCATTCTCCGACGGTGACGCCGGCGCATCGGGCTACACCGTCGTCGGCGACTCGATGGTCTTTCGGTCGGTGCTCCAGCCGGGCTGGAGCTGGGACGAGTACGTCAAGCCCCACACCGATGGCGACGAGAGCTGCCAGATGGTCCATCGCGAGTACGTCATCTCGGGCCGGATCCGCTACCTGACCGATGAGGGGGACGAGGTCACGGCCGGTCCCGGCGACCACCTCTGGATCGGCCCGGGCCATCGGGCGTGGGTGACCGGTGACGAGCCGTACGTCTGCATCGATTTCGAGATCGGTGAGCCGGAGGACGACGAGGACGACGGAACCAGCGAGGACGGCTAGGGGCGATCAGCCGCCCAGCCGTCGTCGGATCTCGCGCTCGTACTCGGGGAAGTAGCGACCGATCACCGGCAGCTCGAACGTCGCGGAGGATGGACTCGCGCGGCTCGCGCTCGAGCAGGAAGGCGAACGACTCCTCGACCAGGCGTTCGGCGGGCGTGCCATCGGGAGCGAGGCGTTCGAGATCGGCTGCGGTCAACCGCGACGCGATAGGTGACCGCGGCGGGATCCTCTCCGACGGTGACCGTGCAGCGCCAGCCCGTCATCGGCGGGCTCGCACGCGACGCTGACCGGCCCATTCCGCGTCGCCATGATGCGATCAGGTTCGCAGCGAAACCGGGTGGAGCGGGAGACGGGGATCGAACCCGCGACATTCAGCTTGGAAGGCTGACGCTCTGCCAACTGAGCTACTCCCGCCTGCGCGAGGATTGTACCGATGCCGACGGCGCTGACCTAGGACTGCTCCTGGCCGACCGCGACGATGGCGTCGCCGCCGAAGACGTACGGCTCCGCGATCTGATAGCCGTCGGCTTCCCGGTTCCATGCCTCGAAGCGCGGATCGGCGTCGTGGGCGTGGTGTCCTTCGTCGGTGGCGAAGATGGCGACGACCAGGTACTGGACCGCGCCATCGACCCGCATGGTGCTGATGTCGACTCGGCTGAGGGTCGCTCGGACCAGGAGCCCGCGTGATTCCAGGTCACGCCAGATTGGCTCTTCCTGGGCCCGGAAACCGCGCTCGAACTCCGCGGAATGGCTTTCGCCCACGTTCAGGACGATCCCGATGGTCTGCATCGTGTCGGCTCCTACGAGTGAGGCTCTGCGGCGAGCTTCTCCAGCTGATCGGCGTGCTCCTCGAGGTGGCCGACCACGAATCGCTCCATGATCTGGGCGACGGTCATCTCTCCCAGCCTCGCGTGTATCCCGCGGGCGGACCACTGTGGGCCGCTCAGCCCCATGAGGTACGTCCGGAGCCGGCCCAGCGCGGCAGCCAGCTCGGTCATCTGCTCGGCCGGCGGCTGGTGGCGGCCGGCCTCGATTGCCCCAACCCGACCGGCATCCTCCGAGGTCCGACCGAACGGGACTGGATCGGCGCCCGACCCCGCGCTGGCCACGACCCGGTGGATCTCGCGCTGCCAGTACGGGACGAACTCGGCGACGTGGGCCCACGCCTGGCCGGCGTCCCATTGCTCTCCGGTGGCGGGATCGGGATCGGTCAGTCCCGGCGGCGGGCTCTCGGCGAACGCCGCCAGCCGGCCTTCGGCCACGGCCAGCCGCGCCATCAGGTCCATCTGCTCATTCAACGTGCGGTCCTCCCTTCGGGCCGGCTCACGACCGGCGTTCGCAGCTCCCCGAGACGTTCGATGCGGAGCGTGACCTCGTCGCCCGGCTCCAGCCACCGCCCGAGGCGCTCCTCGCCGACCTCGAGCAGGCAGCCGCTCCCCACAGTCCCGCTGCCGACGAGATCGCCAGGCCGGAGCCGAGCGTCGGCCGAGGCGCGGGCCAGCATGTCGCCGAACGAGAAGTGCGCCGCGGACCACGAGCCGCGGCTGATCTCGGCTCCGTTCACATCGGCGGTCATCGCGAGGTCGTAGCCCGTTCCCGAGCGGGCATCGGCCAGCTCGTCGGGGGTGACCAGCCACGGACCGATGCTGGTCGCGAAGTCCTTGCCCTTGGCCGGACCCGAGGCGAACCGTCGTCTCCTCGCGCTGGAGGTCGCGCGCCGACCAGTCGTTGAGGATGACGTACCCGCCGATGGCCTCCTCGGCCCGCTCCGAGGCGAGGTCGATGGCCGGCGTGTCGATCAGGGCCCCCACCTCCAGCTCGTAGTCGAGCTCGACCGATCCGTCCGGTGCCCAGACCGGCTCGTCCGGACCGCGGACCTCCGACGTGTTGCCGAAGTAGAAGATCGGCAGCCGGAACCACGCCTCGGGGATGTCGTGCCCGCGGCGCCGCCACATCGTCCCGACGTGCTGCTCGAAGGCATAGAAGTCGCGAAAGGACGGCGGATGAGAGGATGGGCGGCCCGAAGGCCAGATCGCTCCGCTGGCAGCAGGGGCGGGTCGGCGGCAGGATGACCCGTCGAACGACTCGACGATCTCGGCCAGCGCGTCCACCCGGAGGCCGCGGCTGACAGATGGCCGTCGAGTGTGCCGAGTGGCTGCCGAAACAGCGGTGAGTTATGTACGAGGCGCGGATCCTCTGCGACGAGGCGGGCCCTTGCGACTTCGAGGTCGAGCCACTCGGTGCCGTTGTCACGGGCAGCCGCGAGGCGCCACGGGGTCCCGATCGGCGAATTCCGTTCGCGAACGTGAGCGAGGCGCATCGCGGAGGAGTGTACGCGGCGTGATCGGTACTTCCGGTTCATGGTGCGTTGCTGGGCAGTTCGGTACGGTCCGGCCTGGATGTCACAGTTGGTGGACCGGGGGGTCGCCGAACTGCCGGTGGCCGGCCTGTCCGACCCGCGGCAGGTTTCGCGCGTCCGTCGCGGCAGCGGCCGCGCTCGACCGGCGGGCGGTCGAAGCGCCTGCGACGCCTCGCTCGCGACCCAGCGCTGATGTACACCGCCCTGCTGGCGCCGGTCGCGGTGGCGGTGGCATCGGTCAGCTTCTTCACCGACGACACCGCCAGCGCCATCGTCCTGAGCGTCGTGTTCATCGGCCTGCAGGCCCTCGCCGGCCTCGTCCCCGCTCGCCATCGGTTCCTGACCCCGCGAGGCTGGACGTTCATGCGCCTGACGATCGGGCTGCTCTTCGTGTGGGCCCTGGTGAACACGGTTGGCGGCCCGACCCGCCCGCTCTTCCCGCTCTACCTCCCGGTCGTGGTCGCAGCTGCCGCGCTGGGCCCGGCGCAGGCGATCGTCATCGGGGTCACCGCGGCCGTGATCTACCTCGTCCCGGAGCTCGCCATCCTGCTCGATCCGGAAACCGCCCTGCACCCGCTCGCGGTCGCCGAGCGTGACGCCGCGTGGAGTCGCCCTGGTGGGCGTGTCCACCGTGCTGGCGATCGGGACCCGGCGTTTGGTGGGCCAGCTGGAAGAGGTCAGCGACCAATTCCGCGCGACGGCCGTGTCCGAGCGGCGGCGGTCCCGCCAGATCGCCGGCCTCGAGGCGGTCAGCCGGCTGCTCGTGACGGCCGGGGCCACGCCCGAGCTGCTGGAACGGGTGGCCGACGTCATGGTCGAGCGCTTCGGGTACGCGCTTGCCGTCATCTTCATCGCCGAGGGGGACACGCTCAAGCTGGGCGCGCAGCGCGGCTACGCCATCGACATGTCGCAGTTCGACCCGCGCCGCGGCGTGGTCGGCCGCGCTGCACGGACGGGCGCGGTACAGCTCGTGCAGAACGTCCAGGCTGACCCGGACTACGTGCCCGGGGACAGCCGCGTCGTCAGCGAGATCGCGGCCCCCATGGTCCTGGACGGCGTCCTGCTCGGCGTCCTGAACATCGAGTCCATGGCCTCCGAGCCTCTGGACCGCATCGACCGCGACCTGGTCGCGACCATGGCCGACAAGATCGCCGCCGCTCTGGCCCTGGCGCGGGACCGCCAGGCGCTCGCCGATCTCGCCGTCCGCGACGGACTGACCGGGCTCCACAACCGCCGGTTCTTCGACGACAGCGTTGCGCGCCTGCTGACCGCCCGCAATGCCATGCCCGAGTCGGAGCGGCGCCCGGTGGCCGCCATCCTGTTCGACCTCGACCACTTCGGCTCGTTCAACAAGCTCCACGGCGTCCAGGTCGGCGACCAGGCGCTGCGCGTCTTCGCCCACGTCATGCGCGAGCGGATGCGCCAGACCGACATGGTGGCCCGCTTTGGCGGCGAAGAGTTCGTGGTCGTCCTCGACGGGGCCGATCGCGACCAGGCGGTGCGGGTGGCCGAAGAGGTCCGTATCCGCCTCGGGTCGCGCACCATCCCGGCCGAGGATGGCGCGCCCCTGCGGTTGACCGTCTCCGCCGGCTGCGCCGCCCTGGACGACGCGGAGCCCACGGCGGAAGCGCTGCTCCGCACCGCCGACGTGGCCCTCTCGATGGCCAAGCGCGGCGGCCGCGACCGGGTGGTGGCCGCCTAGCCGGCTTCGACGCCTCCGGCCGTATCGGATATTCGGTCGGCCAGCCAGGCGATTGCCATCGGGTACCGGTACTCGAGGTCCGAGTGCGTGCCCTCGAACAGCTCGAAGCGGACGACCGGCTCGGTGACCCCGATGGCCGCCAGCTCGTCGCGGAACGCGATGGCACCCAGGTCGAGGTAGAACTCGTCGCTCGTGCCGGCGTCGATCCAGATCCCGCTCAGCTGGCGCAGGGCTTCGGCGCGCGCGGCGACCATGCGCACCGGGTCATGGGCCAGCCATCGGTCCCAGATCTCGGGGATCAGCCGGCCGGTCGACGGGTCGAACGGGAGCCGAACCGTGCCATCGGGATCGGTCGAGTAGCACGCGGCCATGCACCACATGTTCAGCAGCTCATGGATCGCCGTGCGGGACGGCGCCGACCCGCGACCGGAACGCGGACCAGAAGCGCTCATATGACCCGTCATACCGATCCCGGAGGCCGCGTGCCGCCTGGCGGATGTCCGGCAGGTAGCTGACCTCGAACAGCGCATCGCCGGCGTGGGTTGCCAGCGCGCCGAATCGGTCCGGTCGGAGCATGGGCAGGACCATGGCTCCGTAGCCACCCGACGACTTGCCGGTGATCGCCCGGTGCCGCGCCTCGGGCCGTGTCCGGTACGTGGCATCGACCCACGGGATGACCTCGTCGCACAGGTACGTCAGGTATCGCCCGGTCCCCGGCGAGTCGAGGAACTGGCTACCGCCGAGGCTCGTCCAGCAGTCGACCAGGACGACGACGGCCGGCGCCTGCCCCGGCTCGCGCGAACGCGGCATCGATCAGCTCCGGCACGGTGCGGCGGAACGCCTTGCGGTTGCGCCACATGTCGACCTGCCCGGTGAGGCCCTGGATGAGGTAGATGCTCGGGAACCGCCGCTCCGGCTCCGACTCGTAGGCCGGCGGGGTGTAGACGTACAACGGGCGCTGGTGCGGGTCGCCCAGCGGGTTGGCCTTCAGGACCGCCGAGTCGAAGACATGCTCCTCGAATCGGCCCGCCCAGTCGTGGCCCCACGGAGGCCCTGGAGCCTGCCCACTCCCCATGTCGGCAGCCTACATGTGCGGGACGTAGGCCGGGTCGATGTAGTGGTCGGGATCGTCGCGGAAGTCGAGGAGGCAGCCGCGTCCGCAGAAGTAGTAGGTGACCCCGTTGTGCTCGGCGACCAGACCGTTCGCCTCGGCGCGAAGCGGCTCAACGCTCATGCCGCAGACCGGGTCGTGGGGCAGCGTGTCGATCGTGGTGTCCATGTGGTCCTCCTCCGTATCGGTCAGTCGATCCTGGCCCCGGATCGACGGAGCCGCAGCGAGTTCGTGACGACGCTCACGCTCGAGAGCGCCATGGCGCCGGCGGCCAGTGCCGGGCTCAGCGTCCACCCGGTGAACGGGTACAGGATGCCCGCGGCGACCGGGATGAGGACGACGTTGTAGCCGAACGCCCACACCAGGTTCTGGCGAATGACCCGGACCGTTGCCCGGGCCAGTCCGATCCCGGCGGACACCGCGCGCAGGTCGTCGCCGATCACGGTCAGGTCGCTGGCCTCGACCGCGACGTCGGCGCCGGTGCCGATGGCCACGCCGAGGTCCGCCTGGGCGAGGGCGGGGGCGTCGTTGAGACCGTCGCCGACCATCGCCACGGTTCGGCCCTCGCGCTGGAGCGCGGCCACGGCCTCGGCCTTGCCGGCCGGCTGGACCTCGGCCAGGACCCGATCTGGGCCGATCCCAACCTCGCGCGCCACGGTCAATGCCACCGCGCGCCGGTCACCGGTCAGGATCCACGGCTCGATGCCCGCCGCCCGCAGCGCGGCCACCGCCGGCGCAGCGGACGGCTTGAGCCGGTCGGCCACGAACAGGACGCCGCAGAGTGTCCCGTCCTGCGCGATCCACACGGCCGTCCGACCTTCCGATTCGGCCGCGTCGGCGGCCTCGGCCAGGGCCGGTGGAGGCGCTACCTCCACGCCGGATTCCGCCAGCCACCGCGCATTCCCGATGACGACCTCGTGGCCGTTCACCCGCGCCCGGACGCCGCCCCCCGGGACAGCCTCGAACGCGGTGACCGGCACGTCCTCGACGTCGAGTCCCTCGCCGCCGGCTCGCCGCACGATGGCCGAGGCGAACGGATGCTCGCTTCCGCGCTCGGCGGCAGCCGCGAGCAGGAGCAGCCGACGGGCTTCATCCGGGCCATCCGCGACGCCCAGGATCTCGGTCACCTCGGGTCGGCCCCGAGTGAGGGTGCCGGTCTTGTCGAACACGACGTCGCGGACCCGTGCGGCCTGCTCCATCGCCGCGCCGTCGCGCACCAGGATGCCGGCCTCGGCACCGGCGCCCGTGCTCACCATCAGGGCGGTTGGGGTGGCCAGGCCCATGGCGCACGGACAGGCAATGATCAGGACCCCGATCGCGCTGGCGAGGGCCAGCGGCAGCTGCGGCTCCGGGCCGAGCACCATCCAGGCCACGAACGTCAGGGCGGCGACGAGGGCCACGATCGGGACGAACCAGGCGACGACGCGGTCCACCGTCCGCTGGATGGGAGCCTTCGACCCCTCGGCATGCTCGACCAGCCGCGCGATCTGGGCCAGCGTCGTGTCCGGGCCGACCCGGTCGGTCCGAACGAGCAGCGTGCCGGTGGCGTTCACGGTCGCACCGGTGACGCGGTCGCCCGGCGCCTTCTCGACAGGCTCCGACTCGCCGCTCAGCAGTTGACTCGTCGACCGCGCTCGCACCCTCGACCACGATCCCGTCGACCGCGATCCGCTCGCCGGGCCGCACCCGCACCAGGTCGCCGACCCGTACCTCGTCGATCGCGAGCTCGGCCTCGGCGCCATCTCGGACGACCCGAGCCACGGCCGGCCGTCGGCGGAGGAGGGCCTGCACGGCGCCCGCCGCCTCGTTCTTGGCCCGTGCCTCGAGCCACCGACCGATCAGGACGAAGCCGATGATGATCGCGGCCGTCTCGTAGAAGGTGTCGAGCGGCAGGCCGGCGGCGGTGGCGGCCGCCGGGAAGAGGGTGATGGCCACGCGAATACCCGAAGGCCGCCCACGTGCCCATGGCGACCAGCGTGTCCATCGTCAGCTCGCCATGACGCAGGCCGCGCAGGGCCCGCGACAGGAAGCGCCGGCCGAGGACGACCTGGACGAAGGCGGCGGGCAGCAGGAGGACGCGGTTCAGCTGCTCCATCGGCAGTGGCGGTCCACCGGGCCAGAAGGTCACGACCATCATGCCCAGGCCGATGGCGACGGCAGCCAGGCCATCCCGCAGCAGCCCGCGCCGCTCGGCGGCGCGGGCACGATCGGTGTCGGTGGCGTTCGCCTCCACCGCGGCGCGATCCCGCCCGATGACCGGTTGGGGTCGGACGTCGTACCCCGCCGCCTCGATGGCTGACACGATCCCGGCGCGATCGATGCGTGCCGGGTCGTAGCTGCACCGACGCGTGCTCGGAGGCGAGGTTGACGGTGGCCCCCTGGACGCCCTCGGCGCGGGACAGGAACCGTTCGATCCGGTTCACGCAGCTCGCGCAGGTCATGCCCTCCACGGGCAGGACGATCTCGAGGAGGGTGCTGGGAGGGGGCGGGGAGGTCGTCGTCATCGGTCGAGAGGGCTCGTCTTCCAGATACTATGGGGGAGTATCCGAGGATCGTCAACGCGAGGCGGTCCGGCCCGCCGTAGCCGGTCCGCGGTAGGCTCCCCACGTGCGCGTCGTGCTCCTGACCAACGAGTTCCCGCCGTCGGTCTACGGCGGCGCGGGCGTGCACGTCGCCGAGCTGAGCAACGCGCTGCGCGGGCGCGTGGACCTCGACATCCGGACGTTCGGCGACCAGCACCACGACGAGCCGGGGTGGCGCGTCCGCGGCTACCCCTCTCCCCTCGACCCGGCCGACGCCCCCGAGGCGCTGCGCCCGGTGCTGACGGCCTTCGGTCGGAACCTCGCCATGGCGGCGGATCCGCCCACCGCCGACCTCGTGCACTGCCATACCTGGTACGTGCACCTCGGTGGCCTGGTCATCGGTCAGGCCTACGGGCTGCCGCTGGTCGTCACCGTCCATTCTCTCGAGCCACTCCGGCCGTGGAAACGCGAGCAATTGGGGAGCGGGTACGACGCCTCGGCCTGGGTCGAGCGCCAGGCCCTCGAGCAGGCGGACGCCGTGATCGCGGTCAGCGATGCCACCCGCCAGGACGTCCTCGCCCATTTCGAGGTGGATCCAGCCCGCATCCATGTCGTCCACAACGGGATCGACGCCGAGAGCTTTGCGCCCGATCCGGACCGCGACGCCCTCGCCCGGTTCGGGATCGACCCGGCCGCGCCGTACGTCCTCTTCGTCGGCCGCGTCACCCGTCAGAAAGGGATCACCGTCCTGGTCCGGGCCATTCGGCACCTGGACCCCCGAATCGCGGTCGTGCTGGCCGCCGGCCAGCCGGACACCGAGGAGATCGCGGCGGAGGTGGAGGCCGGCGTGGCCGAAGCGCGGGCCGTGGCCCCGACCCGGGCCATCCACTGGATCCCCGAGATGCTCGACCGACGGACCGTGCGCCAGCTCTACAGCCACGCTGCGGTGTTCGCCTGCCCATCGGTCTACGAGCCGTTCGGCATCACCAATCTCGAGGCCATGGCCTGCGGCGCACCGGTCGTCGCCACCCGGGTGGGCGGCATCCCCGAGGTGGTCGTCCATGGTCGGACCGGGCTGCTGGTGGACGTTCCGGGAGACGGACCGATGGGTCAGGCCGATGAGGAGTCCGTGGCGATCGAGCTGGCTGCGGCCATCAACGGCCTCGTTGCCGACCCCGCCCGGCGCGCCGCGATGGGCGAGGCCGGCCGCCAGCGTGCGGTGGAGGAGTTCAGCTGGAAGGGCGTGGCCGATCGGACGCTGACGGTGTACGAGGCGGTCGTGGGGTGAGCGGGCCTGATCCCACGCGGATCTCGCGGCGCCGCATCCTGCAGCTCGGGGCCCTGACGCCCGCCGCCTTCCTCGTGGCCTGTGCCGAGACGCTCATCCCGACCATCAGCCCCACGCCGCGGCCCACCACCGTCCCGGCCGACGTCCTCGACGCCGGTCGGCACGCCGACCGCCATCCTCCATTCCGACGCCGGCGCCCACCCCGAGCCCGGCGGCGCCGGTCCTCTACCGCGGAGCGGCCCTGGCCGACGGGCGCTCGCCGAGCCTCCAGCGGAACGTCAGCCTGCTGACCGAGAACGGCGTCGTGCGCTGGATTCGGCCGACCGACGGAGAGGAGCCGGTGAGCGGCGCCACGGTGGTCGATGCCGCCGGCGCCACGATCGTGCCGGGTCTCGTCGACGCCCACGCCCACCTCACCGGCGCGGGCGGGGTGAACTGGATCGCCCGCTTCGGCGACCCGCCGGCGACGCTGGCGGCGACCGGGCGAGGCCAATGCCGCGCTCGCCTGGCAGGCGGGCGTGCGCTGGGTGCGCGACCTCGGCGCCCCGATCGTCACCGACCCGGTCGACGGCCAGACGCGGGCCGCGTCGCTTGGCGTCCGCGACCGGCTCCGCGGCCGCGCCGGCTTCCCCGAGATCCGCGCCGCGGGGAGCTGGGTCAGCCGAGCCGGCTCCCTCGGGGGCCGGGTCAGCGCCGAGGCCGCGCAACGCCGACGAGCTGCTCGCGGTTGCCCTCCAGCAGCTGGACCAGGGGGCCGACCTCGTGAAGCTGTACCTCGAGGGACCCGATCCGAGCACGACCCCGTGGTCCATCGCCGAGACCCGGCGGGTCGTCGACGCGGTGCACGCCCGAGGCGCGCGGGTCGCCGCGCACGCCGGTCGGATCCGCGACATCCAGACCGGGGTGGAGGCCGGCGTCGACACCATCGAGCATGGCACCGAGCTCGATGCCTACACCGCGCGTCGGATGCACGACACGGGCACGATCCTGGTCTCGACGCTCAGCGTCTTCCACTCCTGGCTGAGCTTCGGTGCCACGACCACCGTCCCGTTCTACGCGGCGCCCTCCTCGCAGCGCCGCCTCCAGGGCCAGCTCGAGGGCGCCTCGGCCGCGATGCGAACGGCGCGAGCGGCGGGGGTGGCCATCGCCGCCGGCTCCGACTCCGGCGGGGGATCCGGTCGGGCGAACCACATCGGCTGGGAGTTCCAGGCGCTCGTCAGCGCGGGCCTCCCGCCGGTCGAGGCCCTCGCGGCGGTCACCTGGCGGGGCGGCGAGGCCCTCGGCGAGCCCGATGCGGGTGTCCTCCGCGAAGGCGGCCCGGCCCGCTTCTTCCTGGTCCACGGCGACCCCCTCTCCGATCCGGGAGCCATCTGGCGGGTCTGGCGCCACGCCTGAGCCGGCCGCTACCATCGGCCTCCCATGACCGTCGCCCAGCCGATCATCGTCGCCCGCGACCTGCGCAAGTCCTACGGGACGCTGAAGGCGGTCGACGGCGTGAGCTTCGAGGTGGCCGAGGGCGAGGTCTTCGGGATCCTCGGTCCCAACGGGGCGGGCAAGACGACCACCCTCGAGATGCTCGAGGGCATGCGGCCCATCGACGGTGGGACGGCCACCGTCGACGGCCTGGACGTCGCCTCCGACCCGCGGGCGGTGAAAGCCCGGATCGGGATCCAGCTCCAGTCGTCGGCCTTCTTCGAGGAGCTCAACCTCACCGAGCTGCTCGTCCTGTTCGGCCACCTGTACCACGTGCGGGCCGACGCGGCCGCCCTGCTGGCCGGCGTCGAGCTGACCGACAAGGCGAAGAGCCAGGTGAAGACCCTGTCCGGCGGGCAGAAGCAGCGCTTCAGCATCGCCGCCGCGCTCGTGAACGACCCGCGGGTCCTCTTCCTCGATGAGCCCACCACCGGGCTCGACCCCCAGGCCCGGCGCCACCTGTGGGGCGTCATCAGCGACATCCGTCGCCGCGGGCACACCGTGATCCTGACGACCCACTACATGGAGGAGGCCGAGACCCTCTGCGACCGCGTGGCGATCATGGACGGCGGCAAGATCGTGGCCCTCGACACGCCGGACGCGATGATCGACTCGCTGCTGGAGCGCGGCTTCACGAAGGAGCGCACCGAGCGGCCGGCCAACCTCGAGGACGTCTTCATCGACCTCACCGGTCACGAGCTCCGAGAGGACTGACCGATGGCCGGGCGGATCGAGATCCTGTGGCACCTGTTCGTCGCGTCGGGAAAGATGTTCCTGCGCGACCGGACGGCGGTCTTCTTCAGCTTCTTCCTGCCCCTCGTGATCATGCTGATCTTCGGGGTCCTGAACTTCGGTGCCGCCGCGGAGCTCGACCTGGGCGTGGTCGACGAGGCGGACACGGCCTCGAGCGCAACCATGGTCGCGGCCTTCGAGCAGGTGCCGATCCTGACCGTCACCGAGGGCAGCCTGGACGATGAGCTGGCGGCCCTCGAGGATGGCGACCGAACGCTGGTGCTCGTCTTCCCCGAGGGCTGGGAGCTGGTGCCGCCGGGCGCCCCCGGCTACCAGCCATTGACCGCGTACACGAACGCGGCGACGGCGCAGGAGGGGCAGACCGCGCTCTTGATCGTGAATGCGGCGGTGGCCCAGGCGCTCGTGACCGCCGGCGGTGGCTCCCCCGAGCCGCTGGTCGTGGTCGAGGAGGTTGCCGGCCGCGACCTCGCCTACATCGACTTCCTGGTGCCCGGCATCCTGGGCTTGACGATCATGCAGCTCGGCCTGTTCAGCGTCGCCTTCGGATTCGTCCAGCTCAAGCAGACCGGCACCCTGCGCCGGCTGTTCGCGACGCCCACCTCGCCGAGCTACTTCCTGTCCGCCCAGGTCAGCTCGCGGCTCGTGATCGCGCTGATCCAGGTCCTCATCCTGCTGGCCGTGGGGCTGTGGTTCGGGGTCCAGCTGGTGGGCAGCGTGGCCGTGGTCCTGGCGCTCTCGCGTCCTGGGCATCGATCGTCTTCCTGGCCATGGGCTTCGGGGTCGCCGGCTGGGCCAAGAACGAGAACCAGGCCGCGCCGGTCGCGAACCTCATCAGCCTGCCGATGATGTTCCTGTCGGGGTCGTTCTTCCCGCGGGAGGCGATGCCCGAATTCCTCCAGCAGGTCACCCGCTTCCTGCCCCTCACCTACCTGAACGACGCGCTGCGAGCCGTGATCAACGACGGGGCCGGGCTGGACGTCATCGGGATCGACGTCATCGGTCTGGCGGTGTGGGGCGTCATCTCGTTCGTCATCGCGACGAGGCTGTTCAAGTGGGAATGAACGGGACGACGCCGGCCGATGACGTGAAGTGGATCCTTCGGATCGAGTCGGCGGCGATCGGGATCCTGGGCATCGCGGCCTTCCTGTCCCTGGGCGGGCCGCCCCTCCTCCTCATCCCGGCACTCCTCGCGCCGGACCTGTCCGCGCTGGGCTACCTCGCCGGACCGCGCGTCGGAGCGGTCACCTACAACCTCGTCCACAACTGGGCGCTGCCGGTGGCCTTCGTCTTCCTGGCCATCGCCGGGCACGAGCTGTGGCCGATGCAGGTGGCGGCCATCCTGGCCGCCCACGTCGGCTTCGACCGGGCGCTGGGCTACGGCCTGAAGCTGCCCACGGGGTTCAAGGACACCCACCTGGGTCGCATCGGCCGAGACCGTCCGGCCGAATAAAGGAGACCAACCCTCATGGGCCGCATCGCTGTCTTTGGCGCCGCCGTCACGAGCGTCATCCTGCTGTCCCTGATCTACGTCATCCTGGCCGCCGGATCGGGTGCGGGTTCGTCAGACGCCAGTCCCGATCCCGTCGGCGGCGGGAGCGGGGAGCTGCTCGGCGAGATCACGATCAGCGCCTTCGACCTCGGCTTCGAGCCGAGCACGCTCGACGTCGCGGCGCGCGGGTCGCTACACCGTCCACTTCATGAACGACGGGGCCGTGGTCCACGACATCACGTTCGAGGGCGGAGCCGCGCAGGTCGCGCAGCCGGGCGAGATGATCATGTTCGAGGTCACCATTCCCGAGGGCGGGACGACCTTCCTGTGCTCGGTGCCCGGACACGCCGACGGCGGGATGACCGGCACGGTCACGGTGGCCGGCAGGCGGCTGGCGGGGACAGCCACGGTGGCCCGGCACCGAGACCGACGTCGAGCCCGACCCGAACGCCCCCGACTACGTCCTGTACCCGCCCGAGGCTCCCGCCGCCCTCGAGGGCAGGTCCATGACATCGAGCTCGTCATCGAGGAGAAGCCGATGACGGTCGCCCAGGGCGACGACGGCGGTTTCGTCCAGGCGGTCTGGACGTTCAACGGCACCGTTCCGGGTCCGGTCATCCGGGTCCGCGTCGGCGACACGATCCGTGTCCACCTGGTGAACCCCGATACCAGCCAGGTCGCGCACTCGATCGACTTCCATGCGTCCCAGGTGGCCTGGAACGATGAGATGACCTCCATCAACCCCGGCGAGGAGAAGATCTACGAGTGGACCGCCGACTACGCCGGGGTCTGGATGTACCACTGCGGCACGTCGCCGCGCTCCATCACATCGCCAACGGGATGTACGGCATGGTCATCGTCGAGCCGGCCGAGGGGCTCGGATCGGTGGACGCCGAGTTCGCGGTGGTCCAGAGCGAGTGGTACCTCGGGCCGCAGGGCGAGCCCGCAAGCCTGACAAAGGCGGCGGCCGCCGCGCCGGCTCCCGACTACGTCGTGTGGAACGGTGTGGCGAACCAGTACCTCGACAACCCGATCGCGGTCGGGACCGGAGACCGGGTCCGCATCTTCGTTCTCAATGCCGGGCCCAGCGTGGACAGCAGCTTCCACGTGGTCGGCACGATCTTCAGCCGGGTCATCAAGGAAGGCGTCCAGCTCAGCGTCGGGAACGCGGGCAACTTCGGGTCCCAGGCCGTGGACCTCTCGCCCGCCCAGGGCGCAATCATCGAGATGGTGATGCCCGAGGACGGGCTCTACCCGATGGTCACCCACGCCTTCAATTTCGTCGGTCGCGGAGCGCTGGGCCTGTTCCAGGCCGGCGACGGGGATCCGTTGAACTAGTTCAGGCGGCCTGAGATACCTCGGGGAACGTGACCTCCACCAGCGGGCTGCGCTGGTAGAAGATCTCGAACCGATCGGCCGCACCCCAATTGCGGGTCACCGCTTCCATGACCCGTCGCCGCTCCTCAGGTTCGGTGATCGGCCGGGCGACGGCGGGCAGGTCGGCCTTGACCGGTCCCGTCAGATGGAACGTGAACTGCGGGTGAGCCACGAGGTTGGCGTACCAGTCGCGCCGTCCCGGCGCGCCGCTGATCACGATCCGGCCGTCAATCACGTGGAAGACGAGCTCGATCCGGCGCGGGCGCCCGGACTTGCGCCCGGTGGTGGTGATGTCGATGCGGTGCGGACGCGCCAGGGCGCGCTGGACATGGGGTTCGAGGTGGGACGTTCCGGTCGGAACGTTGGAGGGGGATGGGCTGGACACGGACGGGACTCGCTACGAGATGTAAAGCGAAACTCTAGTCCTATCCGGCGCGGGACGCAAAAACGCCCCGGAGGAACCTGGCGGGCCCTTTGATGCAATCTCTGGACTCGTCCGGCTCCTCCGGGACAACCAGAACAATACGGGACCAGTCACGGTTCGCCAAGCGCCTTATCCACGAATTTCGCGGTTGGTAACGGACTTATCCACGGCCCGTCCACGACTCCGCGCTCGCAGAGCCCCGTTGATCGGGCCATTGATCAGGGGACGAGGAACGGCAGAAGGAAGTGCTCGGATCGCCCCGTCACGTTCAACGCGGTGGCAGTGAGGACGAACGTGACGAACGCCGCGACGACCAGCCACGAGCGGCCGTCCATCTGGAGATGTCGGTACCAGGTCCGCTTGCCGGTCCCGAACGCCCGCAGGTCCATCGCATCGATCGTGTCCTCGGCGCCCGCGAGCGATCCCACCGTCACCGGCACGAACACCGGGGCCAGCCGTCGGAGCCGCGCCAACGGTCCGCCGCCGCGCTGGAGCGGGTCGAAGCCGCGGACCCGCTGGGCGTCGATCGTCTCGCCGAACTCCTCCGACAGGGTCGGGATGAAGCGCACGGTGAGGTCGACCATGACCGGCATCCGGTCCCCGAGATGGAGCTGCCGGAGCGCCGGCCCGAGGTCGCCCGGGGCGATCGCGTAGGCCACGGGGAACCCGACCGCGGCGATGGCCACGAAACGGAGCATCTGGGTCACGATCAGGCTGATGCCCTCGGCCGTCACCTCGGTGCCAAAGGGCGGCAGGGTCGGCCAGCACGTGGGTGTCCGTGCCGCGAAAGTCGCCGGACTGGCCGCCGGTGATCAGGGCGTTGATGGTCGCCACCGCGCCGATGACGATGATGAGGTACACCCATTGGCGGCGCACGGCCGGCCACGGGATGCCGGCCAGGAGGTAGTACCCGAGGGCCAGGCCGGCCACCACGAGCAGCTGCCGCGAGTCGCGGATCTGCGGCGCCCCCAGGACGAAGAAGAACGCGGCCAGCAGGATCGATCGGGGATCCCGGCGGGCGAGCCAGGATCCCCGACCCAGGTACGCGAAGGCGGCCCGCATCGCGGCGCGGGCGGATTAGGTCAGCGTCCCATCTGGGCCGATATCGGCTCCCAGGCGAGGACGAGGATGGGTGTCACGATCGCGGCCGCGATGGAGTTGGCGATGACGACCGGGATGTACTCGGTGGTCAGGATCGCGTTGAAGTCCATCTCCGGCGTGATGATCAGCCCGAGGAAGATCAGCAGGAAGCCAACGATGGTGGCCACCACTCCGGCGACGGCAGCCATCAGCGCCTTGCTGCCGACGGTGGTCATCCGGCTCGCCATCCAGATCGGGAAGAGGCCGGCGACCAGGCCGGCGGCCCCGTTGGCCAGGCTCCAGTGCCACGAGGTGAACGCGCCCCAGCCGGTGAGCTGGTCACCGACGACGTTGCCGACGAAGCCGGTCAGGAAGCCGACGACCGGGCCGAAGGCGAATCCGAAGAACGTCAGCAGGCCGTAGTGCGGCCGGACGGCGACGTTCTCCGCGCCGGGGATCTGGATCGCGAACGAGATCCAGTTGAAGACGGCGTACAGCGCCGCACCGATGGCGCTGTACACGATGACCCGGGTCGTGACCGACCACGGGCTCGCGGTGGGCTGTGGTGCTGCAAGGGTTGTCATGGGCGGTCCGCTCCTCCTCCGATAGGAACCGATGTCACCTACGTCGCAGCCGACGCAACCAGAGTAGCCAGGGTCTCGGGCCCGAGGAAGCGTCCGGAGCGTCCGCCCCAGCGCAGGTTCGCCTCCATCAGCGAGGTCGTGCGCAGGTTGCAGGCCCTCCATCGCTCCCGATCGGCGATCACCTCCAGCGGCGCACCATCGGCCACCAGTCGACCGTCGCGCAGCAGGAGGATCCGATCAGCGTGGGTCAATGCCAGGTCCACGTCATGGGTGACGAAATAGACGCTTTCCAGTCCGGCGATCCGACCCACCTCCCGCATGAACGCCGTAGCGCTCCGATAGTCCTGCCCCGCGGACGGTTCGTCAAGCACCAACGTCTGGGGCTCGAGGGTCAACGCGACGGCGATCGCGAGCCGCTTCTGCTGGCCGTGGGACAGGGTGCGCGGCGGGCGCGATTCGATCTCCGGCTCGTCCGCCAGGCCCACGCGGGTCAGGGCCTCGCGGACGAGGCCGTCGTGCTCGTCCTCGGGGCGACCGACGTTGCGCGGCCCGAACAGGAGCTCGTCGCGCACGGTCGGCGCGAACAGCATCTGGGACGGATTCTGGAACACGTAACCGAACGTCCTCGCCAGCTCGGCCACACCGCGCCCGGCGATCGTGGCGCCGTCGACCAGGACCTCGCCCGCCGTCAACGGGCGGAGGCCGATGGCGGCCTTGAACATCGTCGTCTTGCCCGACCCATTCGGGCCGAGCACCGCGACCTGCTGCCGGCGCCCGAGGCGCGCAGTGATCTCGTGGAGCACGGTCCGGTCGTCGTAGCCGGCGTCCACGGCTGCGCCACTCGATGCGCGCCGGGTCGTCCTGCAGGTCGCCGAGGACGTCGTCCGCGTCCGGCTCAGCTCTCCGCAGACTCCTTCTGGACCGATGACGCCGTGCCGGCGTCGGCGGCGCGACGCAGCCACGCATCGAACGGCAGCTTGACCGCAGCCGGATCGGCGGTGGCGAGGAACCCCTCCATCGGTCCGAGGTACCGCGTTTCTCCCTCGTCGAGGTACAGGGCGCGATCGGGACGGGCCGCGAGGACGTCCTCGATGCGGTGCTCGACGACGACCACCGCCGTGCCGCGGTCCGCCAACCCACGGACCAGCGCCAGGAGCCGCTGGGCGGCGGCGGGATCGAGGTTGGCCAGGGGCTCGTCGAGGACGAGCAGGCTGGGGACGAGCATCAGCGCGCCACCGATCGCCACCTGCTGAGCCTCGCCGCCGGAGAGCTCATCGGTGGTGCGGCTCATGAGCGGGTCGAGACCGCTGGCCGCGGCAACCTGCACCAGGCGGCGACCGATCTCGGCGCGATCGACTCCGAGATTCTCCGGGCCGAACGTCAGCTCCGCGGGCACGGTCGACGCCACGAGCTGGCGGCTCGGGTCCTGGAGCACGGTTCCCACCGTCGTGGCCAGCGTCTTCAGCGGCGTGACGTCGGTGGGCAGGCCGCCGATCACCACGCGCCCGGTGAGGTCGCCGCGATACGCGTGCGGGATGAGGCCGTTGAGCGCCCGGATGAGCGTGGACTTGCCGCAGCCCGACGGACCGGCCACGAGCAGCACCTCGCCCGGGGCGATCTCCAGCGAAACGTTGCGGAGCGCCGCCTCCGAGCGCCGCTGATATCGAAACGAGAGGTCTTCGACGACGGCGACCGGATCGGTCACGCCGAGCGCGTCATGCGACCAGGATCCGAATCGGCTGGTCCTGGACCAGCCCCAGCGCCGCGGCCGCGCTGCCCTGGTTGACCGCGATCGTCAGTCGATCGTAGGAGTCGACGTAGAGGATCGGGGTGCCGACCGGCACGTCGCCGAAGGTGTCGGCCCATGCCATGTCGCGGGGCGCCGCGCCGTCGGCCTCGACGTGCACCGCGCGGCCCGGTCGCATCGGTCCAACCGACGCCTCCAGGTCGGATCGGAGTCCGGCGAGCTTGCAGTTGCCGAAGGTGTCGACGTAGACGACGCTGGTCGCCACGCCGTCGGGGATCGGCGTCGCCGGCGGGATGTCGAGCGCGACCAGGGTGTGCCGGATCGAAGGCTGGACCGAGCTCGGCGACGTCCAGCCCGCACGCCAGGTGCGCGGCCGCCGGGGCAAAGATGTCCCGCCCATGGAAGCTGGTGCTGACCGGGTGCAACCGGTGGGCCTCGCTCGTGAGCTCGTGGGCGGCGACGACCCCACCCAGGCGCTGGGCACCCGGCATCAGGAGCCCGTTGTCAGGGCCGATCAGGATGTCGCCGCGCTCGGTGACCAGCGCCACCGGGCCGACGCGCGGTGCCGACGCCGGGGTCGACCACGGCCATGTGGACGCCGACCGGCATGAACGGCACGGCACACCAGCAGCATGAGCGCCCCGTCGCGGATGGCGTACTTCGTCACCTCGTGGCTGATGTGGACGACGGTCGCGTCGGGGCAGATGCCGAGGATGACGCCCTCGCAGATCGCACCGGAGGGATCCCGGACGCCGAAGTCGGTGAGGAGGCTGATCACCGGGCGAGGCGACATGGGCCCGATGGTAGCCCGACCGCCGGTCAGGGGAGGAGGGTCACCGTCTCCCCGAGTGCCGGGACGTGGGCGGCCACGCCCAGGTCGCGACCGATGCGGGCCGCGAACGCCGACGCGGCGGCCGGCTCGCCGTGGGTCACGTACACCGCGCGGGGCCGTCCATCGGTCCGGGCGGCCGCGGCGAAGTGGCCGATCCAGGCGTCGAGCTCGGTCTGATCGGCATGGGCCGAGAGGCCCGTGATCGAGCGCACCCGGCAGCGAACCGGCCAGCTCGCCCCGTCGATGCGCGCCTCCTTGCCGCCCTCCGCCAGGTGGCGGCCCAGCGTCCCCTCGCCCTGGTAGCCGATGAACAGGAGGGTGGTCCGCGGGTCGGGCAGGAGGTCCTTGAGGTGGTGGAGGATTCGGCCCCCGGTCAGCATCCCGGACGCTGCGACCAGGATGAACGGCCGCGGGCTGCCGACGATCGCCTTCGAGGCCTCGACGCTGGTGGTGCACGCCTGCCCGGGGTAGACGAGCGGCGAGTCGCCCGACTGCGAGGAGCGCCAGCGTCTCCGCGTCGTAGCCCTCCGGATGGCGGAGGTAGACGTCGTTCGCCTCGCAGGCCATCGGCGAGTCGATGAACAGCGGCAGGTGCGGGATCCGGCCCTTCCGGACGAGGTCGTCGAGCAGCCAGACGAGATGCTGGGTCCGGCCGATGGCGAAGGCCGGGATGAGGAGCACCCCGCCATCGCGGGCGACGTCGGTGATGACCTCGACCAGCTCGTCGCACGGCCTGGTCCGCGTCGGGGTGCTCGCGGTCGCCGTAGGTGGACTCGACGATGACGACGTCGGCCGAGGTCAGCGGTGTCGGGTCGCGCAGGATCGGCGTGTCCGGCCGGCCGAGGTCGCCGGAGAACACGATCGTCTGCTCCGTTCCGTCGCGGTCGCGGACCCGCAGCTCGATGATCGCCGAGCCGAGGATGTGGCCCGCGTCGTGGAAGGTCGCCTCGACGCCGTCGGTGATCGGCGTGGTCGTGTCATACGACACCGGTCGGACCATGCTCGATCGTGCGCCGGACGTCGTCCAGGTCGAACAGCGGGGCGCGGGATTCGGTGTCGCATCGGTCCGGTGGCCTCGGCGCCCGGGCGGCGACCGCGGCCATCTCCGTCTCGGCGGCGGTCGGCCTCCGACTCGCCGGTGGCCGCGCGCGGCCACCTCGGGGTGGTGGCGCGCCCAGCGCTCGGCGGCGCGGGCCTGCAGGTGGGCGCTGTCGGCGAGGACGATCTCGGCCAGGTCGGCCGTGGCATCGGTCGCGAACACCGGCCCGCGGTAGCCGGCCCGGACGAGGGCCGGCAGGCGCCCGATGTGGTCGTTGTGGGCGTGGGTCAGGAGCACCGCGTGCGACGTCGTCCGGCTGCGTACGAGAACGCCATCCGGTTGCGGGCGATCTCCTCCATCCCGCCCTGGAACAGCCCGCAGTCGACGAGCAGCCGTCGCTCGCCGACGGTGAGCAGGAACTGCGAGCCGGTCACGCCGCCGGCGGCGCCGAGGAATCGGAGGCTGATGGCCACTGGCCGGGAGTATGCGGCAGGCGACGGCTACTATCGGCCCGTGGCGTTTCCGATCGAGCCGCCCATCGAGCCCATGCTCGCCAAACCGCAGACGGAAATCCCGCTCGGCGAGGGATGGCGCTACGAGCCGAAGTGGGACGGGTTCCGGGCGCTCGTCTTCCGGGACGGGGCCGAGGTCTACATCCAGAGCCGCGACCTCAAGCCGCTGAACCGGTACTTCCCCGAGCTCGAGGAGCCGCTGCGCCGCATCGGCCGGCCGGAGGACCGTTTCGTGCTCGACGGCGAGATCGTGATCGCCTCCGACGGCGGCCTGAACTTCGACGCCCTCCTGCTCCGGATCCACCCCGCTGCCTCGCGAGTCGCGATGCTCGCCGAGGCGAGTCCCGCCGTCGTATGTCGCCTTCGACCTCCTGGCCGAGGGCGACCGCGACCTGCGACCGAGCCGTTCGCCGACCGCCGCGCCGCGCTCGAGCGGCGGCTGGCGAAGCCGCCGCCATCGGTCCAGCTCACCCCGGCGACCGACGACCCGAAGACCGCCGAACGCTGGTTCGCGGTGTTCGAGGGCGCCGGCCTGGACGGGGTGGTGGCGAAGCGCGCCGACCTGCGCTACGTCCCGGGCAAGCGCGAGATGGTCAAGGTCAAGCACCAGCGGACCGCCGACTGCGTCGTCGCCGGCTTTCGATGGCACAAGAACGGGCCGGGCACGATGGTCGGCTCGCTGCTGCTCGGCCTGTTCGACGAGTCGGGCGACGCTCCAGCACGTCGGCGTGACCAGCTCGTTCACCGAGGCCCGCCGCCGCGAGCTCGTCGACGAGCTGGCGCCGCTTCGGAAGAAGGCGCTGAGGGTCATCCGTGGCGGGAGTGGAAAGAGGCCGAGGCCGAATGGGAGGGGCGCCGGATGCCCGGCGCGACGAGCCGCTGGAACCGGGGAAGGACCTGTCCTGGGAGCCGCTCCGCCCCGAACGGGTCGTGCGAGGTGGCCTACGACCACCTCCAGGGCGACCGATTCCGGCACGCCACGACCTTCGTCCGCTGGCGACCCGATCGAAAGCCGGATTCGTGTCGCTACGACCAGCTCGAGGAGACACCGCCCGCCCTCCTGGCCGACCTGTTCGGTTCGGGCTGACCGGGCTACACTCGCCCGGCAATCATCCACCCAGCTCAAGGAGACTGTGTCCGTGACCCTTCAGGACCCCAACGCCGCGGTCAGTGACCTCGCCGAGCGCTTCTGGGAGGGCGTCCTCGAGCGCGACCCCATCACCGCCACGATCTACGGCGACGACCGGTACGACGAGCGATGGCCCGATCTCGGTCCCGACGGGCGAGCCGCCGAGCGCAGCGCCCTGTCCGCGGCCCTGGCGGAGGCCGAGGCCATGGATCCCGGTGCGCTCGACGTCGAGTCGGTCATCACTCGCGACCTGCTGATCCTGATCGCCCAGAACTACCTCGAGGCCCTGGACCGCAAGCTGTACCAGCTGGCCGTCAACCACATGTCCGGGGTGCAGACCTGGCCGTCCGAGATCGCCCAGTACCAGCGCGTCGACACCCCCGAGGGCCTGAATCGCCTGCTCGCGCGATACGCGGCGTTCCCGACGCTGATCGAGCAGCACATCGGCACCCTGGACGAGGGCATCGCCGATGGGCGCACCACGCCATCGGTGCCCGTTCGGAAGGCGATCGAGCAGATCGATCGGATGCTGTCGGTGCCCGCCGACGTGGCGCCTCCGGTGGCCCTGGCCAACGTGTGCCGACGAGTCGGGACGCGAGGCCATTCGCGGCGCGGTCGCCACGGACATCTATCCCGCGCTCCAGCGGCTTGCGCGACTACCTCGCCGACACGTACACCCCGCATGCCGCCCCCACCCCGGGCCTGAGTGACACGCCCGAACGGCCACGAGGCGTATCGGCTGGCGATCCGGATGCAGACGACCGTGGCCGCCACGCCGGAGGAGGTCCACGCCTTCGGGATGGAGGACCTGGAGCGGATCGAGGCCGAGAAGGACGAGATCGCCCGACGCCAGGGCCACGCCGACCGTCACGCGTTTGCGGCCGCCCTGGCCGACGACCCCGCCAACCGCACCTCGGACCCGGCGCACATCATCGACCTGGCCCGGGAGCAGACCGATCGCGCCTACGCCACCGCTCCCCGGTACTTCGGACGCCTGCCGGCGGCCAACTGCGTCGTGCTCCCGGTCGAGGAGTACCGCGAGCGCGAGTCGGCGCCGGCGTTCTACATGCCACCGACGATCGACGGCTCGCGCCCGGGCCAGTACTACCTGAACACCTATCAGCCGGATCAGCGGCAGCTCCACAAGATCGCGGCCATCACCTTCCACGAGGCGACCCCCGGCCACCACTTCCAGATCGCGATCGAGATGGACCTCCAGGGCCTCGGCCGCTTCCGGACCCTCGGCGCCAAGATGGCCGGCTCGGCCTACGTCGAGGGCTGGGGCCTCTATACCGAGCGGCTGGCCGACGAGATGGGCCTGTACCAGACCGATGCCGAACGCCTCGGCATGCTCGACGCCCAGTCGTTCCGGGCCGCACGTCTGGTGGTCGACTCCGGCCTCCACGCCATGGGCTGGACCCGGGAGCGCGCGATCGACTTCATGCACGAGCACGGATCGCTGCCGATGGTCGACGCCGAGATCGAGGTCGACCGATACACGATCTGGCCGGGCCAGGCCCTCTCGTACAAGATGGGCCAGCGGGAGATCGAGCGGGCGCGCGCCGATGTTGGCGAGCGGCTGGGTGACCGATTCGACCTGCGGGTCTTCCACGACGAGGTGCTCGGCCACGGCTCGCTGCCGCTCGAGACGCTCCGCCGCGAGATCCCCGGCTGGGTCGCGGCGGCGGTGACCACGGGCGCCGGCGCCTAGGGTCCGCCCTCCCCGGAACCGCCCGGATGATTCGCCCCGAGCGCATCGTCCTCGAGGGCCGGGTCGTTCGCCTCGAGCCGTTCGAGGAGCGGCACCGCGACGACCTGCTGGCCGCGGCGAGCGAGGATCCGTCGATCTGGGACTTCATGAGCTCCGACCTCGCCGACGCGACGACGTGGCCGGCGTACCTCGCCGACGCCCAGGGTCCGGACTTCGTGGCCTGGGCAACCGTCGAACGGGCATCCGGGCTCGCCGTCGGGTCCACTCGCTTCGGCGACATCGCACCCGAGCACGACCGGGTCGAGATCGGCTGGACCTGGATTGCCCCGTCCCGCCACCGCACTGCCGTGAACAGCGAGGCCAAGCTCCTGCAGCTGACCTACGCCTTCGAGACATTGGGCGCGGGACGGGTGGCGCTCAAGACCGATGGGCGCAACGAGCGATCGCAGCGGGCCATCGAACGGCTGGGTGCCGTCCGGGAGGGAGTGCTCCGGCGCCACATGCGCCTCCCCGACGGCTACGTCCGCGACACGGTGTACTACTCGATCCTCGCCGACGAGTGGCCGGCGGTGAAGGCCCGCCTCATCGAGCGGTTGTCGAACGGTTAAGCGAGTCCGGGCGGACTATCCTCCAGCGGTCCTGGTCAAAGTCAGTCCGTCGTCTCCTCCGCGCCCGTTCGTCGGCGGGGCGAGCGCGTCAGCTGGCCGCTGCGGTCCGGCCATTCGTAACCAGCCCACGGGTCGTAGTCGGGATCGGGAGGCTCTGCCTTCGGGCGATCCTTCTCCGGGACATGGCGGAGGTTGACCCGAACCCGCCACCAGATCGTCGACCGGCCGCGCATGGCGTCGTACAGGACATCGTCCACCGCGAGGTGCTCCGCGACGCCCGGATGGCGTGCCTTCCAGCGCTCCAGTCCGTCCTCGACCTCGGGTTTCGTGGCGGCCTGGGCCACGACCACCAGCGGGGCGCTGGACCGGCGGCGGCCGGTGGGGGAAGGGACCTTCGGATCCGCGGCCTTGCGGCGCTTCGACGGCTGGACTCGCGGCGGCTCACCGGTCTGCTTGGCGTACATCGGCGGCCAGGGCGCGTCGCCCTCGCCCTCCGCCTCGTGGCGCGCGACGAGCTCCAGGAGCGGCTGCAGTGAGAACGCCTCATCGTCGATGCCGGCGCCGACGTCCCCGAGCTTGCGACGCGATCCGGCACCGTGGCCACCGTGAAGTCCGCGGCGTCGCAGTCGGGCACCTCGTCCCAGGTCAGCGGGGTCGAAACGCGAGCGTCGGGCAGGGGGCGAACCGAGTAGGCGGACGCCACCGTTCGGTCCTTCGCGTTCTGGTTGTAGTCGAGGAACACGCCGTGGCGCTCCTCTTTCCACCATTTGCTGGTGGCTAGCGCCGGCGCCCGCCGTTCCACCTCGCGGGCCACGGCCAGCGCCGCCCGTCGCACATCGCTGTAGCCCCACTCGCGCGCGATCCGGACGTAGACATGGATGCCGCGTGAGCCGGAGGTCTTGGGCCAGGCCGTGATAGCCCAGCTCCTCGAACAACTCTCGACAGACGAGGGCGACCGAGCGCACGTCGGCCCAGGGCACGCCTGGACCGGGATCGAGGTCGATCCGCAGCTCGTCGGGGTGGTCGAGGTCATCCGCCCGCACCGGATGCGGGTTGAGGTCGACGCAGCCGAGGTTCACGACCCAGGCCAGCGCGGCAGCATTCGAGACCACCACCTCGTCGGCGGTGCGGCCGGACGGAAACGAAAGCTCGACCGTCCGGACGTAGGGCGGGCAGGTTGGCGGGCGCCCGCTTCTGGAAGAAGAAGTCGCCTCCAGCCCCGTTCGGAAATCGCTTGAGCGCCATCGGCCGATCGCTCACGCCACGAACCGCCCCATCGGCGACCGACAGGTAGTATCGGACCAGGTCCAGCTTCGTCACCCCGGCCTCGGGGAAGAACATCTTGTCCGGGTTCGAGACCGATACGGTCTGCCCGTCGACGTCGAGGGTGACGGCCTTGGTCGGCGCCATGGTGGCGCTCAGGGTAGCGGGAGTGGGAATGACCGCCATCGTGCGACGCGTCTCTGAGCGGGTTACCGCGATTGCCGAGCGGGTTACCGCCATCGCCGATCGGTACTCGGTGGTCGGCATCGCGCTCGACGCCTTCGGGAAGTTCAATGCCCACGAGTCCATGCCCCGGGCTGCGGCGATCGCCTACTACAGCATCCTGTCCCTGTTCCCGTTCGCGATGGTCGCGCTCGTCGGTGCCTCGCTCCTCATCCCCAAGGGCCCGGAGTTTCTACGCGTTCGTCGAGCGGGTCTCCAACGCCTTCGGACTGGATCCGGACGTCGTCGTCGCGACGCTCGACTCCTTCGAGGACGCGCGCGGCGTGGTCGCCGTGATCGGCATCGGGCTCCTCCTGCTGGCGCTCCTCCCCTGGGTATCGGCCGTCCAGCGAGGCATCGTCAATGCCTTCGAGGAGGGGAGACGCTCCTACGTCCGCACCACGCTCAGCAGCCTCCTCCTGCTCGGCTTGGCCGGCATCCTGATCCTGCTGTCCGGCGTGTGGGGGAGCCTGGTCACGCCTGGTGGTCGGATTTGTCGATCGGCTCATCCCGGACCTGGGGCTGGTCGACGTCACCGTGGGCGCTTGCCGTGACCCTGTTCCCTCCGCTGGTCGTGTTCGGCGTGATGATCGCGCTCCTGCGAGCCGTGCCCGCCCAGGACCCCACGTTCCGCGAGGTCTGGCTCGGGGCGTTGGTCACGGCCCTCGCGTTCCTTGGCCTGAGCCTAGTCTTCGACCTGTACGTCCAGCTCTTCGTGGCCGACACGGGGAACGCGGCCGGGCCCTTCGGGGCGATCCTCGTCGGCCTGCTGTATATCGATTTCCTGGCCATTGCGATGCTGGCCGGGACCGAGGTCGCCGCCGCGACGCATGCGCCGCCACCGCGCCGACCCGATCGAGCGGACCCGTCTTCCGAATAGCCTCGAGCCAGCGGCCCGAGGGGCCGCGAACCGGGGCAGTGCGGTGTGGTCCGGTACCTTTGGGTGTCCTACGGTGTAGTACATTCGCTTGGTCGTCAGTGGTTGACGACCCGCGGTAGCATCGGCGGGCATCTCTTCCGCGGGGGCTGGATGGGACGATGAATATCCCTACTCTCAACACCGTCTCATGAGACGTCGGCCACGACTGGCCGCAATAATCATCGGTCTGGTGGTGGTTGCCACCACCGTCGCCGGCACGGCGCCTTCCGACCATGCTCGGGGCGCTGACCCGCTCGCCGACGCCCAGGCCAACCAGCGCGCGCTCCAGGAGTCGCTCGCCGCCCAGCAGCGCGAGCTCGACAGCCTGAAGTCCCTGTCGGCGACCCTGAACTCCCGCCTGGCCGCGGCCGAGGCCGAGCTGGCCGCCGTCGGCGCCGAGTACGAGCGGGTCGCGGGCCTCCTGGTCCAGGTCGAGCTGCAGGTTGCCGAGGTCCAGGCCCGCCTCGAGGCCATCCGGAGTCGGATCGCCGGCCTGGACGAGATGCTCGTGGCGCTGGCCATCGAGGTCGAGCGACAGAACCGCGAGCTCGAGGCTCGCGAATCGCTCCTCCAGGACCACTACCGCGACGCCTATGAGCAGAGCCAGACCTCGCTCCTCGAGGTCATGCTGGCGGCCGACTCATTCGAGGTGGTGGCGACCCAGGTCGGCTACCTGCTGACGATTTCCGAGCAGGACGCTGCGCTCGCCGATGAGATCCGCGAGCTCCGGGCCACGCTCGAGGAGAACCGATCCGTCCTGCGCGAAGGCCGCGCCGAGCTGGCCGACGCGCGCGAGGTCGAGGAAGCCGAGGCGGCGGTCCTTGCCCAACGCCAGGCCGAGCTGGCCGCCCTGAAGACGCAGCTCGGAGAGCTGTACATCGCGGCCGAACAGCGCCGCCTGGCGCAGGCCGCCGCCCTGAACGCCGCCCTCGTGGCGCAGGGTGACGTCGAGCGCCAGATCACCGCCACCAAGCAGGCCGCCGAGGCGGCGACCGCCCTCGTCACTCGCCTCCTGGCCGAGTCGCAGGTCCAGATCAGCAGCCGTGGGTTCCGCTGGCCGGAAGACAGCTTCACCGTGACCCAGGAATGGGGCCCGACCAACTTCGTCCTCGAGCCGCCGTACACCTTCAACGGCACGTACTACCCGCACTTCCACGGCGGCATCGACATGGCCAACGGATGCGGGACTCCCATCAAGGCCGCGGGCACCGGCCTGGTCGTCGCGTCCGGGCAGCCCCTCTGGCCGTGGGACACCGGTTACGGGGTGGTCATCGACCACGGCGGTGGGGTCCTGACCTGGTACTGGCACCTGCGGGCCCAGGTGGTCGTCTTCCCCGGCCAGGGGGTCTCGATCGGCGACACCATCGGCTACGAAGGCACCACCGGCATGTCGACCGGCTGCCACCTCCACTTCGCGGTGAACGACCACGGCGTGTGGACCAACCCGCGCTGGTACCTGCCCTGACCTGACTCCGGTTCCGAGGGCGACTCGGTCCTCGGGTCAGCCGATGCCGGCTCGAACCTCCCCGACGCCCGCGACCGGCCGATAGACCTCGTCGACGTAGTCCCGCAGCACGCGTTCGGCCGTGAACTGGCCCAGCGCCGTCCGCAGCGCTCCGCGCATGTAGCCGATCCACGACCGCGGCAGGCCCATCGAGTCGCGCTCGAAGAACGTCGGCACGATCTCGGTCTCCAGGGCCCGGTACAGGGCCTCGGCGTCGTCCGCGTCGGGCGGATCAGCGCGTCCGGCTGAACCTCCGACCGCCCATCCGTTGGTGCCGTTGAACGCCTCGTCCCACCAGCCGTCGAGCACGCTCAGCGACGGGTACGCCGTTGAGCGCCGCCTTCATCCCCGACGTCCCGGAGGCCTCCAGGGGGCGGCGCGGGGTGTTGAGCCACAGGTCGACGCCGGCCACCAGGAAGCGCGCCACCCGCAGGTCGTAGTCCTCGATGAAGAACACGCGCCCCGCCATCCCGACCCGCCGAGAGGCCTCGACCACGCGCCCGAGCACCGCCCGCCCGGCCTCGTCCGCCGGGATGCGCCTTGCCGGCGAAGATCAGCTGGACCGGCCGATCCGGGTCGGCCAGCAGGCGCTCGAGGCGACGCGGATCCTCGAGGATGAGGTCGGCCCGCTTGTAGGTCGCGAACCGGCGGGCGAAGCCGATGGTCAGGGCATGGGGATCGAGTGCGCCGGCCAGGTCACCGACCGATTCCGGCGCGATGCCGTGCCGAGCCGCCTGGCGGGTCAATCGTCCGCCGAGGAAGTCGATCATCGCCCGCTTCTGCTCGGTGTGCGCGCTCCACAGGTCGCGGTCGCTGGCCATCCGTTCGCCGCCCGGCGACAGGGCCGCCCGCATCGGCTCGGCCTGCCAGGTTGCCAGGTGCACGCCGTTGGTGACCGACCCCACGTCCTTGCCGATCGTGTCGCGCCACGTCGCGGTCGCCGTCCTCCCATGCAACTTGCTCACCGCGGTCACCATCGCGGCCTGCCGCAGCCCGAAGGCGGTGAGGTCGAAGGCGTCCCCCAGGGTGTGGTCCGGCCCGCGGCCGAGCTCGGCGAGGCGCTCCGGCGAGAGGTCGATGCCAGCGGCCGTCGGGCCGATGAGCTCGAGCGCGAGGGCGGGGTCGTACCGCTCGTTGCCGGCGGGGACAGGGGTGTGGAGGGTCATCACCATGTCCCGCCCGGCGCGGGCCAGGGCCTCCGCGCCGCCGAGGTCGGGGTCCGCGTCGCACAGCATCCGCGCCCTCCCGAGGAGGACGAGGGCGGAGTGGCCCTCGTTGAGGTGCCAGACCGCGGGGCGAATGCCGAGCGCGCCGAGCGCCTGCGCCGCACCGACGCCGAGCAGCAGCTCCTGGGTCAGCCGGGTCCGGCGCTCGGCCACGTAGAGCTGGTCGGTGATCCGCCGGTCCTCCGGCTCGTTGATCGGAAGATCGGCGTCGAGGAGGAGAAGGGGGACTCGCCCCACCTGGGCGACCCACACCGCCATCCGGACTGCTCGCCCTGGGAGCTCCACCGCGATCTCCAGCGGACCGCCGTCGGCGCCTGCGGCGCGTCGGAGCGGGATGTCCGCCGGGTCGAGATCAGGCTCGAGGTGCTCCTGCCGTCCGTCGGCGTCGATCCGCTGCCGGAAGTAGCCGCGGTGGTAGAACGGCCCGACGCCGACGAGCGGAAGCCGGGCGTCCGACGCGGCCTTGCACAGGTCGCCGGCGAGGACGCCGAGGCCGCCGGAGTACACGGGCAGTGACTCGTGAAGCGCGAACTCGGCGCAGAGGTAGGCGACACAGCCGCCGAGGTCGCTCCCCAGGCCGGGAGCGTCATCGTCCACGTACCACTGCAGCCGGTCGGCGAGGGTTCGGGTGTCAAGAACGAACCGATCGTTTTCGGCCAGCTCCGCCCATCGCTCGGCCGAGGTGCGGCGCAGGACGTGAATCGGGTTGCGGGTCCGGGCCCAGGTATCGGGGTCGATGCGGGCGAACAGTCGGAGCGCCTCGGGATGCCAGGTCCACCACAGGTTCTCGGCAAGGTCGCGGAGTCCCTCCAGTCCGGGCTGGACGGGGCAGGTCCACGCGCTCGATCGTCGGGACCCGGACGGGTGGCGCCATTGGCGCCGGATGATATCGGTCAGAGAGTCACCACGATCGACCGCGACGCGGTACGCTACAGACCCCCTGATGGATGGCTACTCGGTCAACGAGGCGGCGGCTGTCCTCGGCATCCCGGAGGGACGCGTCTGGGAGCTTCTGGCTCGCGGCGTCCTGGCCGGGTCTTCCGAGGTTGGCGGCGATATGCGTGTGTTCCTGCGCGGAGCAGCCCTCGTCGAGGCGCCACAGGAGTCGGGGTCGAACGGCTCAAACGGTGACGGAAACGGCCATGGGGAGCTGTCCCCCTTTCGAGAGCTTCTCACCGAATTCCGCAACCTGACCGAGCGCTACGGCCAGGCGCTGCTGGCGCTCGGCGAGTCCCGCGGTGAGGTCGCTTCGCTGCGTGGACGGGTCGACCTGCTGGAGGCCCGGCTGGACCAGCGGCTGCCCTGGTCCGCCTCGACAACAGCCGGGTGGGTCGCACCCGAGCCGGAACCCGAGCCCGAAAGCGAAGCAGAGCCCACCCGGATCCTGGAATCAGCCTTGCCGTCCGAGCCAGAGCTGCCATCTGTGTCGGAGCTCCCGTCGGTGCCGGAACAGGGTCCCGAAGGCGAGCCCGAGCGGGCGACCGTCGCCGAAACGACAGCAGTCTGGGCACGGTCCGCACCGAGCCGGAAGGCGAAACAGAATCAACGCCGATCATGGAGGCGAGCCTGCCGCCCGAGCCGGAGCTGCTCTCCGAGCGTGAGCTGGTCTCCGAGCCGGAGCTGCCGTCCGTTTCGGAGCTTCCTTCCGTGCCGGAACAGAGTCCGGAAGTCGAGGCCGATCAGGACAGGGTCGTCGAGGCTCAACACCCCGGTCGAAGCCGACGCCGGAACGCAGGCTCACCCCGGAGCCCGAGCTAGAGCCGCGCGAGCTGACACGAGAGTCCAGATCTGAGCCGGAACCGGTCATTGAAGCCCAAGCCGAAGGCTCACTCGATGCTGATGAGCCCATGGCCGAGAGTGACGCTGGAAAGAGGACGCGGTCCGAACGGAGCCGATCTCGGTCAGCGATCTCCGGCTTCGCCGAAGCCCTGGCCCGGGCCGAGGACCCGACGGTGTCCGGCGGTCACTTCATCGATGACGCCGACGACCTGCCCGGCGCCCAGGAGACGGCGGATGCGGTGGCCGCATACCGCCGGGAGACCGCGGATGATGGCGATACCGATGCCGCGGTCGCCACTGAGCCGGAGTCAGACGTAGCGCCCGTATCGGTCGTCCGAGCGGGCTACAACACCGACACTCCGGAGCCGGACTGGATCGCGGAGGAGGATCTCCTCGTCCCCGGCGCCGCCGGGGCGGTCTCCATTGAGCCGATCGAGCAGCCTCCGCCCTCGGTGACAGCGGACGAGGGAGCCGGCGACGAGCCTGAGCTCGCAGATGAGCCCCCGTTGAGGCCGCTGTGGTAACGGAGCTGGAGGCTCCAGCGGCGCCAGCTCCAGCAGTGGAACCCATCGAAGCAGTTGAGCCGATGGAAACCGTTGAGCCGATGGAAACCGTTGAGCCGATCGAAGCAGTTGGGTGGAGTGCATCCATCGGGCTGGACGAAGCGATTGAACCAATTGAGGCACGCTGAGCCGATCGAAGCACCCGAGTCGATAGCGCCGGATTCGACCGAGCGAGGCACCAGAGCCGGTCGAGGAAATCGAGCTGGTCGAGGCAATTGAGCCGAGCCCGCCGTCCGAGCCCCCCGCCACATTGCTTGCGGCCGCGACCATGGATGTCGAAGAGTCTGGTCCCCCTTCGCAGCGGTGGAGATTGCCGCCGAGCCGCCGGCTCCCGATGACGTCGCCCTGCTCGTCGGGCCGGCAGCCTTTGCCGAACCGCCTATCGTCCCCCCCGAGCCCGCGTTCTGGGAGCCGGAAGCGCGATCCCGAGCACCGTTCGCGGTCGACGCATGGGACGCGGTTGACCCCTGGGATGCGCCGGCTCGGGAGGCTGATCAAGAGCCCACGCTGACCGCCGTGACCGATGCACCTCCGCCCATGGTCGAACCTGTCCCGTCCTCGCCACCGTCGTCGCCGATCCCGCCTCCGCCGACCCCCTCGCCCTCGGAGCCGGCCCCGGTGCCGGCGTGGCTGGACATCCCGCCACCATCGGCCGCCGCTGAGCCTGAGAGACGAGAGCCGGCCGCACCCGCTCCCCAGGCGCCGCCACCCGCGACGCCGCGCCAGCGCCCATCGCGCCGGCGTCGAGGGCCCGCGGCGCGGGCGATTCGCCGCCTCCGCCTGCTCCTCGACTGACCATGACCCGGATCCCCGCCCTCGGCCCGAGGGGCGAGGGATGGGTCGCGATTCAGGTCGTTCTGCTCTTCCTGGTCGCCGCCCTCGGCGCGAGGCAGATCCCGACCGCCGACCACGGAATCCGGCGGCGTCGCCGTCCTCGCGGTGGGCGTCCTGCTGGTGAGCCTCGGCGGGTGGGCCGTCATCCGTGGGATCCGCGACCTCGGGAGCAACCGCACCGCCATGCCGTACCCGCGTGATGACGCATCGCTCGTCACGGACGGCATCTATCGGCGTCTCCGACACCCGATCTATGCCGGCCTGATCGGTCTGAGCATCGGCTGGGCGTGCGTCACGCTCAGTCCGCTGGCCCTGCTGGCGGCGATCGCGCTGGTCGTGGTTCTCGATCTCAAGGCGCGGCGCGAGGAGGCCTGGCTGCGGACGCGCTATCCGGACTACCCCGCGTACCAGGGCAGGACCCATCGGTTCATCCCCGGGGTCTACTGATCCTCCTGCCGCCGGGAGCCACTACCATCGGCCGGTGATCACCTACGACCCCCGGACGTGCCTGCTGGTGGTCGACGTCCAGAACGACTTCGCCGACCCGGCCGGCAGCCTGAGCGTCCGCGGTGGCGCCGACCTGATCCCGCGGCTGAACGACGAGATTCGCCGCGCGCTCGACGCGGGGCGCGCCCGTCGTCTACACCCAGGACTGGCACCCGCCGTCAACGCCCCACTTCGCGAAGGACGGCGGCATCTGGCCGGTCCACTGCGTCGGCGGACACGTGGGGCGCCGAGCTCCATCCGGACCTGCTGCGTGGCCGGTCCCATCGGTCCGCAAGGGGGTGGATGGCAAGGACGGCTACTCGGGCTTCTCGGTGCGCGACCCGAGTTCGGGCAGACACGCACCGGACCGAGCTCGAGTCACATCCTTCGCGGGCGCAGGAGGTCGACCGGCTCGTCATCGGCGGGCTGGCGACCGACTACTGCGTGCAAGGAAACGGCGCTCGACGCGCATCGGGCTCGGCTTCGAGGTCACGGTGCTGACCGATGCCATCGCCGCGGTCGACCTCGAGCCCGGCGATGGGGCGCGCGCGATCGACGAGATGGCTCGGGCCGGGGCCGTCCTGGCTGGACCGAGCCAGCTGAATCGAGTACGGATGACGGGCGACATGGAGGTCCTCGGGCTGCCCGCCCGCCGGCTCGGGAACGGGATGGTCGGCGTTCGGCGTCGTCGGCCTGGTCGTTACCGCCATCCTGGCCGTGACCTGGCTCGGCAGGGCTCGTCGCCCTGCAGGATCTCGACGATCGCCTCGAGGAGGACCGCCAGGCGGTGGCCGCGGCGTTGGGCAACACGGCCAACCTGATGGACAGCACCGCGGCCGCGCTCGAGGACATCACCGGGTCGATGGGCAACATGGGCGCCGCCCTGACCGACGCGGCGGACTTGCTCGACCGCCTCGCGACCACGACGTCGACCCTGGCCGATTCCCTGAACGTTTCGATCCTGGGCCAGCGGCCATTCGCCGGTGCGTCCGAGAATCTCGAGTCCATCGCGTCAGACCTCGACACGTTCGCGGGACATTCGGCGACCCTTGCCGAGCGACCTCGTGACGCTCGAACCCTCCCTGGCCGCCCTCGCCGGAGACCTGCGGACGGTGCAGGAATCGGTCGAGCGACCTGGCGATCCGGGTCGAGGAGTTCGGCGGCGTCGAACGCCTGGTGGGATTCGTTCGCCTCTACGTCGCTGCTGTCGGCTCTGCTCGCCGCCTGGCTGGCGGTCCTGGCCGGCGGGTTGCATCTGGGCCGGTCGCCAGCTCCAGCAGGCCGCGGTCATCCCGAGCGGCGAGACCACCCCCACCAGCTGAGCGCCGCACCGCCGACCACGGCCACCGCCCCGATCACGACCCAGGTCCGGCTCCCGGTCATGAAGCTCGACGACACGATCACGTTGAGACCCTGCAGGATCCACACCGTTCCAGCCAGCGCGACCAGCGACGCCCAAGATCATGGCTATCGCCGTGACGCACACCCGGATGGTATGCTCAATGACGGTCCGGACCTGCTCGTCCGGCGTCCAGAGCCTTTCCCTCCCCTCCACCACGGTTGTTTCGCTGGCTCACGGGGTAGTGGCAAGACCCGTGGCCGGCCACCGAGCGAGCAACAACCGGCCATGTCCATCTCTCACAGTGGAGGGTCAAGGGTGACCTATTCCGATCAGGTTCTCGCGTGTGTTGATTGCGGGACCGAGTTTGTCTTTTCCGCCTCGGAGCAGAGCTTCTTTGCGGAGAAAGGCTTCACATCCCCCCCGAAGCGATGCCCATCGTGCCGCGCCCAGCGCCGCGCGTCGGGTGGCTACGGTGGCAGCAGCAGCAGCAGCTACGGCTCAGGCGGTGGTTATGGCGGTGGCTATGACCGCGGCCCACGCGAGATGCACGACGCCGTCTGTGCACGGTGCGGCAAGGAGACCCAGGTCCCCTTCAAGCCAACGGGCACTCGTCCTGTGTACTGCAGCGACTGCTTCCGTCTCGTTCGTGGCTAGCTAGACCGATGGCGCCGGCTTCGCCGGCGCGAATCGTGTTCGAGGGCGGCGCCCGGCCTGGGCGCCGCTTTTCTCGTTCTCCGGCGCGCTTCTCAGCACCGTGTCACGAGCCAGTCGGAGCCGATGGGTATCATGCAGGCGTGACCCAGGAGCAGGACCTCGACCTGTGGCGTGAGCTTGGCCAGCAGCTCCGCGTGGACTCCATCCGCGCGTCGAGCGCCGCCGGCTCCGGGCACCCGACGTCCTCCATGTCGGGCGCCGACCTCATGGCCGTCCTGCTGGCCGGCCACCTTCGCTACGACTTCGACAGCCCGGACGACCCCCGCAACGATCACCTGATCTTCAGCAAGGGCCACGCCAGCCCGCTGCTGTACGCGATGTACCTCGCGGCCGGCGCCATTGACGAGGCCGAGCTGCTGAGCTTCCGCAAGCGCGGGAGCCGGATCGAGGGACACCCCACGCCGGTCGCTGCCGTGGGTCGACGTGGCGACCGGGTCGCTCGGGCAGGGTCTCCCGATCGGCGTCGGCGTGGCCCTCGCCGGGAAGCAGCTCGACAAGCTCCCGTATCGGGTCTGGGTCCTGTGCGGCGACAGCGAGATGGCCGAGGGATCGATGTACGAGGCGTTGGAGCACGCGGCCCATGCCGGCCTGGACAACCTGACGGCCATCGTCGACGTGAACCGCCTGGGCCAGACCGGCGAGACGATGCACGGCTGGGATCTCGACGCGTACCTGCGCCGCGCCCAGGCCGCCGGCTGGCACGGCATCGCGATCGAGGGCCATGACGTGGCCGAGATCGACCGCGCCTATGCCGATGCGGCCGCGACCGAGCTGCGCCCGACGATGATCGTGGCGCGCACCGAGAAGGGCCACGGCGTCGCGGCGGTGGCCAACCAGAACGGGTTCCATGGCAAGCCGCTGGCCGATCCCGAGGCGGCGATCGCCGAGCTTGGCGGTCTCCGATCGATCCGGATCAGCGTCAGTCCGCCCGATCGTTCGGTGGAGCCGCGCCCGGCCGCGGAACCGGGCGTGGTGCGACTCCCGGCGTACGAGGTCGGGACCAAGGAGGCCACGCGGCGCGCCTACGGTGACGCCCTGGCGGCCGTCGGCTCCGCCCGGGGCGACGTGGTGGCCCTCGACGGCGAGGTCAGCAACTCGACCTACGCCGAGGTGTTCCGCGAGGCGCACCCCGATCGGTACTTCGAGATGTACATCGCCGAGCAGCAGCTGGTGGCGGCGGCGATCGGGATGCAGGTCCGCGGCTGGCGCCCGTTCGCCTCGACGTTCGCCGCGTTCCTGACCCGGGCCTACGACTTCATCCGGATGGCGGCCGTCAGCCGCGCCACGATGAGCCTGGTCGGGTCCCATGCCGGGGTCTCGATCGGCGAGGACGGTCCGTCGCAGATGGCGCTCGAGGACCTGGCCATGATGCGGGCGGTGCACGGCAGCACGGTCCTGTACCCGTCGGACGCCAACCAGGCGGCGGCCCTCGTGGCCGCGATGGCCGACCAGCCGGGCATCTCCTTCATGCGGACGACCCGGGAGAAGACCACGGTCATCTACCCGCCGGGGGAGTCGTTCCCGATCGGCGGGGCGCGCGTCGTGCGATCGTCCGACGCGGACGCCGTGACCCTGGTCGGGGCCGGCATCACGCTCCACGAGGCCCTCTCCGCCGCCGAGCAGCTCGCCGAGGAGGGCATCGCCGCCCGGGTCATCGACCTGTACAGCGTCAAGCCCATCGACGAGGCCACCCTCCGCGAGGCCGGCGAGGCCACCGGTTGCCTCGTGACGGTGGAGGACCACTGGCCCGAGGGCGGGATCGGTGACGCGGTGCTCGAGGTCTTTGCCGACGCGGACGAGCGACCCCGCATCTCCATCCTGGCGGTGCGCAACGATGCCGGGGTCAGCGACCCCGGCCGAACAGCTGGCCGACGCGGGCATCGACGCCGCCGCGATCGCGTCTGCCGCCCGATCGCTGGTGGCCGGCCGGGAGCCGGCATCGGCCGCCGCTCGGGGCTGAGGAGGTATCGGTCCGATGAACACGCTGCAACGCCTGTACGCCGAGTTCGGCCAGAGCCCGTGGATCGACTCCATCGACCGCGAGCTGATCGATTCCGGTGGGCTGTCGACGATGATCGGCGAGGGCATCCGGGGCCTGACCAGCAACCCCACGATCTTTGCCAAGGCGGTGTCCGCCGGCTACTACGACGAGCTCGTCCGCTCGATGCACGACGACGGGGCCGATGGCCAGGCGATCTACGAGGCCATCGCGGTGGGCGACATCCGCGACGCGGCCGACCTCCTCCGTCCGGTCTACGACGCGGCCGATGGTGCCGATGGCCTGGCCTCGATCGAGGTCGAGCCGGCATTGGCCGATGACGGTGACGCGACGCTGCGCCGCGCCCGCGAGCTGTGGGCGGCGGTCGACCGGCCGAACATCTTCGTGAAGATCCCGGCCACGACGGCCGGCCTGCCGGCGATCGAAGCCGCCACCGCCGACGGCATCAACGTCAACATCACGCTCATGTTCTCGGTCGACGTCTACCGCGACGTGGCCCGGGCCTTCATTGCCGGCCTGCGCCGCTTCGGCGAAGGCGGCGGCGACGTGTCGCGGGTGGCGTCGGTGGCCAGCTTCTTCGTCAGCCGGGTCGACACCAAGGTCGACAAGGCGCTCGACGCGCTCGGGACCGATGCGGCCGCCCGCGCCCGCGGGACGGCCGCGGTGGCCAACGCCCAGCTCGCCTACCAGGCCTACGGGGAGATCTTCGGTGGGGCCGAGTTCGCCGACCTGCGCGGCGCGGGAGCCCGCGTCCAGCGCTGCCTGTGGGCGAGCACCTCGACCAAGGACCCGAGCTACCGCGACGTGAAATACGTCGAGGCGCTCATCGGTCCGGACACCGTCGACACCATGCCGCGGGAGACGATCGCGGCGATGCTCGACCACGGGGAGCT
>CAWJIR010000002.1:0-31251 GCA_963843015.1 uncultured Chloroflexia bacterium | reverse complement strand
GGGCTGGAGAGCAGGCCGGCCACGTGCGGCGCGAAGCTCGCGAGCGCCGTCCGCTGCTGTTCCACCGTCTCGAACAGCTACGTTCGCGATGGCGATCGCGGCCTGGTCGGCGAAGGTCTGCAGGAGGCCGATCTCGTATGGACTGAACGGCCGTACCTCCAAACGCCATACCCCAGGACGCCTATGGGCTGGCCGTCACGAAGCAGCGGTACCCCGAGGATGGTCCGCATGCCGGAGTTCCTGTTGCGCTTCGTGGAGGACGAATTCCGGGTCGGCGAGGACGTCTTCGATCTGGACTGGGCGCAGCTCGATCAGCGTCCGGCCCGACAAGGTGCCTCGCTCGGGGAGGAAGGGACGCTTGTTGATGATGGCGCGGAAGGATTCGGGCACGCCATCGGTGAACGCGACCATGCGGAAGGCCCCGCCCACGTTGCGGAGGATGTTGCCTTCATCGGCGTGGGAGAGGCGCACCGCATTGTCGATTACCGTCTGGAGGACGGTGCTCAACTCGAACGCTGTATCGGCTGATCGACTGCCAGAACCTCCCCGACTGCGGACTCACGTTCGAGGGCCTCGTTGGAGTCGGCGAGCAGACGGGCGAGGTTCAGGGCAATGGCCACCTGGTCGGCGAAGGCCTGGGTGAGCTCGACCTCACCCGGGCTGAACGGCTTGACCTCGTTCCGTCCGACCGCAATGACACCAATGATGTCGTCGCCCTGCCAGATGGGAACGCCCAGGACGCTCCGAAACTGACCGATGCGCTGCAGATCGAGGAGCGCGTAATCGCGGTCCTCGAGGACGTCCGCAATCTGGACGACCGCTCGGTCGAGCAGCGTGCGGCCGACGATCGACCCCCGGCTGGGCTCATACCGATGCTGGCGAACCAGGTCGTCGTACTCCGCCGAGAAGCCGGCAACCGCTTTGACCCGGTATGTATCGCCGTCCCTGACAGCAATGTTCCCGGTGTCGGCATGACACAGACGCACCGACTCGGCAATGACCGTCGCGAGGACCTTCTCGACGTCCAGCGACGAACGGGCGATGGACGCGAGAACCGTGCCGAGAGATCGTTCTCGATCCTGCGCCTGCCGCCCGCTGCCGAGGAGCCGCGCGATCCGGATCGCGACCGCGGCCTGATCGGCAAAGATGCCGACGAGTGCGACCTCGTCATCCGTGAACGGGTGCACCTCGATCCGACCCAGACCAAAGGCACCGATCAGGCCCTCATCGGTGCGGATCGGGACGCCGAGAAGTGACCGGACACCGCCGACCCGATAGGCAGCCGCCTCGTACTCACGGTCCTCCACCACATCGTAGATGCGCTCGGCTTCCCCGCTGAGCGCGACGCGACCAAGGATCGAACGCCGATCGATCGGGTCAGGGTGCTCCCGCTCGTGCGCCCAGTGATCGGGTGTACCGCCGCTCGCCGCAACGAACCGGAAGAGATCCCCGTCGAGCAGGAAGACGAAGCCCATGTCGGCACCGCACAGGTTCGCGGCCTCCGCGGCCAGCGCGTCGAGCACAGGCTGCAGCTCGAAGCCCGAACTCCCGATGCTCGCCAGGACCCGACCGACCGCCGCCAGGGCGGATCGGTCCGACGACGCCGGGCCGGTGATCGCGTCCGGCTCGACCGTGCTGGTCACCGGTTCATCAGCCCCCGTCAGGCGCCTCAAGGGTGGCGTCCACCGACAGTTCGACGTTGCCCTTCAGAGCGCGGCTGATGGGGCACCCGTCCTTGGCCTCCTCCGCCATCCGCTCGAAGTCGGCCACCGAGCAGCCGGGCACCCGCCCCACGACCTGGAGATTTCAGTGCGTGTCACTCCAGCCGTCCCCCACCTTCTGAACGCGACCTCGGCCGCCACGTGGAGATCTTCGGGGGATGTCCTTGCCTTGGCGAGCGTGTTCGAAAAGGCCATCGCATGAACACGCGGCATGGGCGGCGGCCAGGAGCTCCTCCGGTGACGTCCGCCCGTCGGGCTCTTCGGTTCGCGAGGCCCAGCTGACGGGAAGGTCGCTGAAAAGGCTGGTGGTGTAGGCGCTGACGGTGCCGCTACCCGACACCAGGTCACCGCTCCACGGAGCGGTCGCGCGACGCGTGGTCATCGGTAACGTCCTCCTTGTATCCTCGGCGAAAGAGCGGATTCCCCTTCGGCAAGCCTAGCGCAGGCGGTACACCGATGAGCGAGCCCCGACCAACCGAGCGTCCGACCCGACTGTTCGCGGTGAGCTGGTCTACCTGCGCCCCGCCGAACGGGACGACCTCGACCGATTCGTCCGCTGGTTCGCTGATGGCGGACGACCCGCAACCTCCTGATTCGGGCCCCGTTCAACCGGGCGATGGAGGAACAGTGGTTCGAGGCGATGGTCGCCGCCAGGGCAAAACCGACTACCACTTCGTGATCTGCCGGCTCGCCGATGACAAGCCGATTGGCACGGTCGGTCTCCACGACCTCGACTTCGTCAATGGCAACGCCGAGTTCGGGATCAGCATTGGTGAGAAAGGCGAGTGGAACAAGGGATATGGCACCGATGCGCTGCGGGCCATCTGCGACTTCGGGTTCGGCGAGCTGCGGCTGGAGCGCATCGAGCTCGAGGTCTACGCCGACAACGCGCGCGGCCGGCGCTCGTACGAGAAGGCCGGCTTCGGCCTGGAGGGAACGCTGCGGCGGCGCCACTTTGCCCGGGCCGCCCGAGGACGTGCTGATCATGTCGCTCCTGCGCGATGAGTGGGCCGCCCAAGATCGGCGGCGCAGCTGGGAGCTGAACGAGCTGGCTGACCGCCGGGTACGCGGCATGTTCGAGCTCGCCGCGACCCGGTCACCGGCTGGTGGTCGGCGATCGTCACCGACCGCGCCTTCGAGCACGCCTCCTTCACGATGGAGGCCGCGCCGGTAGAGGGTACCCATGCCGCCACTGCGATGACTCGCCGAGGGCGACGACGATGCCGTTCGCCGCGTCGTCTGCGCCTGAACGTCTTTCGAGGTTGTCCCTCCGGGCGGGAATGGGCCCCAGCTCCCGCTGCTGTCGGATGACGAGCGGCGATCGGCGCGGGTCGTGGAGATCGCGGTCGGCCCGAAAACCATCACGAACGCTTCGCCGACGCCGGCCCCATCTCGCCGAGAAGCTCCTCCGCCACGTCCGTGACGCGATGCGCGAGCTCGGGGGCCGCCGCCCAGCCACCGGACGAGCCGACTACCTCCAGGTGCTCCAGAACCATGGCCGCCAGGCGGGGGCGCGGACGTCGCACCTGAACTTCGAGTGCAACCGCCTACCCCCAGGTCCGCACCGCGTGGCAGAGGAGATCGGCGGAGGGGCGTGCCACACTATCAGCCGCCAGAGCTGTACCTGGTGTGCCATCGCGGAGGCCGAGGAGGCGGACGGCAACCGCCCGCTCCTTGCCGCGACCGTGCTCGCGCCCGGCTCCGGCCGCCAGCCGCTCCCCGTTCGAACTGTGGGTCATCCCGCGCGAGCATGCGGCCGACTTCACCCAGCTCGACGACGAGGCGCTCGGGCGCATGCCTCGGCACTCTCCAGCGCGTCACTCGGCGCGCTGGCCGTCCTCGGCGACCCGCCGTGCAACCTGTTCCTACACACCGCACCAGCCGGGTAGCTTCTTGAGTCACACTTTTCCACTCGCTCCGGGGGGCCCATCTCCGCGCCCGCGGTCATCGCCGGCCCTCGCAGCGCTCTACCGCCCTGGCCGTCAACCCTGCCGCCCCGGAGTACGCGGCCGAGGTCCTCCGCGACCAACTGACCGCGGCGGGCCATTGACGGGTCTTGCAGCAGCATCGGTATACTCGCGATCCATTCCCACCGTGCCCCTTCTCAACGCGGTCCGGAGAGGCCGCCAAGTAGCCCACGCCTATGTCTCCGAGCGCCGCATCCCGACGCCGACGAGCTGCGTCGCGCCCTGACCCGGATCGCGCACGAGATCGTCGAGCGCCACGGCGGGACCGATGACCTGGTCCTGGTCGGGGTCCGTAGCCGGGGGGTGCCGCTGGCGCGAAGACTGGCCGGGCTGATCGAGCAGCACGAGAGGCGTCAGCCTGCCGGTCGGGGCGTTGGACATCACCTTCTACCGCGACGACCTGACCAAGGTCGCCCACGCGCCGATCGTCAAGCGGACCCTGGGCCGGAGATCGCCGACCAGACGGTCGTGCTGGTCGACGACGTCCTCTACACCGGGCGCACCGTCCGGGCGGCGCTCGACGCCCTGACCGATCACGGCCGGCCGCGGGCCGTCAGCTACTGTGATCGACCGCGGCCATCGCGCGGTTCCGATCCGGCCCGATCACGTGGGCAAGAACCTTCCACCCGCGACGAGGTCGTCCACGTCCGCCTGCCCGATGGGCGTTGATGAGGTCGTGATCACCCGGTCCGAGAAGGATCCGACCGCGACCTCGGGGACGGCCGACGTGCCCGTCGCGTGACGCTGATGCAGTTTCCGACCTGGGCTCATCGACACCTCCTCGACGTCGACCAGCTGACCCGCGACCAGCTGGAAGCGTGTCCTCGACCTGGCGGTCGAGATGCGCGAGCGCCGCCTTCGCCGCGAATCCTCGACCTGCTGCATGGCGAGGTGGTGGGGCTGGCCTTCTGCGAGCCCTCGACCCGCACCCGGGTGCAGCTTCGAGCTCGCCGCCGAGGCCCTCGGGGCGCAGGTCGTCGAGCTCCCGATCGACGTCAGCAGCGTGACGAAGGGCGAGTCGCTGGTCGACACGCTGCGCACGCTCGAGCGGACCGGCGTCACCACGGTGATCCTGCGCCACTCGATGAGCGGCGCTCCGTATCTGGCGGCCCGCTGCTTGCCGGCTCCGGATCGTGAACGCCGGTGACGGCTCGCACGCCCATCCGACCCAGGCGCTCCTCGACGCGCTGACGCTGCGCGACGCGCTCGGCTCGCTGGACGGGCAGGGATCGCGATCGTCGGCGACATCGGCCATTCGCGGGTCGCCCGCTCCAACCTCCACTCGCTGATGCGCTGGGCGCATCGGTCTGGCTCTCCGGGCCCCCGGCCTGGGTCGAGGCCGCTTCGACGCCTGGCCGGGCGTGACGGTCGCCGCGACTCGAGGATGCCCTGGCCGATGCCGACGCCGTCATGACGCTGCGCATCCAGCTCGAGCGCGAGGCCGGCGGCGGCGTGCCGTCGCTGCGCGAGTACACGGCGCGCTGGGGCCTGAATGCGGACCGCCTGGCGGCGCGCCCCGGGGCTCCGTCCTGCACCCCGGGCCGACCAACGAGGGCGTCGAGATCACCGCCGACCTGGCCGCCGAGCGCGCTCAGCCTGATCGGCGCCAGGTCGTCAACGGGGTGCCGATCCGGATGGCGGTCCTGTCGCTCCTGGCCCAATGAGCCAGCCCGCTTCGGGTCGCTGGCCGACCCACCGGCGACCTTCGTGCTGAGCGGGGTGCGGGTCATCGACCCTGCCGACGGGACCGATGCGTCCGGTGACCTCGCCGTTCTCGACGGCGTGATCCGCACGCTCGCCCCGTTCGACGCGCCCCGCCTCGACGGCGAGCGGCCTGGTCGTGGCGCCCGGCCTGTGCGACCTGCACGCGCACCTCCGCGAGCCGGGGACGGAACGTGCCGAGACGGTCGAGAGCGGTGCTCGGGCGGCGGCCCACGGCGGCTTCACGACGATCTGCGCGATGCCGAACACCGATCCGCCCCTCGACGAGCCGGCGCGGCTGTGGCGACTGGTCCCGACGGCGGCGGAACCGGCCTGCCGGGTGCGGGTCATCGCCGCCGCCACCCGCGGGCGGGAGGGCGAGCAGATCACCGACATCGGCGAGCTGGCCGCGGGGGGGATGGCCGTCAGCGACGACGGCGCGGCGATCGCCGCGCGCGGCGTGGCGCGCGCCTGCTCGCCTACCTCGCCCCGCTGGGCCTGCCCCTGATCGAGCATGCCGAGGATCCGGCCCTGGCCGCCGGCAGCGTCATGCGCGCCGGGCGCGACGGCCACGCGGCTGGGGCTCGCCGGCTGGCCGGCCAGCGCGGAGCTGACGATCGTCGAGCGCGACATCGCGCTGGCCGCCGAGACCGGCGGCTGGGTCCACTTCACCCACCTGTCGACGGCCGCGGCGCTGGACGCGATCCGTCGGGCCGAGGAGCGCGGGATCCACGTCACCTGCGACGTGACGCCGCACCACCTCGCCCTGACCGACGCCTGGGTGGCCGGCGAGCGCGCTTCGCCTGGGAGGAGGACGCGACGACCAGTTCGCCGCCGCTCGATGCGGCGCTCGCCTACGACGGCACCTGCCGGGTCAACCCGCCGCTCGCCGCGCGCCGAGCGCTGGCCCTGCTCGCGGGGGTCGCCGACGGCCGATCGACGCCATCGCCACCGACCACGCGCCGCATCCGCCCGAGCGCAAGGCGGTCCATTCGCCGAGGCGGCGCCCGGGCATGATCGGGCTGGAGACGGCCCTCTGCATCGGCCTGGCGGCGGTCGCAGGCCGGGCGGCTGAGCCCTGCCGCCTGCTCGCGGCGCTCGGCGACCCGCCCGGCGGCGATCATCGGCGAGTCCCGGTCGCTGGCGAGACGGTGCCGTAGCCGACCTCGTCGTCTTCGATCCCGCCGCGACGCTGGCAGGTCGAGGCGCCAGACCTGGCAGCCGCCTCGTCGAACACGCCGCTGCTCGGCATGGAGCTGCCCGGGGTCGTGCGGCTCACCGTGGCCGGCGGTCGCGTGACCTACGACGATGGGCTCGTCGGCCCGCCAGCGGCGGTTCGGTCGCGGGTCGGTGAGCCGGACGGCTTGTGGCACGATGCGGGGCCGCATGGCCATCCGCACGAACGAGGAGCTCGACCCCAACGAGGGCCCAGGCCTGGGCTGCTTCACCGTTCAGGCGGTCCTGTTCGCGGTCATCCTCCTGCTCATCCCGGTCGGCGTCTTTTCACTGGGCTGGCCGGTCTGGCTGCTCGACCACGCTGCTGGTGGTGGCCATCTTCCTGTTGTTCTTCATCTCGATGACATCGGTCTTCCTGCTCCGCGTGTTCTTCGCCTCGCGCCGGCGGGGCGCGGCCGAACGTACGGGGCGACCGCCGCGCCGCTCATCATGACACTGAGCGCGCCCGAATCGGTCAGCCAGCCCACCGACGAGACAGGAGGAGTAGCGCCCGTGCCGCTGATGGTCACCTTCTTCAACGTCCGCAAGGGCCGCGACACGATCTTCAAGCGCGGGATGCGCCACTTCTTCCCGAAGCGGGCGAAGGAGTACGAGGCCCGCCACGGGATCCGGTTCATCGGCTGGTTCAACGTGACCGAGGGGTCGGAGTGGAACAACGTCATCATCCTGGACCTGCCGAACTACGCCGTCCTTGACAGCTGTACGCGGACCCGGCCACGCGCGGCTGGGCCACAACGTGGCCGAGTCGATCTTCGACACCAAGCACGCGATCTTCCTCCGCGAGCGGATGGGTCCCGACCTGGTGTACAAGCCGTGACCTCGCCGCGCCTGGTCGCCCTCCGCGAGCTGGCCGAGGAGGCGGAGCTCGAGCGGCGCGACTTCATCGTCCGAGGCCACCGAGCAGCTGCGCCGCTTCCTCGAGGCCAACCGCGAGCGGCTGCGCGAGATCGGCCAGATCACGCTCGTCGACGACGAGCAGGACTTCCTCCGCTACCACCCGGTCGACGAGCTGTGGGTCACGCGGCTCACCTACCAGGATCCGGCCGACGGGGAGTGGTACGACCAGGAGCAGGAGGTCGACACCTTCTCCGAGCTGGTCGAGCTCTACAACCCGGCCGACATCCTGGCCTGGCTGATCGAGGCGTCGCGCAACCCGATCGACCACCTCGCGCCGGCGGATGAGCTCGCCGCCGAGGAGGCGGCCCCCGCCGAGGCGGAGGACGACTGGCAGAACGAGCTGCCGGCCGAGCAGCGCGAGACGCTGGCCGCCCAGCGACTGTGGCAGCTGGCCGACGCCTACCGCTCCCAGCTCCAGGAGCAGCAGGCAGCCCTCCTGCGCGAGTTCGTGGGCAACGCGGAGGATGCGCTGCGCCTGACCGGCGACCTCGTCCTGCTCGACGAGTCCGATGACGCCCTCGTCCTGCGCGGCGACGGCCGGTTCGAGACGACCCTCGAACCTCGCCGACATGCCGCCGCGTCGGTCGAGCCGATGGAGGCGCACCGCGAGGGCCTGACCGTGACCGATGCCAAGACGGTGGCCGAGTTCTACGACCCGGCCGACGTCCTCCAGTGGGTGACCGAGTCGCTGTCCGAGCGCTACCCGGCGGTCGACTTCTCCGCCGTCTACGACTGACCGCGCAGGAGGCCCACCGATGGCGCGCGGTGTTCCGGCTCCGACCGACCTCGCAGCGGCCTCGACCGAGGACCTGTTCCTCGGCGCCGGCGCGCTGCGCGAGGGCCACTTCCGGCTGAAGAGCGGGCTCCACTCCCCGCGGTATCTCGAGAAGTTCCTCGTCTTCCAGTACCCCACCCTGGCGTCGGAGCTGTGCCGGAGAATGGCGGTTGAGGTTGCCCGTCTGGCACCGAACGTGGTGGTGGGGCCCACCACCGGCGGCGTGCTGCTGGCGTTCGAGACGGCACGCCACCTGTCGGCCATCCTGGGCTGGGAGGTGCGCGGCCTGTTCGCCGAGCCCACGGTCCTGGCCGGCGGCGCGAGCTGCGGCGCGGGTTCGAGGTCAGCCGCGCCGACACGGTCGTCCTCGTCGACGACATCCTGACCACCGGCGCCTCGCTGCGAGAGACACGCGAAGCGGTGGAACGAGCCGGCGGCCAGGCGACGGCGGCGGTGGTGATCGTCGACCGCTCGGCGGAGCCGGTTGACATCGGCATACCGATCCGGTCCGTGGGGAAGTTCGAGATTCCCGTCTGGGAGCCGCTGGACTGCCCTCTGTGCGACGCCGGTGACTGGCTCGAGACACCGGGGAGCGCGGGAGCGACCTAGGGCAGGCCGGGCTCCTGCCAGGTCACCTCGGTGATCCGTGCCGGCGGGAACTCCCCGTCGGCCGGAACGATCCCGGCCTCCGCCTCGAGCGGAATGCCGATCGGCGCGACGAGGTAGCGGCCGGCCAGCCGCCGGGCCTCGGGATCGAGGGCAAAGCCGGCCTTCGCCCGATGGAACGTCACGGTCAGGTCAGCCGCGACCACCGGGTCGGATCGATCGCCGCTGGTGAGGTCGATGGAGGTGGGCGTGTCCACCGCCAGCACACGGCAGGGACGGCCCGCGGCGGCGGCATGGGTCCGGATCGCGTTCACGAGCTGGACGGCGCTGGCCACCGGCTCCCGCAGCGGGCCGCTGGCCCCGCTGCCGAGCAGCGCGTCCACCAGCAGGGACGCCGCGGAGAGGCGAGCGCGGAGGCTGGTCAGCAGCTCCGCGGTGGGGGCGATGTACAGCTGAAGCGAGCCGGCCGCGGCCATGGCCTGGATGACCCCCCAGTTGTGCGCCGCGGCCGGTCCGGCGATCCGCCCCGCGTCCCCACACAGCACGGCGATCACCCGCTGGCCGCCGGCGGCCAGGCGGCGGGCGACCACGAACCCGTCGCCGCCGTTGTTCCCGGTCCCGCACAGGACGACGCTCAGCAGCCGCTCGGCCAGCGGCCCACCGGGCCCGACCACCGGCTCGGCGAGGCGGGACAGCTCGGTGAACGCCACCTCGGCCACCGCGGCGCCGGCGCTCTCCATCAGCGCGTCCTCGCCGAGGCCGAGGCGCTGCGCGCCTCGTCGATCTCGGCCATCTCGGCCGCGCCGATGAGGACCGATCGGGTGCGGGTTTCGCCCGACTCGGGGATGCGGGCGCGCCCGCGCCCGGATCGGTCATTCGAGCGTCAGCAGGTAGTCGACGATGGTCGCGATCTCTTCGGTCGTGAGCTGGCCGTCCGGTCCGCCGAACACCGGCATCCCGCCACGGTCGAGGCCGGCGACCTCGGGCCCGCTGCCGTCGATCCACAGGTTGGGCCACGTGTCGGGGATCTCCGCCCGAGGTCCTGCAGGTTCTCGCTCTTCGGCCCGCCGGCGATGCCGTGGAGGCTCGGGAACGAGCCCTGGCCCGAGAGGTCCTCGCCGTGGCAGGCCTGGCAGCCGGCCTGCTCGATGAGCGCGACCGCGTCCCTGTGGCGCGCCGGACGGCGGCGGCTCCCCGGGCGGGGGCCGCTCGGCGGAGCTCCGCTCGGCGGCGGCTCACCCTCGGCGGCGCCTCACTGGGCGCGGCTGGCTCACTGGGCCCGGGTCCGACGAGGTCGGGGTTTGTGCCCTCCAGGCTCCCGCCCAGGGCGATCACGCCGACCAACACCATGGCGGCGCCGATGCCGAAGATCCAGCGCGGAATCGGCTCGTTCCCGGTCTCGACCGGGGGCGGCCCGCCCTGGGTCATGCATTCAATGCCCGGCCGGGGCCGCGGCGGGCGCGGCCCCGGGGTGGTGGCCTGGACCGGGCGGCCGTGGGCGGCGAGGAGTACGCCTCGGTGCCGTGGCCGGCCGCCGCCAGCCCGATGAGGCCGAGACCGGCCCACGCCACGAGGTGGATCGGCAGCAGCGCAGCCTTGATCTCGGCTGGGGTCATCCCGTCGGCGACCAGCCCGACGTGGAACAGGCCGGCGGCGATGAGCGCGGTGCCGGCCATCGCCGCCCCGCCGACCGCGGACCAGGTGACGGCGTACGCCAGCAGCCCGCCGCGGTGGGCGCGATGCAGCATCCGCGGCCACGCGTGCTCGCCGATGGCGAGGAGGCCGATGGTCGCCGCTCCGCCGAGGCCGAAGGCGGCCACCCCGAACGGCCACTCGGTCCGGGCCACGGCCTCCTGGACCTCGCGCAGCGACCCGATCCCGAGCAGCAGGACGCTGCCGCCGAGGAACACGAGGGACGCCACGGCGAGCGCCGCCGGTCCCGGCGACAGGACCAGGCTCCATCGGCCGCGGAGGGTCATGGCCAGGTTGCCGATGATCGCGGTCGCGGGCAGGAGCAGCATGATCGCCGCCGCGTTGCCGAAGCTGACCAGGGCGTACGGGACCGACGGATGGACGGCCGCCCCGAAGCAGGACAGCACGCCCAGGACCGCCCACGCGCCGAGCCCGAACCAGCCCAGCGCGCCGGAGGCGAGTGGCTGGCCGGTGAGCCGCGGAATGAGGTAGTGGAGCGCCCCGATCGGGACGCCCAGCAGCCAGAACAGGGAGATGCCGCGCCCCCACACCGCCTCGGCGATGGCGTCCATGGTCGGGTCGAGGTCCAGGGCGCCGACCACGGCGGCCTCCACCGTCATCCCGACCAGCGCGAACATCGCCAGCCCGAACCAGGCGAGCCCGACGAACGGCGGGTTGGAACCGGCCAGGGTGGGCCAGAACGAGATGTTGACCAGGATCAGGCCCAGGATCAGGACGAGGTTCACCATCAGCGGGAACCCGGTCAGCGTCCCGGTGTCGGCGAGCTGCGGGATGTAGAGCAGGGTCAGTCCGGCCGCGAACCCGACGTTCCAGATCACCATCCCCAGGACCCCGATCCGGACGTGGGCGATGGCACGGCCCGTCACCCGCGGGGTGACGAAGAAGATCGCCCCCAACGCGGCGTTTGTCAGCCAGCCCCAGACGAACGCATGCCGGAAGCCCGCGGCGACCGTGTCGGGCGTCAGCTCGAACGTGAGCCCGAACGGCAAGCCCAGGACGAAATCGAAGCTCGGACAGCACCAGCTGGAGCGCGGCGAAGGTCCCCAGTCCCGTCGCCGTCAGGAGCCAGAACGCCCCGAACCCGAAGTAGCCCATCGCCGCGGCATCGCCACCCGACGGGAGCAGCGACAGCGGGACTTGGGCGGCCCGTCGTACGGGCGCAGTCGCTTCAGATTGCCGGTCATCCGAGCGCGCGAACCCTCCTGACTGAGAAACCCGGGGCGGGCTGGTTCCGCACATTCGAGCCGCGCAGGCGACCCGGCCGCATTGTAGCGGGCACAATCACGGTTGACCGATGCCTCCTCCCCGCGCGACGTGGTCCGACCGCTCCGGCGGGCGCGCCAGGTCCGCGAGTTCACCGAGGAGCCACTGACCGATGCACAGCTGGACGCCATCACCGATGTCGCACGCTGGACCGGCAGCAGTCGCAACACGCAGCCGTGGCGCTTCCTCGTCATCCGCGACCCGGACACGATCGCCCGGCTGGAGGCGGCCGGGCTGCCGCAGACTCGGGCCTTGAAGACCGCCACGGCACTGATCGCCATCGTCCTGCCCGATAACGAAGACCGCCGGATCTCCCACGCCTACGACGACGGCCGCGCCGCCGAGCGGATGCTCATCGCGGCCGGCATGCTGGATCGGGCGGCCGGCATCGCCTGGGTCCGGCCCGACGTCCTGCCCGCCGTGCGCGAGATCCTGGACCTGCCGGCGGATCGCATGGTCCGGACCTTGATGGCCCTCGGCACGCCGTCGGCGGACGCCCGAAAGCCGAAGTCGCCACCCGGAGAAGCCCGGCTCCCGCGGGACGCGGTCGTGTTCGAGGAGCGACTGCCCGGCGACTGATACCGGCGTTCGACGTCGGTGGACGAGGCCGGCTACTTCGGCGGCAGGCTCTCGGCGAACGAGACGCCCCGCCCGACCCAGGCGTCGAAATCGGCCTCGGTGGCGAACCCCTCCGGGGCACCAGCAGCCACCCGATCATCGGCCGAGAATGAGACAGGTCGAACATCCGGGCACCGGGCAGTGACACGGTCGCCTCGTGGGCGTCGTGGCCGACCCGGACCATCAGCTCGTCGCCGACGACGCCCACCGCCATGTTGCCGCCGATCATGAAGCCGATGCCGCCGAACATCTGCCGCTCGACGAGCGCCGGGTGGCCGCCGAGCTCGCCCGGATCCGATCCGCGAGCGCAGCGTCATAGGCCATGGCCAACTCTACCCGAGAAAGGCGAAAGCCGCCCGGTCGGAGGCGGCTTTCGCGGTGGTAAGCGGATTGGTTGCGGGGGACAGATTCGAACTGCCGACCTTCGGGTTATGAGCCCGACGAGCTACCGCTGCTCCACCCCGCGATCTCCTAGGGTACCGGTCGGCCGCCGATCGGTCAATCGTGGTCAGCGGGTTGATGAGCCTCGGCGCGGTGGATGGGGCGGGCTTGTCCGGTGGCCCAGGTCGAGTGGGACCATCGTGCCGCTGGCCTCGGGACTGCACGACCGGTAGTCTGCTTGCGATGGGAAAGACCCCGATCGGCCGCTCCCTCGTCGTCTCCCTCGTCCTGGCCAGCAACCTGGTCCTCGCCGGCCCCAGCGGCCGCCGCGACCGTCCCCGCGGGCTTTACCGACGCCATCGTCGCGAGCGGGATGCCGAACCCAACAGCCATGGCGTTCGCGCCCGACGGCCGGCTGTTCGTCGCGCAGCAGGGCGGTGCCCTGCGGGTGATCAAGAACGGGTCGCTGCTCGCGACGCCGTTCCTGACCGTGACCGTCAACTCGTCAGGCGAGCGCGGCCTGCTGGGCGTCGCCTTCGATCCCGACTTCACGATCAACCAGTACGTGTACGTCTATTACACGGCGACGACCCCGGCCATCCACAACCGGGTCAGCCGGTTTACCGCGAACGGCGACGTCGCGGTGCCGGGGAGCGAGATTGTGATCCTCGAGCTCCCCAACCTCTCGGCCACGAATCACAACGGAGGTGCGATCCACTTCGGGCCCGACGGCAAGCTCTACGTCGGCGTCGGCGAGAATGCCGTTTCGTCCTACTCCCAAACCCTGGCCAATCCCCTCGGGAAGCTGCTCCGGATCAACCGCGACGGCTCGATCCCGACCGACAACCCGTTCTACGGCTCGGCCAGCGGCATCAGCCGGTCGATCTGGGCGATGGGCCTTCGGAATCCGTTCACATTCGCGTTCCAGTCGAGCACGGGTCGGTTGTTCATCAACGACGTCGGGGCGGGCTCGTGGGAAGAGATCAACGACGGAATCGCGGGCTCGAACTACGGCTGGCCGGCCTCTGAAGGTCCAACGAGCACACCGGGGCATCGCGGGCCCGTTTCGCCTATGGCCACGGCCATGCCCCGGTTGACGGGTGCGCGATCGCCGGCGGCGCCTTCTACAACCCCGTGGCCGTCCAGTTCCCGGCGTCCTACGTCGGGAGCTACTTCTTCGCCGACTTGTGCGGCAACGCGATCCATCGGATCGAACCGGCCAACGGCTATGCGTTCAGCACCTTCGCGACGGGGATCGACTCGCCAGTCGACCTGCAGGTCGGACCTGACGGCAACCTCTACTACCTCGCCCGCGGTGGAGGCGTCGTGGGCCGGATCGCCTACCCGACCAGCCCGCCGCCGCCGATAGAGACCACGTTCGTCGCGGTCAGCCCGGTACGGGTGCTGGACAGCCGGTTCGGAACCGGGCTGTCGGGCGCCTTCGCGGCCGGTGTGCCCCGGTCCTGGCAGGTGGCGGGCGTCGACGGGTTGCCGGCCGATGCGGTGGCGGTCACCGGCAACGTCACGGTGACCGGCCAGACAGGAGCTGGCTGGGTGACCGTGTCTCCAACTCCCAGCCCCAACGCCTCGCCCTCGACGGTGAATTTCCCGGTCGGCGACGAGCGGGCCAACAACGTCACGATCGCGCTCGGGCCCGGCGGCAGCCTGTCGGCCGTCTATGCGGCGGCGCCCGGGCGGACGTCCCAACTCATCTTCGACGTGACCGGCTACTTCCTCGCCTCGAACGCCGGGGCCACCTACCGACCGCTCGCGCCGGTCCGCAGCCTCGACACCCGGGTGGGGAACGGGCTGACCGGGACGTTCGCGACCGACGTGCCACGGACCTGGCAGGTCGCCGGCCGCGACGGGATCCCGGCGGGCGCGCTGGCGGTCACCGGGAACGTCACCGTCACCGGCCAGACGAGTGGCGGCTGGGTGGCCGTGACCCCGGACCCGGTCGGCTCGCCGGCCACCTCGACCCTGAACTTCCCGGCCGCCGACACGAGAGCCAACGGGCTCACCGTCGCGCTGGGATCGGGCGGGACGCTCAGCGCGGTCTACCACGGGAGTTCGGGCGCGTCGACCCACCTGGTCTTCGACGTGACCGGCTACTACCTGGCGGATCTCGCCGGGACGCGATTTGTGCCGCTCGTCCCGGGCCGGGTGCTCGACAGCCGCGTCATCACCGGACTGGCCGGGCCGTTCGTCTCAGGCACCCCCAGGGTGCTGACCCTCGTCCCGGGCAGCGCCGTCCCGTCAACCGCGGCCGCAATCACCGGCAATCTGACCGTCGTCAACGCGCGCTCGGCGGGCTGGGTCTCCCTGACCAAGCTGCCGACCGTCAGCCCGAGCACGTCCACCCTGAACTTCCCGGCCCTCGACACGAGAGCCAACGGGATCACCGCGCCGCTGTCACCAACCGGGACGGTCGCCCTGATCTATGTCGGGACAAGCGGCACCACAACCGACCTCATCCTCGCCATCTCCCCTTAGTGGAAGTAGCCCGTCACGTCGAGGATGAGGTCGGTCGTGCTGGCGCTCGTCCCGACAAAGATCAGGGCGACAGTCCCGGACGATGAGAGCGGCCCGGTGATCCCGTTGGCTCTCGTGTCGGCTATCGGGAAGTTCAGGGTGGACGTGCCCGGGCTGGCGGTCGGCAGCTTGGTCATGGATACCCAGCCCGCTGAACGTGCGTTTACGACGGTCAGATTTCCGGTGATTGCGGCCGCGGTTAACGGGACGGCGCTGCCCGGGACGACGGTCAGCACCCTTGGAGTGCCGGAGACGAACGGCCCGGCCAGTCCGGTGATGACGCGGCTGTCGAGCACCCGGCCCGGGACGAGCGGCACAAATCGCGCCCCGGCGAGATCCGCCATGTAGTAGCCAGTCACGTCGAAGACCAGATGGGTCGACGCGCCCGAACTTCCGTGATAGACGGCGCTGAGCATCCCGCCAGATCCCAGCGCGACGGTGAGCCCGTTGGCTCTCGTGTCGGCGGCCGGGAAGTTCAGGGTGGAGGTGGCCGGCGAGCCGACCGGGTCCGGGGTCACGGCCACCCAGCCTCGACTCGTCTGCTCGGTGACGGTGACGTTACCCGTGACTGCCACCGCGCCCGCCGGGATCCCGTTTTGGCCGGCGACCTGCCAGGTCCGTGGCACGTCGGTCGCGAACGTCCCGGTCAGCCCGTTCCCCACCCGGGTGTCGAGACTGCGGACTGGCGCGAGCGGCCGGTAGGTGGCCCCGGCGTTCGAGGCGACGAAGTACCCGGTCACGTCGAAGATCAGTTGCGACGTCCGCCCGGGTGCCGCCGCATAGACGGCCGACAGGCTACCGCCGGACCCGAGCGCGATCGTGACGTTATTCGCCCGCTCGTCGCCGACCGGGACATTCACCGTCGAGGGCGAGGCGTTGGGGCTGGGAGTTGGCGATACGGTCACCCAGCCAGCTCCGGTCTGGGCGGTCACCGTCACGTTGCCGGTCACCGCCACCGCATCGGCTGGCACATCAGCGATGCCTGCCACCTGCCAGGTCCGGGGCACACCGGCTGTGAATGCGCCCGACAGCCCGGTCCCGAACCGGCTGTCCAGCACCCGGACCGGGCTGACCGCGACGAACGTGGTCTCCACCCGCGGCGGCGGGCCGGTCGGGAACGCAATCCGTCCCACGACGCCGCCACCCCCGCGGGCCAGGTAGTAGAGGCTGCCGTCAGGTCCGACCTGCAGGTCGACCGGCGAGTCGATCCCCGTCGCGAAGGTGCTGACACGCATAGCCGTTGGCCGGGTCGAGCCGATGTATCGCAGCCGCCGCACATAGTCGGCGAAGAAATAGCTCCCGACGTAGGTCGCCGGGAACTGGACGGCGTCGGGGTTGTAGAAGGCGCCGCCGGTGATCGCGCAGCCCGTCGACTGGGCTGGCCGTGGCCGTAGGAGAACAGCGGGCTCGCGAAAGCCCGGGTTGCGTCGTCGGACCTTCGGTGTGCCGGCCAGCCGTAGTTCGAGCCGGCGATGCCGTCGTTGATCTCTTCCCACGTGCCCTGCGCCGACGTCGTTGATGAACATCCGGCCCGTGCCCGGCTGGAACGCGAAGGTGAACGGATTGCGCAGCCCGAGCGCCCAGATCGCCCGGTTGATGCCGCTGGCCGATGCCGTAGAACGGGTTGTCGGTCGGGATCGAGCCGTCCGGTTGATGCGCAGCATCTTGCCCGAGCAGGTTGGTCAGCGTCTGGGAGTTGGACGGAACGGCGTTCTCGCCGACGGCGATGTAGAGCTTGCCGTCGGGCCCGAAGTGCATCGCGCCGCCGTTGTGATTCGTGGCCGCTGCAGGTTGTCGAGCTCGAGGATCACGACCTCGCTGCCCGGCACCGCGACGTCGCCGTTCGCGGTGAAGCGGCTGACCCGGTTGTGGATGGCCGGGGTCGTCGCCGTGTAGTAGACGTACACGTACTGGTTGATCGCGAAGTCGGGATCGAAGGCGACGCCCAGCAGGCCGCGCTCGCCGGAGGAATTGACGGTCACGGTCAGGAACGGCGTCGCGAGCAGCGACCCGTTCTTGATCACCCGCAGCGGCGCCGCCCTGCTGGCGACGAACAGCCGGCCGTCGGGCGCGAACGCCATGGCTGTCGGATTCGGCAGCCCGCTCGCGACGATGGTATCGGTAAAACCCGTCGGGACGGTCGCGGCGGCCGCCGGGGCCGGCGAGGACCAGGGCGCTGGCCAGGACGAGGGAAGCGACAAGCGAGCGGCCGATCGGGGTCTTTCCCATCGGGCAGATTATCGGTCGTGCGATCCCGAGGCCAGCGAAACGATGGTCCCGCCCGACCATAGGCCACGGGCCACCCGGCCCCTCCACCCCGTCCGCGGGGCCCGGCAGATCCCCGGTGACCGCGATTGACCGGGGCGGCCGCGCCGGCGCCATGGGAGATCACGGGTGGAGCAGCGGAGCCCGTCGGGCTCATAACCCGAAGTCGGCAGTTCGAATCTGTCCCCCGCAACCAATCCGCTTACCACGCGCGAAAGCCGCCTCCGACCGGGCGGCTTTCGCCTTTCCCTAGAGTTGGCCGTTGGCCTATGACCTCGCACTGGCGGAGCGGGTCCGGGCGGAGCTCGGCTCGCATCCGGCGCTCGCCGAGCGGGAGATGTTCGGCGGCATCGCGTTCCTCGTCGCCGGCAACATGGCGGTGGGGGTGACCGGCGACGAGCTCATGGTCCGCGTCGGCAAGGACGCCCACGCCGACACCGTGTCCCTGCCCGGCGCCCGGACGTTCGACATGTCAGCCCGGCCGATGGTCGGATGGCTGGTGGTCGGGCGCGAAGGCTTCGCCACCGAGGCCGACTTCCTGGCCTGGATCGAGCGCGGCGTCACCTACGCCGAGAGCCTTCCGCCCAAGTAGCCGGCTCTCCCCGCGGACGGTCAGCCGCCGGGAGTCGCTCCTCGAAGACGATCTCGTCCCGCGGGAGTCGGGCCTCGCCCGGGGCGCGACTTCGGCTTGCGCGCGTCGGCCGACGGGTGCCGAGGGCCATCAAGGTCCGGACCATGCGGTCCTCGGGCAGATCCAGGATCTCGCGAACGTCGGGCAGGACGTCGGGCCGGACCCAGGCGATGCCCGCCGCGAGGCCCAGCATGCCGGCCGCGATCAGCATCCGCTCGGCGGCTCGGCCGTCGTCATAGGCATGCGAGACCCGACGCTCTTCGTCGTCGGGCAGGACGATCGCGATCACCGCCGTCGCCGTCTTCAAGGAACGGGTCTGGGGCAGCCCGGCCGCCTCGAGGCGAGCGATCGTGTCCAGGTCGCGGATGACCAGGAAGCGCCACGGCTGGGTGTTGCGGCTGCTGCCGGTCCAGCGCGCCACGTCGGTGATGGCGTCCAGCTCCGCATCGGTCAGTGGCTCGTCGGTGAACTCGCGTACCTGGCGGGCCCGCCGCAGCGGTCGAAGGATGTCACGCGGCGAGGAGGCATCGGTCACACCGTGATTGTGCCCGCTACAATGCGGCCGGGTCGCCTGCGCGGCTCGAATGTGCGGAACCGGCCCGCCCCGGGTCTCTCAGTCAGGAGGGTTCGCGCGCTCGGATGACCGGCAACCTGAAGCGACTGCGCCCGTACGACCGGCCGCCCAAGTCCCGCTCCGTCGCTGCTCCCGTCGGGCGGCGACGCCGCGGCGATGGGCTACTTCGGGTTCGGGGCCCTCTGGCTCCTGACCGCGACGGGCTGGGCACCTTCGCCGCGCTCCAGCTGGTGCTGTCGACTTCGAGTTCGTCCTGGGCCTGCCGTTCGGGCTCACGTTCGAGCTGACGCCCGACACCGTCGCGGCCGGCTTCCGCCATGCGTTCGTCTGGGGCTGGCTCACGAATGCCGCCCTGGGGGCCATCTTCTTCGTCACCCCGCGGGTGACGGGCCGTGCCATGGCCCATGTCCGGATCGGGGTCCTCGGGATGGTGATCTGGAACGTCGGGTTTGCGGCCGGACTGACCCTGCTCTACATCCCGCAGCTCGCCGACACCGGAACGCTGACCGGGTTCCCGCTGGTGGTGAACGTCGTCCTGATCCTGGGCCTGATCCTGGTCAATATTTCCTTCTGGCCCACCCTGGCCGGTTCGAACCCGCCGTTCGTCGGGCTCGCCTGGTTCGGGCTGGCGATGTTCGCCCTGGTCGGGATGACGGTGGAGGCCGCCGTGGTCGGCGCCCTGGACCTCGACCCGACCGTCGACGCCATCGCCGAGGCGGTGTGGGGGCGAGGCATCACCCTGTTCTGGCTCCTGGGCGTCCCGATCGGGGCGCTCCACTACCTGATTCCGCGGCTCACCGGCCAGCCCCTCGCCTCTGGGGCGTTGGGATGGTTCGGGCTTGTCGCGTGGGCGGTCCTGGGCGTCGTGGCCTGCTTCGGGGCGGCCGTCCATCCGTCGGTCCCCTACGCACTGGTCAGTTTCGGCAACGCCGCCGCGATCCTGCTGCTCCTGCCGACCGCCGCCATCATCGGCAACCTGACCATGACCCTCCGCGGCAGCTGGACCCTGGCCCTGTCGCCGGGCCCGACGGCGCTCGCCGTGGCCTCGCTCGTCTTCCTCGGTGGGAGCGTCCTCCTGCTCGGGATCGGGTCGCTGCGCGAGGTCCAGAACGTCGTGGCGCTGACCGAGTGGCCATTCGGCGTGGCCGCCTTCGGGCTCGGTGGTGCGGCGACGATCGGCCTCATCGCCATCGGTGAGCACGCGTGGCCCCGGATGCTGCATCGCGCCCACCGCGGCGGGCTGGTGGCCTACGCCGTCACCTGGGCCGTTGTCGGCGGGGCGGCGATCGCGGGTACGGCGCTCATCGCCGCGGGCCTGTTCCACGTCGGGCTCGTCGCCGACGGGATGACCCCGGACGAGATCAAGGCTGCGCTCCTCCCGATCCACTTCGTGGCGTGGGCCGGGCTCGGCCTCATCGGACTGGCGGCGGCCGCCCACGGCACCGAGGCGTACCTCCTCGCGGCTCACGGCCGCCCGGTCCTTTCCTCCACCCCGGGGACGGCGGCCGCCGCAGCCCCGGCCGGACATTGAATTCATGACCCAGGGCGGGCCGCCCCCGGTCGAGACCGGGAATGAGCCGATTCCGCGCTGGATCTTCGGTGTTGGCGCCGCCGTGGTGTTGGTGGGTGTCATCGCCCTGGGCGGGAGCCTGGAGGGAACGAACCCCGACCTCGTCGGCCCCGGCCCCAGTCAGCCAGCCGCGCCCAGCGAGGCGCCCCCGAGTGGTGAGCCGCCGCCGAGCGGAGCTCCAGCCGAGCGGTCCCCCGCCCAGCGGAGCCGCCGCCGTCCGGCGCGCCATCAGGTGACGCGGTTGCCCTCATCGAGCAGGCCGGATGCCAGGCCTGCCACGGGGAGGACCTCTCGGGCCAGGGCTCATTCCCCAGTCTCCATGGCATCGCCGCCGGACCGAAGAGCGAGAACCTGCAGGACCTCGGAGCGGAGAACCCAGACACGTGGCCGAACCTGTGGATCGATGGCAGCGGGCCCGAGGTCGCCGGCATCGACCGTGGCGGGATGCCGGTGTTCGGCGGACCGGACGGGCAGCTCACGACCGACGAGATCGCAACCATCGTCGACTACCTGCTCACGCTCGAATGACCGATCCGGGCGCAGACGCGCCCGCAGCCTCCGAGTCGGGCGAAACCCGAACCCGATCGGTCCTCATCGGCGCGGCCGAGATGGCCGAGATCGACGAAGGCGCGCAGCGCCTTGGCCTCGGGGAGGACGCGCTCATGGAAAGTGCCGGCGCCGCGGTGGCCGAGGTGGCGTTCACCGAGCTGTCCCGCCTCGCCGAGCCGGTGGTCGGGCCCGGTGGGCCGCTGGCCGAGCGGCTGCTCAGCGTCGTCCTGTGCGGGACCGGGAGCAACGGTGGCGACGGCTTCGTGGTCGCCCGCCGATTGGCCGCCGGGGGCCAACGCGTGATCGTGGTGCTGTGTGGCGACGCGGGGCGGATCACCGGACCGGCCGCGGCCCACAACTGGGGGGTCATCCAGGCCATGGCCGCAGCCGGCTCGCTTCACCTGTACATCGCCCCCACCGCGGAGCTGCTCACCAGCCTCCGCGCTCGACTTTCCGCGGCATCCCTGCTCGTCGACGCCCTGCTCGGCAGCGGTACCAGCGGCCCGCTGCGGGAGCCGGTGGCCAGCGCCGTCCAGCTCGCGAACGCGATCCGGACCCATGCTGCCGCCGCGGGCCGTCCCTGCCGTGTGCTGGCGGTGGACACGCCCACCTCCATCGACCTCACCAGCGGCGACCGATCCGACCCGGTGGTCGCGGCTGACGTGACCGTGACGTTCCATCGGGCGAAGGCCGGCTTTGCCCTCGATCCCGAGGCCCGGCGCCTGGCCGGCCGCTACCTCGTTGCCCCCATCGGCATTCCGCTCGAGGCGGAGGCCGGGATCATTCCGCCCGACGGGGAGTTCCCGCCGGCACGGATCACCGAGGTGACCTGGCAGGAGCCCGGCCTGCCCTAGGTCGCTCCCGCGCTCCCTGGTGCCTCGAGCCAGTCACCGGCGTCGCACAGAGGGCAGTCCAGCGGCTCCCAGACGGGAATGTCGAACTTCCCCACGGACCGGATCGGTATGCCGATGTCAACCGGCTCCGCAGAGCGGTCGACGATCACCACCGCCGCCGTCGCCTGGCCGCCGGCTCGTTCCACCGCTTCGCGTGTCTCCCGCAACGAGGCGCCGGTGGTCAGGATGTCGTCGACGAGGACGACCGTGTCGGCGCGGCTGACCTCGAAGCCGCGCCGCAGCTCGCGCCCGCCGGCCAGGACCGTGGGCTCGGCGAACAGGCCGCGCACCTCCCAGCCCAGGATGGCCGACAGGTGGCGTGCCGTCTCGAACGCCAGCAGCACGCCGCCGGTGGTGGGCCCCACCACCACGTTTGGTGCCAGACGGGCAACTTCAACCGCCATTCTCCGGCACAGCTCCGACGCCAGGGTGGGGTACTGGAAGACGAGGAACTTCTCGAGATACCTCGGGGAGTGGAGCCCGCTCTTCAACCGGAAGTGACCCTCGCGCAGTGCGCCCGCGCCGAGGAACAGATCCTCGGTCGAGGCCGCTGCGATGTCAGTCGGAGCAGGAACACCGCGCGCCATCGGTCTGCCTTCCTGCGCAGCGTCAGTCGTAGACGGCGGAGAAATCGACCGCCGGATAGCGCTCGGACAGCGACTCGGTCACCCACTGCAGGACGTCGGCCGGGTCGTAGAACTCGGCCACGGTTTTGGCGTCGGTCACGGTCAGGCCCTCACGGTGCGCCTCCATCACCTCGATCTGCCGCGGCGGCATATCGGCGAGGTTCAGGGTCGTCTCGAACCGGCCGTCGCCGCGCAGAACCAGGGTGTCGTCCGACTCGTCGAGAAGGACGAGGTCACCGGTCAGGCGCAGCGCGTCCTCGGCGTTGCCCACGAATTCACGCAGCAGGGCCGCCTGCTGCTCCTGGAGCTGCGAGCGGTAGGCGTCGGCGAGCTGCCACAGGCGCTGAGCGGCCAGTGTCTCGCGCTGCTCCGCCGGCAGCTCGTTCTGCCAGTCGTCCTCCGACGCGGCGGGGGCCGACTCCTCCGGGGCGAGCTCATCGGCCGGCGCGAGGTGTTCGAGCGGGTTGCGCGACGCTTCGATCAGCCAGGACAGGATGTCTGCCGGGTTGTAGAGCTCAACCAGCTCGGAGATGGTGTCGACCTCCTGCTCCTGGTCGTACCACTCCCCGTCGGCCGGGTCCTGGTAGGTGAGACGCGTGACCCACAGCCCGTCCACCGGGTGATAGCGCAGGAAGTCCTGCTCGTCGTCCACGAGCGTGAGCTGCCCGATCTCTCGCAGCCGATCGCGGTTGGCCTCGAGGAAGCGGCGCAGCAGTTCCGTGGCTTCGGCGATGAAGTCGCGCCGCTCGAGCTCCGCCTCCTCGGCCAGCTCGCGGAGGGCGACCAGCCGCGGCGAGGTCACGGCTTGTACACCAGGTCGGGTCCCATCCGTTCGCGGAGGAAGATGACGTGCTTGGTGTCCATGATCGATTCGGCCACGTTGTGGCCCAGCCGCCGAGTGGCGGGGTCGCGGTAGAGCTCGTCGAGCACTTCGTAGTTCGGCAGGTCGAAGATGATCACGTTGTTCCACGTCGACCCCTCGGTCACGTTGAACCAGCCGACGAACCGGATTCCGTAGCGGGCCTCGTAGTCACGGGCGCGCTGCGGGAAGAAGTGGCGCATCCCGCGTTTGAACATCGTGTCGCGCAGGACGCCCTTGCGGACGTTGAAGAAGGTCATCATCAGAGGCACGGGCGGCTACTCCACGCTGTCGTCGTCGGTGGGCTGGCTGACCGATTCGGGCGCCTCAGTATCAATGCTGACCGGTGGCGCCGTCGCCCCGTACGTTCGACCCCGGCCGGTTCGCCGCGCGGCGAAGAACACGCGCAGCAGGAAGACCGACGTCATCGAGATGAAGAACAGCAGGATGATGGCCAAGACCAGCAGCGCGGTCAGGAGCCAGACCGGCCATCCCAGCGAAAAGACCCCGATCGGGATCAGCAGCAGGATGACCGCGAACAGGACGGCCTGAACGGTGAAGCAGCCCAGGCCGGGGCCCTCGTTGGGGTCGAGCTCCTCGTTCATGCGGACGGCCATGCGGCCCCGCATCCTGCCACACGGCGGTGCGACTCACCGACCCTCGACTCGAACTGCGGCTGGCGGACCGACGAGCCCGTCGTCGTAGGTCACGCGTCCGTCGGCGACCGTGAGCCGCACGACCCCGGGCAGCTCCATGCCCAGCAGCGGGGTGTTCGCGGATCGGCTCGCGAGGTTTGCCGTGTCAACTCGCCACGTGGCAGACGGATCGAAGACGACAAGGTCGGCTGCGGAGCCGTCTCGCCAGTGCACGCGACTCGCCGATCAGCGTGGCCGGGCGAGACGACAACGCGGCCAGCAGGCCAAGCAGGGTCAGACGCCCGGCCTGGACCGCCAGCAGACCGATGCCCAAAGCCGTTTCGAGGCCGATGAGGCCGGGAGCCGCTTCGGAAAATGGCACCGCCTTGCGTTCGGATGGGTGTGGCGCGTGGTCCGTGGCGATGGCGTCGATGGCCCCATCCATGACCCCGGCGAGGAGCGCCAGCGCATCCTCGGCTCGCGGCAGCGGGGGGTTGACCCGACAGCTTCCGTCGTAGGCGAACGCCGGATCGAGGTCGACGACCTGGTCTCCGTCCTCCTCCCACGAGAACCGGCGGTCGCCTGCGACCCAGGCGTCGGTCAGGGCCAGGTGATGCGGCGTCACGTCGCACGTCACGCGCACCCCGGCCGAGCGCGCCCGCCGGATGACGCCCAACGCCGCCGACGTCGACAGGTGGGTGAAGTGGACCCAGCCGCCGGTCTCGGCGGCCAGCGCGAGATCCCGCTCGACGATCGTCGCCTCCGCGCTCGCCGGCCAGCCGGCGAGCCCCAGCCGCGTGGCCGTGACACCCGACCGCATGACGCTGCCCTCGGCCAGGGTCGGTTCCTCGGCGTGCTCGACCAGTGGCAGGCCCAGTGGCTGGAGATAGGCCAGCGCGCGTCTGCGTCACATCGGCCCGTGCGATCGCCGACCCGTCATCGCTCACGGCCACCGCCCCCGCGTCGGCCAGCGTCGCGTAGTCCGTCAGCTCCTCCCCGTCTCGGCCACGGGTTGCGGCGGCCACGATCCGGACGCGTGCGGCCGCATCCGCCGCCGCCGCCACCAGTCCCCGCAGCTGCCACGGATCGTCGAGCGGTGGTTCGGTGTTCGGCATGGCGCAGACCGTCGTGAACCCGCCGTGAGCGGCCGCCCGGGTACCGGTCGCGATCGTCTCGGAGCCTCCGTTTCCCGGAGTCCGCAGGTGCGTGTGCAGGTCACAGAAGCCGGGCGCGACGACCAGCCCCCTCGCGTCGAGGCGCGGGACGTCGAACGGGGCCAGCTCGTGCTGGATCACGCCGTTGACGACCGAGATATCGCCGATCGCATCGGTTCCCGCCGCTGGATCGATCGATCCGTACCCCGCGCAGCACGAAGCTCGCCGGTGCATCGGTCAGCGACCCGAAGCGGGCTGAGCGCGTCATCGGTCCTCCGCCAACAACGACAGGATCGCCATCCGAATCGGCACGCCGTTCTCGACCTGGCGACCGATGAGCGAGCGCGGTGCGGTGGACAGCTCGGCGGTGATCTCGACGCCCTCGTTGGCCGGTCCGGGATGGAGGATCCATGCCTCGGGGCAGGCCCGCTCGAGGCGGTCGGCGTTCAGACCCCAGCGGTCTACGTACTCGGCCACCGACGGCACGCCGCCGCCGGCCCCCCGCTCGAGCTGGACGCGAAGCGCCATGACGGCATCGGCCCCAACGAGGGCCTGGTGGAGATCGTGGACGACCGTCACGCCCGGCCAGGCCGCGAAGGGCATGACCCACGCCGGAGGCCCGCAGAGCACGATCGAGGCGCCCAGCCGCTCGAGGGCGTGGAGATTCGATCGGGCGACTCGCGAGTGGACGGCATCGCCCACGATCACGACCCGTGCCCCCTCCAGCGTGCCGATCGCCTCGCGCAGGGTGAGCGCGTCCAGCAGGGCCTGGGTCGGGTGGGCGTGCGTGCCGTCCCCGCCGTTCACGACGGCCGCGCGGTCGAGCGAGCGTGCGGCCAGGTACGGCGCCCCGCTGGCCGCGTGGCGAAGCACGAGGAACCGGATCCCGGTCCGCTCCATGGTGCGCAGGGTGTCCACCAGCGACTCGCCCTTGGCCACGCTGCTGCCGGCCACCGCGAGGTCACGTGACCGTCGCGCCCAGCTCCTCGCGCCGCCAGCTCGAACTGACACGCGGGTCCTGGTCGAGGCCTCGAAGAAGGCCAGGCCCACCGGGACGCCCCGCAGCGGATCGGGCAGCTCGCCCGCTTCGCGCCGAGCGCGCAGCTCGGACGGCCAGGTCGAGGACGCCTTCGATGTCCTCGCGCGACAGCTCGTCGACGTCCAGCAGGTGCCGCCGCGTCCAGGTCGTGCCCGCGTCAGCGTCACGCGACCGGCACCTCGGCCGTCCCCGCGGTCGCGTCTGCGCCTCCTCGGATCGGGTGATGACGACCTCGTCGGCGCCATCGGTCTCGACCAGGCGGACGTGGACCACCTCGTCCGAGCTGGTCGGCAGGTTCTTGCCCACGTAGTCGGGCCGGATGGGGAGCTCGCGGTGGCCGCGGTCGACCACCACCGCCAGGCGGACGGCCCGCGGCCGGCCGTGGTCGGTCAGGGCGTCGAGCGCGGCGCGGATGGTGCGCCCGGTGTAGAGGACGTCATCGACCAGGACGACGGTCCGGTCGGTGACCTCGGGCCCAAGGTCGGAGCGCTTGACGATGGGCGCGTGGGCCAGCCGGGTCAGGTCGTCGCGGTAGAACGTGATGTCCAGCGAGCCGACCGGCAGGCGGACCTGCTCGTGCTCCTCGATCAGGTTGGCCAGGCGCTCGGCCAGCGGATGGCCGCGCGTCGCAGGCCGATCAGGACCAGGTCATCGGTCCCGCCGTGGCCCTCGACGATCTCGTGGGCCATCCGGACCAGCGCCCGACGGAGATCGTCGGCGTCGAAGATGCGGCGCTCGGATGGCATGGGCATGGGCTCCTTGGCGGCCTCTCCGGACCGCGTTAAAGGGGCACTGGGGAATGGACCGCGAGTATACCGATGCCGCCGCCGGGCCCGTCAATGGCCCGCCGAGGTCAGCTGGTCGCGGAGGACCTCGGCCGCGTACTCCGGCGCGGCCGGGTTGACGGCCAGGGCGGTCGCGCGCTCGAGGCCGGCGATCACCCGCAGCCGGGGATGGAGCTCCCAGTGCCAGTGGAACGTCTCGTCCAGCCGCTCCCCGGCCGGCGCGGTGTGGAGGAACAGGTTGTACGGCGGGTCGCCCAGGACGCCCAGCGCGCCGAGCGTCCGCTGCAGGGTGGCGCGGCAGGCGCCGAGCGCCTCGTCGTCGAGCGGGGTGAAGTCCGCGGCATGCTCGCGCGGAATGACCCACAGCTCGAACGGGGAGCGGCTGGCGGCCGGCGCCAAGACCACGAACCGCTCGTCGGCCAGGACCAGCCGCGTCCCGTCCTCCTCCTCGCCTCGGCCATGGCACACCAGGCGCAGCTCTGGCGGCTGATCATGTGGCGCGCGGCCCCGCCGATCTCCTCCGCCACCCGGTGCGGGACCTGCGGGATGGCGTACAGCTCCAAGTTCAGGTGGACGTCCGCGACCCGGCCTGCCGGCCGTGGTTCTGGAGCGACCTGGACGTAGATCGGCTCGTCCGGTGGCTGGGCGGCGGCCCCCAGCTCGCGCATCGCGTCGCGCACGTGGCGGAGCAGCTTCTCGGCCAGGTGCGGGCCGGCGTCGGCGAACCGCTCGTGATGGTCGCGCGGCCCGACCACGATCTCCCACGACCCGCGCTTGTCGGGCCGTTCTCCTCGGGCAGCAGCTCGACCTGCGGGTTCCACTCCCGCCCGGCGGGACGATCTCGAACGCGTCCGGTCGCAGGACGACGCGGCGGACGGCTCGTCGTCGTCCGCTCGGGCGAGTCGTCGCAGTGGCGGCAATGGGTCCCCTCGACCGGCGCCGCCTCCATCGGTGAACGAGGCGTGCTCGAACGCCCGGTCGGTGACGATCGCCGACCACCAGCCGGTGACCGGGTCGCGGCGCAGCTCGAACATGCCGCGCTAGCGCCGGCCGTCAGCCGAGCTCGTTGAGCTCCCAGCCGCGGCGCCGGTCCTGCGCCGCCCACTCCTCGCGCAGGAGCGACATGATCAGCACGTCCTCGTGGCGGCCCTCGGCGAAGTGCGCCGGCGCAGCGTCCCCTCCAGCGTGAAGCCGGCCTTCTCGTACGAGCGCTGCGCCGCGCGCGTTCGCCGCGTACACCTCCAGCTCGATCCGCTCCAGGCGCAGCTCGCCGAAGCCGAAGTCGCAGATCGCGTGCAGCGCATCGGTGCCGTAGCCCTTGTTCCACTCGCGCCTTCTCGCCGATGCTGATCCCGAACTCGGCGTTGCCGTTGACCAGGTCCAGGTCGTGGAGCCCGGCGGTGCCGATCGGCTCGTCATCGGCCAGGCGGCAGATCACGAAGTGGTAGTCGGTCTTGCCCTGCTGCGCGACCATGCCGTCGAACCACTGCTCCTCCATCGCCAGGCTGAACGGGGCGCGCGACCATGAGGTAGCGGGTGGTCTCCGCATCGGCGAACCAGCGCACGAAGCGAGGCGAGGTCCTCCCGCTCCGCGGGGCGCAGGTAGACCAGCTCGCCGCGAATGGTCGGGGTCGGTCGCTGGAACGGTCGGGGCTCGGTCATCGGTCACCGGCTGCGCTAGGCTTGCCGACAGGGCATTCGGCTCTGCGCCGAGGATACAAGGAGGACCGATCCGATGGCCACCGTCCGCCGCGCGACCGCTTCCTGGAGCGGCGACCTCTCGTCGGGCAGCGGCACCGTCACCGCCTACTCGAGCGGGCTGTTCACCGACCTGCCCGTCAGCTGGGCATCGCGGACCGAGGAGCCCGAGGGCCGCACCTCGCCCGAGGAGCTGCTGGCCGCCGCCCACGCCGCCTGCTTCTGCATGGCCTTCTCGGCCGAGCTGGCCACGGCGGGCTACACGCCGGACCACCTCCACGTCGAGGCCGAGGTGACCTTCGAGAAGCTCGAAGGCGGCTGGACGGTCACTGCCTCCGCGCTCCAGGTCCTCGGCAGCGTCCCGGATTGCCCGCACGAGGAGTTCGAGCGCATCGCGGACGAGGCCAAGGACGGCTGCCCGATCAGCCGCGCCCTGGCGGGCAATGTCGAGCTCAGCGTCGACGCCTCGCTCGAAGATCCCGACCACGAGGGCGCGTAGCAGCGGCTCGATGACCGACGTCGCCGACCTCGACCGCGAGACCGATCCGCCCTGGCGGCGGTCGGCCGCGTGCTGGCCGCCATCGGCGGGGCCGGTTTCGAGCTGCAGCCGGTGCTCGACGCCATCGCGGCCGAGGCGGCGAGCCTGTGCGGGGCGGACATGGCATTCGTGTTCCTGCGCGACGGCGATCCTTCGTTTCGTCGCCGCCAGCGGCGGGACGCCCGAGCACTGGGCCCACGAGCGGGAGCACCCCGACCCGATCGATCGCCGGTCGATCAACGGTCGCGTGGCGCTCAGCGGACAGGCGGAGCGCATCGACGACGTCCCGGCGGACCCCGAGTACGGGGCAGCTGCCTATCGGATCGGCGGCGTCGGTCGCTCCTCGGCGTCCCGATCCGGACCGACGACGGCCTGATCGGCTCCTTCGGCCTCGGCCGCATGAACGTGTAGCCCTTCACCGACGACGAGGTCGAGCTGGTGACCATCTTCGCCGACCAGGCCGCGATCGCGATCCGGCTTGCCCGCCTGCTGGCCGAGTCGCACGAGGCCGCGGAGCGCGAGTCGGCCGTGCGGGAGGTGCTGCAGGCGATCGCCGCTGTCGAGCTTCGACCTCGACGGCGTCCTTCAGGCGATGATCGACAACGCCTGCCGCCTCGCCCGCGCCGACGAGGGAAACATCGTCCGCGAGGAGCAGGGCGCCTTCCGGCTGCGCGGCCATCACCGCCGGCGTTCCGCCCGCCCTGCGGGACTATCGTCGGCAGCCGCGACTTCAGCCCGACCGCGGGTCGGCGATGGGCCGCGCGCTGATGGAGCTGGCACCGGTCCAGATCGTCGACGTGCTGGCCGACCCGGAATACACGATGTCTCGATGTCCAGGCGATGACCGGGTTCCGGACCATCCTCGGCGTCCCGCTGATGACCGAGGGCAGCCCGTTGGCGTCCTGTCGGTCTGGCGGACCCGCGTCGAACCGTTCAGCGAGGCCGAGATTCGGATCCTCGCGACCTTCGCCGAACAGGCCGCCGTCGCCATTCGGCTGGCGCGCCAGCTGGCCAGGTCACCGAGGCGCTCGACCGCGAGTCGGCCGTTGGGCAGGTCCTGCACTCGCTCGCCAGCTCCACCTCGATCTCGACCACCTCTTCCAGTCGGTGATCGAGCGGGCGACCCTCCTTTCCCACGCGGACGAGGGCAACCTCCTCCGCGCGGAGGAGGGGGGCCGGTTCCGGGTCGCCGCATTCACGCCGGCGTTCCGGAGGCGTTCCGCGAGGCCCTGCGAGGGATACATCTTCGAGCCGGGACGGGACACCCTGACTGGTCGCGTCCTCATGGAGCGCGGTCCGGTTCAGATCCCAGACGTGCTCGCCGACACTGAATATGAGTTCGAGGCCGCGCCGCGGACCTCCGGCGCGCGGACGCTGCTCGGCGTGCCGCTGATGCGCGACGGCGAGCCGATCGGCGTGCTCGCGGTCTGGCGCAAGGACGTCAAGCCATTTCACCGACCTCGAGATGGGCGTTGTCGAGACGTTCCCGGACCAGATCGGGATCGCGGTCCGCCTCGTCGGACTGCTCGACGAGACGAGTGAGGCGCTCGAACGCGAGTCAGCCGATTCGGCCAGGTCCTCGCGTCGATCGCCGCGGGCAACTTCGACCTGCCGAGCGTGCTCAACGCCGTGACCGAGAGCGCCGCACGTCTGACGCACGCCGACATGCGGCAACCTCGCGGTCATCGATGGCGGCGAATACCGCATCGCGGCGGCGATGGCGAGAAGTCAGGCCGAGCTCAAACGGATATTCGAGGTGTCGCGGATCACCCTCGACCGCGGTTCCATGGCCGGCCGGGTGACCTCGAGCGGCGGACGGTCCAGATCCCCGACGTCCTGGCCGACCCGGAGTACCGCCAGCTCCAGATGCAGGAGGTGGTCGGCTTCCGGACCCTGCTCGGTGTCCCGCTCATGCGCGAGGGTGAGCCGACCGGCGTCCTCATGATGCAGCGCTCCGAGGTCCGCCCCTTCACCGACCGGAGATCGCCCTGGTCACGACCTTCGCCGACCAGGCGGCACTGGCCA
>CAWJIR010000001.1:0-42439 GCA_963843015.1 uncultured Chloroflexia bacterium | reverse complement strand
CCACAGGTGCGACTCATCCTCGACGCGGATCGCCACGTGGTGTGCGAGAAGCCACTGGCCATGACCGCCGCGGAGTCCGCCGACCTCGTCGAGCGTGCAGCGAGCAGCGGGAAGGTGAACGCCGTCAACTTCAACATCCGCTTCTACCCGCTCAACCAGCACGCCCACGAGCTCGTCGCGACGGGAGAGCTTGGAGACGTCAGGCTCGTCGCCGGCCGTTACTACCAGGATTGGCTGCTGCTCGAGACCGACTGGAACTGGCGGCTAGAGCCGGATCGCGGCGGGGCGCTGCGCGCGGTCGGCGACATCGGCTCGCACTGGCTCGACCTCGTCGCCTTCATCACCGGGCAGAGCATCAGCTCGGTCATGGCAGACCTGGCGACCTTCATCCCGACCCGCCGCCAGCCGGCAGGTCCGGTGAAGACCTTCTCGACGGAGCGCGCGGACGAGACGTTCGAGCGCGACATCGCCACTGAGGACGTCGCGACGATTCTGCTGCGGTTCGAGAACGGCGCGCGCGGGTCGGTCGCCATCAGCCAGCTGAGCCCCGGGCGAAAGAACTCCCTGCAGTACGAGATCGACGGCTCCGCGGCGGCCACGTTCTGGGACTCCGAGCAGCCCGATCAGCTATGGATCGGTCATCGAGATCGGCCGAACGAGATCCTCATTCGCAACCCCTCGCTCATGGGCCCGGCCGGGCGGGCCGCCGCGGCGCTCCCGGGCGGGCACGTCGAGGGGTTCGCGGACACCTTCAGGGCGCTCTTCCGCGCCATCTACGCTGACGTCGGGGACGGGGCGCCGTCCGACCGACCGACGTATCCGACGTTCGCCGACGGGCATGATGAGATGCTCGTGAACGACGCCGTCGCCGCCAGCGCACGCTCGGGCACCTGGGCCGACGTCGTCCGGGAGCCCATCGCCCGGCCCATGGTCGCCGCGCGCGAGGAACCGCGATGAGACTGGGCTTCCTGACCGCGCCATTCCCCGAGACGCCACTCGGCGAGGTGGCCGACTGGGCCGCCGCCAACGGGTTCGAAAGCCTGGAGATCGCGTGCTGGCCCCGCTCGACGGGCTCGGCGCGGCGCTACGCCGGCACCTCGCACATCGAAGTCGCGAACCTGTCCGAGGGCCAGGCAACCGAGATCGTCGACGAGGTCAATTCGAAGGGCCTCGCCATCTCGGGCCTCGGCTACTACCCGAACCCGATGCACCCCGACCCAGAGGTGCGAGCTGCCGCGATCGGCCACATGAAGCTAGTCATCGAGGCCGCCGCGAAGATGGGCATCCCGTACTTCAACACGTTCATGGGCGGCGACGCGTCAAAGACCATCGACGCCAACTGGGACGACGTCCTGCGCGTGTGGCCGGAGATCGTCGAGCACGCCGACGCCCACGGCGTGAAGGTCACGATCGAAAACTGCCCGATGATCTTCAGCGATGACGAGTGGCCCGGCGGCCACAACATCGCGTGGTCGCCGTACATCTGGCGCCGCATCCTCGGCGAGTGGAGCGACACGATCGGACTCAACTACGATCCGTCGCATCTCGTCTGGCTGATGATCGACCAGGAGCGGTTCATCGCCGAGTTCGGACCGCACATCCTCCACGTCCAGGCCAAGGACGTGATGATCGACCGGGATGGGCTGTACGAGCGGGGAACGCTATCGTCCGGGATCGGGTGGCAGGTCCCGCGGCTGCCAGGCCTCGGTGACGCGGACTGGCCCCGGATCTTTGCCGCCCTCTATCGCGCCGGCTACGACGGCGACGTGGCGATTGAGCATGAGGACCACGACTTCGAGGGGACCGACGAGCTCGTGAAGCGCGGCTTCCTCCTCGCACGCGACGTTTTGCGTCCGTACATCAAATGAGCGCCATGCCGCTCTCGATCGATGACGTCACCGAGCGGCAGCTTGCCAAGGCGATCGACCACTCGCTGCTGCGCCCGGAGCTCGACGACGACTTCATCGCCGGCGGGTGTCGTCTCGCCGTGGAATACGACGTCGCGTCGGTCTGCGTCCGCCCGACCGACGTCGCGCGGGCGGCCGAGCTGCTGGCGGGGACCGATGTGGCGGTCGGCACAGTCGTCGGCTTCCCCCACGGCAGTTCCACGACTGCAACGAAGCTCGCCGAGGCGCGCGAGGCGCTCGCGGCAGGCGCCACCGAGCTCGACATGGTCATCGACATCGGCGCCTTGAAGTCTGGCCGCGACGAGCGAGTTGCCGCGGACATTGGCGCGGTCGTCGACGTTGCCCACGCCGCCGGCGCGATCGTGAAAGTCATCCTCGAGAACGCCTACCTGATCGATGACGAGAAGGTCCGCGGCTGCCGCGCCGCCGAGTCCGCCGGCGCGGACTTCGTGAAGACCTCGACCGGCTTCGCGCCCGGTGGCGCGACGCACGAGGACCTTGCGCTCATGCGCCGCACGGTCTCGAACCGCGTCCAGGTCAAGGCGGCCGGCGGCGTTCGTACCCTCGACGACCTGTTGGCCGTGATGGCGCTCGGCGTGACGCGCATCGGCGCCACACAGACGCAGCCGATCCTCGACGAATACCGAGCCCGGCGCGCCGGCGCGACGCCGAACGCGGCACCTGCCGCGGGCCAAGACGGATACTGAGCACGAACCAACGAGATCCGACGACGAAGGAGGTGGGCACCACGAAGACAGAGGCGCAGGAGAGCGCAACGCACGACGGGACCGGCTGTCCACGGGGCGCCGGCCAATTGCAGGGAGAAGGAGTCAAGGCTCGATGAACGTAAAGCAGAGGAGCAGGGCGATCACCGCCTCGCTCGGCATTGCCCTCATCGTCGCGGGCTGCACCAGCGATGGCGGAGGCGGAAGCCCAAGTGGCGATGCTAGTGCCGGCGAGGGCTCGTACACCATGGGCGTCTCGAACACGCTGACCAACAACGGCTGGCGCGAGGAGATGATCTGCTCGATCAACGCTCAGGCGCTGGTCTCGGGCGAGGTCGAATCGCTGAGCATCAACCATCGCGACACAGATGCCGCGGGTCAGCTCGAGGATATCCGTAACCTCATCGCCGAGGACGCGGACGCGATCATCGTCAACCCGGCCGATCGGTCGGCAATCGATGACGCACTCGCCGAGGCAACCGAGGCGGGCATCACCGTCGTCGCCGTCGATCAGGCGGTGACCGAGGAGAGCGCCTACGTCATCAGCAACGACCAGGAGCAGTACGCGTACCTCGGTGCCACGTGGCTGTTCGAGAAGATAGGCGGCTCGGGCGACGTCGTCTACATGCGAGGTATCGCTGGGGCGGCCGCCGATGACGACCGCGATGCGGGCTTCCAGCGCGCGCTGGAGGAGTACCCGGACATCAGCGTCGTCTTCGAGAGCCATACCAACTGGGATCAGGCGACCGGTACGCAGCAGTTCAACGACTTCCTCGCGACCGGGGAGAACTACGACGGCATCTGGACGTCGGGCATTGACAATGTCATCGTCCAGGCGATGCTCGACGCCGATGCCGAGCTCGTGCCGATCGTCGGTGCGGACAACGCCGGCTTCGTCCAGCAGCTCCTCGAGGTTGAGGGGCTGGAGGGGGCCGCCGTCACGAACTCCGCCGCGGTCGGCGGAGGGGGCGTCAAGCTCGCGCTGCAGATCCTCGGCGGCGAGGAGCCGGAGGAGAAGGTCACGCTCACCGAGCCGCAGATTTGGGCAAACGATAGCGAAGAGGGCATCGCCCTCCTCGAGGAGGCCAACGATCCGGACATCGAGCCGACCTGGCCGCTGCAGTACACCCTCGAGGGTTGGACCGATTACTCGAAGGACGAGATCGTCGCCTGCGAAGGGCCGTAAACAGGACCTCTGACCTGCGACGCTGATTGACAGGGGCGCCGGCCCGGTGCCGGCGCCCCTGTCCCTTTCATCCACCCGGAAGGGGAGGAGATGACGGAGCTCCTGCTCGAGGCCACCGGCATCCAGAAGCGCTACGGCGCGGTTTCCGCGCTGAGTGACGCATCCCTCGCCGTGCGACCTGGGGAGATCCACGCGCTCATGGGCGCGAATGGAGCGGGGAAGAGCACCCTCGTGAAGATTCTGACGGGCGCCGTGCGGCCCGACGGCGGGACTATCCAGTTACGCGGCCAGCATCGGGTAGTCCACTCGCCCGCAGAGGCGCGCCGCAATGGCATGGTATCGGTCTACCAGGAGCCGGCGATCATCCCGGACCTGACCGTCGGCGAGAACCTCACCCTGACCGAGACGCCCGTCGAGGCATTTCGCGCCAAGATCGCAGCCCTGGGGATCACAAAGCTCGACCTGCGCACGTATGCGCGCGACCTGCCGCTGGCGACGCTTCGGGTTGTCGACCTGGCGCGTGCGCTGGCCACGGAGCCAGACGTCCTGCTCCTTGACGAGATGACCGCCGCGTTGCCGGCCGACATGACCGCTCGCGTCCTAGACGTCATCGCCGAGCACCGGGGGACGTCGAGCTCGGTGATCTTCATCTCCCATCGAATGCTCGAGGTCGAAGGGCTCTGCGACCGAGCCACGGTCCTGCGTGAGGGCAGCACGGTCGGCGTGGTGGACATCGTTCCCGGGTCGGGCGCCCAACGGGAGATCGTGAAGCTCATGCTCGGACCGGCGGCCGGTGCCGTCGATTCCGAGGTCCCGACCCCCCTGGCTCTCGCGGAGCGGACCCAAGATGCTGTGCCGCGCCTGTCGGCGCGGTCCCTCGGGGCCGCACGCAACCTGATCGACGTCTCGTTGGACCTGCACGGCGGCGAGGTGCTTGGCATCGTGGCGCTCGAGGGCCAAGGCCAGGACGAGCTCTTCGACATCCTCTCCGGCGATGTCCGCCCCGGCGCCGGCGAACTGCTCGTCGACGGCGCGCCCGTGCAGCTGCGCCACCCGGCTGACGCGATCCGTGCGGGAATCGTCCTCGTCCCGGCGGACCGCGCGTCCGCGCTCCTCATGCAGCGATCCGTACGGGAGAACATAGGCCTGCCGGGCATCGCGCCCATGCGGCGCTGGGGCCTGATCGACGCGCGAGCAGAGAGACGGCGGGTCGTCGCGGCGATCGAGCGACTCCGCATTGACACCCGCGCGCAGTCCGAGGCGCGGCGCCTGTCGGGAGGCAACCAGCAGAAGGTGACGATCGCGCGCTGGCTGAACAGCGGCGTGCGGACGTTCCTGTTCTACGACCCGACGCGCGGGATCGACATCGGGACGAAGCGCGAGATCTATCAGCTCGTCCGCGAGCTGGCTGCGGCCGGCGCCGCCGTCCTGCTACTGACTTCCGAGCTCGAGGAGATCCAGCGCGTCTGCGACCGAGCCATCGTTATCTACGCAGGGCGCGTCGTGGAGGAGCTTCCAGCCTCAGAGGCCGATGAGCCGACCCTCCTGCGTGCCGCGCACGGGCTGCCGGCCGAAGCCGGAGACGCGGCATGACCGAGGCGACTGTCGTTGCCGAGCCGATCGCGGAGCGGATGAGCTGGCGCGACCGGGTCGCGCGGGCGATGGGGGGCGACGCGTGGACGATCGGTCTCGCGGTCGCGTTCGTCGTGCTCTTCGTCTTCACGCTGCTCCTCCGACCCCGGTACGGGCTCGAGGCCTTGGCCATCGCCTCGCTGCCAGTCGCGTTCGCAGCGGCGGGCCAGGCGATCGTGGTGATCTCTGGTGGCATCGACCTTTCGATCGGATCGGTCATCGCGCTCACGAACGTAATCTCTGCCGTCCTGCTCCTTAACGCCCCCGAGCTTTCGGTTCCGATCGTTTTGGCCGTCCTCCTCATCGGCATCCTCATCGGCCTGGTGAATGGCGGTCTGGTGGTGCTCAGCCGCGTGCCGGACATCGTCGTGACGCTCTCGATGCTCTTCGTGTGGGCCGGTGCGGCTCTGCTCGTGCTGCCCACGCCGGGCGGTGACTCGGTCCCGTGGCTGGACGAGCTGATCGACGGGAGCTTCGTGCTCGACGCGGTGCCGCGCGCCATCATTCTCCTGTTCGCCATCGTCGGCCTGGTGTGGATCCCGCTTCGGCGCTCCCGAATCGGGCTGTCCCTCTACGCCATCGGCTCGAACCAGCTCGCGGCGTTTCGCAGCGGGGTGAGCGTGGCGCGAACGAAGGTCACCTCCTACGCCTTTGCAGGATTTTTCGCCGCGCTCGGCGGACTGGCGCTCACGGCGAGCACCGGCATCGGTCAGCCGGTTCCCGGTCCGTATCTCCTACTGAGCGTGGCGGCCATCGTGCTCGGCGGCGTGAGCCTGGCCGGTGGTCGCGGCGGGCTGCTCGGGCCGATCATCGGCATCTTCATCCTGGGGCTGATTCGCGCCAACCTGCTCTTCCTCGGCGTGGAGCCGGCGTTCTCGACAGTCATCCAGGGCCTCATCATGGTCGTCGTGGTCATGCTCGGCGCCTTCGTGACGCTGCGACGGAGAAGCGCGTGACCGCCGGGGTCGCCACCGCCCGTGACCGGTCAACGGCGGAGGTCGCGCGCGAGTGGATGCGCGACCGGCCGCTCGTCCCGCTATTCCTCCTGCTTGCCCTGCTCGTCCTCGTCCTGCAGATCGTCCAGCCGGGGATCGTGACCCCGAACTGGGTGTCCGCCACCCTGCGGTTTGCGATCCCACTCGCCATCCTCGCTGCCTGCCAGACGCTGACGATGCTCACCCGTGGCATCGATCTGTCTGTCGCGGTGGTCGCGTCGATGGCCGCTTACGTCATGGCGACGACCGTTTCCGACGTCGGCTGGGTGGCCGCCTCGCTCATCGCCTTGCTGACGGCGGCGGTCGTCGGTCTCGTGAACGGAATCGGCGTCGGAATCTTTCGCGTCCACCCGCTGATCCTGACGATCAGCATGGGCTTGGTCGTCTCCGGGGCGGTGAACGTGTACTCGCGCGCGAACATCGTGGGCGGGACCCGGGTTCCGCCCGAAATAACGTGGCTCGGCGGCCAGACGCTCTTCGGCTTCCTCCCCAACAGCCTCCTGTTGTTCCTGCCGCTGGCGGCGCTCATCCTGTTCGGGCTTCGGCTGTCTGGCTATGGAAGGCTGCTCTACGCCGTTGGAGACAACGAGACGGCGGCGCGTCTCGCCGGCGTGAGGGTCAGCTCAGTGCTGGTCGTCCTATACGTGATCTCCGGCACCCTCGCGGGCGTGGCAGGCCTGCTGTACGCCGGCGTCATCGGCAGTGCCACGGGGCGGCTCGTCGATCCATACCTCCTGCCATCGGTCGCCGCGGTCGTGATCGGCGGCACATCCATTTTCGGCGGTCGCGGTGGGTATGCCGGGACGATCATCGGGGCCTTGATCCTCACGGTTCTGACGACGTTGCTCAACGTGCTCGGCATGCCCGAGGCGACACGCCAGGTCCTGTTCGGCGCGATCATCCTCGCAGTGGCCGCGGGCTACACGCGGATCACCGAAACGTCCTGACTCAGCCCTCGTCGTCAAGGCCGCTGGCCGTGTCCGACTCTCAGCTCGCCGATGTAGGCGTCATGCTGGCCAAAGGAGTCCTCACCACGATGAACACAGCTACTGACCACCAACCGGTGCTCCGCCTCAATAACGGACTCGATTTGCCCGCCCTCGGCTTCGGCGTATTTCAGACACCACCCGACGTGACGCAGGCAGCCGTCGAGGAGGCGCTCCGTGCCACTCTCGTACCACCCAGCGGCTGGAAGCGCGGCGACATATCGGAACGCGAGCGACGCTCTGGTACGATCGAATCAGGCGTTTGGGCGTCGCCCGGACTGAATGGGGTTCAAGAGGTCGCTGGTTCGAATCCAGTCGCCCCGACCACCGACCACGGGCTCACCCTCGGAGGTAAGGCATGGGATTTCATCATCACCGTCCTGGTGAACGCTGCCGCCCTCTGGGTAGCCGTCACCGTCCTGCCCGGCATCGATTTTGCCGGTGCTGTGGTACCAGTGGTTGATCCTGGGCGCCATCTTCGGGATCGTGAATGCCATCGTGAAACCCATCCTGAAGCTGCTGACACTCCCGATCACCATGGTCACGCTGGGCCTGTTCCTCGTCGTCCTGAACGCGCTGATGCTCTATCTCACCAGCTGGTTGGCCGGCTCCTTCCTCGCGCCGTTCACGATCTCCAGCTTCGTCGACGCCCTCCTCGGCGCCATCATCATCTCGATCGTGGGCACGGCGGTGCATTTCGTGATCCGTCGGACGGGGGCTGAGTAGCCTCGAGCCCGGGCGCACCGAACAGCCCCAGCCTGGATGGCTACGCCTCGTCGGGTCGCCTGGCTGTTCGCCATGTGGGTCGGGGTCCTGACGCCCTGACCGGGCCCCTGCTCCTCATCAACCCGCTGTTCATCGGCTGGCTCCAGGACCGCCATGACGTCGCCGACAAGCTCCGCCTGTCCCAGGATGAGCTGAGCCGGATCAATGGCGAGATCGTGTGGGACATCTTCTCCGGCGGAGACGTTCGACGTGGCGTTCGCGAACGGCGAGCCGGTCCTCGATCGCGAGGAGCGCTCGCACATGGCCGATGTCAGCCGCCTCGTCCGGATCCTCGTCATCCTCGACGCGGTCGCCATCGCCTTTGCGGCGTGGGGTGGCCGCCTCCTCCGGACCGATCCGGTCCGATCTAGGCCGGATGATCGTCGCGGGCGCCGGGAGCGTGGGCGTTGCGACGGTGGCCATCGGAGCGTTCGCGATCGTGGCCTGGGACAGCGCCTTCACCCTGTTCCACGAGCTGCTGTTCCCGCCCGGCACCTGGTCGTTCCCGGCCGACTCGACCATGATCCTGCTCTATCCGCCGGACTTCTGGTTCGAGGCGGCCATGATCGCGGGCGGGCTGATCATCGCCACGTCCGCGGTCCTGTCCTTCGGAGGGTGGCGCCGGATGCGGGAACCGCCGGACGGCCGGAGGCGTGATCACTCTCGAGGAGGCGCGCGGCCCGCCTGGTGGCCATGGTGCCCGCGCCGCGGGTGGAAACCGTGCCCCTCGCCGATGCCCTGGGTCGGTCCCTGGCACGGCGAACGATCACCGCAGCCGTTGACGTCCCACCGTTCGCGAACTCGGCCATGGACGGCTTCGCGGTGCGCGCATCCGACGTTCCCGGCACGCTGCGGCTGGTCGGGGAGGTGGCTGCCGGGAGCGCGGACCTGGCCGAGGTCGCAGGCGGGGACCGCCGTCCGGATCTCGACCGGGGCGCCGATCCCGCCGGGCGCGGACGCCGTCGTCCCGATCGAGCGCGCAACGGAGTCCGACGGCGCGGTCGAGATCCCCGGATCGGTCTCGCCCGGCGCCGACGTGCGCGCTGCCGGCCATGACATCCGGGCCGGGGACACGGTGGCGCTGCCCGCGCCGCTCACGCCGGCCGGCATTGGCGTCCTCGCCTCGCTCGGGCTGGCGGAGGTCGAGGTCCGTGCCCGTCCCCGGGTCGCCATCGTGTCCAGTGGCGACGAGCTCGACGGACCCCGGCACGCCACTCGCCGCCGGCCACATCTACGACGCCAACGGCCCGGCCCTGGCCGCGGCGATCGCCGAGATCGGGAGGCGAACCCGTCGTCCTGCCCCGGGTCGGCGACGAGCCCGACGGCGGTGGAAGCCGCGCTGCGGGAGGCGGCCGAGGCGGCGACATCATCCTCACCTCGGGCGGCGTGAGCGTCGGCCGCCATGACCACATCCGCGACGCCATCGGTCGCCTTGGCGAGCTCGACTTCTGGCGCATCGCCGTCCAGCCCGGCAAGCCGTTGGCGGTGGGGCGGATCGACGGTCGGATCGTCATCGGGCTGCCCGGGCAACCCGGTCAGCGCCCTGGTCGTGACCGAGCTCCTCGTCCGGCCGCTGCTGCGGGCCATGCTCGGACTGCCCGGTGATGGGCGGCACCACGTGGCAGCCACGCTCGACGCCGACGTCCGCAAGGACCCCGAGCGGGTCGCGTATCGTCCGGGTCCGGGTCCGCCGGACCGATGACGGGTGGTTCGCGGGCCTCGCCGGCGGGCAGCTCTCGTCGCAGCTCCGGGCCCTGGCCGACGCCAACGGCCTGCTCGCCGTTCCGCGCGGAGTGCCGGCTGGACGGGCAGGGGAGGCATACGACACCATCCTCATCGGTGAGCCGGACTGATGGCGGATGGACCGATGAAACCCACGCACCTGGACCCCGATGGGACGCCGCGGATGGTGGACGTCGGCGCCAAGCCGATCACCGAGCGCCGGGCGGTTGCCGAGGCCACGGTCCGGATGCGATCCGGAGGTGCTGGCCACCCTCCTCGACGCCGGCGGGCCGAAGGGCGAGGTGCTGACCGTTGCCCGCCTCGCCGGGGTGACGGCCGCGAAGCGCACCGCCGAGCTCATCCCGCTCGCCCATCCGATCCCGCTCGACGTGATCGAGATCGACCCACGACACCGACCGGGCGGCCGGGCTGCTCACGCTCCGCGCGGAGGTGCGCGCCACGGCCCGGACCGGGGTCGAGATGGAAGCGCTTGACCGCGGCCGCCATCGCGGCGCTGACGGTGTACGACATGGGCAAGGCCCTGCAGCGCGACATGGTCATCGAGCGCGTCCGGCTGCTCGAGAAGTCCGGCGGCCGCAGCGGCGATTACCGCGCCGAGTCGTGACCAGCCACATCCGTCCCCGAGGCCGTGGTCGTGGTGGTCTCCACCCGCGCCGCGGCCGGGACACGACCGGACACGGTCGGGCCGGCCCTGGTGGCCCGGCTCGAGGCATCCGGATGGGACGTCGTCGCGCGAGCCGATGGTCGTTCCCGACGACGAACCTGGCCTCGCGAACCGGCTCGTTGACCTCGTCGACGACTGGCCATCGGCTCATCGTGACCACCGGCGGCACCGGGCTGACACCAACCGATCGGACCCCGGAGGCGACGATGGCCGTCGCCGAGCGCCTCGTCCCCGGCCTGGCCGAGCTGATGCGCGCCGCGGGGAGGGCGTCGACCCCACTCGCCGACCTTTCGCGCGGAGTCGTGGCGGCCCGCGGCCAGACGCTCATCGTCAACCTGCCCGGATCGCCCAGACGGCGCCGCCGAGTCGCTCGACGCCGTCCTCCCAGTCCTGCGCCACGCCGTCGACCAGCTGACCGGCGTTGACCACCATCGGCTGAACGGTCGCCAGGCGATCCCCGGATTCGCTGGCGCGGTCATCGGTCCGGCCGACGACTGGATACGACACCCACCGCGAGGTGTGGAATGCCATGGTCGACCACCGGCCCGGCGCTCATTGCGCAGGCGACCGAGGCCGACGGATGTTGTCGCCGCGATCCGCTTCGCGCGGCAGCGCGACCTCGACATCGGCGTGAAATGCGGCGGGCACAGCGTGCTCGGGCTCTCGGTGCCGAAAGACGGGCTGATGATCGACCTCACGCCCATGAGCAAGGTGGCGGTCGATGCCGAGCGCGCGACGAGCGCGGGTGCAGGGCGGAGCGCTGCTCCGCTACCTCGACCAGGCGTACCCAGGCGTACGGCCTGGCCACGACCGCGGGCAACGTCTCGCACACCGGCGTCGGCGGCCTGACGCTGGGTGGCGGCATGGGCTGGCTGGCCCGCCAGTTTGGGCTCGCCTGCGACAACGTCGAGCGTTCGAGGTCGTCACCGCCGACGGCGACGTGGTCCGCGCGACGAGCTCCGAGAATACGACCTGTTCTGGGGCCTCCGAGGCGGCGGCGGCAACTTTGGGGTGGTCACCGAGTTCGAGTTCCGGCTCCACCCCGTTGTGAGCCAGGCGCTGACCGTCGAGCTGATCTTTGATGCGACGATGCGGTCGAGCCCCTGCGGCGCTGGCGCGACCTGCTGCCCGACGCGCCGCGGGAGGCCACCCTGACCGCGGATGCGGTGACCAGCGATGGACGGCCGATCGTCGCCATCGGTTACGTGTGGGTTGGCGACGAGGACGCGCGGGCGGGCCTACCTGCGAACGATGCGGAGCATTGGGACGCCCGTGAGCGAATCGGTGGAGCCGATGAGCTACCTCGACCTCCAGCAGATCGGCGATGACCGACATCACCACGGCATGCGACGGTACGCCGCCGGCCACTACCTGACCGAGCTCTCCGGATGCCGCGATCGACGCCTTCCTCGACCCGCGGCGCTCACCGCCGCGGACGGCGTCGACTGGAGCCGGCGTGGCGGGCGGCGGCTTCCAGGCCTACGGCGGCGCCATCGCGGACGTGTCCAACGAGGAGTCCGCGTTCAGCCACCACGATGCCCTCGTCGAGTTCTTCGGCGGCCAGACCTGGGCTGATCCGGCGGAGGACGAATGGCGCATGGCGTCCGCGCGGGCGTTTGGCGCCGCGCTGGCGCCGTTCTCCAGCGGCGTCTACGTGAACGTCCTCTTCGATCAGAGTCCGAGCGAGATCCGCGCGCCTACGGAGAAGCGAAGCTGGCCCGGCTGGCGCGCTCAAGCATCGCTGGGACCCCGACAACGTGTTCCACCTGAACCAGAACATCGTTCCTCGTCCGGGATCCACCAGAACCAGGCCGGGGTCGGCTCCGGATCGGCACGCCGCTAGCATGCGCGGCGCATGCCGCCGAATCCGCCGGAGCTGCCGTACTACCCGCTGATCGTCATTCCGCTGGCGAGCGCCATCTTCCTGTTCTGGCGCCGCGCCGGGCGCCATTGGCGTCGCTGCGGGCCGGCAGGCCGCTGAATCGGCTCGACCGGCCGCGAGAGCGCGTCTGGGGCGTGATCCGCTACGTCATCGCCCAGGAGCGGCTGCTCCGCGACCCGGTTCCCGGGCTCATGCACGCGTTCGTGTTCTGGGGCTTCCTCGTCCTGCTGGTCACGACCGGCAACTACCTGACCAACGGCCTGGTCGAGGACATCGTCACCGCCATCCCGCTCATCGGCGGCTGCCTGTGGGCGCTGGCCATCTTCGGCGCCAACGTGTTCATCGGCCTGGTGCTGGTCGGGATCGGCTACTCGGTCATCCGGCGGATCGTCGTCCGGCCCGCTCGCCTGGCGCTCAGCCGCGACGCGTTCGTGATCCTGGCGCTCATCGGCCTGGTGGTCGTCACCGAGGCCTTCGCCGACGCCTTCGGCTACGTCCTCGAGCCGGACAACCCGACGCGGATCGTGGCGGTCATCGCCGGGCCGCTGAGCCTGGTCCTGGAGCTGTTCGGCACCGACGTCGCGGCCTGGGGATTCGCGATCTTCGCCTGGGCCCATGTCCTGGCGGTGATGGCCTTCGGCACCTACCTGCCGTACAGCAAGCACCTCCACATCATCACCAGCGAGCCGAACGTCTACTTCCTCAACCTCGAGCCGCGCGGCGCGCTGCGGAAGATGGACCTCGAGGCCGAACCGCCCCCCGGCGGGGGAGCGACCTTCGGCGCCGCCGCCCTCCGCGACCTGACCTGGCGCCACCTGCTCGACCCGCTGGCCTGCACCGAGTGCGGGCGCTGCATGGAGTTCTGCCCGGCCTCGTACAGCGGGAAGACGCTGTCGCCCAAGCACCTCATGGAGGGGCTGCGCGACCAGATCGTGGCCGCCGAGACCGCGCTGGTGGCCGCCGCCGGCGCGCAGCGGGCGGCGAAGGGCGTGGCGACCGGCTCCAACGGGGGGTCGACCAATGGGGCCGCCGCCGCCGAGGCCGGCCTCAGCCTCGCCCGTCAGCGATCCCTCGAAGCCCTGAGCCTGCCCCTGGTCGACAACGCCATTCCCGAGGAGGCCGTCTGGCAGTGCACCACCTGCGGCTGGTGCGTCGAGGGCTGCCCGGTGCTGATCGAGCACGTGGACACCATCGTCGAGATCCGGCGCAACCTCGTCCTGGAGGAGAGCCGCTTCCCGCGCGAGCTGGCCGGCGCCTTCCGGAACATGGAGACCGCCGGCAACCCGTGGGGCCAGCCCCGCTCGGCGCGGCTGGACTGGGCCAAGGGGCTGGACGTCTCGGTCCTGGGCCAGAGCAACGGCCAGACCGATGGAGCGGCGCCATCGCAGCCCGCATCGGCTCCGGCGGATCCGGCACTGGATCCCGACGATCTCGGCGACCCCCCTGCGGTTCCCGAAGGCGTCCTGTACTGGGTCGGCTGTGCCGGAGCGTTCGACGAGCGGAACCGCAAGGTCGTGCGGGCCATGGCCGCCCTGCTTCGCCAGGCCGACGTTCCCTTCTGGGTCCTGGGCAGCGGGGAGACCTGCAGCGGGGATCCGGCGCGTCGGGCGGGCAACGAGTACCTGTTCCAGATCCTGGCCGAGGAGAACGTGGCCACCCTGACCGCCGCCCACGACCAGCACGGGATCCGGACGATCGTGGCCTCGTGCCCGCACTGCTTCAACACCATCCGCAACGAGTACCCGCAGTTCGGCCTGAGCGGCATCGAGGTCATCCATCACACCCAGCTGCTCGAGACGCTGGTGGCCGAGGGCCGGCTGAAGCCGATGTTCGGCGTCTCGCACCGCGCCATCGCCTACCACGACGCGTGCTACCTGGGCCGCTACAACGACGTGTACGAGCCGGGCCGCCACGCGCTCGAGGCCGTGCCCGGCAACGAGGTGGTCGAGATGGACCTCCACCACCGAAAGGGGATGTGCTGCGGGGCCGGCGGGGCCCGGATGTGGATGGAGGAGACCGAGGGACGGCGAATCAACCACGTGCGCACGGAGCAGGCGCTGGCCACTGGCGCGGCGGCCATCGCCACCGCCTGTCCGTTCTGCCTGATCATGCTGCGCGACGGCACCAACGACCTGCACCGCGACGACGTCCCCGTCCGGGACGTGGCCGAGCTCATGGCCGATGCCACCGGCGTCTGGATTCGGGACGCCAATGGTCCCAATCGCCTGACCTGACCGGCAGGGTATCCTCGCCCCCACTCGCACCGCAGGAGCCGCATGGCGATCACCGAGACGGCCCGGATCAACCGACAGCGCCTCACCCAGCTGGCCGATCGCGAGCAGGAGTCGTACCGCGCCCGGACCGCGACCAGCCGCTCGCTGCTCGAGCGCGCCAAGCGCTCCGCTGCCGATGGGAATCGCGAGCTCGTTCCAGAACTACGACCCGTACCCGACCTTCATGCGCGAGGCGCTGGGCTCGCGGATCTGGGACGCCGACGGCAACGAGTACATCGACTTCGACATGGCCTTCGGGGTCCTCGCCGCCGGCCACAGCCATCCGGAGGTCGTGGAAGCGGTCCGCGAGCGGGTCGGGCCGGGGCACGATCTTCACCTTCCCCTCGGAGGAGACCGCGGTCGCCGCCGAGGAGATCCGCCGCCGCTTCGGGATGGACCTCGTCCGCTTCGGCAACTCGGGGACCGAGGTCACGATGGACGCCATCCGGATCGCCCGCGGCTTCACCGGACGCGACAAGATCGTGAAGTTCGAGGGCGGGTACCACGGCCACCACGACGACGTCCTGGTCAGCATCGTGCCCCCGGCCGCCCTGATGGGCCCGGTGGACGCCCCGAACACGGTTCCGGCCACGGCCGGCATCCCGCGCTCCCGGCTGGCGGACACGGTCGTCGCCCCGTTCAACAATGCCGAGGCGCTGGAGGCCATCCTCGAGCGCCACCGAGGGCGAGATCGCGGCCATCATCGTCGAGCCGATCCAGTACAACATCGGCGTCGTCCCGCCGCTGCCCGGCTTCCTCGAGCGCGTTCGCGAGCTGGCCACCGCCCACGGGATCGTCCTGATCTTCGACGAGGTGAAGACCGGGGCGTCATCGCCTACGGCGGCGGGACCGAGCGGTTCGGCGTGCAGCCGGACATGGTGTGCCTCGCCAAGAGCATCGGCGGCGGCATGCCGGTGGCGGCGTTCGCCGGCCGCGAAGCCGTCATGCGGGCCATCGAGGGCGGCGCCACGGCCACCACCCTGGGCACCGCCGACTACGTGGCGCACCAGGGGACCTACAACGGGAACCCGGTTTCGATGGCCGCGACGGTCGCCACCCTGACCCGGGTCCTGACCGCCGGACGTGTACCCCGAGCTCGAGCGGCGCGGCGACCGGCTGACGGCCGGGTGCCAGGCCATCCTCGAGGAGTACCGGCTGCCCGGCTACGCGATCAACGTCGGGGCCAAGGGCGCCGTCCTGTTCAGCCAGAAGCGGGTCACCAACTACCGCGACTTCATCGGCGTCGACGAGGAGCTGTGGACCGCGTTCTACTTCTTCCTCGCCAACCGCGGCATCCTGCTGCCACCCGGCTCGGACGAGCAGTGGACGCTGTCGGTGGCGCATACCGATGCGGATATCGAGCGCCACATCGAGGTCTTCGGCGAGTTCGCGAAGGAGCTGAACGGCTAGCCTGCTGAGCGCCGCTGACTGGCGCCATGCTGGAGCGAGCAGGAGCGCCATTCCGCGGCTTCGGGGACTGGCTCGCCCGCGTCGTCGACGGCTTCTACCGCGTCCTCGGTCGACCGGGCAAGTGGCTCCAGGACTTCGTCAACGGCTCGTGGCTGGGCCACCCGGTCCACCCGGTCCTCACCGACGTCGTCATCGGCGGCGCCACCCTCATCGTCGTCTTCGACCTCCTCGTGCTCGTCCTCGGTGCGCGAGGGCCTCGGGACCGCGAGCCTGGTGGGCGTCGGCCTCGTCGCACTGGCCGCCCTCGGCGCCACCGGCACCGGGCTGACCGATTTCAAGGACACCCACACCGGCAACGAGCGCAACGTCGTCGTCCTCCATGGCCTGATCAACATCGTGGCCACGCGCCCTGTACGTGGCGTCGTTCTTCGTCCGGCTCGGCGGCTCCGACGACCTGGGAATCTGGCTCTCGCTGGGCGGCGTTCCTGGTCCTGACCGTCGGTGGCTACATCGGCGGCCACATCGTCTTCAAGTACGGCTACATGGTGAACCGCAACGCCTTCGCCAAGGGCCAGCGGGCGAAGGAGTACACGCCGGTCATCGCCGCGGCCGACGTTCCGGAGAGCACGCCGACCAAGGTCATGCTCGGGAGCACGGCGCTTGGTCGTGGTCCGCCGGGCGACCTGGTCCACGCCCTGAAGGCCACCTGCTCGCACGCCGGCGGCCCGCTGGACGAGGGGGAGCTGGTGGGGGACACGATCGTCTGCCCGTGGCACTTTTCCGCCTTCCGCCTGTCCGATGGCGCGGTGCGCCACGGCCCGGCCACCAGCCGCCAGGTGACCTACCGGACCCGCGTGAACGATCTGCAGATCGAGGTCCAGGGACCGCTCGACTGAGCGGATTCGCCCGCCCATTGGAGGTCGTCGGGTAGACTCGCGGCGATTTGGCCAGCCCACCCGCGACCCAGAGCTCGTCGGCGTCCGCGTATCGGCTCACGCGCGAGCACGATGAGCTGCGGACGCTCGTCCGGCAGCTGGCCGAGGAGCGGATCGCGCCCCGGGCGGCCGAGATCGACGCGACGTCCGAGTTCCCCTGGGACCTCAAGCAGCTGCTCGCCGAGCACGACCTGCTCGGAACCGGGTTACGAGGAGCGGTACGGCGGCACGGAGCTCGACGGCATCGGACAGGCCATCGTGGTCGAGGAGATTGCCCGCGCCGACGCCACCACCAGCCTGATCCCGGTCATCCAGAAGCTCGGCGCGCTGCCGATCATGCTGGCCGGCAGCGACGAGCAGAAGGAGCGGTACTTCCCGCGGCTGGCCTCGGGGGAGTGGCTTCCGGCCTTCGCCCTGACCGAGGCCGGCGCCGGCAGTGACGTGGCCTCCATGCGGATGCGCGCCGTCCGCGACGGCGACCGACTATCTCCTGTCCGGCACCAAGCGCTTCATCACCGGCGGGTCGGTGGCCAACGTCCTGACCGTGTTTGCCCTGACCGATCCGGAGGCCGGAGGCCGCAAGGGGATGAGCGGGTTCATCGTCGAGACCGACACCCCCGGCTTTTCCGTCGCCCGCCTCGAGCACAAGATGGGCATCCGCGGCTCGCCCACCGCGGAGCTGAATTTCGATGACGTCCGCGTCCCGGAAGCCAACCGGCTGGGCGAGGAGGGTGAGGGCTTCAAGATCGCGATGGCCACCCTGGACCGATCCCGCCTGGCCATCGCGGCTCAGGCGGTCGGGATCGCCCAGGGGGCCATCGACGCCGCGCTGGGGTATGCCGCCGAGCGGCGCCAGTTCGGGGACCGGATCATCGACTTCCAGGCCATCCAGTTCATGCTGGCCGACATGGCCTCGCAGACCGAGGCGGCCCGCCAGCTGACGTACGCGGCCTGTGCCCGGGTCGATGACGACGACCCGAATCTTGCCTACTGGACGAGCGCGGCCAAGCTGGTGGCGGGCGACACCGCGATGCGGGTCACGACCGATGCGGTGCAGGTCTACGGTGGCTACGGGTACTCGTCGGAGTATCCGGTCGAGCGGATGATGCGCGACGCGAAGATCACCCAGCTGTACGAGGGCACCCAGCAGATCCAGCGCCTGGTCATCGCCCGGCGGTTGATGGCGCGCGCCGGCATCGGTGCCGGGAAGAGGGACGACCGAGCGTGAAGATCGTGGTCTGCGTCAAGCAGGTGCCGGCCACGACCGCCGAAAAGCGCTACACCTCCGATCTCCGCCTCGACCGCGCCGCGGCCGAGGCGATCGTCAATCCGCTCGACGAGTACGCCATCGAGCAGGCGCTCCGGCTGAAGGAGGCCGGCGCGGCCGACGAGGTCGTGTTCCTCACGATGGGCCCCGAATCTGCGGCCGAGGCCGTCCGCCGCGCGCTGGCGATGGGGGGCGACGCGGGGTTCCACGTCACCGACCCGGCACTGGCGGGGGCCGACGAGTGGGTCACCGCCCGCGTGCTCGCCACCGCGCTCGACCGGCTGGCGCCCGAGGTCAGCCTCATGGGCATGGCCTCGGACGACGCGCGAGGCTCCCTGGTGCCCGGCGCGGTGGCCGCGATCCGCGACGTTCCGCTGCTGGCCTACGGCTCCGAGCTGCGGCTGACCGATGGCGCGGCCCAGATCCGGCGCCTGAACCCGACCGGCTACGACATCCTCGAGGCGCCGCTCCCGGTGGTGGCCAGCGTGACCGACCAGGTGGGCGAGCCCCGCTACGCGAGCCTGAAGGGGATCATGGCGGCCCGCCGGATGGAGCTCACGACCTGGTCGCTCGCCGACCTCGGCCTCGACCCCGGCGACCTGGCTCCGCGGACGCGCATGGTGGAGGCTCACCCCCCGGCGGCCAAGCCGCCCGCCGAGCGGATCGCGGGCGTTGGCCCGGACGAGGCGGCCACGCGCATCGCGGACTGGCTCGCCGAACGGAAGCTCATCGCCTGATGGCGGACGTCGCCTTCCTCGCCGAGTTCGCCGAGGGGCAGCCCACCCGGGCCGCCCTCGAGCTCGCGGCCGGAGCCGCGGAGCTGGCCGGCGGAGCCGATGGCGCGGCCGTCGGACTGGCCTATGGACCCGGCGCGGCCGACGGCGCCGAGGCCCTGGGACCGGCCGGCGCGGCTCGCGTCGTCGTGCTCGGCTCCGACGCGGCGCCCGCGATCACCATGGCCGGCCCCCTCACCGCCGCCGTTCGCGAGATGGCTCCCCGGATCGTGCTCGTCCCGGCCACGCCGAACGGCCGCGACCTCGCCGCTGTCCTGGTCGGCGCCCTCGGCCTGCCCGCGTTCGGACCCATCCGAGCAGTACGAATGGAGGGTGGTCAGGTGCGGTGTGAGATGTCCACTCTTCAAGGCTCAGTGATCACGATCTCCGAACCAGCCGAATCCGCGCCCCCGACCGCCGTCATTCTCGTCAGCGCCGGGACCTACGCCCCGCGTGAGGGAGGCAGCGGAAGCGCCGCCGTTTCCACTGCCCCGGCGGCTGAATCGGCGCAGGCGCAGGTCCGGATCGTGGAGACCGCGACCGAGGCGGCGGCGATCGCCGCGCTCGAGGAGGCGGACGTCATCGTGGCCGGCGGCCGGGGTGTTGGCGGGGCCGCGGGCTTCGAGGAGCTCGAGCGCCTGGCGTCGGCCCTCGGCGGCGTGGTCGGCGCGTCGCGCGCGGCCGCTGACGCGGGATGGGTTCCGTACCAGCTCCAGATCGGTCAGACTGGCAAGGTCGTGAAGCCAGCGCTGTACCTCGCGGCCGGCATCAGTGGGGCGATTCAGCATCGGGTCGGCATGCAGGCGGCCGATCACGTGGTTGCCATCAACCGGGACCCCGACGCCCCGATCGGGGAGTACGCCGACCTGTTCGTGGTGGGTGACCTGTTCGAGATCGTGCCGCGCCTGACGGCCGAGATCACTGCGTCGGAAGGGCTCGTGAGCACGATGATCTTCCGGCGCCGCGCTTCGGATCACGTCGACCCCGGCCAGCTGGCGGCCTACCGCACGGCCCTCGGCCCTCGCCTCGAGCGAATCGAGGAGCTGTGCGACACCGTGGCCGAGATCGCGGACGATCTCCGGCGGCGGATCCGCGAACCGGATGAGATCACCGAGCCCCTGGCCACGGCCGAAGCTGAGCTGGACACCATCGCGCTGGCGATCGCCGACCAGGACCCGCCGGAACCGCTTCGCGCCCTCCACGCCGAGTTCGACGCCAACCTCGAGCGGGCGCTCCGCGGCGTCGTGACGATCGAGCGCGGATGCGGGCTGACCCGACTGCCGCATGCGACGATCTATGACGACGAGCCGCAGGCCTACTGGAAGCGCGGCCACCTGAACGTCGTGCACGCGCAGATGCGGATGCGGGAGATCGCCGAGGTCCTGTTCGCCTGGAAGTCAGGAGCCCCGGCCGAGGCATCGGTCGCCGCCCGCATCCAGCAGACTAGGAGCCTGAGGCCCTCGAAGAAGCGGCACATCTTGTGGTATCGTTCCCATCGGTACCACCCGTGGTGTAGTTCGTCCGGAGAGGAGCCCATGCGCTGTCCGCACTGCAACGAGTCGAGCACGCGCGTCATTGACTCCCGCGATCTCGAGAACGGCAGCACCATCCGCCGCCGCCGCGAGTGCGAGCTGTGCGCCCATCGGTTCACGACCTACGAGCGGCCGGAAGGCGCGCGGCTGGTCGTCGTCAAGCGCGATGGGTCGCGCCAGGAGTTCGAGCGGGCGAAGCTGCTTGCCGGGCTGATGAAAGCCTGCGAGAAGCGCCCGGTGACCCTGGCCCGCCTGGAGGAAGCCGCGGACGAGATCGAGACCCGACTCCGCGAGCGCGGTGACGCCGAGGTCACGTCCAAGGAGGTCGGGAAGCTGGCCACCGAGGCGCTGCGCGACATCGACCAGCTGGCGTACATCCGGTTCGCATCGGTCTATCACAGCTACGAGGACATCTCGACCCTCAAGCGAGAGGTCGACCGCCTGATCCGACAGCGGAGCGGGCCTGTCGAGTGATCCTCTCCGACCGGGATATCCGGGCCGAGCTGGCGGCCGGCCGGATCGTGATCGACCCGTTCGACCCCGACGCCGTGCAGCCATCGAGCGTCGACCTGCATCTCGACCGCTCGTTCCGCGTCTTCCGGAACACGCGCTACCCGTTCATCGACGTTCGCGAAGAGCAGCCGGACCTCACCGAGCTGGTGGCCATTGGCGACGACGAGCCGTTCATCCTGCACCCCGGCGAGTTCGTGCTGGGCTCGACCTTCGAGCGCGTGGCGCTCCCCGACGACCTGGTCGCTCGTCTCGAGGGCAAGTCGAGCCTCGGCCGGCTTGGCCTGCTGATCCACTCCACCGCCGGCTACGTCGACCCCGGCTGGGACGGCAACCTGACCCTCGAGCTGTCGAACGTCGCCAACCTGCCGATCACGCTGTTCGACGGGATGAAGATCGGCCAGATCAGCTTCCAGCGACTGTCGAGCCCGGTCGAGCGTGCGTACGGCGACCCGAGCCTGGGATCGCGCTACCGAGGCCAGACCGATCCGACCGCGAGCCGCTACTTCGCCGACTTCGAGCGGACCCGCGCCCGACGGCCGGGCCGCTGAGCGCGGCCGGCCACCCGGCGCACGACCGACGTGACCGAGCCCTCGTCGGACGGCACACCCTATGTCCGGCGCCCGCACGTTCGACGGTGACGTCGTGGTCCGCGTCGTGCGCGCCGGCTGGTTCCGGCCCGATGCCGGAGGCTTCTTCGGGGTCGTGCCCCGGCCCCTGTGGTCTCCGCCTGGTCGAGACCGATGACCGCGGGCGCATCCTCTGCGGGCTGAACATGCTGCTCATCGAGGCAGGCGGCAAGCGCATCCTGGTCGAAACGGGGACCGGGCTGCACCTGTCGGCGCGGGATCGGGATATCAAGGGCGTGGAGCGCGGTGATCCCGTCGCGGCCCTGGAGGCGGTCGGCGAGGACCCGGCCGCCATCGACTTCGTGGTCGTGAGCCACCTGCACTACGACCACGCGGGCGGAATGGTGGACGCCGAGCGACGGCCGGCGTTCCCGAACGCACGATACGTCGTGCAGCGGGACGAGGCGCAGGCCGCGCACGGCGACGAGCTTCGGGTGGCTGGCCTGATGGAGCGGGACCAGCTGGACGTCATCCAGGGCGCCGGGCAGCTGGCGGAGGTCCACGGGACCGTCGAGCTCGTTTCCGGCGTGACGGTCATGCGTACCGGCGGCCATACCCGTGGATCACAGGCCGTGCTGCTGGGGCGCGCCGATGCCACTGGCGAGCACGGCATCTTCTTCGGCGACCTCATTCCGACTCGCTGGCAGCTCCCGATTCGCTGGACGAGCGCCTACGACGACTACCCGATCGAGGCGGTCGAGATCCGCCGCGAGCTCGTAACCCGAGCGGCCGATGAAGGCTGGTGGTGCTATTTCACCCACGACCCCGGCGAGATGCCGATCCAGATCGAGGCGACCGACCGGGGCGTCACGGTGCGGGCCGAATGAGCGATCGGTGGGTGGTCCTCCCGGCCTGACCCATCAGTACCGTGCCGCAGTCGCGGACGGGTGTGGCATTCTGGCAACGGGTCAATGGAGTCGATACGTCCTGTCCGCCGATCCGCGCACCGACCGCCGCTTCGTGCGGCGGCGATCGCCTGTGCCCTGCTCGTGGTGCTCACCGCCTGTGACGCGCTTGGCGGGGTCAGCGGGACGCCGACGCCGGACGGCACGGCGCGCCCCGTCGCGACACCGAGCCCGACCCCACTGCCCAGCCTGCCGGCAGGCGCCGTCGTCCTCGAGGCCCGGAACCGGCAGTACAGCCTGTCCGTGATCGAGGGCGTGGCCAACGTGCCGACGATCATCTACTTCACGAACAACGACGACCAGAACCACAACGTCACGATCTACCGCAGCGCGGCGAAGGACCTGGAGCTGTTCCGCGGCGACATCTTCGTCGGCCCGGACGTGACCGTGGTCTACGAGATCCCGGCCCTCGCGGCCGGGGAGTACTACTTCTCCGACTACGTGTTCCCCTCGATGCACGGACGGTTCATCGTTCGCTGAGCAGCGGGTATCATCCCGCCTCGTGTTGCATCTCTCGCCCCTGCGGACCGCGCCGGTCGCGCTCCTCATCGTCGTTTTCCTCGCCGCGTGCGGCAGCAGCGCCAGCCCGACGGGATCGGTCGCCTGCACCGAGGCCGAGGATGGCGTCGTGACCATCACCGCCGCGGAGCTCGCATTCGACACGTCGTGCCTGGTCGTGCCGGCCGGGGAGGCGTTCACGATCATCCTGGTCAACGACGACAGCGAGCCGCACAACGTGGCCATCTACACCGATTCGTCGCGCGGGACCCAGCTCTTCGGGGGCGAGATCATCAATGGCGGCGAGACGATCGAGTACGACGTCGAGGCTCTCGAGGCCGGGACGTTCTACTTCGACTGCACCGTCCATCCAGGCATGAACGGCAGCGTCATCGCCGAATAGGCGTACCCTTTTCGCCAGGGCCCCCGTAGCTCAGTTGGACAGAGCGGCACCGTCCTAAGGTGCGCGTCGGCGGTTCGAGTCCGTCCGGGGGCGCCACGCATCTCCGCCGGCCTAGGGCTCGGGTTCGCCCAGCCGCTGCTGAAGCTCGATCAGCGGCCGCTGACTGACCTGCAGCAGCCCTTCGCGCGGTCGGTCGAGATCGACGACCAGCGTGAACGTGGCGCCGAGGGCGACGATCATGATCGTCGCGCTGATGATGTTCCGCTTCCCGGCCCGCCCTGCGCCGAACCCGACCAGCCCGATGTTGATCCGAACGCGAGGATGCAGCAGGAATACGATGATGGTGTCCGGCACCCGGGCATAGATGCCCGCCGTGACCCGCTGCGCGTGACCGTGATGACCTCGTTCACCGACTCGATGTAGAGGGCGATGATGTCCGAGCCTCGAGCTCGGTGGCGACCTCTTCGGTCACCGCCCATAGCTCGTCCTGGATCTCGTTCGGACTCGGCGATGTTGGTTGCCAGGGTTCCGACCGGCTGCCCCTCGGGCACGATGCGGAGCGGGACGTACTCGCGCAGCAGGTTGCGGATCTCGGTCTCGTACGGCTCCGGCAGGTAGCCGGCCCGCAGGTAGGTGGTGTTGATCGTGGTCGCCTCGGCCAGGACGAGCCCCCGCCTGGTGTCGAACCGATCGGCGGCCATGCCCATCGTGATGGCGAGCAGGAACGCGAGAAGGCCGAGCAGGGAGCCGATGAGCATGCCGCTCGCCCCTTCGTCCTCGTCCGGGTCCTTGGCCTTGCGCCAGCGGCCGATCCGGAATCCGATCTCGAACGCGATCAGCGAGACGAGCCGACGAACCCGAGGAAGACCCCGAAGAGCGGGATGGGATCGAGGAGCTGCTGGGGCATCAGATATGCGCTCCCGACAGATTGAGCACGACGACACCGAGGACGATCAGGGTGATGCCGGCGATGCCGGCCCACCCCAAGCGTTTCGCGGAAGAATACGACGCCGATGATCGCGATCGCGGCGGTCCCGATGCCGGACCACACCGCGTAGGTGACGCCCGAGCGGAATGTCGCGCAGGGTGAGCGCCAGGAAGTAGAAGCTCGCCGCGTAGCCGACGACCACGACCACGGCCGGGAGGAGGCTGGGTGAACCCGTCGGACGCCTTCAGCGCGCTGGTGGCGATCACCTCCGAGCCGATGGCGAGCAGGAGCCACACGACAGGTTGCATCGGTTCGTTAGCATGGCAAATCGAGCGATGCTGCGGCACCCGTTCCGGCGTCGCCGCAGAGGGAGGGTCACATGCAAGGCTCCGTTCCCGCGGTCGTGGCCGAGGCCATCGGCACGTTCCTGTTCTTCTTCATCGCCGCCGGCGCGGCGCTGCTGGCCACCGGAGACCCGGCGGCCGCGCTCCTGGTCGTGGCCCTCGCCCACGGCGTCGTGCTCGCCGTCCTCGTTTCCTCCTTCGGCGCCGTCTCCGGAGGTCACTTCAACCCGGCGGTCACGCTCGGCCTCGCGGTGGCCGGCATGATCGGTCCGGTCAAGGGCGCCGTGTACATCGTGGCCCAGCTGTTCGGCGCGGCCGTGGCCGGATTCGCGCTGGCCTACTTCCTCGGAGACGTCAGCGGCGCGGTTCCGGCCCTCGGGGAGGGCGTGGACGTGACCGAGGGCATCATCCTCGAGGCGATCATGACCACGGTCCTGCTGTTCGCCGTGTTCGGCACCGCCGTCGACGCGCGCGGCCCGAAGATCGGCGGCCTGGCCATCGGCCTCGCGGTCGCGGTCGACATCCTGCTTGGGCGCCTCGCTCACCGGGGCCGCCATGAACCCCGCCCGCTGGTTCGGGCTGGCGGTCGCGGCCGGCGATTACGCGAACTGGTACGTGTGGTGGATCGGACCGTTCCTCGGCGCCATCGTGGTCGCTCTGCTGTACCGGTTCCTGCTGCGCGCCTGCCGCGACCGAGGCCGAGGGCCTAGAGGAAGAGCTCGCCGAACAGCCCGGCCAGCCGGGTGAAGGCGTCGAGCACGATCAGGACGCCCGACGGCCGCCACCGCCAGACCGGAGACGATCTGGATCGGGCGCTCATGGGCCCGCAGCCAGCGCAGGGCGGGCGTGACGCGCGGCAGGAACGCGGCCGCGATGAGGAACGGGAGCGCGAGCCCGGCCGCGTAGGCGACCAGGAGCAGCGTGGCGGCGGCCACGTCCTGGGTCGACGCACCCATGGCCAGGATGGCGCCCAGGACCGGGCCGATGCACGGGGTCCAGCCCACCGCGACGAGGGCGCCCAGGCCGAAGGTGCGCGTGGCACGGCCGGTGGGGGATGGCGCCACGCCGACCGGTCGCGGGATGCGGTCGAGGATCGGCCCGAACAGGCCGGTCATGAGCAGCCCCAGACCGATCACGACGATGCCCGCGATCTGTCGAACGAGCGGCTCGCGAAAGAGGGTCATGCCGATGAGGCCGACCGAGATGCCGAGCAGGACGAACACGGCGCTGAACCCGAGCGTGAACAGGCCGGCCTGGGCGAGGACCGGTCGAGAGCCGATGCCCGCGGCGGCGACGGCCACCGCGCCGACGCGTCGGTCGACGGGACCGTCGACGGCGGCCTCGGCCAGGATGGCGACGTAGACCGGCACCAGGGCCAGCACGCACGGCGTGAGGAACGAGACCACGCCGGCGGCGAACGCGAGCGCGAGGCTCAGCTCCACGGGGTCACGCCGGCTCGATGACGATGGGCTGGGCGATGATCCACAGGGAGAGGATGGTGTAGCCGATCATCAGGATGACGAGCGGCAGCCCGGCCAGGATCGGCCGCGACGACTGGTCGCGAAGGGCCAGCCGATGGGCGAGCACGACGGCGGCGATGTGGCCGCCGACGATGGCCGCCACCGAGAGATACCAGATGGCGGACGTCGGGATGACGTCGAGCACCGGCGCCAGCGCAAGCGGGTCGACCAGGAGCAACGGCAGCCAGGCGATGCCCTGGATGACGAGCGTGAGGTAGTGGGCGACGAGGTATCCGGCCGCGATCGGCAGCAGGGTGGGGGCGTAGATGCCCATGACGCGGCCCAATGACGGGCCTGCCTCACCGCCCCACACCTGCCCGATGCGCCGGGTGAGTGCCGCGGCCACGGCGAACGCTCCGAGGAACAGGCCGAACACCCCGGCGAGGAGGCTGGCCGGGGCGAGGTAGCTCGCCGCCAGCGGCCCGAACGCGCGCGGACAGGGGCACGAAGAGGATCGACAGGAGGCTCCCACCCAGCGACGTCTCGAGGAGGCCATCGAACGTCACGCCCGCCAGGGCCAGGATGATGAACGCGGCGTCCCCCCATTCGCCGGGCGTCCGCTCGGTGAGGCCGGTGATCCACCACCGGAGCTCGACCGTCTGGTCGCCGCCGTCCCGCGCGGCCATGCACTCGGCACAGTCCACGCAGCGATCGGGCTGGCATCCATCGGTGCAGTCCGCGCACAGGTCCGCGCGCCGCGTGCGCCGGCCAACCGGCCCCACGCGCCCGAACCAGCCGCTGAGGATCTCGAAGATCTCGAACGAGCGCAGCCAGGCCACGCTGCCGAACAGGACCATCCCGATCAGCGTCAGCGCGGTGTAGATGGTCAGGAACGAGGCCAGCGACACCGGGTTGAGGCGGTCGGCCCAGACGAGCTCGAGCAGGAGAAAGACGAAGAGCAGGGCGACGGCCGGGCCGCGACCGAGGTTGGGGATCCGGATCCCGAGGTCGAGGCGCCGCCCGCCCGCGAGCCAGCGGACGAGTCCGTCCACCGCGTCGTAGGTCGTGCGAAACGGGCTCAGCGAGGGCCACGGGATTGCCGAGCAGCGCCGCGGCCATCGGGACGCCGACCCAGATGCCAACCCAGAACAGGACGGCGGGAAGGTACGTGATACCGCCGATCGCGAAGCCGGTGATGATGGCGCCGTACCACCAGGCCAAACCGAGGATTCGGAGACCGATGCCCCCAACCCGGGCCACCGTCTCGGGAACCGGTCGGGTCGGGTACTGCGGGGGATCGGACGGTGGCCGAACGACCACGGCGGCCACCACGAACGAGGCGCCGACCGCCACCGCCGCCCCGGCCAGGTACAGCCACAGCGGGACGGGGAGCGGGAACGACGATCCGAATGCGTGCGCCAGCGTCGCGGTCCGGCAGCAGGGCGGCCGCGAGCCCGATCGCGGCCGCCGCTGGCGAGTCGCAGCCTAGGGCTCATTGACGGTGAGAACGCCGATCTCCGTTTCTTCCTGACCGGAAAGCGCATGCAGCTCGATGATGAACTGCCCGGCGTGATCAGCGGTGAATGCGAGCGTCTGGTCCTCGCCCGGGGTGAGGGCGCGTGGCCGGCACCTGGTCGTCATAGCCGTGAATGTGCAAGACCCCATCGGTCTCGCTCGTCACGACCAGGGTCACGTCCTGGCCGCGACAGACCGAGATGGCCGATGGCTCCATGGCCGACTCGGTGACCGTCGCATCGATCGTGACCGCTGGATCGGAGCAGTCCACGCCGGTTGAGGGGACGCAGGCGGCCGCAGCCAGGCCCAGCAGGACGATCGTGGCGAGCCCGGCACTCACGGCGACTCATGCGCAGTTCGACCTCATGGCGGCGTCTCGGGTGCCTCGGATGGCCAGCGCGAGCGGAGGAAGCTCACCAGCTCCCAGCGCTCGCCTTCCAAGAGCGTAGTCCCAAAGGCCGGCATCTGTGTCCCGGCCACGCCGGCGCCGATCGTCCACGCCAGCTCCCCGTCGAGCCGGTACGGCACGATCCCGGCGAGGTCCGCTGGTGGCCGCGCGAGGTCGCCGGCAGCCGGTCCATCACCCGCGCCGTCGGCACCGTGGCAGCTGACGCAGTTCGCCTGGTACACCGCCTCGCCGGCGCTGACCGCCGCGACATCGTCGGCCAACGGGTTCACGGCCGCGACCCACGCGTCGGGCGCGCGGTTGGCGACCGCGACCACGTCCCGGGCCAGCAGCGACACGCCCACCGCGACCGCGGCTGCCACGGCGCCGAGCCGGATGCCGCGCAGGAGCCGGCGCCGGCCGGCCGGAGCCGGCGAACGCCATCGCTCGAGCGCGAGGCAGGCCGCGCCGACGCCGAGCAGGCCGACGGGGACGGCCCACCCGGCGGCTCCAGCGGGGAATCCCGCGGTGGGAGCGGCGAGGACCCCGAGCACCACGCCGCCCGTGGTCGGCGGTGGCAGCGGTGTCGGCCGAAAGACCTGGCGCACGGCGAGCGGCACCGCCATCTGGTCCTCCACCAGGCGGCCGCGGCGGACGGCGATTTCCAGGTCCCATGTCCCGACCACCGGCGTGAAGGCGCCGCGCAGGGTCCAGATCCACGGTCCGCTGGGTGGGCAGCGCCAGCTCGGTCGCTCGGCGGCAGGTCGGAACCCGTCGGCGGCACGAAGGTCACCGTCACCTGGGCCACGTCCTCGCGTCCGGCCCCGGTTTCGGGATCGGCCACCGCGAACGAGTACGACTGCACGCCGGGCTCCGGCAGGTCCACGATGCCGTGCGACGCTGGACTCCCCGCCCTCGGCGTAGAGGTGCGCGACGCCCGAGTCGCGGATCCACGGCGGACGGCGGCCGGTCGTTGGCCGGCTGAATGCTGACCATCGTCGTCCCGACCACGACCGCGACCGCTGCCAGCGCGACCTCTCCCAGGGCGAGCCCGGCCAGCCGACGCGGGCCGGCGCTGCGGGCCAGGAAGTAGTTCGCGGCACCGACGCCGAGCGCCAGCGACGCCAGCAGCGCCTTCGCCAGCAGCAGGTTCCCGTAGCCAGCCGCCGCGAGCTCGCGGGCATCCCCGACCACCAGCCGCGAGTTCGCGAGCCCGGTCAGGATCACGAGTGGGGCGGCAATCAAGCGCCACCCTGGCGTGGGCGACGAACGCGGATCGGCGATCGCCCGTTCGGCGGGCGAGGAGGGCGACCGCGGGGATGGCGCCCAGCCAGGCGGCGATGCCGAACAGGTGGAGCGCGTCGACGACCGCCCCGAGCGGACCGCCGAGCGCGGCCGCATGGCTGGTGAGGCTGAGCCCGACGAGCGTCGACGCCGCCCGCCACGCCGACGCGCCAGCCAGACGGACTCGCCCCGAGGCCACACTCGCGGTGGCGGCGATCACCAGCGCGCTCACGGCGCCCGCCAGCGCGATGCGCATGGCGATCGCGAACGAGTGTCCATCCGAACGGCCCCAGAGGATCGAAGGGGAGACTCTCGAGGTGGCCATGCGCCTCCGGCGAAGGCGACGGTGGCCGCTCGGGCCACGTAGGCGACCAGGCCGATGACGCGCCGCGACCGCCAGCACCGCCAGCAACGGCCATGGAACGGGCACGCGGGCCTCGGCCCCGATCCACGCTCGGTGGAGCGCCCACACCATGACGGTGCCGACCAGGAGCAGTGTCGAAACGGTCGCCGCCCAGCGGGCCGCGATCCCCAGCGGGTCGGGTGGCGTCGTGGGCTCGGTGGGCAGTGGCACCGACGGCGGCGGCTCGGTTCCGGTCGGATCGAAGACGAAGGCATAGACCTGCGCGGTCGGGTGTCCATCAACGGCCGACACCACGACGTAATCCACCGTGTAGGTGTCGGGGTCGAGCTTCGGCAGGGAGGCCCGCACGACCCGGCCTGACACGTCGAGGATCGGCGGCCCGACACCGACGACCGGCCGCTGGTCCGAGTTCAGGACCCGAATGCTGACCGATTGAGGATCAACCGCCTCGCTGAAGAACAGGGTCAGCGTCGATGGGGTGGCCGGGATGACGCTGTTCGGCGCGGGGTCGGCATCCACCAGCAGCGCATGGGCGCTGACCGGGCCCGGCGCGACGAGCAGGGCCAGCTGGAGCGCGACGGCCAGGGCCGCGATCAGCGCGGGGCAGCCGTGATCGGTCAGTCTTCGGCAAAGAACGGGTCGTCCCCGTAGATGTCCAGCCAGGAGCGGCGCATCTGGCGGACGGTCGCCGTGAGGACGGCCTCCGGCGTGCCGGCGGGGAGCAACGTGGCGAGGGTCGCTCGCACGCGCTCACTGCTCTCCGTGCCCAGCAGGCCGAGGTAGTCCGCCACGCGCTGAGCCGGCGTTCGCCCTTCGCCGCGGGTGCGGACGAGGGTCTCTGCCTCGTGAATCAGCGCTCCCGCGTACTCGTCCTCCGGTCGCTCGATCTCGGCCAGGAGGGCCGGCACCGCGTCCACCCGCGGATCGGAGTACGCCCAGCGAACGAACGAGTCCAGCGACGACGGTTCACGCTCGGCGTGCCCGTGATGGAAGCCCTGGAGATACTGCTGCCGCTCGGCGTCGGTCCGGGTCAGCGCGATCTGGGCGATCTGACGCATCTCCGGCGTCCAGCGCCGCAGGGACTCGACGAACTGACGAAGGGTGAGCGACCCGGCCGGCTGGTGGCGGAACCGGTGCTCATGGGCCTGCTCCACGGCCACCTATACTACCGGCCGTGCGCCGCCGATCGACGACGCCGGCCTGGTCCGGGAGCTGCCCTTGACCCTGGCATGCGCCGCCTGAGCGCGGCGGCCGGGCTGCTCGTCGCGGCCCTCACCCTCTTCGCCGTCATCACTCCTGCCGCTCAGCCTGCGTCGGCCGGCGGTCGTCCGCTGCGCTATCTCGCCGGCGAGATCGGGACGCTGGACCCCGCCTTCATCTCCGATGCGAGTGACGTCCAGCTCCTGCTGCAGCTCTACGCCGGCCTGACCCGGATCGACGAGGAGGGATCGGTCTATGCCTCGCTGGCCGACCGCTGGGAGGTCAGCGACGAGGGCCGAACGTACACGTTCCACCTTCGCGACGACCTGCGCTTCAGCGACGGGACACCCCTGACCGCCGCCGATGTCCGCCGCTCGTGGCTCCGGATCCTCGATCCCGCGACCGGAGCGCTTGCGCCGGACGTGCTGACCGTCATCGAGGGGGCTGCCGCATGGCGAGCCGGGACCGGCTCCGCGGACGAGGTCGGTATCGAGGCGCCCGAGGACCAGGTGCTGGTCGTCCACCTCGAGCACGCGGCCAGTCACTTTCCGGCGCTGGCGGCCACGCCCACGGCGTTCGTGGTCCCGCCGAATGCGGACGCCAGCCCCGACTGGCAGACTGTCGGGGACTTCGTCGGTTCGGGTCCATACGTGGCCGAACGGCTCGACGGGCTGGACCTGGTTCTGTCCGCCAACCCGGAGTACGTCGCCGGTCCGCCGCCGATCGGCGAGCTCGTGTGGGTGGCCGAGGTGGAGACGAGCGCGCCGGAGGCCTTTGCCGCCGACGAAATCGATCTGGCGACCGTGTTCTCCGGCGACGCCACGTGGATCCGGTATGACGCGGACCTCGGGCCATTCCTCCACGAGGCGGCCTCGCTGAGCGTTCAGTACTTCGGCTTCGACACGACCCGTCCGCCGTTCGACGATGCCCGAGTGCGGCGCGCCTTTGCGCTCGCCCTTGACCACGCCCGCCTGGTGGAGCTGGCATCGGGCGCGGCGGCCACCGCGGCCACCAGCCTCGTCCCGCCGGCGCTCTGGCCCGATGGACCGCCGCCCGACGAGGACGCCGATCCGGACGCCGCCCGACGCCTCCTGGAGGAGGCCGGCTACCCCGACGGGGCGGACCTCGGCACCATCGTCGTGAACGCGAGCGGGCTGGACGTCGGGCCCGGCCGTAGCGGTGTGGCGGGAGGAGCTCGGGGTCGACATCGCCGTCGAGTCCATGGACTTCGGGGACTACCTCGGCATCCTGCCCGTGCGTCCGCCGGCGGTGTACACCATCAACTGGATCACCGACTACCCCTCGCCCTACGCCCTCTACGGGCTCCTCCTGCTGCCCGACGCGGCGTCCAACTATGGTCGGTGGAACGACGCCTGCCTTCGTCGACCTGATGAAGGCGGCGGCCGAGGCAACCGATCCCGATGCGCAGCGATCGGCGTACCTCGCCGTCGAAGCCGAGGTCGATGCCGAGGCGCCGGTCATCCCCTGGTCGTGGGATGCCACGCATTGGCTCGTCCGCGACGGATTGAACGGGGTCGGGACGCTCACCGTGGGGCTCCTCGACTTCGGGCGGGTGTCATGGGCCGATTGAGGTCGCGACTCGCCGTCCGCCTGGCGACGGGTTGCCTGGTTGCCGTTCTGGCCGGTGGGTGGCTCGCGGTGGCCGGTGGACCGGCTGTCGTCCGCGCCGGCGGGGGATTCGCCGATCTCGAGGCGGATGCGACCTTCGGGGTGGACATGACCTTCTCCGCGTCGTGGGTCGGCAGCGATCCGGATCATGTCGAGCTGCTGCTCGGGTTCGGCAACGAGGACCGGTTGGTCGTCCCGGTCGAGCTCGAAGGCGGGGGACTCGACTACCGCCGCGACATGACCAATGACTACGTCCCGCCCAACACACCCGTCGCGTACCAATGGCGGGCCGTGACCGGCGACGCGGTCACGCTCAGCGCCGAGCAGCACGCTCCTCTACGACGACGATCGGCCGGGCCTCGCTGGGAGCAGGCCCAGATCGGATCGGCCACGGTCCACTGGTACGGGCCGAACGAGTCCATCGCGCGGGCCTTTGGCGACCTGGCCGGGGACGCGGCCGATGCCGCCGGCGGACCTGCTCGGCCGCCCCCTCGCCGATCCGATCGAGATCTTCGTCTACGACGAACGTGAGGCATTCATCGGGGCGGTTGGACCGAGCACCCGGGAGTGGGTGGGCGCCGCGACGTATCCGTACCTGCGCACGGTGTTCATGTGGCTCGGGGCCGGATCGGAGGCGTTCCTCGAGACGACGATCGCGCACGAGGTGACGCACGTCGTCTTCCACGATGCGAGCGACGAACCCGTTCCACGAACCGGCGTCGTGGCTCAACGAGGGCATCGCGGTGTGGTCGGAGCTCGGAAACGCCGAGACCGAGGCGGACCTCGTCCGCTTGGAGGCCGGCACCGCGGACGGGCTGATGGCGTTCGAGGCCATCACCGGCGCGTTCCCGATTGACGGCCGCGGCGCTCGGCTGGCGTACGCCCAGGGCGCCACGATGATCGACCACATCATCGCCGACCTACGGGACCGATGCGATGGCCACGATCATGGATGCCTACCGATCGGGAGCCACCGACAGCGAGGCCATCGAAGCCGGCACCGGGGATGCGTTCGACGACATTCGTGCCGACTACTTCGCCGCGTTCGGGGTCACCGAACCGCGAGCCGGTCGAGGCGCTGCCGCTCGGTCGCTCGGATGTCCCGCTGCCGCCGCAGGAGGGGTCCGTGGCAGCAGCCGTCGACGGCCCCACAGCCGGACGAAGCGGGTGGTTCACAGGACCTCGTGTGGTGGCTCATCATCGGCTTCGTGGTCGTCGGCGTGGTGTTCCTCGGCGTCGCGGTCTGGCGCGCGCGTCGAGTGGCGCCGCCAGGCGGAGGGCCGTCGCCGTGACGGCGACGCACCCGACTCGCACGCGTGATCGGCTCCGCATCAGGCCGGGCTGGATACTTGAGCATGGCCCTCGCGCTCGGCGCGCTGGGCTTCGTGGCGGCGGCGCAGTGGAACAGCGAGCTGCAGCGGACCTCGTACACGACCTCCGCCCAGCAGGCCCTTGCGGCGCAGGCCGTGGCACTCGAGCAGGAGCAGGAGCTGCTCCAGGCCCAGCTGGTCGCGGTGGAATCGGAGCTGGCCGACATCCAGCAGCAGAGCGAGGGCTCGCAGACCTCACTGGCTGCCGTGAACGCGCAGCTGGCCGAAACCCGCCTCGCGGCGGGCCTGACCGAGGTCCTCGGACCGGGAGTCGTCATCGAGATCGCGGACTCGCGCCGGTTGCTGCCGCCGGGTGAGAACCCGGCCAACTACCTCGTCCTGGCCGACGACCTGCGCGACCTCGTCGCGGCGCTGTGGAACGCCGGCGCGGAGGCGATCACGATCAACGGGGAGCGCGTCGTCGCCACGACCTCGATCTACGGGGTCGGATCCTCGATCCTGGTCAACACCGCATTCCTGTCGCCGCCGTACCGCCTGGAGGCCATCGGCCCGGGAAACCTCGACGAGCGGTTCCGCGCCGATCCCGCGTACCTCGGGCGGGTGGCGCAGCGGATCGAGGCCTTCGACCTCGAGTACGCGATGGTGAGCGCCGCCGAGCTCCGCCTCCCGCCGTTCATCGGCTCGACCAGCCTCCGCTGGGCGGTGCCGGTCGAGGACCTCGACTGATGCGGACCAGGGTCGCCCAGCTCACGCATGGCGTTCATTGCCCTGCTCATCGGTCTTGCCCTGGTCGCGCAATTCCGATCGCAGACCCGTCCCACCGAGCTGACCAGCCTGCCGGTGGCCGAGCTCTCGACGCGGATCCAGACCCTGTCCGACGGCGAACGGGCAGCTCCGCGCGGCGCTGCAGGAGCAGAGCGGCCTGCTGGCCGAATACCAGGCCGCGGGAGCGGCAGGGACCGAGCGCGCTCGACGTCAGCCGCGAGGAGCTGCGGCGGATCCGGGCCTACTCCGGCCTGGCGGCCGTCGAGGGACAGGGCATCATCGTGCGGGTGAGCGGCGACCTGGATGCCATCGCCGTGAATGACCTCGTCAACGAGCTGCGCAACGCCGGGGCCGAGGCGCTGGCGGTGGATGGGACGCGGATCACCGCCGCCACGATCGTGGTCCAGGGGGCGAGCGCGCTGGAGGTTGACGGCGCGCCGATCGATCGGACCTTTACCCTCACCGCGATCGGTGACCCCGACGGCCTGGTCGCCGCTCTCCAGCGTCCCGGAGGGATCGTCACCCAGCTCGAGCAGTTCGTGCGCGCCACGATCACCGTGAGCCCGACGGCCTCGCTCCGCCTGCCGGCCACCGGTCGGAATCTCACGCCTGAGGCGGCGACACCAGTTGAATGACGATGACCGCATGACGAGGACCGCGTGATGGACGACCTCATGGCCCGCGCCCTGGACGCGGCCACCGGCTCGGGGGCGACGTACGCCGATGTCCGCGTCGTCGAGCACGAGGCCGAGTCGCTGACCGTCAAGAACGGGTCACTGGCCGCGGCTGACAGCGCCCGCTCGTCCGGCTTCGGGGTTCGGGCCCTGGTCGACGGGGCATGGGGATTCGCCTCGAGCCGGGACCTCGACCTCGCCGAGGCGGAGCGGATCGCCCTCCGGGCCGTGGCCATTGCCCGCGCCAGCCGCCTGGCGGGGGGTCCGGCGGTCGTGCTTGACGACAGCCCGCCGCAGCATGGCGAGTGGGCGACTCCGGTCGTCGAGGACCCGTTCGCCGTGGCGCTCGAGGAGAAGCTCCGGATCCTGTTCGAGGCCGATGCCGCCATGGCCCGGGCGGAGGGCGTCTCGCTGCGCGAGTCGACCATGGAGGCGGCGCGCGATCGCAAGCAGTTCGCGTCGAGCGAGGGCGCCCGCGTGTCGCAGGACCTCGTCTCGTGCGGCGCGGGCCTGACGGCCACCGCCGTCAACGAGCACGAAAGCCAGGAGCGGAGCTTCCCGAAATCGCTCGGCGGCCAGGTCGTGGGAGGCGGCTTCGAGGCCATCCGGGAGATGGATCTCGCGGACAACGGCCAGCGCATCGGCGAGGAGGCGGTGGCGCTCCTCGAAGCCCCGCAGTGTCCATCGGGCCAGATGGACGTCATCCTCGAGGCCTCGCAGGTCGCGATCCAGGTCCACGAGTCGTGCGGGCATCCCACCGAGCTCGACCGGGTGCTCGGCATGGAAGCGTCCTTCGCGGGCACGAGCTTCCTGACCACCGACCGCCTGGGCCGATTCCAGTACGGGTCGCCGATCGTCCACATCGATGCCGATGCCACCGCGCCCGGCGGGCTGGGCAGCTTTGGATGGGACGACGAGGGCGTGCCGGCCCAGAACGTGCCGCTCGTGAGCGCCGGCGAATTCGTCGGCTACCTCACGTCGCGGGAGACGGCGCCGGTCATCGGGCGCCGATCCATGGGCAGCAGCCGGGCGGCCAGCTGGCGCAACCTGCCGCTCATCCGGATGACCAACGTGAGCCTGCGGCCGGGGGACGCCGGATCGCTCGAGGACCTCATCGCCGATACCGATGACGGCATCCTGCTCGGCACGAACCGGTCGTGGTCGATCGACGAACGGCGGCTGAACTTCCAGTTCGGGACCCAGATCGGCTGGCTCATCAAGAACGGGAAGCGGGCGGGCATGGTCCGGAACCCGACCTACACCGGCATCACGCCGCGGTTCTGGGCGTCGTGTGACGCGATCTGTGGGCCGGGCGAATGGCGGCAGTGGGGTGAGCCGTACTGCGGCAAGGGCGAACCGATGCAGACCGCCGCGGTCGGGCACGGGGCCGCGCCCGGCGCGGTTTCGCGGGGTCCAGGTGGGAGTCGGCCGATGGTAGGCCGCGACGCCCTGGGCCACGAGGTGGCGGCGGCCGCCCTGGGACGGCTCGAACCCGGCACCGAGGGCGAGGCGATGGTGACCGAGCGCGACCTGGCCCTGACCCGGTTCGCGGGTTCGCACATCCACCAGAACCTCGCTGAGCGCGATGCGACGCTCCGCGTCCGCGTTCGGCACGAGGGGCGGACCGGCGTGGCGGTGACCAACCGGCTCGACCCAACCGGGATCGAGGAGGTGGTCTCCAGGGCGGCCGCCATCGCGGCGCACGCCTCCCCCGACCCCGATCCGGCGCCATTGGCCGACGGGACGGGCACTGACTCCGAGCTCGGCTGGGTGGACGCCACCGCCGATGCGGACCCCGCGTCCCGAGCGGAGGGTGCCGGCGCGGTCATCGCCGCCGGTGTCGCCCGGGGCCTGACCGTCAGCGGTGCCTACTCGTTCGAGGCTCAGCGACTGACCATCGCCAATTCGACGGGTCTCGTCGCCTCGAACCGGGTGACCCAGGCCAAGCTGGTGACGGTCATGATCGGTCCGGCCGGGGAGACCGGCTACGCCCAGGGGATCGAGCACCGACCATCGCGAGATCGACCCCCGATGCCGTCGGCGAGGAGGCGGCCGAGCGAACGGCCCGCGCCGCCGCGCCGAGCGAGGTCGAGCCGGGGGAGTACACCGTCGTGCTCGGCGAGTACGCCGTGGCCGAAGTTCTCGAATACCTCGCCTTCATGGCCTTCTCCGGGCTCGCCATCGAGGAGGGGAGGGCATGCGTGGAGCTGGGCCAGCAGGTATTCGGGACGAACGTGACGATCTGGGACGATGGCGCGGGACCCGACCGGCATCCCGAACGCGATCGACTTCGAGGGTGTCTCCAAGCGGCGGGTCGAGCTCGTGTCCGCAGGGAGTCGCCCGCGAGACGGCGCACGACAGCGCCACCGCGCATCGGGCCGGAGTGCCACGGACCGGTCACGGGCTGCCGGCCCCCAACACCTTCGGTCCGCTGTGCTGGAACCTGTTCATGGCTCCGGGTGCGGCCCCGCGCGACGCGCTGGTCGATGGGCGTCGAGCGCGGCCTGCTCATCACCCGCTTCCACTACGTGAACATCGTCCACCCCAAGAAGGGGATCCTGACCGGGATGACCCGCGACGGGACGTTCCTCATCGAGCATGGGGCGGTCGCCGGACCCGTTCGCAACCTCCGCTTCACGCAGTCCATTCCGGACGCGTTCTCGCGAATCTCGGCCCTGTCGGCCGATACCCGGCTGGTCGGCGCCGACTACACCGGCATCGTCAGCCGTGTCCCGGCGGTGCGGATCGATGGCTGGAACTTCACCGGGGTGACCGCCAACGAGGCGAGCGTGTGATGGCCGTCCCGGTCGAGCTGCGCCTGGGCGACCGAATCACCCTGCGCAAGGCTCACCCCTGCGGCGGCCATGAATGGTCGGTCGTCCGGCTGGGCGCCGACATCGGTCTGGTCTGCGCCAGCTGCCAACGGCGGATCCTGCTCGATCGGCTTGACGTCGAGCGCCGATACACCGGCCACCTCGAGCACGGCCCGGAGCCGGCCGCATGACCCACATCGAGCTGTCCGACGAGATGCCGCCGGTCTGCAGCCGGGTCTGCCGCCGGGGACCGGGAGCGTCTTCCGCAACCGGAACTTCGTCTTCCTGTGGTCGGCCCAGGTCCTGAGTCAGCTCGCGAGCAACATGGTCCTCGCCGCGCTGATGGCGGTCGTGGTGGGGGCAACCGGCTCGAACACGGCCAACGCCCTCCTGATCCTGACCTTCCTCGTCCCGGCCGTCGTCTTCAGCGCGCTGGCCGGCGTCCTCGTCGAGCGCAGCGATGCGCGCTGGATCATGATCGCGTCCAACCTCGGCCGGGCGGTGGGCTGCGCCCTGTTCATCGGCGCTCGGCGCCAACGTGTTCGCCGATCCTGGTCCTGAACTTCGCGATCTCGACCATCAGCGCGTTCTTCGGGCCGGCCGAGCTGGTCGCCATCACCCGCCTCGTCGAGCGGCGCCACCTGATGGCCGCCAACTCGGTCTTCATCCTGACCGTGAACGCGACCTTCGGGATCGGGTTCGGTGTCATCGGTCCGTTGCTGCTGACCACCCTCGGCGCCGAACGCGGTCTATGTCGTGGTCTCGGTCATGTTCGCGCTCGCCGCGCTGGTGATCATCCCGCTGCCCAGCGTCAAGCCCGAGAAGGCGCCGCGGCCGTTCGACGCCGGCCGCACGATGACCCACGTCCTCGAGGAGCTCCGAGAGGGGATTGCCTTCGTCCGGCGCACGCCGAGGATCGGCTGGTCGCTCCGCTACCTCGGGATCGGTGCCTCGATCATCGGCGTCCTCGGGGCGTTGGGGCCGGGCTATGCCACCACGGTCCTGGGCCTCAGCCCGGAGGACATCTTCTTCATCATGGGACCCGCCGGGCTCGGCGCGGTCATGGGCATCCTGTTCCTGAACTCGTTCGGGCAGTACCTGCCGCAGCCGGCTGCTCATCGACGTCGGGCTGTTCCTGACCGTCGGTCATGCTGCTGGCCATCGCCCTCGTCGGCCCGGCGGTGGACATCGTGAGCCCGGCACTCCAGCCGATCGAGGAGAACCTGCCGGGGATCTTCGGCTCGCTCCTGTCGGTCATCGCCCTCGTCATCGTCGTCGCCTTCGGAGCGGGGATCGCCTATGCCCTGATCGCGATCCCGGCCCAGACCGTCGCTCCAGGAGGAGCTGCCGCCGGACGTCCGCGGCCGGATCTTCGGCATCCTGAACACGTTGCTCTCGGTGGCCTCGTTCTTCCCGGTCCTGATGGCGCCGATCATCGCCGACCTCGTGAACATCGTCCTTCCCGGGACTCGGGATTCCGATCGTGCTGCTTGGCCTGTCGGCATTCATGCTGTGGGTGGGAACCGTCTCGTGGCGGTCGAACGCTCGGCAGGGCCTCCACCAGCGCGAACCGACCGGACTCCGGTCGCCTGACCCCGCGCCCCTTGCGAACGAGGCGTACCATGCGCCGCCAGGATGGGTAACCCGACCGACCCTCCCGACCCGAACGCCGACGCGACCGGCGATCCGAACCGCGCCTATGACGTGGGGAACGGCGAGACGACGCCCGTCGGTCCTGGCTGGGCGTCATCCACCTTCGATCCGCACGTCGTCGACTTCGGCCACTACGCCGGCCGGTCGATCGAGGAGCTGGCGGAGAGCGATCCCTCGTACCTCTACTGGCTCGCTCGCCACCCGGCGGGCGCTCGGTACCGGACGGAGATCGCCCGGGTCCTCGGCAACCTGCGCGCCCCCGCCGAGTACTGACCCGCCTGATTGACCGGCCGCCGCGCGGTCCGGCACAATCGGCGTCCCCGTGGGGCGGCTAGCTCAGCTGGTTAGAGCACTTGCTTGACATGCAAGAGGTCACTGGTTCGAGTCCAGTGTCGCCCACCACCCACGCGCCGGTGCTGGCGTCGCAATCCTTTCGCCCGACTCGGGGGGCCGAGCTCAACCCTGCGGAAGAGGTGAGTCCGCACCTCTGCGCCGACGCGCATGCCTTCGGCGGTCATCGGTCCCCAGCCAGACCCTAGAATCGACTCACATGCGTGGCCACTCGATCACGATGCTGGGCGCCGGACTGATCGCTGATCTCTACACCGCTGCCCTCCACGCCCAGCGCAGCCGCGATCGCGTTCGCGTGGTGTACTCGCGGACCGAGGAGCGCGGGAGCGCCTTCAGCCAGCGCTGGGATATCCCCGAGCACACGACCGATCTCGTCGCGGCTATCTCGGACCCAGAGACCGATGTCGTAGTGGTCGGCGTGCCGAACCACCTGCACGTCGAAGCGGTCGAGGCGGCGGTCGCCGCGGGAAAGGCGGTCCTGGTCACGAAGCCCCTCGGCCGAAACGCCGACGAGGCTCGGCGAATCCTGGAGACGGTGGAGCGCGCCGGAGTGTTCGGCGGTTACCTCGAAGACCTGTGCTACACGCCGAAGGCGCTCAAGGCGATGGCTGCCGTCGAGGAAGGAGTGATCGGAGACGTCACCTGGGTCCGATCGCGCGAGACGCATCCGGGACCGCATTCCGCGTGGTTCTGGGACGGCCGGCTGACTGGTGGCGGAGCGATCGTCGACCTTGGATGCCACTGCATCGAGGTTATCCGCGGGTTCGTTGGCAAGGGCAACCGGCCGGTAGAGGTCATGTGTCACACCGACACGCTCGTCCATCCGATCGCCGACGACGACAACGCGGTCGCGCTGATCCACTTCGAATCGGGCGCCATCGGCCAGTTCGAGGTCAGTTGGACGTTTCGCGGTGGCATGGATCTCCGGGACGAAGTCGCAGGCACCCATGGCACGATCTGGATCAACCACTCCCTGCGCACAGGCCTAGAGATCTTCACAACCAGAGGTGCCCGCGGCTACGTCGCAGAGAAGGCGGAGACGAACGCTGGCTGGCTCTTCCCGCTCGGCGACGAGATGAGCGAGCTCGGCTTCATCGACATGTTCACGGACATGTTCGACGCGCTCGACACGCGCCGGCAGCCGCGCGAGACCCTGTACGACGGATACATCGTGAATGCCGTCATGGACGCCAGCTATCGATCGGCGAGGAGCCGCCAGTGGGAGCCGGTCGAGCTGGTCGAGTGGCGCGGCGGGGTCACACCGCGGATCGGGATCGAGCCCGAGGTCATCGACGGTAAGGTCGTCATCAAGCGCGAGCTCCTGCCCGACGGCCGCCAGAAGCTCATCGTCAAGGATGCCGAGACGGGCGAATTCAGCGACCTCGTCGTTGCGGGCTGATCTGATCGGATGAGGTCGCGCGTGGCGAGCGGCAGCGAGCGTCGATAGACCGTCTCGCGGATCGCGACATGCAGAAGTACGATTACCTCGTGCGATTCCCCCGGGACCTGTTCCCCTCCGCAGCCGGGTGTTCGCGGGCGTGAAGCCCACGGGTGAGATAGGGGCCGCCGTCATCGGCGGCGGGTTCATCGGTACCGTGCACATCGAGGCCCTCCGTCGCCTCGGCGTGCGCGTACACGGCATCGTCGCCTCTAGCCCGGAACGGTCCGCCGAGCGCGCGAGTCAGCTCGGCATCGACCGGGGCTACGGCAGCGTCGAGGAGCTGCTCGACGACGATCGCGTGGAGATCGTTCACGTCACCTCGCCGAACCACCTCCATTACCCACAGGTGCGACTCATCCTCGACGCGGATCGCCACGTGGTGTGCGAGAAGCCACTGGCCATGACCGCCGCGGAGTCCGCCGACCTCGTCGAGCGTGCAGCGAGCAGCGGGAAGGTGAACGCCGTGAACTTCAACATCCGCTTCTACCCGCTCAACCAGCACGCCCACGAGCTCGTCGCGACGGGAGAGCTCGGCGGCGTTAAGGCTCGTCGCCGGCCGTTACTACCAGGATTGGCTGCTGCTCGAGACCGACTGGAATTGGCGGCTAGAGCCGGATCGCGGCGGGGCGCTGCGCGCGGTCGGCGACATCGGCTCGCACTGGCTCGACCTGGTCGCCTTCAT